>NZ_JBITPK010000006.1:0-351578 GCF_050467785.1 Paenibacillus sp. NRS-1760 | reverse complement strand
ACTTGACGGGGTGCAGTTCACTTGGACAGCCTTATTTGTTATTAGTCTTCCCATACGGCTACTAATTCATTGTATTCATTATAGAGCTCCGCAGGGTCCGATTCTTTGTTGTTCCAAATATTTGTTGCTCCCCAAAGGAGCAGGTCATCATCTGATGAACGCACCTCGTCTGCTGAGGAAATGACTACTCTTTTCTGTGCATTCAGGACATATTGGCCAAACGGATAGGTTTGATTGCCTCGAACGCTAACCAGCTTCCAGCCTTTCATTTGAATGGCATCATCCGTCGTATTCGTTATGGTGACAAGCTCGGCTTGTTTGTCCACCTCAATCGTAATGCCGCTTCGCGCCGCTTTTTTTACAGGGAAACTTGTGTGATTAATTTCGGCGTCATTGCTCCATAAACCTTGCTTAGCTTGTTCAGCTTGCTGCTCCAGCTGCTTGTATGCGTTTTCCATCTTGACGTTAGGCTCTATGATGAGTACCTTCGCAAGACCTTCCTCGATAAGCGCCTCGTTTAATATCCGTCCATCCTTCAGCTCCACGATTGCAAGCGTACGATCGTAGCGATCTTTAAGCTCCTTATCGAAAGTAAGCCTAACCTCTTGCGACTCTGTCAGAAGCGTCTCAGTGAAGGCAGCAGCTTCGGGTCCGAATGGATCGGCTGGACTATCTTGTTTCTTGGTCTCCGGCGTATCTACATAAAGTAGTCGAATCGTCGTTTCACTAGAACCTGTTTTGATTTTGAAAGTATCACCATCTATAAAGCCAGCTACCTGATACCATTGGTTGGTTTGTATAACGTTCGAAGAAAGCTCGGAAATGGCCGTACAGCCGGCAAGCGGCATGCAAATGAGCATGAGGAGAATGATTATAATTCTTTTCATAGATGCGGTACCTCCACCCCAATTTGCAGTTTATATACAATCTTCTTATTACTATAACACATCTTGAACATAAAAATCGCGCAGTTGTCCAGATACTTAAAGCATAAAATGGTGTTAATTTCTTCATACTGTGAGGAAGAGCAAGATCTAGGCTGTTTTTTTGAGAGGCCGTTTTGATGAATTTTTGAAGGAGGAGAATGATGCAGCATCCAAACGATCAGCCATTAATTGTGCAATCAGACTTAATGGTTCTGCTTGATGAACGCAAGCCACATGCACAGCAAGCTAGAGATAAGCTCGTTCTCTTCATGGATGCAATTAGAAGAGCTGGAGCGATCCATACTTATCGAATGACACCTTTGACTCTCTGGAATGCAGCAGCAGCTGGGATTACTGGCGAAGAAATCATAGGTTGGCTAACAGAATACAGCAGATACGAGCTGCCATTTCAAGCGGAGGTAATGATTCGCAAACTGATGAGCAGATATGGCAAGCTTTGGTTATCTACGGAATCGAACAAACTGATGCTGCACGGAGAACAAGCTATTTTGGATGAGCTTTCGGAACAATCGTCAATAACAAGCTGGGTAAAAGCACGGCTTAATGCCGCTTGGGAGCTTGATGAAGGCTGCAGAGGCGCCTTGAAGCAGGAGCTGACACGACTTGGATATCCTGTCATTGATCTAGCAGGCTATCATGTGGGCGAGGAGCTACCGGTAGAGCTGAGGAAGCATACGCTGCGAAATCGTTTGTTTGATTTAAGGGACTATCAGCAGGCTGCTGTCGAGCTTTTTTATAAGGAAGGCAAAGTGGAAGGCGGGAGCGGCGTAATCGTATTGCCTTGCGGAGCGGGTAAAACCATTGTGGGCATAGCCGCATTGGCTCGTTTGGGTAGAGCAACACTTATACTTACCTCTAATTCTACCTCCGTAAAACAATGGAAAGACGAGCTGCTGGATAAAACGTCGCTGTTGGATGCGGATGTTGGTCAATATTGCGGCACATTGAAGCAGGTACGCCCTGTTACGATAGCAACTTACAATATTTTGACGCATCGCAAATCCAAGGAGTCTCCTTTTACCCATATGAAGCTGTTCTCCGAACGGGATTGGGGGCTAATTATTTACGATGAGGTGCATTTGCTGCCAGCTCCAGTCTTCCGGATGACTGCAGATATACAAGCGACAAGACGGCTTGGCTTAACCGCGACACTCGTACGTGAGGATGGCTGTGCTGAGGATGTATATTCATTAATAGGTCCGAAGCAGTTCGACATGCAATGGAAGACAGCCGAGGCTGGCGAGCATATAGCGGCAGTAGCTTGCACAGAGATTAGGGTTCCACTGCATATAAGTAAAGCGGCTTTGTATGCACAGGCCTCTGCGCGTTCTAAGCTCAGATTGGCTGCGGAAAATCCTGCAAAAATCAAAGTTGTAGAGCAGCTATTGCGGGAGCATGCAGGCAAACCGACTTTAATTATTGGCCAGTATTTGCACCAGCTGCATGAGCTGTCCGCAGTTATTGGCGCTCCCTTGCTGACGGGAGAGGTGCCGCAGCTCGAGAGACAAATGCTTTATGACAGCTTTAAAGCAGGCGACATATCAGTGTTAATCGTATCCAAGGTAGCTAATTTTGCAGTGGATTTGCCTGATGCATCCGTAGCCATTCAATTATCCGGCAGCTTTGGCTCACGGCAAGAGGAAGCGCAGCGGATTGGGAGATTGCTGCGGCCAAAAGCGATTAACAATTGCGCATGGTTTTATACCATTGTAACGGATCAGACGAAGGAAACGGAATTTGCGATGAAAAGACAGCTTTTTATGCTGGAGCAAGGGTATCACTACGAGAGACTTAGCTTGCCGCATGATGAGGACAAGCTTGAGGAGGCTGCTGCTCTATGAAAATGAAACAGCTGCTAGGCAAGTTATCTGCTGAGCGCTTGGATCATATGATGCAGGGACTGCTATGGCAGAAAGCCGGTCAAAGAGGCCTGTCATGGGAAGAAGCAGCGGTGGACGATGAGACAATCCGCGAAGCTGTATCTATGCTCTCGCCGTATGCAGCCGAAGTATTGACGGAAATGCTGCGTTATTTTGCAGCTGCTCCCGCAGACGGAGAACGGCTCCTTAAAGTTCTTCGGAACAGCACAAGCCTCTCAGGGGCGGAATGTCAGCTCGCATTGGCAGAGCTTGAGGAATGGGGCGTATTATTCACGGTACATAAAGTATGGGGAGAGAGTCTGTATTTTATGCCTGTAGAATGTTTCGCTGTGTGGCAGAGGATGTTATTCCCATACAAAGCTGTGGTGCTGACTGAGCATCAGAGGGAAAGACTAATGAATGGTGTCATGCGACCTCATTGCAGGCCGCTTGGCAGACAGCTGCTCAGTGCCTTTTCGTTATTGGGGCGAAGCGGCTTATCTCTTACGACAAACGGCACGCTTCCCAAAAAGACGATTGCTAAGCTGCTGCAGGCTGCAGATTTGGAGGAGTGCTGGCTTAAATCATTTGATCTGAAATGGTCCTACTCTGATATTTATCCTGTACAGGTTGCCTTCATTTTGGAAGCGGGTTTTGCGTTTGGGCTGTTAACAGCAGTGAATGGGGCAATGAAATGGAATGATGACCAGCTTAGAAAATGGCTTATGCTTGATGAGGCTGTGAGAGAATATCAATTAATGAATTGGTGCTTGGCGATGCTGCTTCCAGCCGCAGGTGGAAACGCCCATTTGGCTGCCTCGTTGACGAGCCTTCAAGCAGGTGAATGGTATTCTAATCAGTGTGTGGATACGTGGCTTCATGAGAATCGGATCGTTGCTGATATAGGCCCGGAGCAAAACATAAATCGAAATCAACCAAGGCCAAGCTGGTTTGGTTTATGGCATAATCTAGGCTGGATGGAGCTGGTAGATTGTCAGCAAGCAGCGGACAATGAGTTTTTTTTCAGATGGAAAGCAGCTGCTCCTTTACGTAAAGTGCCACCGGTGCAGGTGAAGGATATGGATGCAGTGGTTTCCGTTCAACCGAATGGGGAATTGATTGTACAGCCAGAATGTCCCTTCTGGATAAGGTGGGAGCTGGAGCTGATAGCTGAACGCAAATCAGATGAGCAGGTTTCTGTTTACCGTCTTGAAGCAGCATCAATTACAAGGGCGCTGGAGCAAGGAAGATCAAGAGCCTCCATTCAAAGCTTTCTTGAGCAGGCATCAGGCGGAGATCATTTGCCTTCTACGGTAATCGCTTTGTTGGAAGTATGGACGAGCCGTGCTAGCCGTACTTTCTTCGCCGAAGTTGCGCTGCTGCGCTGCGATAGTGAAGAGATGGCGGCAATAGTGGAAAATGATTCTGGTGTAGCCCCTTTATTGATGGAGAAGCTTGGTCACTTGGATTTCATTGTTGAAAAGTCTCATATAAGTGAGATCCGAGCATGTTTGCAAAAAGCAGGATATCCCGCACGCAAAATGGTTCAGACAGAATTTGCAAATGACGAATATAATTACCCATTCGTTAGTTTCGATATAGAGGGATCGCGCTTACTTGAACTTCTGCCGAAGGAGGAATCAAAAATACCCGCTCCTTCTTATATTTATGAAGCTTTTCCGCTTCATCATTATGAACTCAGAGATTTAGCCGCTAGGAAAAAACCGCTTTTGTTCTTTGAAATGGAGCTTGTGCCTTCCATGTGGACAAAGCAGCTGCGTGCATACCATCATTCGACAAGAAAAGAATTAATTGAGAAGGCATTGCAATGGCAAACGCCTGTTCAGCTTCGCATGGAAAGGGAGCTTCGTTCATTTGTGCCTGAGAAGCTTGAGCAGCAAGGCGACGGATGGGCCGTCGTCGGGCTGCTGCGTGATGACCCGCAGCGAGAGCAGATCAGGTTGACTCCTGATATGTGGGAAGAGATGTGCTTAGTGATACCAGGCCAAGGCAGCCCAATATAATCTCTATCTATTGGCTAATTAAATATGATATGATAGTGTAGAATTTAGCGAATGGGAAAGAGGTGGATAAATGCCAACTGCTGAAGGTTTAACGGCTATTCAGTTGGAGCAACCGCAAGGCGGCGTTTCTTCTCTCGATATGGCGTCGCTGCTGCTTTGCGCCTATGATTTAGGTGATTCGATTAATCAATCGGCGGAAGTTGCCGAATATTTATATTGGAAGTCAGCTGTGAATGAAGATGAAGAAGTGAAGCAAATTACCAAACGGTTCGATAAAGCGAAGATACTGTTTGAGGAATGCCAACGATTCGGGCGCTTTCATCCTGACTACAACGAAGCGAAAGACAAAGTGAAGCAAATCGAACGAGAGCTAAGCGAAATTGAAAGCGTTCGCCGCTTCAAGCTAGCCGAGCAGATCGTTGATGAAATGCTTTATGATGTATCCCGCACGATAGCGGAGTCCGTTTCGGACAATATTAAAGTGCCTGGCAATGAAAAAGCTGCCGGCGGCGGTAGCTGTGGAAGCGGCGGCTCATGCAGCTGTGGAAGCGGCGGTTGCAGTTAGTTAGTAGCCATAAGAGCGAACAAGGAAGAAGCATAGGCTTACGAAGTGAGGTTTGCTACGCAAACCTAGGTAAATGCTTACGAAGTGAGGTTTGCTACGCAAACCTTTGAGGAGGGAAAAGATGCTACCGGATCGAACAGGTTATATCGTTT
Source organism: Paenibacillus sp. NRS-1760 (assembly GCF_050467785.1). NCBI lineage: Bacteria > Bacillati > Bacillota > Bacilli > Caryophanales > Paenibacillaceae > Paenibacillus > Paenibacillus sp. NRS-1760. The sequence continues at coordinate 346,031 of NZ_JBITPK010000006.1, read as the reverse complement.
GGGTAAGTGATTTGAAAGCGGCAAGATCACTGGAGAGGTTCGGGACGGTTCATTATATGTCGCGGAAGATGCATTACGTTGTGATGTATATGAATGCGGAACGCTCTGAAGAGGCTGTGCGGCAGATGGGGAAGCTCTCGTACGTACGAAAGATTGAACGATCGTATCGAAACGAGATTAAGACAGAGTACAGCAAAGACAGTGAAGATAAAACTAGATTTTATAGTTTGTAAAGGTTTAGTCGAAAACACTCGTCTGATGACGTTGTTCGTAAAGCTAATCAATCGCATAACGAAGGAAATATTGGTAAAAACTTCAAAACATGCACTAAAAGACGTTTCAAGGTGTGCAATAACACTGAGAAACGTCTTTTTTTTATTATAATAGCCAGAAACTTACAAAAATGGTCGGACTTTAATTTTTTGTTGTAATCTCGGACAATCGTGATAGAATGGAATTAAATTCATAGTATAAAAGCCCTGGTTCTTTGGAAGGAGTAGGTTGCGAAGTGAAAGATAGAATGACGAGAAGATGGAACACATATGAGTCGTTTTATATTGATCTAGGTGACAAAAAAGTAGCGGATATCGTTATTACAAACCATGCCAAAAGTCGTTGGCTTGACCGGATAGAAAGCGAGAAAACCGGTTATGAAGATATAGCTGAATATTTATGGGAATGCTTGAAACAAGGCCGCATCGAGCCTTATTACCGCAATGAGCAGGACGTTTATTTAATTGACGACGATCTCGTATTTGTTGCTGAATTTGCAGATTCGATGACAGAAACGGATATAACCGGAACTCCGCTACATAAAATGATCATAGTAACTTTCCTTGGGCGCATGTCAGAAACAATCGAGCTAAGGGATCTAAAGTCCTACTATTCGTGGCTTCGCCATTCACGGCGCATGACTCTCGTCAAAAGCAGCAGAAAAAGAAAATGAGACTTTGTACCTATATATCAAAGAGTGGAGCGTCCAATCCTAAAACAGATTGCACGCTTTTTTTGTGCGTGTTGTAAGATTCTGTACAAGGTTTATAGTATAATAAGCACCAGAAGAAAGGATGATTGGACGATGGCGCTTAATTTTCATCAACTGCACATATTTTGCACGGTTGCGGAACGCGGCAGTTTTTCAGCTGCAGCGCAATCATTACATATGACTCAGCCAGCCGTTACGATGCAAGTGCAGTCACTGGAAGATTATTTTGGCACGAAGCTGCTTCAGCGATCAACGAAGCGAATCGAGCTTACAGAAGCTGGACGGGCTCTTATGCCTTACGCGCAGAGGAGCATCGATCTTATACGAGATACAGATCAGGCGATGTCAGCATTCACGAAGCAGCTTAAGGGAAGATTGCAGCTCGGTTCGAGCTTAACGATAGGTGAATATATTTTGCCGCGCCTGCTTGGTCCTTTTGGACAGGAATATCCGCATATTTCGATTAGTATGAAAGTTATGAATACCTCGCAAATTATGGAGGATATTTTGAATCATCAGCTTAATTTCGGATTAATTGAAGCTCCTGTTAATCATCCCGATATGCATATGGAGGCGGTAATGAGCGATGAGCTTAGATTGATCGTATCGCAATCGCATCCATTAGCCGATCGAGAATCGGTTACATTGGAAGAAGCGATGGAATATCCGTTTGTTCTGCGTGAGCAAGGCTCGGGGACAAGACTTGTCATGGAGGAGCAGCTGAGGAAAAAAAATATAGATCCTGCATCGATGAAGATCGTAATGGAGCTGGGCAGCACTGGAGCAGTCAAATCTGCAGTTGAAGCAGGCCTTGGCATATCTTTTATTTCCTCTTCCTCTGTAAAACATGAAGTTGCGCTTGATTTAATTCGGATGATTAAAGTGTCGGATTCCAAGTTCCAACGACAGTTTTATTCGATATACTTAAAATCGGCTATATTGCCGATATCAGCTGTTACTTTTCTAAGTTTTTTGAGAGAGAGGGATTTGCAGCAATGGCTCTAATGAACGTACTTGCTGATTTGCATACGCACACGACGGCTTCTGATGGCATGCAAAGCCCCGCGGATAATGTTCGGCTAGCCAAAGAGGCAGGGCTTGCTGCGATTGCTATAACAGATCACGATACGGTGGCTGGTGTAGCTGAAGCTTTGCTTGAGGGCGAACGATTAAACATTACGGTTGTTCCCGGTGTTGAGGTGAGCACGGTGGCAGAAGGAACGGATATTCATATTCTCGGCTATTACACGAATAATAACGACGAGAAGTGGTTATCGCGTCTTTCGAGTTTGCGCGGGCTAAGAGATCAACGGAATGAAATGATTATAACTAAATTAAATGAGCTTGGCGTTGTGCTGTCTATGGATGATGTTATCGCTGCGGCTCATGGTGAAAGCTCGAAGGAAGAGCTCCAAGCAGCCGAGGTAAGTATTGGTCGCCCGCATATTGCTGCTGCACTTATTCAAAAAGGTTTCGTTCAAAATATGAAGGAAGCTTTCGATCGCTATTTGGCTGCCGGAGCCGTGGCGTATGTCAATCCACCGAGATTGACTCCATTTGAGGCGATTGACTGGATTAGAGAAGCGGGAGGCACAAGTGTTATTGCGCATCCTGGTTTATACAACAATGATTCTTTAGTCGAAGAACTGGTACGCTATGGCGTGCAGGGCATCGAGGTGTTCCATTCGGATCATGGACCGGAAGAAGAGCAAAGATACGGGCAGCTTGCAGCGGAATTCAACCTGATCGTTACAGGTGGATCGGATTTCCATGGATCGCGTCAAGGCGTTGTATTTCATGGCGAGGTGGGCAGCCGTACCGTAAATGCAAGCGTGCTAAAGCAGCTTCAGCCTTCAGGATGATGACCTTAGCCATCTGAGGACTTGAAGTGAACGCTTTACTATGCAATGAAACGAATTGTTATTGAAAGAGGCAATCTTAAGGGCTTATAACCTTTGGACTGCCTCTTTTTTGCGGTTTCGAGCGAATTTTTGGTATTTGGAAAATGTCGGTATAGATATTTGTAGTTATTATGCAAATTTTGAATTAATAAATCATAAATATGGTTTTAAACACCATAATTCAATATAAATATGACAAAATGGTGACGAAAACGAGCAAACATAAATTTCATAAATCATTTACAAAGTGAAAATTATAGATTTTGTCGATTTTTATTTAATAGAAGATGCCAAGAAAAAACCCACTAGGAAGGTTGGTTATACGCTTTCAAAAAAATGAACTATTAGCTCATTCCTCAATTAACGCCCTTGATTCGACAAAATCTGCAAATGATTGGAAGTTAAATATTTGGCTTTTAGCAAGAAAACCGAAGCAAATGATAGAAAACGATAGATAATAGCAGATGTATTCGTTTTATTGAAAACTGGTGAGATTTTACAATTCTGATAATGATGAGATAGGTTGAAAGTAGAAAAAGAAACGTAGCAATGGTTCGTAATCGCCATTGCTAAATGAAGGAGTGGATAGTTATTCAGTACATGCTGTATGCGACAACCGTTGTTTTTCTCATCTTTCAACTGCTGTATACGGTTATTCCGTTGTTCTTCAGCAAGGTGCGAAAGCTTAATAACGAGCTTAATGAGAAGTCGTTATCGGTCCTGGTTCCTGCGTATAACGAGGAGCTTACGATCAAAAATTGCATCGATGCGATGCAGGGTCTGCATTATCAGAATCATGAGATCATTATCGTAAATGACGGCTCTAAAGATCGTACCTTTAACAAGCTGCAAGAGCTATTGGATCTTCGGAATGATTACAGAAAGGCTAGTCAAAAACTGAAATATAAAAGAATTAGAGGTTTTTACCGTTCAAGCAAATTTCCCAACATCTACGTCATGGACAAAATGAATGGCGGCAAAGCAGATTCACTCAATGCTGGCATCGATTATGCGAATGGCGAAATTGTTATTACGCTTGATGCTGACAGTATGCTGGAAGTAAACTCCTTAAAATACGTAAACCAATATTTTCACGAAAGCGACATTATTGCCCTAGGGGGAACCGTCAAAATCGTACAAGGCGCAGAACGACAAGACGGCGTCATTATGGAGAAATTTATAGGAAAAGGCATTATAAAAAGCCAAGTCATTAGTTATATCCACAGCTTCTACGTCCGCAAATTAACACAATCGCTATTTAACTCCATCGTCGTTATCTCAGGGGCATTCGGAGCCTTCTACAAGGAACTCATGTTTGATGTGAACGGGTTCAGAAGCACGGTTGGCGAGGATATCGACATCACTTTGAAAATCCACGAGTACATGAAAGCAAATAAACTCAAAAAAAGACTGGTCTACGCGCCGGAGGCGGTATGTTACACCGAATGTCCGGAAAATATGAAAAACTTCTACAAGCAGCGTATTCGTTGGCAGAAAGCGTTTGTGGATTGTATCCTCATTTATTGGTCGAAATTATCTCGGAGCTTCAGTATCGGCGTCAGCTTGTTTTTTGCAATAGACGGCTTCGTACTCGGAACATTAACCGCATTTACGACGATTTTCCACATGGCGCACGCCATTACATCGGGCAGCGGCATATGGGCAGCGATTGTACTATTCCTTGTCACGATGATAGTGAATGCAATTCAAATCGTTATATCACTCTATTTGTGCAAAAAGTATGGCAGTAATTATTCGTTGCTAGATTATATTAAAATGTTTGGATTTAGTCAGTTGGAATTGTTCACATACCGATTTGTGCTCCTTTACATTAACATCATTGGAACATTCAAATATTTCGACAATGATGAAGGATGGGGTTTTGTCGAACGCAAGGGCGTCGCATCCATTAGCCAAAATACAGTGGCAAGTTCGAGATAATATTGGAGGGACATTATGAGCAACACAGCCCATGTTCAAAATAATCGAATTATGTATATTGATTTATTAAGGATTCTCTCCATAGTAGCCGTTATCGTGCTTCATATTACTGCATCCTTGCTGACCCGAACGAATGATTTTTCGACAACCTCATGGTGGGTCAGCAATGTATTCAACTCAATTTGCCGCTTTGCAGTTCCGGTATTTTTTATGATCAGCGGTGCAATGATTTTGAGAATCGAAGTGAAGTCCTATAAAGGATTTTATAAGAAAAGAATACTGCCTCTGATCATTCCTTTGCTTACATGGTCATTAATTTACGGCTATTACAAGGAGTATTACATCCTCAAAAGCCAAATGAGCGCGTACGAGTTCATTCTCGATTTTGGCAAAAAATTAGTAACAGATGGAAACTACGTTCATTTGTGGTTTTTGTACGCTATTATTGCCATTTATATGACCGTTCCGCTAATTGGCAATCTCGTACGCTCATGCAGTGAGAAGGATCTAAGATATTTTCTAATCTTATGGTTTATCGTCAGTATCTTGTACCGGTTAGTATCCGACATCTTCTTACGCCTAACCGATCAGCACCTTTATGTACCTAGTATGAATATTCCATTTTTTATGGGCAATTTAGGTTATTTTGTACTTGGCTACTATCTCTTTAATGTCGAGCTTCGTCCCGTTATTAAGCACACATTGTTTAATCTCGGCATTTTGTCCTTTTTCCTAACTCCAATATTGACTTATGTAGTGTCCTCATATGGCGGGGTGCTGGACGAGATGTTTTACGGCAACTATTCCATTACAAGCTTCTTAATGGCGATCGGCGTGTTTCTGTTTTTTAAGGAAAAAGATACGATGATTAGCCGGAAAACAAATTATAAGGTTAAAAAAGTAATAGGCTCCGTCTCTACGGCAAGCTTCAGCATTTATTTAATCCATCTCTTGGTCGATACGATGGTTTCAAGGGATGTGGCTATCGATGCAACATTCCTTGAGACGACATTAAGCCTTCTGTTTAATATCGTTGCGATTTTCTCGATTAGTTATATCGTTGTCAAAGTGTTTAATTTGAATCGGTGGGTAACGCATATTTTATTCGGCGGAAGGGGGTAGCGGGGTGAATGTGAAGAAGACGGTAAAAGGGAAAAAAATGATAACTGCGCGAAAAGGAACGAAAGCGCTAAAAGTGAATTTTTTGACCAAAGCGCTTGTGGCTGTGCTTCTTGTTGGTATGGGCATTTACTTCTACCAAAGCGTAAACGCAGAGGATCGGAAGTTGTCAACGGTATATATCGAAGCATGGCGCGACCCGAAGGATGTAAGATTATCGGAGCAGGGCGTAGATATCGCCTTTGTTGCCTTCGCCAAAATTTCCGGTACTGGCTTGTTCTTTCATGAAAAAGAAGAAGGGAACAAGCAGATCAAACAAAACATTATACAGCTCAAAGCCAATAATCCAAAGACAAAATTTGTTCTTGCCGTTGGGGGTTACGGCGTAGATGGCTTCTCAGACGCTTCGCTCGACGGCAATCGATATGTATTTACGAAAAATATTATTGATTTGGTCAAGGAGCTCAATCTCGATGGTGTTGATATTGACTGGGAGTTTCCTGCCTTCGACGCATGGGGAACCGTAAAGGCGAGTCCAAAGGATACAAAAAACTTTACAAGCTTAATGCGAGAGCTAAGAGAACAGTTAAACCTGCTGCCGCATAAAGGAAACAAAAAGTATATTCTTACTTTTGCAGCAGGTACACAAGATTGGTATTTTAAAAATGTAGAAGTGAAGGCCGTAGAAAAGTATGTCGACTTCATCAATGTCATGAGCTACGATCTGACTGGCAGATGGTCCGAAACGACAGGATTTAATGCTAATCTTTACAAAGATAAAGGGAATAAAGCGACTCAAAGCGTGGATCAGATCGTGCGAGCTTTTCTAGATCACGGAGTTGATAGCAAGAAACTGCTGCTTGGCATCCCAGCTTATTCATATGGCTGGACAGATGTGAACAGTGATGAAGATGGTTTTTTTGCCAAGGGCAAGCCAATCGATATCGAGAAAGTAAATATTCATTATCGAAATATTGAGGAGAAATATTTGGACAAAAATGGATTTAAGCGTTATTTTGACGATCAAGCAAAAGCAGCTTACCTATTTAACGGCAGTACCTTCATTAGTTATGAAGACAAAGAAGCTTTGCGAGAAAAGGTCAAATACATCAAGCAAAGAGATCTAGCAGGTGCGATGGTATGGGAATATGCACAGGATGCAGAGAATGGAATTATTCAATATTTGTCCGATAACTTGAACAAGGAGCTAGGCACTGAGGATTAAATAGAGGAATAAGCGAGGCCAGGAAGCTTTATTGAAATACAGCAAAAGGGAACTTCTTATCCAAGGAAGTTCCCTTTTCCCTTTTGTTTGATGAAGATTTTCGGATGCTGCAAATCAAGAGAGTTTGTTGCAGTACCGCTAGAGCTGTCTATTTCAGCTGGCATGCCAGCGATTTGATACGTCGCTCGTCTGGCGTAATAAACAACGTTTTCTGATTGTCATAGATAACAAACCCCGGCTTAGCACCGCTTGGCTTACGTACATGACGTATCGTTGTGTAGTCTACTGGTATCGAGCTGGAGTCGCGAGCCTGACTATAATGTGCAGAGAGCATAGCGGCTTCTTCAAGTGTTGCATTGCCAAAGTCTCCGCCTTTTATAACGACATGAGAACCAGGAATATCCTTTGTGTGCAGCCATGTGTCAGAAGGTGAAGCAAGGCGGTTCGTCAAGTATTCGTTTTGTGTATTGTTTTTGCCGACATACATCGTTACCCCCTCGGAAGAGGTATAACAAAGCAAGGTTGGTTTAAGCGTTTTTTTCTTCTTTGGACCGCGGCGTCCACGTTCCTTCATATAGCCTTGTTCCACGAGCTCGTCACGAATTTCGCTTATATCGCCAAGTGAGGCGTTATCGACCTGCTGAAGCAAGGTTTCAAAATATTGAATTTCTGTACGAGCGAGCTCCATTTGCTCGGCCACGATGGATAGACTGTTTTTGTGCTTCGTGTAACGCCGGAAATAACGCTGAGCGTTGTCAGAAGGAGTAAGATGCGGATCAAGATCAATCTTTATTACAGCTTGCTCCTCATCATAGAAATTGACGAGCTCAATTGTTGTGTCGCCGCGCTTCATCTGATGCATATAGGCAGTAAGGAGCTCGCCCAGTACCCGATATTTTTCAGCATCCTTCGCTTCAACGAGCGTATCCTCAAGCTTTTTAATTTTTGTAACGTTTTTTGCTTTTTCATTTTGAACGAATCGGATGAGGTCAGCAGCGCGCTGCTTAACGGTATCGCGTTCAGCCTTATTGCCGTAGAAACCTTCAAGGCAGGCACTAATGTCTGGGAATACCGTTTCTTCTCCATCGATATGTGTAAGCTCAGTGACAGAGAAAAATGACTTGCCGGTATCTGCGTTGGTTTTAATTGTAGGTTTATAAATGTCTTGTTTTACTTGCTCCATAAAGGTTGAGAAGCTCTTCCAAACCGCCACTACGCTTTCCTCAGAACCTTGTTCAGCCTCTGGAAGCACATCTGCACCTGCTCGATGAACCAGCTCTTTGGCGAGCAAAGGGCTAAAGCCGCTTAGCTTGTCGACTAGTCTTTTGTAAAGAGGAGCGGCTTCATCCGTATCGCTTAAAGCGTCCAAAAACTGCTGCTCGTTCACAATCGAAAGCGGATCTAGTTTGCCTTGCTCAGGCGGAGAGGTATAGGTGCTGCCGGGCAATACGATGCGGTGACTGCTTATGGCTGGCGTCACATGGTGGATGCCATCGTGAATGAGGCCGGTTGAAGGGTCCATCAAAATAATGTTGCTATGACGCCCCATAATTTCCACAACAATCGTTTTATTCGATAAATCGCCGAGCTCGTCCCGATGTTTAACCTCAATATGAATGATACGCTCCCGACCAACTTGACGAACGGATTCAATCAGTCCGCCTTCGCAATGCTTCCGAAGCAGCATGCAAAACATAGGCGCTTCCATAGGGTTGACGTACGTACCGGTTGTCCAGTGCACCCTTGGGTAGGTCGGGTTGGCGGACAAGAGCAATTTGCCCTGCGTGCCGGCTCCGCGAATGCTGAAAACAAGCTCATGATTGGTAGGCTGGTGAATCTTATGTATACGCGCTCCGACGCAGCGCTGTAGGTCTTGCGTAATTGCATGGGTGACGATGCCGTCTAATGCCATGGTGTTGTTCCTCGCTTCCTTTGTAAGTCTTTCTCTATCATGCCATAGTTGAGCCAAAAACTTAAGTCTTTTATGGGATATTTTAAGGGCTGTCCGAATACATTTACCCTATAAAGGCTGTCCGAAGGGCCGACAACTTAGCTGCTTGGCTCGGCATATTACAGGAGGGAGTTAAACCATGGAACAAATGAAATGGCATCAAATGGGGACAATTGAGCTGATTGACGCATTAGTCAGCTCCCCAGATCAAGGACTGACTACGTCGGCAGCGGCGCAACGTCTAGAAGAAAATGGAAAAAACGAATTGTCTGAGGGCAAGCGCGTCTCGCCGATTTTGTTGTTCCTTAATCAATTTAAGGATTTTATGGTACTCGTTTTAATGGGTGCAACGTTGATTTCTGGCTTGCTGGGCGAATATTTAGATGCAATTACGATTGTTGCGATCATTGCTCTCAACGCCGTGCTTGGATTCGTGCAGGAATTTCGAGCCGAGCGCTCATTGCGGGCGCTTAAGGAATTATCCGCCCCGACAGCCAAGGTTATACGCGGAGGCGAGCTACTGACTGTACCAGCGAAAGAGCTTGTGGCAGGCGATCTTATTTATTTGGAAAGCGGAGACCGCATTCCGGCTGATGTACGGCTGCTTGAAGCCAATAGCTGCTATGTGGAAGAGTCCGCTTTGACGGGGGAGTCTGTCCCCGTTGGTAAGCACGCTGCAGCGATTGCAGAGGAAGACTTGCCTTTGGGTGATCAGCGCAACATGGGCTTCATGGGCACGATGCTCACAAGGGGAACTGCTCGAGCAGTCGTCATTCGTACAGGCATGGATACGGAAATGGGCAAAATAGCAGGACTTATTCAACAGACTGAATCGATGGAAACGCCGCTGCAGCATCGTTTAGAGCAGTTAGGCAAAATATTAATCGTTGTGGCGATCGGCTTGACGATTATGGTAGTCATTGCAGGTATTTTGCACGGCCAGCCAGCGTATGGCATGTTCCTTGCAGGTGTTAGCTTGGCGGTAGCAGCTATTCCAGAGGGGCTGCCAGCAATTGTGACCATCGCTTTAGCTCTTGGCGTACAGCGGATGATTAAACGGAAGGCAATCGTTCGCAAGCTGCCTTCAGTTGAAACATTAGGCTGCGCATCCGTTATATGCTCGGACAAAACAGGGACGCTGACACAAAACAAAATGACGGTTACCCATGTCTGGATTGGCGGCAGACAGCTTGAAGTGAGCGGAGAGGGCTACGTTCCAAATGGTGCAATTTATGAAGCTGGCAATGCGCTTGACATTAAGCATGATTTATCAATTAAACGTCTCCTTCAAGTAAGCGCCTTGTGCAATAACGCACAGCTGTCGAAGGTAGAAGCTGTAGATACGGGCAAGCGCAGAAACAAGGAGCAGCATGAAGAGTGGATACTTAAGGGAGATCCAACTGAAGGTGCGCTTGCTGTGCTTTCAGCAAAGCTGGGCTCCTCTGCCAAATCATTGGAGCCGCTATATAAACGGGAGAAGGAATTTCCATTTGACTCGGAGCGCAAACGGATGTCAGTTGTTGTATCGCACCAAGGCGGGCGGCTTATTTGCACCAAGGGTGCCCCTGATTTACTGATGGATCATTGCTCTTATGTTCTCTGGGAAGGGAAGGTCGTTCCGTTTACTGCAACGCTGAAGCGCAAATGCGCTGAAGCAGGCGAGGTTATGGCGCAGTCAGCGCTTCGTGTATTGGGACTTGCATACCGGGATTTGCGCGCATCCGACGCTTGTGAGACCGAAGAAGACGTAGAGAGTCAGCTTGTATTCGTAGGCTTGACTGGGATGATCGATCCGCCTCGCCGCGAGGTGAAAGAAGCGATTACGAACTGCAGGCGTGCGGGAATTAAAACCGTTATGATTACCGGAGATCATCAGCTGACAGCAGAAGCAATTGCAGGTCAACTAGGCATTATGCCGCGCGGAGGCATCGCTATGAGCGGCAAGCAGCTGGAGGCGATGTCTGATGAACAGCTCGACCGGCTCGTAGACAATATTTATGTATACGCGCGTGTATCGCCAGAGCATAAACTGCGTATCGTCAAAGCGCTTCAGCGCCAAGGACATGTCGTTGCGATGACAGGCGACGGCGTAAATGATGCTCCAGCGATCAAAGCAGCGGATATCGGAATTTCGATGGGGATTACCGGAACGGATGTATCGAAGGAAGCGTCCGCGCTCGTTCTGAGTGATGACAACTTCTCGACAATTGTTGCTGCTATAGAAGAAGGAAGAGGCATTTATGAAAATATTCGAAAATTTATCCGTTATTTATTAGCATCAAACGTTGGCGAGATACTTGTCATGTTTCTTGCGATGATGGCTGGATTGCCGCTTCCGCTCGTACCGATTCAAATATTGTGGGTCAATCTGGTCACGGACGGATTGCCGGCAATGGCGCTTGGCGTAGATCAGGCAGAAAAGGATTTAATGCAGCAAAAGCCACGTTCGGCAAAGGAGAGCATCTTCTCCCGCAGGCTGGGCTGGAAAATTATAAGCCGAGGCATTCTGATAGGTGTATGTACGCTTGGCGCTTTCTGGATTACGCTTCAAGACGGTCCAAACAATGCTGCGCACCTAATGAAGGCGCAAACGGTAGCTTTCGCTACTCTCGTTATGGCACAGCTCATCCATGTATTTGACTGCCGAAGCTCGCGTTCCATTTTTCACCGTAATCCGTTCCAAAATAAATATTTGGTGCTTGCCGTATTGTCTTCGCTAGTGTTGATGATCGGAGTGCTTTATATCGATGCATTGCAGCCTATCTTCAAAACCGTTCCACTTAACTTCCGTGAATGGTGTCTCGTCTTTGTAGCTGCGGGAATTCCTACTTTCTTAATGGGAATTGGCAGTGTATTCGGCACTTCCAAGAAAAATAAAGGTAAAACGAAATGGCCGTTAGGCCCTCAAACCGCGGCAAGATAACGAAAAAATACAAATCTTGATACAAATTATGAATAGCCTTTCTCCTTGCTTTGCGGTATGCTATTAGCAATTAATCATAGTTTTATCATACCTAGAGATGTAGCAAGGAGAGGGCATTCAGATGAATTTTACAAAAATGAACGGTTTGGGAAATGACTTTGTGGTGATTGCAGGCGAGCAGCAGCTTCCAGAAAATGTTGCGGAATTAGCTATACAGCTTTGCAACCGGTTTTTTGGAATCGGGGCAGATGGTCTCGTTTATATTTTGCCTTCAGAAATCGCGGATTTCCGTATGCGCATTATTAATTCTGATGGCTCAGAAGCTGAGCAATGCGGCAACGCCATTCGCTGCGTCGCTAAATATGTGTATGATAATGGCTTAACCGATAAAGAAGAGATTACAATCGAAACACTTGGCGCAGGCGCTCAAAAAGTGCAGCTCACCGTTCAAGATGGCAAAGTGTCATCTGTGCGTGTAGATATGGGAGAGCCGATTCTAAATGGCCTTCGTGTACCAACAACGATCGATGCGGAGCAAGTCGTTGAACATCCGATAGAGGTGGACGGTCGTGAATTCCGTTTTACCGCTGTATCGATGGGCAACCCTCACTGTGTCATCTACGTTGATGATGCTGTGAATTTTGATCTAGGCACTTGGGGTCCCAAACTTGAGACACATCCGTTATTTCCACGTAAAATAAATGTTGAGTTCGTTACGGTGAACTCCCGTACGCATACCGATATGCGCGTCTGGGAGCGCGGTGCAGGACCAACGCTAGCTTGCGGTACAGGCGCTTGCGCAACTGTAGTTGCTTCTGTACTCACTGGCGCAACAGATCGGACAGCAACGGTTTCACTCAAAGGCGGCGACCTATTGATTGAGTGGAATGAATCCGATAATCATGTATATATGTCTGGACCAGCTGCAGTATCATTCTGCGGCGAGTTTTAAGAGCAAAGTAAGATGGGTGGTATGAATATAATGAAACCGGATTTGAGGGAAGCGCTCCAGCAGCGTATCTTGACCGGGGACGGCGCGATGGGAACCTATCTATATCAGATGGGGTTCCCTGTCGGCGTTTCTTATGAGGAAATCAATACGAACCGTCCCGATGTAATTGAAAATATTCACCGTCGCTACTATGAAGCTGGCGCGCGCGTAATTGAGACAAACACATTCTCAGCCAATCTTGAGAAGCTCTCGAAATATGGCTTAGAAGACGAAATGGATGCAATTAACCGTGCTGGTGTACGCGCAGCTCGCGCAGCGATCGGCAATGATGCTTATGTTGTAGGCGCTGTTGGCTCTATTCGAGACGGCAAGCTGAAAAATTTGCGAACAGCTAAAGTAATTGAAGCCTATCAGCGGCAAATGCATGCGCTGCTTGATGAGGGCGTGGATGGTCTTTTGCTGGAAACCTTCTATGATCTTGATGAAATGCTGCTTGCCCTTAAGATTGCTAGAGCAACGTCAAATGTTCCTGTTATTTGCCAGTTTGCAGTCGAGGATGTTGGCCGCACGCAGGATGGGAATGGCATGAAGGGAGCCTTCGATTTACTGCAAGAAGAGGGCGCTGATATGGTTGGATTTAATTGCCGCAGCGGCCCGAATGGGATTATGAGAGCGATCGACTCGATAACGGGGCCAGTTGGCTTACCATTATCGGTATATCCGAATGCAGGTATACCCGACTATATTGATGGCAAATATACGTATCCCGCAGGACCTGAATATTTTGCAGAGACAGCCTTGCGCTTTGCAGATCGCGGCGCTCGCTTGATTGGCGGCTGCTGCGGTACGACTCCTGAGCACATTAAGGCAATTGCCGAGGCGCTAGACGGTTATGTTCCACAGCTCGGACAAGCAGCTGTTCATACGGCTGCAGCAGAGAGAATTGTTGTAAAGCCAGTTGAGAAATCAGCTGATACAGTAGACGCTGCGCCACTGAAACAAACGGTGCAGGAGCCTAACATTGTAGATTTGGTTCAGAAGCGCCACACCGTCATTGTTGAGCTTGACCCGCCGCGTGATTTGGATATTCGCAAATTTATGGCTGGTGCTGCTGCTTTGAAGGAAGCAAAGGCGGATGCGGTTACGATGGCTGACAACTCACTGGCTGTTACGCGAATGAGCAACATTGCACTCGCAGCGCTTGTCCAAGAGAAAGTAGGCATTCGTCCGCTCGTGCATATCGCTTGCCGAGATCGCAACTTGATTGGTACGCAGTCACATATGATGGGTCTCGATGCACTCGATATCGATCATGTGCTCGCTGTAACTGGAGATCCTGCCCGATTTGGCGATTTGCCGGATTCGAGCTCGGTTTATGACCTTACTTCCTTCGAGATGATTCGTATGATTAAGCAGTTGAATGATGGAACAGCCTTCTCAGGCAAGCCGCTTAAGCAAAAAGCGAAGTTTGTTGTAGGCGCCGCATTTAATCCTAATGTGAAGCATTTAGACAAAGCGGTCCAACGGCTTGAACGTAAAATTACTTCGGGTGCAGATTACATTATGACGCAGCCTGTCTATGACCCAACCTTAATTGAGCGAATCGCAGAATCAACGAAGCATTTGTCAGTACCAGTATTTATCGGAATTATGCCACTGGCCAGCGGACGGAATGCCGAATATTTGCATAACGAGGTGCCTGGTATCCAGCTATCTGATGAGGTTCGCCAGCGCATGGCGGGTCTTGAAGGGGAAGCGGGCCGAGCGGAAGGCGTGCAAATTGCAAAGGAGCTGCTCGACGTTGCTTTGCCGCATTTTAATGGCATATATTTAATCACACCGTTTATGTTCTATGATATGGGTGTTCAGCTTACCAAATACGTTTGGGAGAAGACTGAGCGTACACAACTAAATCGATAAAATAGATGCGAAAACAGCCTTTTTTTGCTTGTTTTCGCATTTTCGCTTGTTCGTTCGTGAAAAATCAATTAAAATGAATCATGGATACAGATGCCGCACATATTCAGCGTGGTAAGGACAGGCTGCCTAAAATCGTTTATAATGGCTTCTAAAGCCTGTAACGGAAGTATGTCCGACACTTTTTTCGTCAACAATAGTGCAGTAGTTCTGTCGGTATTTGGCAAGAACGCGAACTTGTCGTATTCACATTTATAAAATATAAAAGGTATTTGAACATTTGTAGACAGATGCACAAGGGAAGACCGTAGGCGGAGGAGGAACGAGGCTTGGCTATTAAACTTATTAATATCGGATTTGGTAATATTGTATCTGCAAATCGCATTATATCAATCGTAAGCCCTGAATCGGCTCCGATTAAAAGGATCATTCAAGAAGCGCGTGACCGACATATGCTGATCGATGCTACATATGGTCGTCGCACACGGGCTGTTATTATTACGGATAGTGATCATGTGATTTTATCGGCGGTTCAGCCAGAAACAGTTGCGCACCGATTATCCACTAAGGACGACGATAACGACGAATAGTACGGGGAGTAATATGGATAAGGGATTGTTAATTGTATTGTCCGGCCCTTCAGGGGTTGGCAAAGGAACGGTTTGTTCGGTTCTTCGCAACAAGGTTCCTGAGCTGGTTTATTCTGTGTCGGCGACGACCAGGCTACCGCGTCAGGGTGAAGTAGATGGCGTGAATTATTTTTTCAAAAGCAGAGAGCAGTTCCAAGATATGATTGCGCGTGACGCACTTTTGGAGCATGCTGAATATGTTGGTAATTACTACGGTACACCGCGTGATTTCGTTGAACGCACTTTAGAAAGCGGCAAGGATGTTATTTTGGAGATCGAGGTACAGGGAGCGCTTAAGGTGAAACAAAAGTTTCCCGATGGTATTTTCGTATTTCTATTGCCACCATCTTTGGATGAGCTGAAGCAGCGAATTACCGGACGTGGTACTGAATCTTTGGATACGATCAATAATCGCATGTCTGTGGCCGTTGAAGAAATGAATTTGCTCGGTCACTACGACTATGCGGTATTGAATGATGAGATAGATGCTGCATGCGATCGTATTCGCAGCATCATGATTGCAGAGCATTGCCGCAGAGAAAGATATTTACCTTACGTTTCGGGAATGGTTGCCGCAATTGAGAAAGCATGAGTGAGGAGAATGAACGATGTTATATCCGTCCATTGATGAAATGGTGAAAAAAGTTGACAGTAAATACACGCTTGTCGTAGCAGCTTCAAGACGCGCACGCATGCTTCGCAACGGAGACAAGTCGGAGCTTAAAAACCCGCGCTCCCGCAAGTATGTTGGTGTGGCACTAGAAGAAATTTACGGTGACATTCTCCAAGTGGAAAACCTAGCAACAAAAGAGGATTAAGATCTGTTTTATTATAGTAAACAGAACAGCGGAGTGTATACTGGAGACAGTATTACACTCCTTTTTCTTTTTTAATGCTCACAATTTTTGAAAGGAGCAATCCTGTGGATCCCATTCTTTTTACGATTATTATTATGGTTGTTTTCTTGTTTCTATTGTCATTTATTATCCGAGATTCGATAAACTCGTCTAAATTGACAAAGCAAGTGGAAATGCTTAATACAGAGATCCAAATGCTGAGGAAAGAAATCAAAGAGAACAAACATATTGTTGATAAGCGAGTTTGAGCAGGTCATAACGTTTCAAAGAGAGGCTGTGAGTGCGAGAATGATGGCAGATGAACAGGAACTCCGCGAAATAAAAGAGTCATTAAACAAGCTGGATGAACAGGTCAAGCGGATCGTTGCTAAGCCTAGACGCAAACGCTCAGGATGGATGAACTTTGTTATTGGCTTTCTTATTGTGCTTGTAGGGATATGCATGTCAGTTGGAATCTTTGAATTTCTAAAAATGATGAATAATCAATAATAGACGATAAGGACGTACATCAAAATGAACATTAGCCTGCAATCTTTTCCATCATTATCTAAAGGTATAGTATGGGGTTTGGTTGAAAATTGTTTCTCTCTTGATTACGAAGTTGCAGAAAAATCTGTTAGCAATATTAGCATTATACCTACGGTTGGCGATCAATATGTAGTCATGAAGCTAGATGACGGAAGATGGGAACTTGCCGGAGGAACTTTAGAGCCTAACGAGCACCATATGGACGCCCTTGTTCGTGAAGTGAAAGAAGAACTTGGTGCAGAATTGGTTTCTTATACGTTGTTTGGCTGCTTTCAATGCCGCTCGTTTGCTGATGAGCCATATAGGCCGCATATTCCGCACCCGCATTTTGTGCGGCTAGTCGGCTATGGCGAGGTTAATCTGGTGGAGGCACCGCTTAATCCGCCAGACGGCGAGCAAGTCATTGCCGTTGATGTCGTGGATATTGACGAGGCAGTAGGTAGGTTCGAGCAAATAGGCAGATATGATATTGCCGAGCTGTACAAGCTTGCTCATCAGTTAAGAAAAGCAGCTCTTAATCAAGGGAAATAAAACATAAATTACAGCTCGAAATGTGAATGGATTACTTAGAATTTTCTGCCGCATATGATATGATAGAAGCAGTGTTTGCAGGTGCAGGACGAATGAACAGGAGGGAACGGAATGGACAAATTACGTTATCCAATTGGCAGGTACTCGTTCGAGGGAATGACGGTTAAGCAGCGTGAACAATGGATTGTAGAGATTGAGAAGCTCCCAGGACAGCTAAGAGCAGCTTTGGCAGATTTGGATGAAGACATGTTGAATACGTCTTATCGAAGCGGCGGATGGAGCTTGCGCCAGGTAGTTCATCATTTGGCAGATGCATCGATGAATAGTTTCACACGATTCAAGCTTGCCCTGACGGAGTCCAATCCGACGATTAAGCCTTTTAACGGGGAACGCTGGGCAGAAACCGCTGACAGCCTGCAAGCATCGACAGAGATCAGCTTAGCGATTGTAGAGGGTATTTATGCGCGCTGGGTATTGCTGCTTCGTTCAATGAATGCTTCAGATTTCGAAAAAATGTTCTATCATCCAGAGAAGGGCAGTCAAATTGGATTAGCTTATTTTCTTGGATTTGTAGCTTGGCACGGCAAACATCATGTTGCCCAAATTACAAGCTTAAGGGAACGCAAGGATTGGTAGCACAATTCGTAATTATCAATGACAAATAAAGTTACACATTTCAAATAATATAACATGATAAGCTAGATACTTATTATGCGGCTTATCATTTTATCGCGTAACGAGCTTATCTGCCATTGGGCGGCTTCTGCCGTTTGCATTTGAAATATAAAAATTGATGTTAACATATTGTGAAAGCAGTTTATATTTCATCATGAAACGGGCTATTGCCGCCAAAGGATGGGTTTTGCTGTTTACGCTTGACGGGAGATACACCATGCTAAAAGGAAAAACAATTATACTCGGCATCACAGGCGGAATTGCAGCCTATAAAGGCGCAGCGCTTTGCAGCAAGCTGGTGCAGGCGGGCGTTAATGTGAACGTCATCATGACTGAATCGGCAACAAAATTTATAACGCCGCTCACGTTGCAAACGTTATCTCGCAATCCCGTATATATCGATACGTTTGATGAGAGAGATCCAGCGGTAGTTTCTCATATTCATTTGGCAGATCATGCGGATTTAATCGTCATTGCTCCGGCTACAGCTAATGCAATAGCAAAGCTAGCCGGAGGTCACGCTGATGATATGCTTAGCACAACGCTGCTTGCTGCTACTTGTCCGGTACTCATAGCGCCAGCGATGAATGTACATATGTATGAGCATCCAGCCGTTGTCCATAATTTGGAACTGCTGGCGTCGCGCGGCGTGATGTTTGTTGAGCCTGGCACTGGGCAGCTCGCATGCGGCTATGTTGCCAAAGGACGCCTTGCTGAACCGGAAGATATCGTAGCTGCAATCGACTCGTGGTTTAGCAAAAACGGTAAGCTAAAAGGGAAAAAATTGCTTGTTACCGCGGGTGGAACGATTGAGCGACTGGACCCGGTAAGATATTTGACCAATGACTCGTCAGGCAAGATGGGCTTTGCAATTGCTGAGGCAGGGCTGATGATGGGCGCTGATGTAACTTTAGTTGCGGGCCGTACCTCAGCAGAGCCTCCTGCAGGTGTGAAGGTCATTCATGTGGAGTCCGCGCAGCAAATGCTTGAAGCTGTTACGAGCATCTATGACGACATGGATATTGTCGTGAAATCGGCAGCGGTAGCCGATTATCGAGCAGCACATGTGAGCGATCAGAAGATGAAGAAAAAAGGCGAGAAGCTCGTACTCGAGCTAGAGCGTACAAAGGATATTTTGGAGACATTGGGACAGCACAAGCAGAAGCAGTTTCTTGTTGGTTTTGCTGCAGAAACGGAGCAGATCGAGCATTATGCGATGGACAAGCTGCGCCGCAAGCAATGCGACCTCATTGTTGCTAATGATGTAAGCAAGGACGGAGCGGGCTTTAACGGAGATACCAATATTGTGCAAGTATATGGCGCAGAAGGACTTGTGGAGAAGATGCCGCTATTGTCTAAGCGTGAGGTTGCGAATCGCTTGCTGGAGTTGATTGCAGGACGGCTAGTGTCTCCTGGAGGGAACGGCTAATGATTGCTAAAGTAATTGTTGACGTGCCGAGCCGCCAGACGGATCGGCCGTTTGACTATGAAGTGCCTGCAGCCTTTGAAGATTGGATTGAGGTCGGCAGCCGCGTTGGCGTTCCTTTTGGCGGCCGCGTCTTGCAAGGATTTGTCACGGAATTGTCGGAGACGACAGATGTTGCTATAAATCGATTAAAATCGATTTCAGAGCTGCTCGATCATGTTCCGCCTTTATTGCCGGATCTTATTGAACTTGCGAGATGGATGAGCGATAAATATTGCTGCTCATGGACGACAGCGCTTCAGGCTATGATTCCGGCAGCCTTGAAGGGAAAGGCTGAACGGCTGGTTGGCATTCAAGACGAAGAAGCAGCAATGGTGGATCTGCCGCCAGCTATGCTGGAGTGGCTAGGCAGCAGTGGACAGCTTGTTAAACTTGAAGTGCTGCTGGAGCGTTTTCCTGAGCATGCAAAGGCCGTTAAGGCTGCTCTTCGCGAAGGTGTGCTGGTCGAACAAACTTCAATTCGCGATCGACTGGCTGTACGCAAGGTGCTGACCGTATATGTGCCAGATAATGTGGAGGCTGTACGCGTACAGATGGAAGCCTTGCCTTCTCGTGCGGCTAAGCAGCGTGAAGTTCTTGCCTTTATGCTGGAGCATGGCGGACCACTGGCGATGCAGCAGCTGCTCGCTTTGGCAGGGGGCTCTGCGGCAAGTGTTCGTTCACTCGCAGAGAAAGGGCTGCTTGAGCTTAGAGAGGTAGAGCAGCAGCGCGATCCTTATGCGGGTAGAGAATTTGAACGAACGACTCCGCTAGAGCTGACAGAAGGCCAGAAAGATGTTTATGACCGTATCGTTAGAGCTGTTGATGCGGGCGAGCCTCAGACGATGCTGCTGCATGGCGTAACGGGAAGCGGGAAAACGGAAGTTTATTTGCAGTCGATTCAATTTTGCTTGGAGCAGGAGAAGCAGGCCATTGTACTCGTTCCTGAAATTTCACTGACGCCCCAAATGGTTGAGCGTTTTAAAGGACGGTTTGGCGACGCAGTTGCTGTGCTGCATAGCCGGCTTTCGAATGGCGAGCGATACGATGAGTGGCGAAAAATTCGCAGCCGCCAAGTTCAGGTAGCCATTGGCGCACGCTCCGCTATTTTTGCACCTTTTGAACGAATTGGGCTTATTATAATTGATGAAGAACATGAATCCTCCTATAAACAGGAGGAAAGTCCGAAGTATCATGCACGTGATGTGGCGGTCAGAAGAGCGAAGCAGCATGGAGCGGCAGTCGTTCTTGGTTCGGCAACGCCATCGCTGGAATCCTTTGCAGCGGCTAGCCGGCCGCTGTCTGCCCGTGACGAAGGCCGCGAGCCGGCATTGCTGCCAATGCCTAGCCGTGTTGGCGACAGACCGCTTCCGCCGGTTGCCGTTATCGACATGCGCGAGGAGCTGAAGGAAGGCAACCGCTCGATGTTCAGCCGCTTGCTTCACAGCTCGCTTGCTGATAGGCTCGAGCGCGGAGAGCAATCGGTGCTGCTTCTAAATAGACGCGGTTACTCAACATTTGTGATGTGTAGGTCTTGCGGCTATACTGCAGCTTGTCCCCACTGCGATATTTCATTGACCTATCATCAGAAATCACGGGCGCTGCGCTGCCACTATTGCGGGCATGCCGAGCAGGCCCCAACCACATGTCCTTCTTGTCAAAGCGAGCATATTCGTTATTTTGGAACTGGAACGCAGCGGGTTGAGGAAGAGCTCTCGAAGCTGTTCCCGGGCATTCGTGTTATTCGCATGGATGTGGATACAACTACAGAAAAGAATTCGCATGAAAAGCTTCTGAAGCAGTTTGGCGAGCGTAAAGCGGATGTATTGCTCGGTACGCAAATGGTAGCGAAAGGTCTTGATTTTCCTTTTGTTACTCTAGTTGGCGTAATTGCTGCCGATACATCGCTTAATTTACCTGATTTTCGCGCAGCAGAACGAACGTTTCAATTGCTTACACAGGTTGCGGGACGTGCAGGCAGGCATCATTTGCCAGGTGAAGTCGTCATTCAAACCTATGCTCCCGAGCATTATGCAGTAGTGACCGCTCAGCAGCATGATTACACTGCTTTTGTAAGTGAAGAGCTGCGTCATCGCAGTGCAATGGGCTATCCGCCTTATTGCAGACTGATTCTCGTTACGATGTCTCATGAGCAGCTGCCGCTGCTATCTTCCATTAGTGAACGATTTGCTTCTGATCTGCGAGAATTAGCGGAAAATGAAGGCGTCCTTATTTCGCTAAGCAGCGGTTTTGGTCGAGCGCTAGAGGTGCTTGGACCAGTAGCATCGCCAATTTCGAGAATGAAAGATCGCTACCGTTTTCAATGTGTGATAAAATATCGTGGGAGTATCGATGCTTCGGCCCTTGTTCGCAAGGCACTCGTCCCGTTTACGGATGGTCCGCCGCAGCGCCAGGTGCAATTCAGTATTGACGTAGATCCACAAGTTATATTATAAATAGCTATTACTATTTTAATGAACGTAAAGGAAGGGAATACTATGAGTATCCGTATAATTGTAAAAGAGCCAGATCCGGTATTGAGGGAAGTGGCGAAGGAAGTAACGAAATTTAATGCAAACTTGCAAAAGCTGTTAAAAGATATGGCTGAAACGATGTACGATGCAGAGGGAGTAGGTCTTGCTGCGCCGCAAATCGGCATCTCGAAGCGTGTTATTGTAGTAGATGTAGGCGATGAGAATGGTTTGGTCGAGATGGTTAATCCCGTCATCGTAGAGCAAGAAGGAGAGCAGCTTGGTCCTGAGGGCTGCCTTAGCATTCCGAATCTTAATGGCGACGTGCTGCGTGCTGATCGCATTGTGGTAACCGGACAAGACAGCAGCGGACAGACGTTTACCGTTCAAGCATCTGGTTACTTCGCTCGCGCGTTCCAGCATGAAGTTGATCATTTGAACGGCATTTTGTTTACCGATTTGGCGGAGAGCATCTACGACATTTCGGAAAGAGCTAGAAAAGGCGGCGAATAGCTTCATGCGTATCGTATTTATGGGGACGCCAGAATTTGCCGTTCCCTCTTTGAAGCTGCTCCTTGAGCAGCAATATAATGTTGTCGCTGTTGTAACACAGCCTGATCGGCCGAAGGGCCGCAAAAAAACGCTGACGCCGCCGCCTGTAAAGGAAGCGGCGTTGTCGCTTGGACTGCCAGTGCTCCAGCCTGAGCGCATGCGCAGTGCGGAGGCGGTTGCAATGGTTGCTGAGATGCAGCCGGATCTGATTGTAACGGCAGCCTACGGTCAAATATTGCCGAAGGCGCTGCTGGAAATCCCTCGACTTGGATGCATCAACGTGCATGGCTCGCTGCTGCCGAAATATCGCGGCGGCGCACCTATACAGCGGTCGATCATAAATGGCGAGAGTTCAACTGGCGTGACGATTATGTATATGGCAGAAGGACTGGACACGGGCGATATGATTAGCGTCGTGGAGCTTCCAATTACCGATGAGGATACATCAGGCACAATGTTTGAGAAGCTGAGCATCGCAGGTGCTGAACTGCTTGGCAAGACGCTTCCTGCTATCGTTGCTGGAGAAGTAAAAGCCGAGCCGCAGCAGCACGAGCAAGCAACCTATGCACCGAATTTGACACGCGATGATGAACGAATTGATTGGACAAGACCTGCGCGTGCCATCTTTAATCAGGTACGAGGTTTGTCGCCAATGGCCGGCGCCTTTACGTACTTAAACGGAGAAGTATTCAAAGTGTGGAATTGCGGAGTTCCTTCGGCAGCCACAGCAGCTAATGCTGCTGCTGAGCCAGGGACCGTAGTTGCAGCAGACAGCAGCGGCATTCACGTTCAAACGGGTGAAGGCGTACTAGTGCTGAAAGAAATTCAGCCCGCTGGAAAAAGAACGATGACCGCAGCAGATTGGCTTAAGGGTGCACGCTTAGAAGCGGGCACACGATTAGGAGATGGTGGAGCAGCATGACGGAAAGTACACAAAAACCAAGTCCAAATCGCAATAGCAGCAATCGAGCAAAAGGAAAATCCGGAGCGAAAGCTGGTCATAAACGACCTGCTGCCGGCGGGCAGTCTGCTCAAAACGGCCAGCAGCAGCCGGCACCGCGAAAGGTGAAATCTCCCCGTGAGCTGGCAATGGATACATTAGTAAAGGTCGCACAAACCGGTGCATACAGCAATTTGCAGCTTAATCGCACATTGCAGGATGCAGGTTTGCAGAGAGCGGACGCTGGGCTTGTTACCGAGCTTGTTTACGGCACGATTCAGCGACAAGTGACGCTTGATTACTGGCTTAGCCGCTTTGTATCCAAAGGGCTGAATAAGCTTGAGCCTTGGGTACATCAGCTGCTTCGAATGAGTGCTTATCAGCTATTGTACTTAGATCGAATTCCGGCACATGCTGCTGTGAATGAAGCGGTTACGATTGCAAAGAAACGCGGACATTCAGGTATTTCAGGTATGGTTAACGGCGTGCTCCGCAGTATCGATCGCGGACGAGCTGAGCTGCAGCCAGCTGAAATTAAACATAAAGATCCAATTATGCAAATTGCGCTGCGGCATTCCTATCCAGAATGGCTCGTAAGCCGCTGGTCTACGGCTTACGGTTATGAGCAGGCAGAAGCTATCTGCGCTGCGGGCAATGAACATCCGCATACAAGCGTTCGCGCTAATACACTAAGGGGCACTCGTGAAGAGGCGATCGAGCTTCTAAAAGCAGCAGGATATGAGGCTGAGCCTTCTGTCATTGCTCCTGCAGGTATTACGATTAATCGCGGAGGCAATCTGGCCGATACAGACGGATTCCGCGAGGGTGTTTGGTCGGTACAGGATGAAAGCTCCATGCTGGTAGCTGAAGTTGTAGCGCCAAAAGCCGGCATGCAAGTGCTGGATTGCTGCGCGGCACCAGGTGGAAAGAGCACGCATTTGGCAGAACTGATGGGCGGCAAAGGCAAGGTTTGGGCGAATGATTTGCATGCGCATAAACGTGATTTAATTGTGACGCAAACCGAGCGCTTGAAGCTTCGTAATGTTGAAGCGATTACCGAAGATGCTCTCAAATTAGGCGAGCGCTTCAAACCGCAATCGATGGATGCCGTGCTGCTTGACGCACCATGCTCTGGATTCGGCGTTATTAGACGTAAACCAGAAATCAAATGGACTAAAACCGCAGGTGATGTATCGGATATTGCTGCCATTCAACAGCGTTTATTGCATTCAGTATGTGATTTAGTGCGCCCTGGCGGTGTGCTTGTTTATAGCACATGTACGATAGAGAAGGAAGAAAATGAGCAGCAAGTAGCTCGGTTTCTGCAGGAGCATCCTGAATTTGAATTGGATCGCAATTGGCCAGAAGCTATCGTTGATCAGTTGATGAAAGCTGGAGCCATCGATGAGCATTTTAATGGTCAAGCTCAGCTGCTTCCACAGCATTTTGACAGTGATGGATTTTTCATAGCAAGGATGGTAAAGCGTCCATAATCGCTGCTTATGGCTGAACATGGGCGTTTGTGGTAAAATAAATCGATGGCGGTGTTCAGCTTCTATGAGCCGTCCTACTATAAAGGTACAGGTGTGATGAAATGAAACCATGCATATATGACTACACGCTCGAACAGCTTCAACAATGGATGACAGATAATGGTGAGCCGGCATTTCGCGGCGGACAGCTGTTTGATTGGTTATATGTGAAGCGGGTAAAGAGCTTTGAAGATATGTCCAACCTATCGAAAACCCTTCGCGATAAGCTGGAGGAGAACTTCCAAATTATTACGCTTAATGAGATTACAAAGTTTGAATCGAAGGACGGAACCGTGAAGTTTCTATTCGGACTTCATGATGCCCACGCGATTGAGACTGTTATTATGCGCCATAACTACGGCAACAGTATTTGTGTAACTACACAGGTCGGCTGCCGAATCGGATGTACGTTTTGTGCTTCGACGCTTGGCGGCTTGAAACGCAACTTGACTGCGGGCGAGATCGTAGCGCAGGTTGTTACAGCGCAGATGATGCTTGATGCTACCGGAGAACGTGTATCCAGCATCGTTATTATGGGTTCTGGAGAGCCGTTCGAAAACTATGATGCAACGATGGCTTTCTTGCGTATTATGATCCACGAGAAAGGCCTTAACATCGGTCAGCGTCACATTACGGTTTCGACTAGCGGCATCGTGCCGAGCATGTACAAGTTTGCCGAGGAGAATACACAAATCAACTTGGCACTATCGATCCATGCACCAAATGATGCGCTTCGCTCAAAGCTAATGCCGGTTAACCGTCGTTTTCCTTTTGCTGATGTAATGGCAGCTTGCCATAACTATATTGCGAAGACTGGCCGGAGAATAACATTTGAATACGCCTTGATCGGCGGTGTTAATGATCAAGCTGAGCATGCGCAGGAGCTGGCAGACGTGCTGCAAGGAATGCTTTGCCATGTTAACTTGATTCCTGTAAACCATGTCCCTGAACGTAATTATGTTCGAACTCCGCGCGAGGACATCTTTGAATTCCAGCGTGTACTTGAGAAAAATAAAGTGAGTGTAACGATCCGCAGGGAACAAGGGCATGACATTGCAGCTGCATGCGGCCAATTAAGAGCAAAACATATGGAGTCTCAGGCGAGGTGATGATTGATTGTTAACGGCAAACCGCAGTGATATTGGACGGGTTCGTCATGTCAATGAAGACCAATCATGGGTAAGTCAACTGAATAATGGAGTAACGCTTGCCATCGTAGCTGATGGCATGGGCGGCCATCAGGCTGGAGACGTTGCAAGCCAGAGAGCAGTTGACGCTTTCCGAAGCATGCTGGAGAAAAGCGCCGCAAAAGAGGACTTGTCTCTGCAAGAAGGAAAAATGCTCATAAGACAAGCGATTTCGCAGGCGAATGACGCTGTCTTTGAGCTTGCTTCCCAGAACGAGCAGTATCGGAATATGGGTACTACGATCGTGGCCGCTTTAGTGAAACAGGACAACGCTATTATTGGCCATGTGGGAGACAGTCGCGCTTACAAGATTACCGAGGGCGTCATTACACAATTAACGAATGATCATACACTTGTGAATGAGTTGGTCAAGTCTGGCCAGCTTAGCGCAGAGGAGGCTGCTCACCACCCAAGGCGCAACGTACTGACTCGCGCAGTTGGTACGGATTCTCAAGTTGAAATCGATGTTCAAGCGGTAGAATGGTCCGCACAGGACGTGCTGCTGCTGTGCAGCGATGGATTATCAAATATGGTGAGCGATCAGGAAATGCTGCAAACGGTCACGACGGATCAACTTGAGCTGGATGCAAAAGCTGATCATCTCATTTCGCTTGCGCTGCAAGCAGGCGGGGACGACAATATAACTGTCGTACTTCTCCAAGAAGCAGCTGGCACGAATCGAGAGGGGTGACAAGGATGATTGGACAGGATTTAGGCGGACGTTATGAAATATTGACTCGCATAGGCGGCGGCGGGATGGCGCTTGTGTATAAAGCGCATGACGTGCTGCTAAATAGAAAAGTCGCAGTGAAGGTGCTGCGGCAGCAATTTGTGCATGATGAAGAATTTATTCGCCGATTCCGTCGTGAAGCACAGTCAGCAGCTGCGCTATCTCATCCGAATGTCGTCAGCATTTATGATGTAGGACAAGAAGAAGATACGCATTATATCGTTATGGAATATATAGAAGGCCATAATTTGAATGAAATTATACAAGAACGAGCGCCGTTGCAGCCAGATGAAGCGGTGCGCATTGCTATGCAAATTGCAGATGCGCTTGATCACGCGCATCAAAATCACATTATTCATCGTGATATTAAGCCGCATAATATATTAATTGGCAAAAATGGTCGTGTAAAGGTTACGGATTTTGGTATCGCAAGGGCGGTTACTTCATCCACGATTACACAGACAGGCTCGGTTATCGGATCGGTTCACTATTTTTCCCCTGAGCATGCCAAAGGAATTAATACCGGAGAAAAGTCTGACTTATATTCGCTCGGCATCGTGCTCTATCAAATGCTGACAGCTAAGCTGCCGTTTCTTGGCGAGAGCCCAATCAGCGTAGCTTTGAAGCATTTGCAAGAAAATTTCGAGGAGCCGCGAATCGTTAATCCGCATATTCCGCAAAGCGTTGAGAATGTTATTCTCAAAGCGATGCGTAAAAATCCAAGTGAACGTTATAATTCAGCACATGAAATGCTGCTAGATTTGGATACCTGCCTTCGTCCCGATCGGTTGAAGGAACCCAAAATTACATTCGCACATGTTAATGATTTGGAAGAGACGCGAGTGATGCCTGCTATTCGTGGCGATATTCGGCCAACAGAAACAACACAAGAGATCGCGCGGCCTGTCAACTCGGCAAATGATGAGCAGCAAAAAGAAGTTGAATTGCAGCCAAAGTCCAAGAGCTGGAAAAAACCGCTTACTGTCGTAGGTGTTACACTGCTCATACTGGCGATTATTATATTTGGCTTCATCAAACTTCTTGGGGTGCTTGATGTTGCAGAAGTAGACGTGCCTACTGTCGTAGGCAAAACCGAAATTGAAGCGCGTCAAATGATTGAGGGCGCGGGGCTTAAGATAGAAGATCCAACCATTCGCGAGCATAACAAGGAAATACCGAAGGATCAGGTTATAAGTCAGTCAAAGATGAATATGCGAGTCAAAGAAGGCTCCCTAATTCAATTAACGGTGAGTGACGGACCTGAGCTGGAAGAAATTGATAATTATGTTGGGAAAGCGCTGCAGACCGCTATTGATGAGCTAATTGCACTTGGGATAACAGAGGATCAAATCGTAATTGAAGATCCTGTTTTCAGTGAAGAAGCTCCAGATACGATCATTCAGCAGTCGCCAAAACCGGGTGAAGCCTACAATCCTGAATCGGTTGAATTTAAATTCGTGGTCAGCAAAGGCCGCGAGACCGTTGAGATGCCTAACTTAATTAACAAGCCGCTTGATGTAGCCAAGGATTTAATCAAAGCATACGAGCTTACATTAGACAAAGCTGATATTTTGTATGCTTCGAGTTATTTGCATGAGAAGGATCATGTCATTAGCCAAAGTCCATTCCAACCTAATGAGAAAGTAACCAAAGGGGAAAAAATTACAATCACTGTCAGCTCAGGGCCGCCAGCCGATGCGAAAGAGCATAAGTTTAATATTATGATTTCACCGGCGGAAGCAGGCAAAGCAAGTGAAGTTCGAATTGAATACTCCGATGCACGCGGTGAAAATATCGTATCAGAGAAACGTAAAATTACAGGAATGGAAACCTTCGTAGTTACCGTTCTTGTCTCACCGGATACGGAAGCCAGAGTAACGGTATTCCGAGACAATCAGTTTATTGATATCAAAACAATTACGTACAAAGAAATAGTCAATGGCACGAATTCATCCAATTTGACTATTCCGGGTAATGAAGTGAAGGAAACAGAAGCGCCGACACAAACGGAGGTTACCCAAAACAATGATGAGCCAATCGAAGAAGAGCAGCAGCAAGAGCAGCAACAGCCATAATAGCAAAGAGGGTCATCTCAAAGGCACGATAGTAAAAGCACTCAGTGGTTATTACTACGTAAGGGCGGAGAATGCGGCGTCGGACTCAGCAACAGTCCAATGCCGCGCTAGAGGCGTCTTTAAGAATAAGGGCTTAACGCCGCTTGTAGGCGATGCAGTGATGTATAGCTTGACGGAGAACGGTGAAGGAACCGTCGAGGAGCTGCTGCCTCGTACATCAGAGCTTATTCGACCGCCAGTTGCGAATATCGATCTTGCGATTCTTGTGTTTTCGGTTACAGAGCCTGCTCTGAATTTGCAATTGCTGGATAAGTTCCTTGTGCATATCGAGCATGCAGGCATACCAGCAGTATTATGCTTAAGCAAGCAGGACTTAGAGAAAGACGGTTTGGAAACGGAGGAGGCGCAAGCTGCGGCTGCCTCCGTTAATCGTATATACAGAGCACTTGGATATGAAGTGTTCGGGACAAGCTCTCGTTTAGGAGAAGGCATTGCTCCATTTCAAGAAAAGTTGAAAGGACATATGGCCGTATTTGCCGGACAATCAGGCGTAGGCAAGTCATCACTGCTTAATGCGATCGTTCCTGGTCTTAAGCTGGAGACAAATGAAATCAGCAATCGTCTTGGACGAGGCAAGCATACAACGAGGCATGTGGAGCTTATTGAAATTGGAGGCGGCTTAGTCGCTGATACACCAGGTTTCAGCCAGCTGGACTTTCAGGAGCTGGGAATCGAAGATTTAGGTTATTGTTTTGTAGAAATGCGCGAGCTGTCTCCCGATTGTAAATTCCGTGGGTGCACGCATGTAAGTGAACCAGGCTGCGCCGTGCTTGCTGCGGTTGAGAGCGGGAAAATAGAAAAAAGCAGGCATGACCACTACTTGCTGTTTTTGACGGAGATGAGAGAGAAAAAACGGAGGTACTAACAACTATGACGATTATTGCCCCTTCCATATTATCGGCCAACTTTGCAAGGCTAGGAGAGGAAGTTCAAGCTGTCGAAGCGGCAGGAGCAGATTGGATTCACATCGACGTGATGGACGGTCATTTTGTCCCCAATCTAACTTTTGGACCGCCGGTCATTTCAGCTATCAGGCCTGTGACGAAGCTTCCTTTTGATGTGCATTTGATGATTGAACGTCCGGAACTTTCAATTGAGGACTATATTGCAGCAGGCGCGGACCGCATTACTATTCATGCTGAAGCTTGCGTGCATTTGCATAGAACCGTCCATTACATAAGAGAAAAAGGGCTGCCTGTGGGCGTAGCAATTAATCCGGCAACACCTGTATCTGTGCTGGAGCCTATTTTGCATGATCTTGATCTCGTGCTTATTATGACGGTTAACCCTGGATTTGGGGGTCAGAAGTTCATTCCTTATTCGCTTGTGAAGCTGCGCCAGCTTCGTGCGATGCTGGAGGAGCAGGGACTAGATGATGTTCATGTCCAGGTTGACGGTGGTGTTAA
The DNA here is from genome assembly GCF_050467785.1 of Paenibacillus sp. NRS-1760. NCBI lineage: Bacteria > Bacillati > Bacillota > Bacilli > Caryophanales > Paenibacillaceae > Paenibacillus > Paenibacillus sp. NRS-1760. Next base: position 315,479 of record NZ_JBITPK010000006.1, on the reverse strand, counting down.
TCAAACAACGGCAGCAGTCATTCGTGAAGCTGGCGCTAATGTGCTCGTGGCAGGAAGTGCCGTGTTCTCAGAGGTAGACCGAGCCGCGGCAATCGCGGTATTGCGCTAGGAGGTACTGCGATGAATGAACGGTTGAAAACAACACTCTGGCTGTTGATGTATACATTTCTTGCCGGACTGCTGCTAGCGCTATTCTCGATGATATCTGATTTTTATCGGTATCTCTTCTCGCTGCTCGCATTGTACGTGGGCATTCGCTTTTTCCGGAGATTTGAAAAGCTAGGAATGCGAATCGCTTTTTTCGCGCTATCGATCGTATTTTATTTACTAATTGCTGTCGTTGGAGCGGCTATTATATACATAAGAGATAATCCAATGCCAATAACGGGCGCATAATAGGCTTTCCCCTCAGACGCACTATGGAATAGGACAAACTGACGACGCATAGGATGTTTACATGAGCGTAGTAATGTTGTCACGGATAAATTCGATGAGCGTGTCTGAGGAGGGATGAGGCATGAAATTTTATACAATCAAACTGCCTAAATTTTTGGGCGGGTTCGTAAAGGCGATTTTGAATACCTTCCAAAAAAATTAGGTCTAGATGCTGCAGGACACCCTTCGGCCGTGATCGTAGAAAAGCAAAAAAAAAAGCACCTGAGCGCTCAGGTGCTTTTGTCTATGGCCATTGCCATCATTATACGCGTGTAACTTTACCAGCTTTAAGTGCGCGTGTGCTAACATAAACACGTTTCGGTTTACCATCAACCAAAATGCGAACCTTTTGCACGTTTACGCCCCAAGAACGACGAGTTTTGTTGTTTGCGTGGGAAACGTTGTTACCTTTACCAGGTGCTTTACCTGTAAGAAAACATTTGCGGGACATGACTACACCTCCTTTAAATCTTGCTTGAACAAAACGGATTCCATTAATATGGCTTCGTTATGCGTGAGGAAAATTTCATTCGTAAGCGAAATAACATTTAAACACACTTGAATATCGTATCACAAACATTGGTTCTGTTCAACCTAAATATAAGGACAAGGATGTTCTTTATCGCTTTTAAAGCGAGCAACCATGCAGAATAACTGGATTTATTGAACAGACTTCTATAAAGGAGCCGTTTATAGTACAATAATACTTAGTCCATAATACATACAGTAAGGGAGTGTATTTCCATGCCAATGCAGCTAAGCACAGAATTAGGTTCCATACATGTCTCAGACCATTGCATAGCCATTATTGCGGGCTCTGCGGCCATGGATTGTTATGGACTTGTCGGGATGGCTTCACGCAAACAGCTAAAGGACGGAATTGCCGAGTTGCTCGGACGAGACAATTTGACTCGCGGCGTTGAAGTTAGACGAGTAAATGAAGAATTGCATATTGATCTCTACATCATCGTAAGCTATGGAACAAAAATTTCCGAGGTAGCGCATAACATTCAATCCAAGGTAAAATATGTGCTGAACGACGTAATCGGTCTACAAGTGGAAGAAGTCCATATAATTGTGCAGGATGTCAGGGTACTTAAGTAACAGGGAGGGAAATTTCGTTGAGTAAGCGCTTTATAAACGGATCTGATTTTACCGCAATGGCACTGCTCGGCGCGGATTATTTACAGCGAAACGCAGAGCACGTTAATGCATTAAATGTATTCCCAGTGCCGGATGGCGACACGGGAACAAACATGAACTTAACGATGTCCTCAGGCGTTCGCGAGCTGCGCAGCAAGCCGTCAAGCAGCATTGGAAAAACGACAGAAGCCTTATCTAAGGGGCTGCTGATGGGGGCTCGGGGCAATTCCGGCGTTATCTTGTCACAGCTGTTCAGAGGTTTCTCCAGGTCGCTTGCCGGTCTTGAAGAAGCGGGAACGGTGCAAATAGCCGCTGCTTTGCAATACGGTGTTGACCTCGCTTATAAAGCTGTCGTAAAGCCTGTAGAAGGAACGATTCTTACCGTTGCCAAGGAAGCTGCGAAGCATGCCGTTCAGTACGCCCGTAGAACGAGTGACGTGGCTGAGTTGATGCACGAGGTGCATCAGAAGGCATATGAAGCTTTGCAGCGTACGCCTGATTTATTGCCTGTACTAAAGCAGGTTGGCGTAGTCGATTCTGGCGGACAAGGTCTCGTGTTTATTTATGAGGGCTTCGTACGCAGCCTAGCAGAAATCGATGGCCAGCTTGATGCTTATTCGATGCCGTCAGAAGCAGCTCCACCTGAAGAAGTGGCTGTTCCTATTATCGTGCCACCAATTCGCAAGCAAGAGCCGATCTCGGCACAAGCACGCTTAGCGACGGAAGCTATTGAATTTTTATACGATATGGAATTTTTTATCAATCGCAAGTTAAGCGGACAAGCGGGAGCGTTTTTTGATGAATCCGCTTACAAACGTGCTCTTGGGAAAGATGGAGACTCTATATTGGTCATAACAGAAGACGATATTATTAAAGTTCATGTACACTCTCGCAAACCGGGAGACGTACTGAACCTATCGCTTCCTTACGGAGAATTAACCGATATTCATATTCTTAATATGCGCGAGCAGCATCGTGATTTGCTTGAGCATGAGGCAGAGGATTCTGCCGTTGTTGACTATTCTGCAGCAGAACTGCTTGCAGGGCAGGCCGTACAGGGAGTTCCGCCTGGTCAAGTATTTGAATGGGCGCCGTTTGGAATTATTGCTGTTGCTCTAGGCGAGGGGATTACGAACATTTTCCTCGAGAATGAAGTGGATACGGTATTGTCTGGCGGTCAGACGATGAATCCGAGCACAGAAGATTTTGTGAAGGCGATCGAGGCTCTGTCAGCAGAGCATATCTATATATTACCGAATAACGGAAATATTATTTTGGCAGCTGAACAAGCTGCTGAGCTTAGCGAGCGGAATGTTACGATTATCCCAACTCGCACGATACCTCAAGGTTTAGCAGCAGTACTTGCTTTTAAGGATGACGAGACGGCTGAACGCAATAGCGCATGGATGAAAAACGCTGCTGAGCAGGTTATGTCGGGACAAGTAACAAAGGCTGTGCGAGATACGACCATTGAAGGTGTGGATATTCGCGAGGGCGATTACATCGGCATTAAAGAAAAAACGATAGTTGTATCCAAAGCAAACTTGCTCGAAGCCTGCCAATCCCTCATTGCGAACATGCTCGATACAGGCGGAGATTTGCTGACGATTTTGTCAGGTGAGGATGCGGAAGCGACCGAAACGGCGTCGTTATGCGAATGGATCGGGGAGCAGTATCCTGATCTGGAGCTTGAATTGCAAAAAGGTGGACAACCGCTGTATCCGTATGTTTTTGCTTTGGAGTAAATGTAATCGTTCTAACAATGGGAGGAAATGGCCATGGGAAAGGTCCGAATAGTAACGGATAGCACATCTGATATTCCGGAAGAGGTCAAGAAGCGCTTGGGGATATCGGTAGTTCCCCTTAAGGTGCTGTTTGGCGAGGAGACGTTTCTAGATGCGGTGACGATTACGTCCGAACAATTCTACGAGAAGCTTGCGCAGTCATCTGTTCTTCCTACAACATCTCAGCCATCACCAAACGAGTTCTCAGAAGTATATGAGCGCTTGATTGCGGAGGACGCTGATTCACCTATTATTTCTATTCATTTGTCGGCCGCGCTCAGCGGTACGTATCAATCGGCTGTCATTGCTCATTCCATGCTCGAGCAAGAAGCGGATATTACGATAATCGATTCTAAATCTGCTTCATACGGGTTCGGACTACGTGTTGTGAGAGCTGCCGAAATGGCACAAGCAGGCGAATCGAAAGAACGGATTATCGAAGAGATTGAGCGGCTTGAGCGCAGTACTAATTTATACTTTCTAGTCGATACGTTGGAATATTTGCAAAAGGGCGGACGAATTGGCAAAGCATCCGCGTTGATCGGTTCAATACTCAACATAAAGCCTATCTTATCTTTGGACAAAGATGGGGTTGTGCTAGCTGTAGATAAAGTGCGCGGCTCTAAGAAGGCGATGGCTCGTATCATTGAATTATTGAAACAAACGTATGGCGATGAGCCGGTCGGTATGACAATGGCTTACTCTTTCAGTAAAGACACAGCTGAGGATTTGTGTGAGCTATTGAAAGCCCAGTTCAATGTACAAGAAATGAACTGGACGACGGTAGGTGCTGTTATCGGCACGCATACGGGACCTGGCACATCGGCCGTGTTTATGTACAGGATGTGATCGTAAAATGACACTTGATCAAATTTCTGTTCGGCAAATCAAAGGCGTGAGTGCTCCCAAGGAATTGGAGCTTCACGCCTTTGGCGTGAGAACAGTGGCGGATATACTTGATTATTTTCCATTTCGCTATGAGGATTATCGCATTCGGGAGCTGACCGATGTAAAGGAAGGCGAGAAGGTGACCGTTCTAGGACATGTCCGAGGCATTCCTATGCTGCAGCGATATGGAAAAAGTAAATCAAGATTAACATGCAAGGTTGAGGTTGGACAGTGGCTCGTGACGGCAGTCTGGTTTAATCGGCATTTTCTGCAGGACCAGCTTGTCATTGGCCGTGAGATTATGCTTACGGGCAAGTGGGAACAGCAGCGCCTGCAAATGACGATATCGGACTCGGAGTTTCCTGGCAGCGGCGGACCGGCTAAATCGGGAACACTGCAGCCGGTTTATTCGGTAGGCGGAAGCATCACACAGCCTTGGATGCGTAAGACCGTGCGTCAAGCGTTGACGCAATATGGGTCGATGATTGAAGAGATTTTGCCGTTTGAGCTTGTGGAGCAGCATCATTTGATGCCCAGACGCGACGCGGTGCATCGCATTCATTTGCCGGATGATACGAAGGAAGGGCTGCAGGCGCGCAAACGATTGGTATACGAGGAGTTGTTTCTGTTTCAGTTGAAGCTCCAAGCGTATCGGGCTCTTAATCGCAAACGGAATGATGGCATCGCACATCGGATTGAGAGTGAGACGATTCGTCAATTTGCCGCAACCCTTCCGTTTGAGCTGACAGATGCCCAGAAGAAGGTCGTTAATGAAATTTGTGTCGATATGAGAAGGCCGTCCTGCATGAATCGGCTGCTTCAAGGCGACGTTGGCTCCGGCAAAACGGTTGTGGCAGCTATTGCACTGTATGTTGCGGTGAAATCAGGTCATCAAGGGGCTTTGATGGTGCCAACAGAAATACTGGCTGATCAGCACATGCGCTCGCTTACAAAAATGTTCGCAGAGCTCGGAATTGAGGTTGCTCTTCTGACGGGAAGTGTAACAGAGCGCAAACGCAGGGATGTGCTTGCGGGGCTTCAAATGGGCATGATTGATATCGTCGTTGGAACGCATGCTCTAATTCAGGACGATGTTTTTTTTCGGAGCCTTGGGCTCGTCGTTGTGGATGAACAGCATCGTTTCGGCGTCAATCAGCGGAGCGTGCTGCGGCGCAAAGGGATGAACCCTGATGTGCTTACGATGACAGCAACGCCGATTCCGAGAACGATGGCGATTACCGCATTCGGCGATATGGACGTGTCGACGATTCGCGAGCGGCCGCATGGGCGCAAGCCGATTAAGACGTATTGGGTTAAGCACAGCATGATGGAGCGTGTGCTCGCTTTTATAAGGAAAGAAGTAAACAAGGGGCGTCAAGCTTACATCATCTGCCCGCTGATCGAGGAGTCGGAGAAGCTCGATGTGCAAAATGCGATTGATCTGTATGTGCAAACGCAGCAGTCGTTTCCAGATTTGCGGGTAGGCCTGCTGCATGGACGCCTTTCAGCTGCGGAGAAGGAAAGCGTGATGGGTGCTTTTGGCGCAAATGAAACGCATGTGCTTGTGGCGACGACGGTCGTTGAGGTAGGCGTCGACGTTCCTAATGCGACACTTATGATCATTATGGATTCGGAGCGATTCGGATTATCCCAGCTGCATCAGCTGCGAGGACGTGTAGGGCGGGGAGAGCATCAATCGCATTGTATATTAGTAGCCGATCCGAAATCAGAAACGGGACGCGAGCGAATGAAGGTCATGACGGACACGGATGACGGATTTGAAGTGTCTAAGCGGGATCTTGAGATTCGTGGTCCGGGCGATTTTTTTGGCACGAAGCAAAGCGGCTTGCCTGAGTTTCGTTTGGCTGACATGGTCGCTGACTATGAGCTGCTGGAGCTTGCTAGGGATGATGCTGCTGAATTAACAGGACGAGATGATTTTTGGACAAATGAGTCGTTCGTTAGATTGCGCAGCTTGCTGGAGCAGGATCAATTTTTTCAAGGGGAACAGCTGGACTAGGCAATATTCACCTCCTTTCGGCATATAGTTTAACGATGTGACTGGATTGCCTGATGGAGGTGTCAACGAAGTGAGTTACCAAAACTATGGGATTAAGCCTCAGCTGGTCGAGCGTGTTAAATACAAAATGAAAAACCCTGCTGTGAAGGAACGGATTAGGGACCTGCTAGGAAATGTGACCAAATACGATTTGCAAGACCGGCCAAAGGTTAGACGGCTTGTGAAAGCGGCGTCCGTTATTTTGCAGGAGCAGCTTACGGATACACAGGAAGACCAGATTGTTGCTTTCATTATGGCGCAAAAGATTGACCCGAACAACACGTTTCACTTGCTGAAACTGTGGGGGATGTTTCGCTGACCGCTTTGGTCAGCGATTTTTTTTTATTTGGCAACGGGAACATCGTTCCGCTAGGTTTGCTGCTACCATAGCTCGAGCTGCTCGTCCACTTCAATGCGCTCGATTAAAGAAGAGTCGTCGTTTCGGACGCTTCCGACTGCAAGGGAGACAGGGTAAGCTTCAAGCTCATGCGATGAGTATGGCTTAAGGAGTGGAGTGATCATCTTAACGTCCGTTACCGCGCGGTTCAGCCACAGCTGCTCAGCCTCGGGTCGCAAAATGACCGGCATGCGATCATGAACCTCGGAAATGAGCTCGTTTGGCGTAGTTGTTAGAATCGTACAGCTATTTATTTTGGTCCCTTCAGGAGAAATCCAGGTCTCGTACAGACCGGCCATGCTGAATAAGGAGCGGTTCTTAAGCACGAAGCGCATTGGCTGCTTGCCTTGTGCTGTCGTTTTCCATTCATAGAAACCATCGGCAGGGATGAGGCAGCGCTTGCGCTGCAGCGGGGCTTGAAAGGCAGGTTTGCTCGCTGCTGTCTCTGATCGAGCATTCAGCATCTGGAAACCAATTTTCGGATCATCCGCCCATGGCGGCACAAGTCCCCACTTCAGCTCGCCTAGTCGATTATTTTGGCCATCATTTATAATGGTCAGCACCTGCTGGCTCGGAGCTATATTATATTTCGGACGGTGAAAAGGTACCATCGTTTCTTCAATCATATACCTAACCATCAGCTCTTCCAACGTAACTGTGAGTGTATACCTTCCGCACATGGCTGTCATCTCCTTTCTAATGCTTTTATTATACATCGTGTGCGCTCGAATCGCATATGTTGCATACACAGTATGACGAACTGCTCCGTGGCTGATACTGGATACTAGAGGGTTTAAACTAGGCAACAAGCTTGTATAGTCAACGACGCGATAGGAGGAGCACTGACAATGGACAAAAAGCATGAGGGACGGTCTTATCGCCGTACATTCGGTTACTGGCTAGGGCAGCTGCTCGCGCTCCCCAGCGCTGCGTTTGACTATGCAGTAGGCAAGTGGGGGGCAATGAGTGCATCGGATGCGATGATTGCGGAAGCAATACCACTGCAGCTTTCAGCTTCTTCCGTTGCAAAACTGAAGTATGCATGGTCGAAGCATTTTGAATCTGCGGATGCTTCAGCGGTGACAAGCTGGAATGAAGAGGAGCTTGCGCTAATTGAACGAATTCGCGCTGAGACTGCTGCTGCCAATCGGAATAACGTGACGAGAACGGAAGCTTATCGTATTTTGTATTTCCGCACTCCGGAGCTGCACTGGGCGCTGCTTGCGCATATGGTGTCCCGTAATGGCGGCTGGAATATGACTGACTTGCAAGGCGAGTGGCTTCCATGGCTGCTGAACTCGGAACAGCGGTTAGCTGTGTTTCGTTTTTTGGAGCAGGCGAATGCATTGATATTTCAAGATGCTTATCCGCAGCTGCTCTTGTATGAACGGAGCAGGCGCGAGGGGAGGAGCTTGTTCCATCTGCTGCCTGCTTTTGGCGTATCCTCGTTTATGGCGCCGGTCTGGAAGCAGTACTGGCGAGATCGTGACGCGGTGCCGCTCACGATCGCATTAATCGTTAATGAGCAGCATTATATCGAACAGCGTGTTGTACAGCATCCCTTTTTTCGAGAGAAGGTGCTGCATACGTTATTTTTTGGTCTGCAATCGCTGCTTCAGCTGAACGGGGTTATTTTCCCCTATGGCAATGACCAGGGAAAAGGGGAAGGAGCGTTTGCGCTGCGGCTCTCTGGTCTTATTTTGGAGCGGTTTGAAAATATAGAAGAGAGAATTGAATTCGGCAAACGTTTATATGCGATGTTATTCGGTGTACCGCGCGTCTATGAAGGAGCTAGATCCTTCGCTGCTGCGGTTAAGCATACAGGCTCGCGTGCCGACTACGCGCCGCATATGTTTACGCGTGTACGTCAGCAGCCTCCACAGCCAATTTATAAGGAGCGTCTGCTGGGTGCACGGTTAAAGCCTGGTGCTGAGCCGCTTTACAGCCCAGAGCTTAGTGCAGCGTGGAACGATCAACCCCTTGAAATGCCGGAGCCTGGGGATTGGTTTACGTCCGTTGCCGATATTTCGCCTTATTTTCAAAAGCTGCCAATGCCGCATTCTTTTGAAATTACGAATGAATATGGGCTCATGCTTAACAAGATCGAATTGGCTGTTCTTGCGGTGCAGCGTGGCAATAAGTGAAGCCCCTGAACTTCGACACTTGTTGGCGGAGCTGGACGAGATCGAGGGAAGAGGCCAGAAGCGATACGAAATAATATCAAAGGAAAACAGGAACTGCTTCGTTGGCTCTCCTGCCAGTTGAGCAGTTCCTGTTCATGGATGATTCTACTTTAGGCTGCTTTGAGCGAAGCTATTGGAACAGGGCACTCCTTATTCCCAAGCTGCAGCGCCTTCAATATCGTAAATAGAGAACCATTCGCCATCGACCATGAAGCGGCCTTTCAGCTGATCTACGCGGTCGACGATTCCGCTGACGGTCAGTTCCTCTTGCGGATGAAATAACCGGAGCGTAATGGGCTGCCGCTGCTGCAGCGATTCTGTCACGGAGCGGGCTACATGTTCCCATTCCTGCTCATCTAGCTCCACCCGTTCACGCAGCCGCAATGTCTTCTCTTGCTCATTGATTGCGACTTTGTGCTCGGGCAGCATCATCCGGCTCGACTCCCAAAGTCCGTTGCCTTCAAGTTTTTTTCTCATTTGTAATGTCCTCCGATCTTCTCAGAGCGGTGCTGCGCTTGCCCCGCGTCCGTAATGGACACCGCTCTCAAAATAGTGGCATCCCCATATTTCCTCTTCAAGGCGTCCGTCGCCCGCTCAAGCGCCATCGTCTTCTCACGGTTCGGATCAAACAGGGAAAGCTGATATTCGTCATCCTGCGAAAATTGCGATAGGCTGACGCCAACCTTCCTTACGGGATAACCGTCCCAATGCCGCAGCATCAGCTCTACCGCGGCCCGATAAACCTGATTCGTGACGTTTGTCGGATCGTCCATCTTCATCTGACGGCTAAAGCCTGTAGGCCGATCATAATCGGCACCCATTAATCCGACGGAAACGACATGCCCCATATATCCTTTGCCTCGGCAGCGCTGGCAAACGAGCTCGGTCAGCTCAAGCAGTACAACTTTGATCTCCTCCAGCTTCCCATAGTCACGCGGGAGCGTCATCATATGCCCGATGGCCTTGGGCGCAACCTGATGTGTGCCCGGCGTTACGGGACTTTTGTCAATTCCGTTTGCGATGTTCCAATACAGCTCCGCGTTGATATCGGAGTTTTTGCCGAATTTACGGCGCATCATCAGCTTCAGCTTCTCAAGCGGCGTTGCCGCTAATTGGCCGATCGTCTCCAGTCCCATCGATTGGAAGTGCCTCGTCATCCGGCTGCCGACCATGAACATCTTGGAGACGGGCAAGGTCCAAAGCGTATCCTCAAGATTGTCTCTTGAGAGGGTGTAAATGCCTGCATCGTTTTTTTTCGCATAGTTGTCACAGGCCGTCTTAGCCAAAATTTTATTCTCCGCAATACCGAAACGGGTGTACACTCCAAGCTCTTCTTGGATGCGGGTTTGGATATGATGAGCCAGGTCATCCGGTGAGCCGTACAAATGCAGCGAGCCCGTCACATCAAGAAATTGCTCATCGATCGAATAAGGCTCGACGAGGTCTGTATAGGATTGATAAATGCTCGTAATCATCATAGAAACATCGATATACAGCTGCATGCGCGGTTTGATGATAATTAAATCCGGGCATTTCGCCAGCGAGTCTCCCAGCCGCTCAGCAGTCGTTACTCCAAATGACTTGGCGATCGGGCAAGCAGCCAGAATGATGCCGGAGCGTCGTTCGGGGTCGCCCGCAACAGCAACCGGCAGATGGCGATACTCGGGATGCTCCGCCTTCTCCACCGATGCATAAAACGATTGGCAATCCGCAAGCATAATGACTTTGTTAAGAGACATTTCGGCTCACCAGCTCTGCTGCTAATACATTTGCCGCAAGAAAGACGCGCTGTGCGCCGGAGTCTATACAAAAGGCTCTGACATAACCGTCTCTCACAGATAGGACACGAATCCTTCGTTTCGTAAACTTGCCTTTTTTGCTCATATAAATCACATCTACGACACAACCGACTAGGCTGAACCATTTTTCCATTGTCATGATGCATCTCCTCCATAACAAGAACGTTTGTTCTTATTATATACAGAACGCACGTTCTTATACTAGAGGTTATTTGTGGTTATTATTGACAAGGTTTGGTTGAGAACAGCTTCGCAGTCCGATTAGACGTACGAATAGCTATACGCAGGGCAGCATGAAAACCAATCACAAATAGGACAGTACATATTTACATCCATAATGCGCCAAAATAGAAGCAACATGGAAACGAAGGGTGCCGTTATGAACAAACAAAACACAGGTAGGCTAACAACGTTTAGTCCGTCGCTGCATGCGAATGTCAAAACCATTCGCGATTGCTTCGGCAACAGCACGGATATCGTAATCCGAATGTTTCGCAGCGATGCGGCTCCAGAACGTGAGATTGCCATTATTTATGTGGATGGAATCGTGAACTCACAAATCATTAATGAGAGTGTCATGGAGCCGTTAATGTCGATGAGGCTTCCGCAGCATGCTCATGTGAAAGGAAGCAAGCTGCTGGAAGCGCTTCGCAGCTGCGTCGTTTCAATCGGCTCGGTGCAGAGTGTGAACACATTGGAGCATGCACTCCAATATATGACGGACGGATTATGTGTCATTATGGCGGATGGCAGCGCGGAAGCGCTGACGGCGGATGTGAATGGCGGCGAACAGCGCAGTGTTACGATTCCTCAGACTCAGACCGTGATTCGTGGTCCGCAGCATGCTTTTGTAGAAAGTATTCAAACGAACATCAGCTTGGTCAGGCGCATAATTCGTTCCTCTGACCTTCATGTTCAAGTGCACAAGATCGGTCAGCAAACGCATACGAACGTGGCTGTCCTGTATTTGCACGGAGTAGCAGATGAAGGGATCATTAAGGAGGTTTACCGCAGACTAGCGGCAATCGAAATAGATGGTGTGCTTGAGAGTGGATACGTGGAAGAATTTATTCAAGATGAGACGTTCACACTGTTTCCAACACTTTCAAATACAGAGAGGCCGGATGCGGTTGCAGCAGCGCTGCTTGAGGGAAGAGTAGCGGTTATGGTCGACGGCTCCCCAATTGCTTTAATGGCTCCGACTACTTTTTTTACATTTTTCCAATCGCCAGAGGATTATTATCAACGATATGATATTGCATCATTCGTACGTATCATTCGTTACGGTGCCTACGTCATATCGATTCTTCTGCCTGCCTTGTATATCGCAGTTACGACCTTTCACCAGGAGATGCTTCCGACAACGCTGCTTATTAGTCTAGCGGCGCAGCGAGAAGGCATTCCGTTTCCAGGTCTGGTTGAAGCCTTGATAATGGAGATTACATTCGAGGTGCTGCGAGAAGCCGGATTGCGAATGCCGCGGGCGATTGGGCCTGCCATATCCATCGTCGGCGCTCTCGTACTCGGCCAGTCGGCTGTTCAGGCGGGCATCGTATCGGCAGGTATGGTCATCATCGTATCCTTCACGGCCATTTCAAATTTTGTTATGCCGGAATTCAATATGGCGGCTACCTCTCGCATTATCCGGTTTCTCTTTATGATTATGGCGGGTATTTTTGGGTTTTTCGGCATTTTTATTTCCGTGATGTTAATGCTGATCCATTTGGTATCACTGCGCTCCTTCGGAGTGCCATATATGTCTCCGCTGGCACCCGGTCCCACAAAACAAGGGCCTTGGCGAGATGTTTTTATAAGGCTGCCATGGTGGGCGATTGTGCTTCGGCCTCTAGATTTGAATCTGCGCAATCCAAAGCGGCGGCCGAACGGAAAAAAACCGCCGACACAGCGTCATTCCGATAAGGCGTAATGAAAGGGGGGATCTGCCATGAAAAGATGGAGGCTGCTGCTGCCGATGCTCATTTGTATACTGGCAACCGGCTGTTGGAACCGCGTAGAGCTGAACGATATTGCGATTATTGCTGCTACCGGCCTTGACTGGAAGGATGGGAAATGGGTGGTGTCCTATCAAGTCGTCCTTCCGCAAGCCATCTCCACTCAGAGCGCGAGCACAAGCACAGCGGCGGTCCACGTTTTTTCAACGAAAGGTGAAAGCATTCGAAGCGCGGTCAGCAAGGCGAGTCAAGAGACGTCGCGCCGTCTCTACTTCTCACATACTCAAATTGTCATTATCGGTCAGGATGCTGCGCGAAAAGGGCTGGGACCACTCCTAGACACCTATTTGCGCAATCATGATTCCCGCGAGACGGTGAATGTTTTCTTGTCGAAGGGGAGCGCGCGCCGAATGATGGAGCAATTGATCCCGCTTGAGAAAATTCCAGGCGCAGCCATTCAACGCATGATCAATAATGAAGAAATGAACAGCTCTACCTTTCATCAAATGACCATTCATAAAATACTTCTGGATTTGCTTGGTACGACGCAGGCCACAGGCATACCAGGCTTAGTTGTGTCTGGTACGAATGAGAGTGTGGACAATGCTGGGCAACTCGCTTACACTAGTACACCCTCCAAGGTCAGATTATTTGATTTGGGTCTCATTTCAGGTGACAAGCTGGTAGGCTGGATCAGCAATGAAGAAAGCCAAGGCGTGATGTGGCTCGCAAATCATGTGAAAAAAACGACAGTTCCATTTGCATGCTCAGAGGATAAGAGCGAGCAAAAACTTTCATCTATTCGCATTACTCATGCGAGTACCAAGCTGACTCCCAGACATTCAAGCGGCAAATGGCTGATGGATGTAAGCGTAACTGCTACTGGAACGCTGATGGAGTACAATTGCGAGGGAGATCTCACGAATCCCAAACAAATAGTGAAGCTACAAAAACGGGTTGAGGACGAGATCGTTGCTATTATGCAAAAAGGGTGGGGCGCTGTTAGCAAGTACAAAACGGATGTAATCGGCTTTGGAAGTACCATTCGCAATAAATATCCAAAGCAGTGGGTAGAAACGGCTGCTAGCTGGTCAGAGGAATTTCCAAACATCGAATTAAAGCTAAAAGTAAAGGTGAATCTGAATTCAACAGGCATGAGCGGAAGCGGATTTAAGAAAGCGCAGGAGAAGGACGACTTATAAGTAGAAAGGAGACCCTATGCAGCAGATTGGTAAAAACCAGCTTTCTATTTTGATCATCGTTTTTTTAATCGGCAGCACCCCTTTGTTCGAGCTCGGCATAAAGGCGAAGCAGGATGCTTGGCTGGCGATGACGCTTGCTGCGATTGCTGGTCTGCTGCTTACCGTTATGTACGTCCAGGTGCAGAAGCGCTCCCCGAATTCGGAGCTTGCTGAGCTTTATGTTATACACTTCGGAAAATGGATCGGCGGCTTTGTAGGGATGCTTCACGCGTTATGGTTTGCTTATGAATCGATGCGCAACGTACGGGACGTCGGGGAGCTTACGATGACGGCGCTGCTCACCTTTACGCCGAAATGGATTGTTATGCTGCTTATTATTAGCACCGCGGCTTATGCCGTTAGTAAGGGCGTTGAAGTATTTGTCCGTGTCGTGCAGCTGCTGTTTCCGATCGCAGCACTTAGCTATACTTTTATAATTTTGCTCTTGTTTATTGCCAGATTGCCGAAAATCACGCATTTGCTGCCGATTTTGGAACATGGGATCGGGCCTGTCGTGAAGGCGGCCTTTCCGGATTTGTTATCATTTCCGTTTGGGCAAATGGTTATTTTTTTCGTTTTTTGGAAGCACGTCAGCGAGAAGAAAATGATCGGACGTGTCACTTACAAGGCTTATGTTGGCGTATCCCTATTTCTAATTCTAATGAATACAATTACGCTATGCGTATTGGGGCCAGAGCTGTCCTCGCTTACAGCACTGCCGCTGCTTGAGGTTGTGCAGTTAATTAGTCTGGCTAATATATTGGAACGGCTTGATGTGCTCGTAACACTGCTGCTTTTTATCGGTCTCTATGTAAAAATGACTGCGCTATACATGGCATCGGTATTCATGTTCAATATGATCACTGGTATTGCCTACCGATATTGTGTGCTGCCCATTGGTCTCATTATTTATGGGGCGTCGTTTATCGAACCAAATAATACCACCCATATTTGGATCGGACTCGATATTACGCTGAAGATTGCCCCTTTATTTCAAATCGTGCTGCCGCTGCTTATGCTTTTCGTCGGAATACGCAAGAAATACAAAAAGGCAGCATGATTGAAAGTTGCGCACAGTGCTCACCCAAGCGGATAGGCTGACATATTTTATAGGTAAGTAAGCCGTTTATACTTGCTTGAGGAGGATACGCGTGAGCGATGCCAATAGCTGCATGACAAGCATTATTCTCGTTACCTACAATAAGCTTGAATACACGAAGCAATGTGTGGAGAGTGTTCGGAGACATACGCAGAGAGGCAGCTATGAGCTGATTATTGTAGATAATGGTTCGACGGATGATACGGTAAAATGGGCTAAAAGCGAGAGCGATATCATCGTAATCGACAATGGCTGCAATGCTGGTTTTCCTAAGGGCTGCAACCAAGGAATGGCCGCGGCCTCGGGCGATCTTCTGCTGCTGCTAAATAACGATACAATCGTAACGCCAAGCTGGCTTGACGGTCTCAAGCGCTGCTTATTTAGTGATGAACGAATCGGGGCGGTCAGCCCCGTTACGAATTCGGCTTCCTACTGGACGACGATCCCGGTCACCTATACGACGATAGATGAAATGGAGCTGTTTGCTTCGGCACTGCATGCCAACCCTGACAGAACAAAATGGGAGGAGCGCGTGAAGCTGGTCGGCTACTGCCTTCTGCTGCGGAGAGAAGCATGGGAGAAAACGGGATCGCTCGACGAGATCTTCGGAATCGGCAATTTTGAAGATGATGATTATAGCCTGCGGCTCCGGCTGGCGGGATATAAGCTGATGCTGTGCGGCGATACGTTTATTCATCATTACGGGAGCATCTCCTTTAGCTCAGAGCCAGAACAATATGTACAAAACTTCAGAAAAAATGCTATTGTTTTTATGTCCAAATGGGGCTTTGACCCTGGTGATGCAACGTATATACGAATGGATTTAAGCACCGTAATTGAGCGGGAATCGTATGAGTACAGACGCGAGAATTGCTCGATTATGGAAATAGGTTGCGGTTGCGGAGCTACGATATTGCATATGAAAAAGCATTTCCCAACCGCAATATGGTACGGAGTTGAACGTAACGAGCTGGCGGCTAGAGTAGCAGAAGCTTCGGGAATTACCGTATTCCGCTCGAATGATCCGAAGGATTGGAGGCTGCCTGCTGAAGGTTTTGACGGCATCGTAATCGGAGATGCTCATGCATACGGGACACCGCAAGCAATGAAAAGTCTAGTTCGTCTTCTAAAGCCTGGCGGCTGGCTAGTCGGGTGTTTTGCCAATCGTTATTATTTCGACAATATTCGGCAATATTTAGATCCTGCTAATGCACAAGCACAGCATCAAGCGGCATCACAGTACTCAGCAGAACAAGTTAGCCAGCTTTATTTGCAGGCTGGTTTTACCTATGTGAAGATTACACGTGCGGATAATAAACCGCAGGAGCAGCTAGAATACATCCATCTGCTAGAGCGGCTAACGTCTGAAGAGATGTCAAAAGAGCTGACAGCTGCTTATTTGCTCGTATATGGACGCCTTGCTTCTGCAGTAGAGATCCAAGATACGGCAGACTTAGAAGGTTCGAAGGCTGCTGAAGAAGCAAAGGTTGAATGGCTGGATGAGCATGTTGATCTAGGGCAATGACAGCGGGTGCAGGAGCTGCACGTTCTGGCTGCCGCATAGTAAGAGGATGAGTATCGCGGCTTGATGATAATCATTTTCAAAAAAAACTAGCATTAAATGCGGGTTTTGCTATACAATGAATGGTATTGACGAAACCGAATATGTTCCGGGGAGCTGGTTAGGCCGGCTGAGAGGGGATTTTCTATACAATTCCGACCCGTTAAACCTGATCTGGATAATGCCAGCGTAGGGACAGAAGCTCTGTTTAGCAAGCAGGCGAGATCAAATTGATCAAGCATTTGCTGTATAAACAGCTGCACAGCCAATGATATGGCGTCCTCCGGATTAGGGGGACGCTTTTTTTTGTTGCGATTAGAATGATGCAGCCATGGAACCGGATACTACGAGGAGTCGTCGCCTATAAGAATCGAAGCATGGAGAGGGGAACAACATCATGAATCAGAAAAAAACAGGGCATTTGTCGTGGAAAATCGTGGCCGCGATGCTAGTGTTCGTATTGGCGCTGGCAGGCTGCGGCGGTGGCGCTGGGAACAAGGGCGAACAGCCGAAAGAGCAAGAGGGAACAGCGGACAAGCCGCTAGAGAAGGTGCAGGTTGTACTCGACTGGACACCAAATACGAATCATACCGGACTTTATGTAGCTAGAGATAAAGGTTTTTTTAAGGAGCAAGGCTTGGATGTTGAAATTATTCAACCAGGACAAAGCGGTGCCGATCAAATGGTCGCTTCGGGCAATGTGCAGTTTGGCGTAAGCTATCAGGAGTCAGTCACGATGGCGAGAATTGCCGGCGTGCCGCTCGTATCGATCGCCGCTGTCATTCAGCACAACACCTCAGGTTTTGCTTCTCCGCTTGCAAAGGGAATCGATTCACCTGAGAAATTTGAAGGAAAAACGTATGGCGGCTGGGGCGCTCCTGTTGAGGAGGCGGTCATTCAATCGCTTATGCAGGAGAAGGGTGCAGATGTGAGCAAAGTAAATATGATAAGCATCGGCGACGGCGACTTTTTTACAGCAGTGAAACGGGATATTGATTTTGCATGGATTTACTACGCATGGACTGGCGTGGAAGCAGAGCTGCGCGGCGAGAAGATCAATATGGTTTATTTAACAGACTACAGCGACAAACTGGATTATTATACGCCGGTAATCGTGACGAACGAAGATTTGATTAAGAATAAGCCGGAAACAGTCAAAGCGTTTACTGCTGCCGTATCCAAGGGCTACCAATACGCGATCAGCAATGCGGAGGATGCAGCAGAAATTTTAATAAAAGCAGAGCCGGATTTGAACGCAGAGCTTGTGCGCGCCAGCCAAAAATGGTTAAGCTCCAAATATCAAGATGACGCGCCGCGCTGGGGCGAACAGAAGTTAAGCGTATGGGAAAACTATGCGGCATGGATGTTTGAGCACAAGCTGCTGGAGAAGGAGCTTGAAGCGGAGAAGGCATTTACGAACGAATTTTTACCACAATAAGCTATTCGAACATATGGAGGGCGGGAAAGCCCACTCTCACTTACAACGATGAGAAAGAAGGAAATCAAATGGCAAACGCATTAGTAAGTATTCAAATATTACCGACAACGCCAGGCGGCGAAAGTGTTATTCCTTACGTGGATCGTGCAATTGAAATCATTAAAGCGGCAGGTGTTCCTTATCGTGTAGCACCGCTTGAAACGACGATGGAGGGTGAGCTGAGCCATCTGCTCAGCGTCGTGCAGTCGATGAGCGAGGCGATGGCGGAGATGGGCTGCCCGTCCGTTATTTCACAAATTAAAATTTACTACAATCCGGCAAACGGCGCTTCCATGGGCAGGCTGCTGGAGAAATATCCAGATGGGCAATAAGAAATCGATTTGGCCGAAAATTTGGAAGCCGGCAGCACTGCTGATCGTGCTGCTCGTCTGCTGGCAGGCAGCTGCATGGCTTGGATTATTTCAACAATGGGAGTTTCCATCACCAATTTCAATTGTACAAGAGGCCATCCAAATTTGGCCAAGGTTAATGATGCATACGGGAGCAACGGTGAAAATCATGCTGCTCGGCTTTGTGGGAGGATCGGCGGTGGGCTTCGTGCTCGCCGCTTTGCTGCATTTAATTCCTGGGGTTCGATCGGCAGTATACCCCTTGCTCGTGCTGTCGCAAAACGTTCCCATCATTGCGATCGCTCCAATTTTGACGATGCTGCTAGGTTATGGAATGCTGCCAAAGGTGCTGCTTGTGATCATGGTGTGTTTCTTCCCGATCACAGTTGCCATGCTGAGCGGCCTCATGAACACCGATGCGCAGCTTCGTAATTATTTGCAAATGATCGGCATTCGCAAATGGCAGTTGTTCTGGAGATTGGAGCTTCCTCATGCGATTGTTCATTTGTTTTCCGGCTTGAAAATTGCGGCCTCTTACAGCGTACTCAGTGCAGTTGTGGCCGAATGGATAGGCACGAACAAAGGACTTGGCGCATTTATGATCATCTCGTTCAAAGGCTTTATGCCTGATCGAGTGTTTGCAGCAGTTATCATTATTGTTGCGATCAGCTTGACGTTATTTGGGCTAATAACCTTAGCGGAGCGTCTTGTCATACGTTGGCGCCCTGAGAAAGAGGTGAGCTGACAGTGGTCAATCGTGCAGAGCATCATTCAGTGACGCTTCAAACGCAAAATATTCGAATGAAGTTTGGCAAAGGACAGATGAGCAAAGAAGTGCTTGGCGGGTTATCCATTTCAATAGCAGATGGGGAGTTCGTATCGATTGTAGGGCCGTCCGGCAGCGGAAAAACAACCTTGTTTCAAATTATCGGCGGTTTGGAACGTCCTACGGAAGGCGAAATTTGGATCGATGGCAAGCAAACGACGGGCGAACGCGGACATATTTCCTATATGCCGCAGCAATCGTCGCTGCTTCCATGGCAAACCGTTGCAGGCAATATAGAGTTGTCTCTTACGATCTCTGGCGTTGATAAAAAACTCGCGAAGGCGAGGACAAAGGAATGGCTCGAGCGAATCGGGTTGCAGGAATATGCGGATTCTTATCCGCATGTGCTCTCTGGAGGAATGCAGCAGCGGGTTTCTTTCCTCCGGGCACTGCTTGCTCCGCAGAATCTCATGCTGCTGGATGAACCGTTCGGCGCACTGGATGCCTTGACGCGGCAGCAAATGCAGCAGTGGCTTATGTCGATCTGGGAGCTGAACCGAAGATCGGTGCTGCTCGTTACCCATAGTATTGAAGAGGCTTTGTTTCTATCGGATCGGATTATTGTGCTGTCACAATCGCCGGCAGTCGTGCTGGAGGAATTTCAAGTGCCATTCGAGCGTCCGCGTCATGAGTCTTTATGGACAGACCCACGGTTTTATGCGTTGAAGCAGCGCATTTATGATCTGCTTAAGACGGGTGCGAAGGAAGGAAACGTAAAGATGGCGATACAAACAAGCAATGATCCGCGCGAAGGGCAATTGTACTCGGAATCTCCTCAGCAGGAAGGCACATGCATAGACGCGCATATTCATATTGATTTGTATGAAGCAGAGCAGCGTGATGAGCTTCTAGAGCGTGCGTTCGCAGAAGGTGTAGCAGCTGTGATTGCCGTATCTATGCATTTGGAATCGTCTATTGTGAACCGTGACATTGCCCTGCGTTACGCAGGACGTGTGCACCCTGCTTATGGTTTCCACCCAGAGCAGCCCATACCTGCCGATAAGGAGCTTGATGAGCTATTCGATTGGATTCGTTTGCGTCATGAAGCAGGGGAACGGTTTGCAATTGGCGAAGTAGGGCTGCCGTATTATACGCGAACAGAAGCGCAGCAAGCTGGGGGAAATATCGTTTTTGATGAGAATCCATACCTGCATCTGTTGGATCGTTTTACTGCGCTGGCAGTCGAACTTGATCGTCCGATTGTATTGCATGCAGTATATGAGGACGCCGGCAAAGCTTGCGACATTTTGGAGCGGCATGGTGTTCGCAGAGCGCATTTTCATTGGTTCAAGGGCGATGCTGAGGTTATCCGGCGAATGGCGGCAAACGGCTACATGGTGTCGATAACGCCAGACGTCGCTTACGAGGCAGAAATACAGCAGCTTGTAAGGGAGTATCCCACTCAGCTGCTGATGGTGGAGACGGATGGGCCATGGCCGTTTGAGGAAATCTATGCGGGTCAGCCGACGCGGCCTGCAATGGCTGCAGATGCAGCGAAGCATATTGCGAAAATAAAGCAGCTGCCAGCTGTGCAGGTTGCGGAAATAATGCTAGCCAATACGCGCCGCTTTTATGGACTCCTATAGTATTCCATTCATACAGAAAAGGCCGCTCCATCAGAATGAATAATCTGAGGATGCGGCCCTTTTATATTTAAAATACAAAAAAACATAGTGGTAGAGACGACCTTTCGTACCACTTTGTCCATTTCCACTTGCGCTTTCACAGCATACAAAGATATGGACAGGGAATAGATGGCAAGCCAAAGTGGACAGCAGAAAGGAGACAGACGATGGCACAGCTGACGAAACAACAATTTATTGAACAATTAGCTCCGACAGTTATAAGAATAAGGCGAGAAGGATCAACGATGTTTCCATCCGTACGTTTAGCGCAAAATGTACTCGAAACCGGCGGTGTTATTCACCCGTGGTACAACTTAGGCGGTATCAAGGTGGGCAGTGGACAGACGAATGCATATTGGCACGGAGAAGCGGTCGTTAAAGGAACATGGGAGGTCGTCGATGGCCGAAGCGAGAGTACTCGCGCTGCTTTCCGAGCCTATGAGAGCGTCTATCATTTTTATAAGGATTTGGATTTGCTGCTGGCTACTTCGCGTTATGAGCGTGTTCGCAAGGCAGTGACGCCAGAACAGCAAGCTGACATGCTGTACGCATGCGGCTATGCGACAGATCCGGCTTATCCAGCCAAATTAAAATCCATTATTTCACAGTATGGATTGAAAAAATATGATGCTTTAGGCAGCACGCCGCTGCCTAAGCCAGAAAAGCTGAAGGATGCAGAGCTTGTTGTCGTTTTGTACAAGGGGGAGGTTATTTCAGAGGGTTACTTGCTCAAGGGTACAACTTGGGTACCGGCAAGGCTGCTTGGTGAAGCGCTCGGAGCGAAGATTGATTGGACGGGGAAAAAGGTTACCGTAAACGGCAAAGAGCTCGACTCGATATTGTCCGAAGCGACAGGTTATGTACAAATACGGGATCTGTCCGCAGAGCTTGGGTTAACCGCTAGTTGGGAACCGGCTGCGCGAGTCATATTGCTGTCGCAGGTGAAGGCAGGCAGTTAGTTAAGCGATTTAAGCTTCTGCCATCCTCTACAAAATAAGCAAGAAGCCAGCGGATCATCCGTTGGCTTCTCTTTTTGTGGTGCAGTTTAGAAATCATGCTATGGAATGAGCAGTTTATTTGCCTTTCTTGGATGCAGCCCAAAATGCGAGTACGACAAGGGGGATAAAAATGTACCACGGAATGGTAATTGTACCGCCAACAATAACAGCGAGCACCATCACGATCAAGACACCGAGAATAATGTAAAGACAGCCTCTGCCGAACGTTTCCATCATTAATCGCCTCCTAAAGCTTAGGTTTTGCCAGGGCAAAACCTCCTTCGCAAGCAGTCACTTCTTGAGAGTATATTCGGTAATAACGTTTTTATGGGTGACATGGTTCCAAAAATTGAAGGGACAAAGAGGCTGCTGTATGAAATCAAACGGCCCAAAACAAACAAAAAAATGACCCGCATCGCTGCGGGCCGGTGTCCTAGATCTATATATCAACAGTGGGGTTGATGTCTCTTAGTATAAAAAATGAACCTTAACGCAGCATTAAAAATGTTTGTCGGTTTGTTTACAATAGCGTTCGTTACGAATGGCCGGAATCGTCCAATAGGTTGCCATTCTCCAGATCCATTCCATCGGTCCCATTTTGAAAAAGGAAAGCCAGACCATACTGAATATCATTTGGATAATATAAATGCCGATGCAAAGCAGTGTCGTTTGAATAGGGCTAAGCATGCCATTTAAATTAAAAAATGCTGCCGCCATAAGCACGATAATCGTTTGCCCTAAATAGTTGGTTAATGCCATTTGGCCATAGGCGCTTAAAGGTTTGAGCAACGTACGAATAAATGGATGTTGAACAGCCCGAACGAGAGTCGTGACATAAAATAAAGCGACAAGAAGACCTATAAATGCGGCTGCCCCTTGATATATTTGCATGGCTATCATTTCAGATGAAGAGCTGCCTTCCTCAATCACCATAAAATTTTGCTCGGGTAGTATACGGTACTGGATAAAGGTACCAACAGCGGCCATTGCAAAAGAGATCCAATGCAGCTTACGAATCGTAGATTTTGACTCTGCAAGACGTTGAAACACCTTATATTGTCCAGTTGCAAGCCCAAGCAGAAATAAAGGTAGAATAAGCAATAGTTTGCCTCCTAGAAAGGCGGCAGGAAGTATAAGCACCAAAGCGATAATCAAATTGATTTTTGGTTTAAGCTTGTAGAAAGGAAGAAGGATAAAGCCGGCAATTGCGTAAAGAAACAAGGCCTCTCCAGGATGGAATTTCTGATGAACAAATCCTATGGCTAGCAAAAAAATAAGCCGGCGAATAAATAAAAGGTAGCCGTTATTGCCTTTCTCGATCGCTTTAGATAGAAATAAATAAAAGCCTACGCCAAATAAAAAGGTGAATATGACATAGAAACGCGACTCTACCGTCAAATCTAGGATACGAGACATATACCAATTAGCAGTCCCCGCTTCAGCTGGCGCTACGTTAAGAAGGGGCAAAATATTGACAAGCAAAATGCCAATTAAAGCAAAACCTCGCAAATAATCAAGCGTTTCAATTCGTTTGTTTTCAGAAATAGGGTTCAAGCAGCATACACTCCTAATCTTTACTTTGAATATAAAATGGTTTGGACTTTATTTTAAAAGGAATCTTTCCCTGTGAAAATTACAACAATAATTACAGCAGCGACAGTTCTTATCGTTTTTAACCATTGATTCATAAGTGGTTGCCTCCTCTGATATTCAATAATCTATTTCCTATCATAAAGAAAAAGACGATAGGCAGCCATCGATTAGAGTGACATTAAAGGTGACAAGATTGTAAGATGCACTCTAGGTAGAAACAGAAATAGGACGGAGCAGATTAAGCAGCTGCTCCGTCCTATTTTTAAGTAAACTGACTAATGTATCTGGTTATTGTCTGGAACAAAACGTCCATGCTCCGGAACCGCAATTTCTTTGAATTTTTTCGTTAGGAGCTTGAGATTATCAGACAAGGTTGCGCCAAACATCGGTTCCCCGTGACCGGTAATCGCCAAATTCGGATTCAGATCTTTGAGATTTCTAACGGATTGCTCGGCGGCTTTCCAATTCGTCGTAAAGTATTTAGGGGGACCGCTAATTTCCTGCTCCTGTGTGATGACCTTATATAGCGATTCCTGCTTAACTGTTGCAAATGCGTCACCAGCAATCAAAGTGCCATCCTCAGGACGGAAAAATGAAGTATGTCCTGGTGTATGCCCCGGCGTATGAATATACTTCCAGCCTGGCATTCCCGGCACGCTGCCGTCTGTTGGAAAGGGATGTACTTTGTCGTCGAGGTGAATTCCTTTATGGGGGAAGAAAGTAGAAAGCTCAGACAAGAGACCGCCATGTACAGAGGAGTCCGCGGGCGGATAATCGGATTCTCCGGTCAAATAGGGCAGCTCCAGCTTGTGCGCGTACACGGGCACATTCCAGTGTTCAATTAATTCAATAATGGCACCGACATGATCGAAATGGCCATGAGTAAGCAGAATCGCTTGAGGAGCGGAATCAAAGCGTTCCTCTGCTTCTTTAATAATTTTATGCGCGGATCCTGGCATGCCTGCATCAATAAGAGCCCAGCCCGCTTCTGGTCTCTTTGGATCACCAACAAAACAAATATTGACGAATTGGATTGAGTAACAATAAACATCAGGCCGATAAGCAAGTCCATTTCCACTAGCAGAAGTCGTTATCGGCACAAAAGAATGCTCGAATGAGCTCTCCAACGTAAAACGCCTCCTTTTTCATCATTCTCTTGTATAAACTGTCCAAATGACTATTGGTTATGCTTTTGGCTTAAGCAGATCATTATTTTTAGAATGAAATAATAGCGATTGGTACAAATTAAGGTGCATTATTTCTAGGAGGTGATGGTCATGGAGAAAACATATGATTTACCCAAATTTCCGGAGTCTTATTGGTCAGAAACGTCGAGTCGGCAATCTTCATACGCCATACTTGAAGAAAATATAGAAGTCGATATTGCCGTCGTTGGAGGCGGGATTTCGGGTGTAACAGCTGCTTATTTATTAGCTCAGGAAGGGTTTAAAGTTGCGCTCATAGAAGCGGGTCAGCTTCTTAATGGAACAACGGCGCATACAACTGCGAAGATAACAGCGCAGCATGATCTTATTTATGATGAACTTATGCAGAAAGCTGGAGCGGAAAAGGCAGCATTATATTACAAAGCGAACAATGACGCCCTTCAATTCATTAAGGAAACAATCAAGCTGCATAAAATGGAATGCGGATATTCCGTACAAGATGCGTATGTTTATACCGATTCAGAGGCATACATAACTAAGCTTGAGAACGAGATGTCTGCTTATTCGTCGCTCGGCATTCCTGGCTCTTTCACCGATCAAATTCCTTTGCAGATCCCAGTCAAAGCGGCTGTCATCATGCAGGATCAAGCGCAGTTTCATCCATTGCAATATTTGTATGAGCTTGTGCGGAAGTTCGTGGAAGCAGGTGGATTTATTTATGAGAAAACGACAGCTATTGACGTAGAAACAGGTCCATTGCCGGAAGTGATTACAAGCAAAGGACACCGTATCAAATGTAAGCATGTCGTATCTTGTACTCATTTTCCATTCTTTGATGGGCATGGATTTTATTTTTCAAGAATGCATGCAGATCGTTCTTATGTACTCGGCATTCATGTTGAGGATGACATTAAAGGCGGCATGTACATAAGCGCTGAGGACCCGAAGCGCTCCATTCGCTATGTAGAAACGTCGAAAAACACAAGGCTGCTTCTCATTGGCGGTCAAAGCCATAAAACAGGCCAAGGGATTTGTACAATTAATTATTATGAGGAGCTGAAAAGATACGCGGAGCACCATTTTCGGGTAAAGGAAATTGCGTATCGTTGGTCGGCCCAGGATCTTGTTACTGGTGATAAAATTCCGTATATTGGCCGAATAACGGAATCTTCCACTAATGTTTTTGTTGCGACGGGCTATCGTAAATGGGGCATGACGAATGGCACAGCCGCCGCTTTGCTTATTAGAGACTTAATTATGAAGAAGGATAATGCATATGAGGAGCTTTATGCGCCTTCACGCTCGATGTCGCTCGGAACGATCGCGAATCTTATTGTAGATAACGCTGATGTGGCGAAGCATCTTATCGCTGGCAAACTCGAAATGGCTCATAAGCGTGCGGAGGATTTGGCACTGGATGAAGGCAGTGTCGTGCTTTTGCATGGAAAAAGAGCAGGAGCTTATAAATCAGAAGATGGAAAATTATTTCTCGTAGACACAACTTGCACACATATGGGCTGTGAAGTGGAATGGAATAATGGGGATCGCACATGGGATTGTCCTTGTCATGGCTCTAGATTTGCGATTAATGGCGATGTGATGGAGGGGCCTGCAGAAGAGCCTTTAAAAACCTTGCATCTTCGGCATTAAAAATGAACCCAGATGCGTCAAACCATTCCGAATAAGAAAGGAGTACATCTGTGAAAAAAAAGTGGGACTTAGCAGCTTTAGCATCCATCCCATTAATTATGACGCTCGCTAACTCAATGTTGATTCCCGTATTGCCCTTAATGAAGAAAAAACTGAATATCTCTTCTGTGCAGTCGAGCTTAATCATAACGGTTTATGCTGCAGTCTCGATTATTTGTATTCCAATCGCTGGGTATCTGTCAGATCGTTACGGACGGAAAATAGTCATTATTATAGGCTTGTCCATTGCAGCGATTGGAGGACTGATATCAGGCTTAGCTGCTTGGTTGATGCATTCCCACGTTTATGCGGTCATTTTGGCAGGAAGATTTATACAAGGGATTGGTGCTGCAGGCGCTTTTCCAATTGTCCTTCCGTTAGTAGGTGACATGTTCGAGAGTGAGGAGGAAGTTAGCAGTGGGCTTGGGATGATTGAGACCTCCAATACATTTGGAAAAGTGCTCAGTCCGGTATTAGGTTCGGCGCTTGCCCTAGTTATATGGTACTTGCCTCTTGCTGTTATTCCGTTCATATCATTAATTTCAATCATTGGGGTTATTTTCCTCGTAAAGGAGCCTAAATCAAAGCAAAAGAAAAAAGAAGAGAGCAATTTAAAAAAGTTTTTTCAATCCATTAAATCGATACTCGCTGAGAAGGGGCACTGGCTTTATGCAACCTTTGCCATCGGTGGTCTTGCAATGTTCATTATGTTCGGATTTCTATATTACTTGTCATCAGTCTTAGAGGACCATTACAAAATCGAAGGCATTTGGAAAGGATTGCTGCTAGCCATTCCTTTAAGCGCCATATGCCTTGCTTCGTTTATCACTGGAAAAATCGTAGGGGAAAACAAAGCGAAAATGAAGTGGTTTATTGTCATCGGCACTGCTGTACTTGCGGGGATGATGCTGGTTTGTGGAATCATCAATACAAAAGGGATGTTTTTTCTAATTACCTTTATGTTTATAAGTGGAGCTGGTATTGGATTAGCCTTGCCGAGCTTGGACGCTTTAATAACGGAAGGGATAGAGAAAAAACAGCGAGGCACCATTACCTCGCTGTATAGCAGCACGCGTTTTATAGGCGTAGCCGTTGGTCCATTGATTGCATCAGTATTGCTCAAAAACGAAGCATTGCTATTTTATTTGTTTGCGGGATTTGCATTGCTATGCTCCATACTGGCCTTGTTGACGATTAAGCCAAGCAAGCAGAAATCGGCCTCGTGAGAAGGAGTATATATGATCAGCTGCATGCTATTCCATCTTCATCACGATCCAATTTTAAGGAGTATCCGGGGTCTCCTTTATGTAAAGGTGCGGCCCCAGCTGCTTTAGCAGCTGCACAATTGGCATAATAAACGGTTTCTTCTGTTGGCTTCGGCTGCTCCATCGCTTCATCAATAACGAATAATACACGCGTTCCGTCCTCTAAATCAGTCAAAAGATTTCCAATCCACGAACCAGCGCCGCGATTATCCTTAGGAGAAACATAAGCGATATCCGCACCAGCACCGCCTTCTTTGCACATGGCCATCGGCCATTCATCTCGATCATAGCCTTTTTTGGTTGGAATACCCCGTAACGAGGCTTCACGATTAGCATTAGCGCCATCTCGATCGATCGTACAAACGGCTGAAGCACCTGCACGAATGGCTGCTGCAATATGCGCCATCGTCTCTGGATAACGATCAGTAGGCAAATGAATCGTCATTCCATACTCTGAAGCAGTGGAAGCCGGGTTTGAATCAGAACTGATAATGAATTGTCCGCATCCTGTGAGGATAAGCGTGAGGGTGAGTAATGCGGCTAACAATGATCTCATGATGGGTCTCCATTTCTAGTCATTTGAAACCATCATACAATACAGCTTGCAGTCACGGATAGGATGAGGTTTACAATACTGTGCAAAAACGGATAATTTCGAATATAAAATGAATTTATCGAAGAAAAAAAGAAGACCTATCGAGTAGGTCTTCGGAGGAAGTGTATGAGGATAATTTAGAAGCTCTGTGTTTAGAGGGTTATCTGCCGTAACCGCCGAATGCACCACAAGTGCAAGCGATAATAACCAACAAGATGAAAAGGACCAGAATCGTACCAGTGTTAGTGAAAGCACCGCCAACGTGACCGGACATTTTTCATAGCACCTCCTTTGAATTGAAGATTCTATAGGTTATGCTCCACTTTTTCTTTTTGATTGGGTGTTTGTTATAGAGACTTTTTATATATGTCACTAGCCGATGAGAGCCCTTTGTGATGGAGAATTTGGAGATTTAGTAGGAATTCAGCATATGGGATACGCTTTATTTTGTCGAATACGATATCTCGGACGTTACCGAAAGAAGAGACGGGTGTAGGCATGGGATTGTTGTCGATGATCAACTTTATCTCTGGTGCCATTGCGATGAGCCTAATTGGCAAATTGCTTGATAAAGGTTCATCATCCTTTCACTTAAATCCGGTTGTGACGAATCCAACAGCGTATGTGTACAGTAATATTTTTGTTGTACTAAGTATTGTAATTGTTGTTGCAATCGTTATATATCGTCTGCAGTTTGGAGCAGCCAAAGCTGTTGCGCGATCTAATCAATGATGTATATTCTTGTTAATTGAAATACAACAAATGCTGCTGCGCCAAACATTAATAGTCGACCTGTATATTTTGCAACTTTTTCTGCGACCTGTTCTGCTTCTTTCATCTTGGGAGATTCTTCTCCATAGGATCGTTTCTTTAAGGAGAGTAATACAAATACAAGGAGCATGAGCCCGAAGAAAAGATATTTTGCTAGCGTAGTATCAAACAACGAAATGAATAAATGAAGCAAAGCCTTCCATGGATTGAATTCGCTGGAGAAAAACAGGAGCATCACCTTCTTTACCTAATTATTGGAATTATACCATTTGAATAGTGGATGATTACAGGTTTTTTTTGAGAATGCTCGATGCAGAGTCTAACAAAATAAAGTAACAGCATTCATAAGAAAAAGGGGTGCTCTCCAAGTAGGTTTGCCTACTAGGGGAGCGCCCCTTTGTTCGATTTATAATGGCATTGTCCATACAATTTCAGCGATTCGAACGCAAGCCTGACGGCTGTGTAATTGCAGGAGCACATGGTCTGGTTTTACGTCAATGATAGATCCTTCGATTGCTCCCCTCGTTGTTTCGAGTAATACGCAGCGACCAGTTAAGCGCATGAGGGCTTCTACTACATAAGGATCAATGGCCGATACAGTTTGAATTTGAACGGGATTACTCTGAACTGGACTGACGTTGCTTGGTTGATACAAATTATCCACTCCTTAAATATAGGTTCTAACCCATCATATGCAGATGTCTAGTGCATGGAGTGGGCTAAAGCCCTGTATTATTATTCGATTCGTTTGACATACATAAAAGTAATAAATAGGTACAACATACTATTTTTAAAAAACCGATAATACTAAAATATGAGAACTATAGTAGATACAATTTATCCAACCCTTTTATCCAAACCTGACGGCAATCACGTTCGGATTCATTTCACTCATTCGTCTCACTGATCTCACCGAAATCGCATATCATCCTAAGCTCACATCTATCTCTAACGAACTGTATCCTGCTTATTTAGCATAAAACTGCCTTTCTGAAGTTTTAACGAACCGTATAGACGTTATAGCTTGCTGAAGATGGTGTTATGCGTTACTTTTCTCGAAATAAGGATACTGGAGTTCGTTAAAATTTTAATCCCTTATAAATGGGTTAAATAAGAGCTGCTGGGTTCGTTAGCTATAGGTCTAGTAGGAGAGAGCATTGTTGGAAGCAGTGAAATCAAAGAAAAGCCTTATCAACCAAACAAAGTAAGGGCTGTTCCAAACGTAGATAGATCTACTTCTGAGCAAGCCCCTCTTTATTTTGGTTGAGTAATGAAGATTTTTTGCTAACGATTACTACATTATCGGGTATTGAAGAACTAACTTTAATCATCACCATAAGTATAGTTCACTATTTTTTCTTACTTTTCTTATTGAAACTCCACATGTGATTGAGCCATTATGCAATTAAAAGGAGTGCAGTTATTGCTAGGTAGTTGTTTGTTTAATATCATTTTGGTAATTACAGTTCCAATTAAGAGAAACACCAGTAACGCTGAATATGATCAAGAGACCTGAGTCCATGAGTGATCACATCCTTAGATTAATTTTATAAATCGATGTACTGCTCCTTATTAAAGACAGGTAATACCTAAACCGAAATCATTTTCAGCATAAAAAATGTAAATATGAGCACTATAATTATTGGGCAATAAAGGACTATAACAATAATTATTGGAGGTTCATTCAATGAGCGTGAAAAAGAATGCTGCTGATTTTCTAGAAAATCAACAATTGGAGCAAGCACAGCAAGAGGTTCAGGTGGCGCATCAATTGATGCAAGTAGAGAGTCAAGAATTACTAGAAGCGGAACAGCTCCTGCAAACGGAGATTCAACATGTTTTGCAGGCTCAACAACAAGTGAAACAAGAACAACAAGACATTCAAGCAGCACAACAATTACTACAACAAGCACAAGCTGCTGCTATGGCTTCTCAAAACAACCCACTTCAAGACTCCTAAGAGCTAAAGTGTTGAAACGCAATGGCAATGAAATAAGTGAAGATGAAAAGCCTTCGGATAAATCTGTAGGCTCTTTCATGTGTTCGTGATCAAGATTCGTGTGATTCGTGTGGTAGGGGACATATGTAGGATTAATTAATTATGAAACTGGTTCATATTGAAAATCAAGATTCTGAGTCGTCTTGTTTTGCTAATTTAATAAAACTTAAAACAATAACTATTAACTGTAAAGTTAATAGAAAAAATTCGATTATATAATTTCTATTTCTACTCATCGCAATGCCTTCTCTCGACAAATTCTTTGATAATTCCACTAAATTTTAACATACAAAACAAAGTAAGAATACACAATTTGAGCAAAAAATAGGGTGATATTATTGGATTGATGTAGAATCAGAAATTGAAACTTCAACTAAAGTGTTACATCGTTAGAACCAGAATGAGGGGAAACTAAAAAAAGGGCCCCGATTAAGAGCCAATTCATAAACCAAATCATGAATAAAAATCATGCTATCCGCGTTGTAACAGTAAATAGCCGGATACAGCTGTTGTTCTCTTGCTAACAACTACAATAAAGCCGTTCTTCTTCAAGCATTTTATTGCAGGGATAAGGAGCGAGCCTGAAGTTAGTTTGCTTTCACAAGGTTTAGCACTGCCGATGACACGGGAAGCAGTAATTTTGCGAGCAGAACCGGGGATTAGCGGGTTTCTTGTCCAGGATACTAATACTAAATCAGGTTCTAAAGGAATACCTACAGAAGACATATCTATCACCTCGCTTTCACTAGACTCTGTATCAAATGCTGGAGGATGATAGATTGTGACTTAAATGATGCCTTTTTTTGAGATACATTGAAATGATAGATTGATAAGTAGTATAAAATTAAAAGTAAATCAGAAAAAAGAGCCGTCAGGATGTTTTCCTGCGAATTTGCGAATCACTCACTGTAAACTGGTATTAAAAACGTCAAATTCTTAAGTAAATTAAGTTTAGCTGGTTATCGTAAACTTTTAAAACGATTACATAATATATTTCGTTCAAGGGAGATAGTACTATATCATTAATTAAATATTGCATTTTATTTGTTCGACATAGCAAAACGTAAAATTTGGAATTTGGTTAGGGTACCTCGCTTGTTAATTTCATTATACAGGTGAAAGAAAGGTGTAAAGAGTGTAGAATATGCTCAATAGATTTCCTCTTTTAAGTGAGGTGAGGAATTACGATGTTAACAATTGAACGTTATTTGACGCTATACGGGCGGTTTGCGAGTGAGCTTGGAGCTGGGGCAGCGGCAGAGGCATCACTTGAGAAAATAGCTGAGGCGCTGTATTGTACGGAACGAAATGCCAAGCTTGTCCTCCGCAAACTGTCAGAGGAAGGCTTCATTGAGTGGAAGGCAGGAAGAGGCAGGGGCAATCGATCACAGATTACCTTCCAGAAAGACCGGGAGAAGCTGCTTCTGGATCTGTCACGACAGTATGCTGAAGACGGTGATTATAATAAGGCTTTTCATCTTCTCCAGAACTTTGGGGAAGGAACGGCGGCAAATGAGAAATTTATGGAGTGGATGAGAGGCAGCTTTGGCTTCCACAAACAGCAGGGGAAACTGGCCGATGTGCTGCGCCTTCCTATTACAAGGACGATCATGACCCTGGATCCGGCAGAATGTATCTTTTCATTTGATGCGCATATCATTCAGCAGATTTGTGACAGACTTGTCGTGCTGGAGGAGAATACGGGCCGGATATTGCCCTGTATCGCCCATGAGTGGGAATGCAATGAGGATGCTACTGCATGGACTTTTCATCTGAGGAAAAGCGTATTATTCCATGACGGAACTGAACTTACCGCAGCTGATGTTGTCTTTACGATAGAACGTCTGAGAAGCGGAAAAATTAATAGCTGGATTATGCGGTCGCTGGACAGAGTCGAAGCCATATCAGAACGGATTGTACGCATTCAATTGCATAAACCCAACTGGTTATTTCTCAAATATGCCTGCTCCGTTGTAATGTCAATATTGCCCTCAGGCCTGCTGGGGCAAAGCGAAGAGATGTTCTGGAAGCGTCCCATTGGCACAGGCCCTTTCCAGATTGAAGAGTGGAACAGTGCAAGGCTGCTGCTTGAAGCAAATGTACAATATTTTCAATCACGTCCTCTTTTGGACCAGGTCGAAATCGTACATGTACCGCAGCATGAAGCTCTTAAGGCCAATGTGGCAAGTTGGAAGCAACTTATCTGTAATCCGAAGCAGCTGGCTGTGATGGAAGAGAACGGCTGGATCAAGCTTGAATCCAAGAACGTCTGTACGAGTATGCTGAGCTTTAACATGCAGAGAGCAGGACTTCAGCAGTCGGAGATGTTCCGCTCTATTTTAGATCAGCTGCTTGACCGGAATCGAATGATTCGCGAACTTGGAGGCTACCGGTATATGCTGGCCAAAGGTTTTTTCCCTAAATCAGAACCTTTTGAAGGAATAAGCGAAACAGGTTGTGATGAGGAGCTGCGCAAGCAGATTGTCCGATATGGATTCAATCAATCGCCGATTACGTTATGTTCGCATACGAGTAATGAGGCTGATGCCCGATGGATTCAGAAGCAGTGTACCGACTATGGCATTAAGATGCAGGTTCGTGTTGAGTCACCGGAGAATGTGCTGGATGAGGTTGATTTGACGCTGTATTCGCTCGTATTTCCTGAGGATGAGGTTAGTTTGATCGAGAGCTGTGAACAGGAAGACAGCTTCTTGAAGAGACTGATGACGCCGGAGCTTTCGGTTTGGACACTTGATCGATTTGATGAGGCGCTTGCTTGCAGGAATTCGCCAGACCGAATGGCTATTTACACAGAAATTGAAGAGAGAATTCGGGAGGAGTACCAGGTCTTATTCTTGCTTCATAGTAAATTTTATACCGACTACCATCCTTCTTTAAAAGGAGTCCGGATCAATTCGCTCGGCTGGATTGATTTCAAACACATTTGGCGTGCCTAACAATTGGTTCCTCTTTTTACATCTTTAAAATAAAGAATGAGATTTAGAAAATCCCCCTCAAAAGCCATTTAGAGGAGGATTTTTTTCATTGCTTACATCTGATTAACTAAAAGACTCAGCAACCTTTATAAAAGTTTCTTGCTTATATTCTACTGATTTTTCTTGAATGCTTTTAAAAAAATTATGAAATGTTAAAGTTCATTGAACAATACGAGTACTGCTTAAGGAGATCACGCGAATTATTCGCAGTTAGACCCATTATGGTGAACCTTACCCAAAATAAGAAAAAAAGCATTTCTTGGATATTTCATTATTTTAAAAATCCTTGTATCTTTTTTTTAATTAGGTTGTCTTATATTGAGAGGCGTATCGATATGACAAGCGGGATGGGGCTGAAGGATATGCAAATAGGTAACTGAACGGAATTGATAATACACGGTTGGGCGAGACCCTAATTTGTTGTCAATGAAAAGCCATAGGCAGAGAGCTAAAATCCATAGGATTTCGACAACTGGTTGCCATTCTTGTCTCACAAACAGGGAGAAGTCTCCATAATAGTAGGGAGGCTTTTTTCCTGTTTTTGCATGTGAGTTGGATTTTCAATATCGTTATAAATGATGGCGTTTATTACATTTGTGCAAAATCTTCTGGCTGCATAGCATCCCATTCATCGCTTCGATATGCTTTACCATTATATCTTACATAATACAGCATATTCAGGTTTTTAATTTCTTGTTTTAATACTTTCTTATCAAATGGTCCGTTTCCGAAAATTTCATTTAAATCTTCGTTTAGTAAATTTAAAATTTCGTCCGGCATCATGGCGTTGCTGTTATCGATAAGTTCTACCCCTGAGTACTCCAAGTTCATTTTAATTTTAAATCCCGAACTGACAATCCCTTTTATTATTAATGTGGAGTTACTTTTTGGTTTTTGTTTAATTTCATCAAAAAACACAGAACAATTAATACCTTCTGGAATCAAGGGAACACCTCATATCTATTTTTACTCCTTAACAGGAGTCTATTAGTATTGTACACCTAATTTATTTATTTCTCTCTCTTATTTAAGATTCTTCTTTATTATTTTAAAATCCAAGCATTGCTGGGCATGGTTTTATCGTTAATCTTGCCTAGATACTATTTAACTGGAAGAGAAGAGATTGGCAAAAGGATAGAGATGACCAAGAAGTGGTGAGTTTAAAATGGAAGCGGCTAGTTTAATCTAAGCAGAAAGAGTCGGAACTGATATTAACTGTTTGGAATTGGGATCATGGGGTGGCTAAAAAAATGGATGCACCAAAAAGTTGTAAAAAAAGATCGCCGCGAAAAAAGTTGCTTTGGTCAAGACTCCTATTTGTAGACATTGCAAAAAACACCTAGACAGAAAGCTGACGTCTGTAAGCAACAGGCATCAGTTTTTTTAGTTTTCTCTGCGGTCGCTCGTTATTATAGAAATGCAAATATTCTTCAATTCTCCTTTGTGCCTCTTCTAAACTTCGGATATGATAAGGATAGAGTGCTTCCGCTTTTAAATGCGAAAAGAAGCTCTCCATAGAGGCATTGTCATAACAATTGCCTCGGCGGGACATACTGATTCGGGCGCCAACCTTCAGCAGCATGTCTTGGTAATCGTAGGACGTGAACTGGAATCCGTGATCGCTGTGAACGATCAATCCAGTCACGTCTGTTTCCTTTTTAAACGCTTTCTCAAAGGTTTGTAGGACGAGTTGGTTATCATTACGAAGGCTCATATGAGAAGCTACGAGTTCTCCGTTATACAAATCCTTAATGGCAGATAAATATATCCATGTATCGACCACGCGGTATTGAGTGACATCCGTTACCCACTTTTGTTTAGGCTTATCCGCTTTAAACTCCCGCTGAAGCAGGTTTTCCGCAACGCGTGCACCTACTGTGGTTTTATAGCTCTGACGTCGCTTCTGACGCATCTTAGAGCGAATCCCCATCTCTTGCATAAGCCTAAGAATTTTCTTGTGATTCACACGTTTTTCATAGTCTTGAAGCAAATGCATTTGAATCTGCCGATATCCATATACGCCATTGTACTTCGTATACACTCGTTTAATTAATGCCTTGAGATCTTCATCGCGATCTATAACTTTGCGCTTCAAGTAGGCGTAGTATCCGCTTCTGGAGACGCCAAACCATTTGCAGAGTTCAGTAAGAGGGTAGGATTCTGCTGCTGCTTCAATGACACGATATTTCGTTTTTGTACCTCCTGCATCCAGAAGTCCATATTCACCGAGATGTCTATATTTCCTCATCCAAATCTTCACACGATTCTTGTCATTAATATTTAGGTGATCCGCTATCTTTTGATACGACCATCCCTCTTCAACATGTAAGCGAATTGCCTCCACTTTCGTTGTATCTTCATAATGCTTAAACTTTTGCCCTTTAACCGCCACAAAAATACACCCCCTAGAATTTCATCGGAATAACCTAGGGGTTTTTCCAATGTCAATTCTAAGGGGTGCACTTCATAATGAAACGGATTCTTTTCTTGTTAACAGGCGTGAAGTTTTTATAATAAAGTTTGATCATTTTCTGGCTATGATCTTCAACAATCGCGCCCGATTGCGGAGGATTAAAGAGAATAAAGTTCTATTACTTTTTCTAGGGGAAATTGATTCGGAATACACATATCAACAAAATAGGGTAACTGCCATTTTTGAGTTTTCATCGCTTGTTTACTACTCGGACTGTCCCAGCTAGGATAAACTCTTATTGCCATTTTGCCCTTTGTTGAAGTAGACCTAAGAATGTTCTGTTTTAAAAGAATTTCTTTTGGAAAAATAAATTGCCCAAACTCATTTTCATTTTTAAAGGTAGTTATAACTAATAAATCAGGGGCTTCCTCATATAAGTAAGGTTGATTTTGATTATTTTCGTCCTTTTCCCAAAATGCAACAAACTGCCCTACTTTGGTAGGGGTTATATTCGAAACTCTGAATCGAACTGTTTTAGAAGATAATTGAAATGTACCAGCACCATACTTAGAATTTTGCTTTTCTTCTTGAACTGACTTTACAGTTAAGTGATTCGACTCATAAATCTTTTTATTTACATAAGTTAATGCTGTAAAAAAATTATTCATTTCTTCACTCCTAAAATTCACACAAGATGGCCCGATTGCTGAATTGTCATAATCCATCTTGTCGACGTAATTGTATCAAACTTTATTATAAATTATCGAACTTATTTAAAAAGATCAATCTTTATTATTAATTATCAAACGTACTCGTTGAGCTGATGATGCAAATTGCTGAGCTACAAGCTGAGGTTTCAGCTTTGAAAGGAGGGAATGCCTAATGCTGACGTTCTATAAGTTTAGGGTAGACAACGGTATGCTTCAGCTGTCTGAAGTGCCTAACCCCTATCAAAACCAAATGAGGTTACAAGGTTATACGGACACTGTTGAGGAAGGCGAGGATGAATGACCGATAACATTATTGTAATTTATGACAAGCTAGAAACGGATTTCTCTCATTTCGGGCTTGCTGTCATTCGAAACACCATTGATCAAGGGCCGCGCATCTTCCAGCGAATCAATGCTGATTTCACCTTGAATTTTCTGTACCATACACCGATGAAGCCGTTCCGTATCTTGAGGAGGTAAATATCGTTAAGGTATCCGGCCAGCTCTTTATTATCCGAATGAATAATAAGAGCAGAGACGCTTCTGGACAATTGATTGCTAAGGTTTTTGCTGAGCATGTTTGTACGGAGCTCATAACCGAGTATGTGCCGCTGCTTCAATATACAGGTGCTACAGCTTCCGCTATCGTAGACGGCATAATTAGCTAATACTCGATTTAAAGGCAATGCAGCAGCCGTTACGTCCTTACATGACTTTACAGTAGAGCGTAAGAGTGCAGCGTGGGGACTAAATCATTTTATAGCATTGTCTGATGCAGAAATGAAACGGGACAATGTTAATCTAACATATCGGTGCGGACAATGGCGTATGGATCAGCTACCGAAAAAACCTTAAGAGCATATCCCGCACTAAAGAGAGCCGAGGTGTCATTACTCGGCTTTTTGTGTACGGAAAAGATGGAATTTCTTTACCGCAGCCTATTGATAGTCCTCATATTGGCTTGTACCCGCGTCCCAAATGTGGCTGGTGACATTTGATGATATTGAGGCTTTACAAGTGCTGAAGACCAAGGGCGAGGCTTATCTAGCTACCGTTGACACGTATTTGCTTTCCTATGTTGCGGATGTTACTGAGCTTAAAGGCGTTAAGGGATACGGAGAAAGTGAAGCTTTCGAGATTGGCGATACAGTACACATTGATGAAGAGGATTTAAAAATAGAAGTGACGGCTCGCATTGTAGAATACGAGGAGTATCCTCTATCTCCCGAACGTTCACGGGTGGTGCTTGCTAATTTCCTTCCAAGCCCCACAGATACATTGACTAAAATGCAAGATACAGCAAGGGTTGTTGAGAGTGTGACAACAGGCGGTGGGCGCATTAGCACGGGCTGGATTGAAGGAAAGATAAACACTCTTAAAAATCAGCTTGTTGCGTCAGGGGCGTATGCGAGTGCTGAGTTGCTACTGAATGAAGGCTTTTTACTTGAAAATACGGATATGAACAGTCCAGATTATGGCGCATTGTATCTTGGCCCTGGTATCTTTGCCATCGCATCTGAAAAGGTTGGCGGCAATTGGAACTGGCGAACATTTGGCAAGGGATCGGGCTTCACGGCTGATGTTATTAATGCAGGCATACTAAATGCAAATCTTATTCGAATTAATTCGGAAACTACTTTTGATCCTGGCTATGATCCGAGTACAAAAGAAACACCATCAGCTGCTCAACAAAAAGCGAATGCAGCGAAGCAAGCAGCCTTTGAAGCGGCAGCGCTTGACGCTCAGAATAAAGCTACCGCGCGGCACGACAAGCAGCAGAGGCGGTTGCAGCAGCTAAAGCGCTGCTAGCGTAAGAGGAACCAATTGCTCATGCTGATGGAATCGTAACGGCTGAAGAACAGGCTCGCATCACTCAAGCTGCTAATAACCTAGTCGCCGCTAAGACAGATACGACAAAAAAAGCAAATGATGCTGAGCAAGCAGCAAAGGAAGCTAGCATTCTAAAAGGAGTCAAGTACAAGTCAGTGTACACGGATGCCAACGGCTTCCATGTGGATGGGCCGGACGGTGAAGTATTGCGCATGGGGGGATTTGCTCCAGGGCAGTTCGGTACCATTGCTTATCACACAGACGGTTCTACTACTGCACTAACACCAGCAGGATTAATAAGAAAAACAGCTTCAGGAGATATGCCTTATAACTATTTAGTGGCTGCTGGAAATAACTTTACAGGAGCAAGCGGCAAATATTTCGTGAACGCTACAGGAACGGACAATGGTGAAGGTATACCAAATATAACTATAACTTTGCCTTCAGATTTCAAGGGCAAGGATTTTAAAGAGCGTTTGGCACTAGTGAGAGATAGTTTTTTTGTGCAAGAAACTAAATAAACGCCAGGGACGAATCTTCGAGTTTTAAATTTTGCGCCAATCACAACACAGCTAGAAGTGGTTAGCATTGATAAGATTAACGGTGCATTTACCGTAAAAGGATTTGGATCGCTTTATCGATGGAATGCGACGTATACAGTTTCGGGATCAACGGTGACTCCAAATTTCACAAACATTACGAAGTTCGATTATGCATTAGATTTTGCTTGGATTGCTTTAGTATAGCCCACAGATGTGGGCTTTTTGTGTTCACGTGATTTTTTATAGATAAAGATATATATGAGGAGAAAAGGCATGTATAAATAATGGTTGGCGGTGGACGTAACAGAAGGAAGAGCAATTGCTACGGGATTAGGTGCTGTATTGGCCCCGTGGGTATCTTTAGCTCAACAAATGAAGCTAGATCCTCGAATTTGGTTTTATCAGTTCCTTCTATGTTGACTGCTTGAGT
Source organism: Paenibacillus sp. NRS-1760 (assembly GCF_050467785.1). Classification (NCBI taxonomy): domain Bacteria; kingdom Bacillati; phylum Bacillota; class Bacilli; order Caryophanales; family Paenibacillaceae; genus Paenibacillus; species Paenibacillus sp. NRS-1760. The sequence goes on along the minus strand of NZ_JBITPK010000006.1, from coordinate 275,663 downwards.
TTTGAGCGTTTGTACGGCATAAGAAAGCCGTTCATCTGATAATGATTGTGAAGCGTATAATTCTAAATATGCGCTTGCTTCATTTAGGGCGATTTGTTTATAGCTTGCTTGCCACTGCTCGTTGGTCGTTTCTGCTTGGTTGGTAGTAGGTTGGTGGACATTTGAGGGAATGACTACCGTTTCATTTTTTTGTGCTTCAACAGCTGGATCAGAGTTTACAGCAATCAAAACAATAGATAAGATCAAACACCATACCAAACCAATAGCCTTGGAAAAACCATTCATTTTCTTCCAACGGATTGAAATCATTAGGAACGGAGCAATAATCCAACCAAGTATTTTTAGTAACAATATAATCTCTCCTTATTTTTTGTGTTTAATAACATTGAAAAGAGCAACAAGGCTTAGAGCTAAAGCTGCGACAATTACGATCCATGTAATTACATTCATCGCGATTCCCTCCGTTTATTTTAATCTTGCTATATGTTAAGATTGGGCGGAGAGGCCGTGGTAGCGACCTCTCCGAGGAACCTTACTTGCGTTTGCGGCGCTTGCGTGGGGTTCCTTTTTTGTTTTTCTTACGACTGACTTATCATGATTGCCGTGTAGCACTGTATGATAGCCGTAAGAAGTAAAACCCAATCCTTCATTTCCTTTTCACCCTTTCAGAAAGCGCTTTCGAAGCGAGACAATGGGGCGTCAGAGGCTCAAGGTTTCGGATATTGTAAAGATGACAGGGCTGGCAAGGAATACAGTGAGCGAACTATATCATGGAACCTCGAAGCGAGTTGACCTTGAAACGCTTGATAAATTATGTATTGCTTTAGAGTGCGACCTGAACGACATAATAACATTTGAAAAAGAAGACTCTGGCAAGAAATGCTGGAGTTTTATTTTTGCCTTGAAACAGAACACTTGTTTGCGTTAAAATAAGACCAAACATTCGTATCGAGGTGAAAGGCATGATCGAAAACTATATCGGCCGGACAGTACAAATTTTCTATAATGACCGAAAACGGAATATATCAATTCGAATAATTCAAGTGTTGTCCGTCCGAAATGGTAAGGTCAGAGCCTTTTGCCTAAGTGCAAATGCGCCACGTGTATTTAATGTAGAAAGCATAATTGATGTGGAGTTGATTAAACAGCATGCTTGATGATGCAGCGCGCAAGGTTTTAACAGTCATGTGGAACGTGTACCGTAACGATCCTTCTATAATAGATGTCAATTATTTAAGTCAAAAGGCTCAGCGGACAGAAGAACAGGTGAAAGATGCAATTAACGAACTAGTCAAAGATGGATTTGTTTTATGGGATAGAAAAGCTAATACGTTCAAAGTGCTATATAACCGCGAAGCAGCTAAGCCGGTGATGTCCCGTGGATGGATTAAATGAACAAGGTGAGTCGATTAAATTCAGAGAGTATTAAAATGTGGTCAAGCAGCCGCATGATGTTACCTGAGCATGTTGTAGCAATAAATAAGCAGAGTAAAGAATTGGAGGATTTGGAGATGGCAAAAGCAAAAGGACCGAAAAGACCAACGAGAGATGAATTTGAGATGGAGGAATTAGGTGAGCGCCTCGTCGAAGCTCAACAAGAAGAATTGCAGATAAAGCTAATCGTTTGGAACTGGGATCAACCTGTTATTGGAAAAATAACAAAGATGGACTCGCGAACAAAGTCGGTTCATGTAGAAAATCATGGGGATATGATTAAAGTTCCGTTTATGGATATAATGAAGGTACAGTCAGCAGGCAGTTAATTATATAGAAGAAGTTGAAAAGCCCTTATAATTAATAAGGGCTTTTTCTATGTTCATTAAACAAGTGTGTAAAAAAAGTGTAAAAAAAATCAAAACCTATCGTATTCTATCGTATTCTTACGATCTGTAAAACAAAAGAAAACCCGCTAAACCCTTGATAATCAAGGCTTTAGCGGGTATATGTAAATCATTAAAATGATCTAGGTAGTTCTTAATGGCGTCCCGGAAGGGATTCTAACTTTTAGGCACGCACAGTTACAGTTACAATAGATAGAGTCAGGTATATGTGCTTTTTTTAATTTGGGCGACAATTGGGCGACAATTAAAGAGATAATAAAAACGTAAGAGTGTAAAAAGCTTATAAACAAAGGGTTTTAGACAAAAAATCGGAGCCCTATCACTAGGGCTCCTTTTCATGGGAGAGGAGAAACCGGACGAAGAGCTTATGGGGAAACGTAAGTCTTCTCCGCGGTTGTCTACGACATCTTGCGACGCCGATAAATTTATTTTGTCCTTATTACTGGTAAATATACTTGTTCAAAATGAAAAAAATATCGTCGAACAGATATAGGTCAGCTACGTCCTCAATTTTCGAGATGCAACTGCTTTATTATGAACGGGATTCTATGGTACGATAGGCGGGAATGAGATAGAAGGGGGCAATTGCAAGTGAGAGTCATTGCGGGCGAGGCCAAGGGCCGCACGCTTAAGGCTGTGCCTGGTATGAATACGAGACCGACAACGGATAAGGTTAAGGAAGCTATTTTTAGCATGATCGGACCTTACTTTGACGGAGGAATAGCACTGGATCTGTTCGCAGGTACAGGTGGATTGGGTATCGAGGCTTGGAGCAGAGGCATAGAACGTACTGTTTTTGTTGATCGGGAAAGAATAAGCATTGATACGATTCGTCAAAATGTTGAAACGGCGAAGATGGGAAGCGCTGCTGAAATTTATAAAAATGATGCGGAGCGCGCATTGAAAGCGCTAGCGAAGCGGGAGCAAAAGTTCCGGCTTGTTTTTCTTGACCCGCCATACAAAATGATTACGATGGATAGTCTTATGACACAGCTTGCCCAAAATCAGATGCTTGAGCCGGATGCGATTATCGTAGTCGAGCACGATGCAGCTCACCGTTACCCGGAGAAGCTGGAATATTTTGACCAACTGAAGAATGCGAAATACGGGGATATTGCCGTTTCTATATATCAATATTACAGCGATGACAGTCATCAAGACGGGAGTGAATCCGATGTTAACGAATAAACAAGAGCGCGTTGCTGTATATCCAGGCACGTTTGACCCTGTAACTTATGGCCATTTGGATATTATTCGAAGGTCTGCCAAACAATTTGATCGGTTAATCGTTGCCGTATTAAACAATTCGAGTAAAAATCCTTTGTTCAGTGTGGAGGAGCGCAAAGCGCTGCTTACAGAAGTGACGCGCGATATTCCAAATGTGGAAATTGACAGTTTCCGGGATTTGCTCGTTCGATTTATGAAAACACGGCAAGCCAATGTCATTATTAGAGGCATTCGTTCGGTAACTGATTTTGAATACGAGCTGCAGCTCGCTTCAACTAATCATTTGCTTGATGATGAAATAGATACGATGTTTATGATGACGAATCCGAAGTATTCCTACTTAAGCTCGAGCATCGTAAAAGAAATTGCACAATTTCATGGCGCAGTGCATGAGCTGGTACCGCCAATTGTGGAGAAGCAGCTAAGAGAGAAATATAACTCGAAAATTTAAATAAATGTTTGAAAAAGCCATTGTTTATCTTATTTTGGATTATATCGACTTACCTGTTCTCCGGAATGGCAGAAGAATGAGGGATACAAGCAGTCCCAAAAGAGTGAGTAGGATGCAGGCTGATAGGGAGAACTGCCATAAAAATGGTAAATCATTTGCATTTATGATTTCAGCGATAGTGTGTTTCATCGAGTAAGGATCAGATGGCGCCAACGTTGGCGTTGCTCCAGGTTCGAGTATTGGACGAAGTAATGAAGTGAGCGGCTTCCACAGAATGATCATAAATACACAGGCATGGAGAGCATGAACGATTCTCCATAATGCGAATGGGAGCAGCTTAAGGTCCGTACCAGTAATGAAATATCCAGCTTGTAAAATGCCGCTTAGTCCGCTCCATGCAAGCACAGTTGCTATAGCGGCAGCATTCCCGAGCATGCCGGCTCCGGGAGCATCCCAGATCGCAGCCGCATAAGCACCCATATGACCTTCAAAAAAAGCTTGGCTAATAAAGTTTAGCCCAGCCTTATCCAGCCATGGAGAGAGCAGCGGCTCTGATAATTTTGCAAGCACAGCAGCAAAAATCATAAATCCGCCGATCATCATAAGCTTCTGAACGCTTGCTGCAACAGAGTCGCCAAGCGTTTTGCCGAAGCTGCGGCCATCCTGCTCTCTTCCGAGGCGAAATGCCTCTGCCGCTCGATGAAGGATGGTGCTGCGATGCTCCTCGTCATTGGCTGTCACTGATTGTTTTTGCCCTAGTTGTCGACCTGACTGTTCCTGATCTGACCGCTCCTGGCCTGACTGCTCTTTACGGCTGAACAGCGTCATTATAAACATGACCCATAGCGCGGATATCCATACGGCTGCAGCAATAATGACACCTACAATGGGCTTGTGCAGAAAGCCTGCGCCGATAACGACAAGCATAAATAATGGGTTTGGCATATGAGCTAGGGCTAGCAGCCGCTGGCCCTGTTGTTTTGTCACGACGTTTCTTTTGCGTAAGGAAGCTGTCGCTTCTGCTCCCGCGGGATAACCACCCATCCAACCAAGAACTATCGTAAGCGCGGCTTCACCTGGCAGTCTAAACAGTCGGCTCATCAGCGGCTGGAGCAGAGAGCCTAGCGCATGCGTGAGCCCAAAGGCAGCAATAAGCTCAAACAATACGAGAAACGGCAATAAACCGGGGAATACAATATTCCACCAGACGGTGAGTCCTTGAAGCGAGGCTTGAAACGCAGCATCTGGCTGAATGATGATGGCAACAACGAGCAATATGGACAGGAACGCTAACATAACTGTTTTAGCCAATGCTACTCCACTCCTTTAATCTGCTGCAAAAATAGAAATGATGCGACACGCCGGAATGCAGGGCTAGGGCATCATGAGATGGACAATCATATACGTTAAATAGTACGCGTATAAAGTCATGGATAGACCATTTGGAGCAGCTTGTCTGCCTCAGAATAGTTAATGCTATATTTGACTGGCAAATTGGAAGTTTGAACGGGGTGTGCGATTGCAAAAACAACGATCAGATTTTCGCAGAATAGCAACGATCGCTGTATCGACAGCGGCTTTGATGTGGGTATTGTTATATGCTCCAACGCCCTATGTTGTTTATGAGCCGGGGATTGCTGTACCTGTTAAACCGATGGTAACGATTGAAAAGGGAGATGCTTTAGGAAAAGGCGACTTTTTGCTGACAGCAGTGAAAATGACGGAGCCTAATTTCTTGCGGACTATTCAATCGATGTGGAATTCGAATATGGATGTGCATCTCAAACGAGATGTGCTGCAAGGATACACAAAAGAAGAGTATGCACAAAGGCTAAGCATCATCATGCAGGGCTCGCAAAACAATGCGATTGAAGCTGCTTATCATTACGCAGGTTTACCCTATGCAAGCAAGCTGAACAGCGTTGTTATTACGGAAGTAAATCCTATCGATCACCCTTTGAAAAGTTCATTCAAAGCAGGAGATAAGCTTTTAGGCATTCATGGCGAAAAACCGCCGAGCAGCTTGGCAGATTTGTTTGAGACGCTGAGAGGGTATGATAAGCAGCAAAACGTTTTATTTGATGTGGAGCGCAAAGGGCAGCAACTACAGGTCTCTTACTCATCGGATACATTAAAAACTGTCTCGACTAACGAGCAGCTCTTGAGTGTTCTGGGCATCGTAAACTTGACGGAACAACGCGGCTTGGACCCATCGGATCACAATAACCGTATCAGTATAAAAGTAGGCGATATTGGGGGGCCATCGGCCGGTCTTGTTTTTGCTTTGCAATCCCTGGACCTGCTAACGAACGATGATTTGTCGGGAGGTCATCGCATTGCGGCGACAGGCACGATTACTCCACTCGGAGAGGTCGGAGCTATCGGCGGAATAAAGCAAAAAGTTGTCATTGCAAGCGAGGAAGGCGCGGAGCTGTTTCTTGTTCCTTCTGATAACTATAAGGATGCCGAGGCGAAAGCAAAAGCGCTTAACGCCTCGATGAAGGTGGTCAGCGTAAGTACGCTGAAGGAAGCTGTGGAGCAAGTAAAAGTTTATCTCGCTGGGAAAGAAAGGTAACTTTCATTTATTTATTTCGATTAGGAATCGATGGTTACAGGTCTTTCCGTAAAATCACGGAATAACGATTGAGGGGCATGAATGCCCGGTACGCCTAGTGAATAGACACTGCTCGCTTGTGTATCAAGCTCCAAATAACGGAAGGGCTTTGGTGCTCTTGCAGCGCTTTGCAGCACAGGTAATTTGGCACAATTTCGCATGCGTCGCAATAAAAGCTTGCCTTTTTCCGTAAAACCAAGCACTCTTATATATTCAACACCCGAAGCAAGCTTATCCGGTGTGAAATCAGATTTCTGATGTCCAAGCAGAATAGCAAGAAGTGAACGCTGCAGCTTCGTTCTCGTATAGCGCTTCGTTTTTAAAGCTTCTAGCAGGTCATCGAACTGGCGCGAGGGCAGCTTGGGAAGGGCATTCAAAATGCGATGCTCCAATCCTTCTGTCATCTCATGCAGGTTCGAAAGTTCATATGACGAGCGAGTTACAATCGCGTGAAGCAGCGCATTCGTAAAGGGCTCCCAGCTAATCGGGCAACGTCCGCTAGCCCATTCCTGCTGCAAGATTCGCGTTGTGGATTCCGGTACATAAGCGCGCGCTTCCTCAAGAGATCGTTTCTCGAGCAGCAGCTTGCGGATTGCGGTCGCGCTTGCGATTTGGCTGTCGGTTGCGGTTTCTTGATTGTACTGCGCTTTCTCACGAGTGATAGTGTACGGCTCCATTTTGCCGCCTAGCCGTTTCAGCGCAAGCAAATAATGGAGCGCTAATGTATGATTAGGAAGCGCAAATGGAAAATTAGCGGCAGAGGAATAGCCCTGATCCGATAAGTAGGTGGTAATGGCGCTGCTGTACGCGTTCGGATAACTAATTCCCGTTTGAAGCAGCTGCTTCAATAAGGCTTTAAAGGCTGGCGGCTCGTTTGTAATGAGCTCTGCTGCCTGTAGCAGCGGCTCAAGCTCACCGTTTTCCGTTCCGAAGCAGAAGCTGTCAACGACGCCTGTCGCCTCTAATAAGGACACAGCGCCATAGGCGAACCACTCTGCGGCTTGTGTTGCGTAAGCAACCGGCAATTCAATGACAAGATCGCAGCCGCCTTCAAGCGCCATACGTGTTCTAGCCCATTTATCCAGCAGGGCGGGCTCGCCGCGTTGCAGGAAATGGCCGCTCATGACGGCAACGACGGCGTCAGATTGCGTTATTTTGCGCGATTGTTGCAAATGATACAAATGTCCGTTGTGAAATGGATTATACTCGACAATGAGCCCGACGGTGCGCATTCGCTTGATCCTCTCTCTGTTAAATGTTGGTTGTTTCACTATAGCATAGAGAGGGAGCACAATCACGGTCTGCATCAAGTGTTATTGAAAAACCGTGTGAAAATGTTGACAAAACAGTAGTCTGATAGATATAATAATCTTTGTTTGTTTGGGGTGATCTGATGCAGTTTCATATTCAAGAAACAATGTCCAAAGGGTTGAAAACTACAATCGACGAACAGCTCGATGTTAGTGACCTTTTTAAAGGACGCCAAGATGTTTATCGTACGGGACCTCTCCATGTATCGCTTCAGGTAACTGGGCACGAAGAGTTTATCGAAGTGGATGGCAAGCTTGCCATCGATCTCGAGCTTGCCTGCTCACGCTGCCTTGAACCGGTAAAGGATCATACGGTTATTCGATTCTCTGAAGTATTTAAGCGGGCTACGTCTGACGAAGACCGTGATGAGGATATGGAAGAGGAAGAGAGTGATTTCATTGAAGTAAATGCGGACAGACTGGACTTGAAGCCTTATGTGGAAGAAGCACTTCAACTGTTCATGCCTTTTGCACCGCTTTGCAGCAATGATTGTAAAGGTCTCTGTCAGACTTGCGGACAGAACTTAAATGAGCACAAATGCAGCTGCTCCACGGAGAAGGTTGATATCCGTTTTGCAGCGCTAAAGGATCTATTTAAGGAATAAGAGTAGTGCTGATTGAATTTTTGAAGGAGGTGTTAAATATGGCAGTACCTCAGCGTAGAACATCCAAGACTCGCCGTGATAAACGTCGTACGCATTTCAAACTTGCAGTACCGGGCATGGTGAAGTGTGAGCAATGCGGCGAGCTGAAATTGGCTCACCACGTATGCAAAGTTTGCGGATATTACAAAACAAAAGAGATCATTTCCCAATAAGAAATGATGTCTGGGATAGCACTTCATCCAAGTGATGAAGTGCTATTTTTTTGCTCATATCGATTCGTATGACGCTAGGGAATGGATGAAAAAGCAGTTATATTTTTATGCAACATTGCGCTCGAGCGTATTTTTTTATATACTTAATTAGTACCAGGTGATAATATCAAGCAACATACATATACTAATCGTACTGATGCCTCACAAGGCCGCGGAACAGATATAAGATTGTCTATCATTCACTATTTGGTAAAAGGTGGTGCCGAACATCGAACGAATGCCCAAACGGCAGCGGCATCAGCAGCTTGCCCGACACATTGATGAAAATCCTTTTATAACGGATCGGGAACTGACTAGGTTGCTCAAAGTAAGCATCCAGACGATACGCCTTGACCGGATGGAGCTTGGTATTCCAGAGCTTAGAGAACGTCTGAAGCTGATGGCAGAACGTTCATACGACTCCGTTCGATCGCTCGCATTGCACGAGGTGATTGGTGATATTGTCGATTTGGAATTGGACAAGAGCGGCATCTCGGTATTCGAGATTCGTGAAGAACATGTATTCTCCAGAACGGGCATTGCACGCGGTCATCACGTATTTGCACAAGCAAATTCACTTGCCGTTGCTATTATAGATGATGAAATTGCACTTACCGTAACAGCGGACATTAGATTCATTCGACCTGTTAAGCTTGGGGAGAAATGTATTGCCAAGGCTTATGTTCGTTCCATTTCGGGCGAGCGAAGCAAGGCGAAGGTAGAGCTGTTCACATATGTCGGAGACGAAATGGTGTTCCAGGGTAACTTTGTTATTTATCGGTCCGCGGGAGACACAGATGCTGAAGGAGGAGACGTACGTGCGGATCGCTATTGATGCTATGGGGGGAGACAATGCCCCTGGCTTAATTGTGCAAGGAGCGCTTGATGCGGCGGCGCAGTGGCCCGATACAGAGCTGCTGCTCGTTGGTGAAACGTCAGTTATTGAACCACTCATGAAAGGGCAGAAGCCCGCTAATATAACCATTTGCCATGCTGATGAGGTCATTGGTCCAGATGATGAGCCTGTTAAAGCGGTACGCCGCAAAAAAGGAGCATCCATGGTCGTTGCTGGACAGCTCGTTCGTGAAAAGCAGGCAGATGCTATGCTGTCAGCAGGCAATACTGGCGCTTTGATGGCGACTGGACTTCTTGTCGTCGGTCGAATGGATGGAATCGAACGGCCCGCGCTTGCTCCTATGATGCCTACGATGGATGATGTCGGCATTCTTACGCTTGATTTGGGAGCGAATATGGATGCAAAGCCGGAGCATCTGCTGCAATATGCAATTATGGGAAGCATTTATCGTGCAAAGGTTCACGGACTGGAGAAGCCGAGAGTTGGGCTTCTGAACGTGGGAACTGAAGCGATGAAGGGCAATGAGATGGCTAAAGCGGCTTACGCTTTGCTTGAGCAAGCTCCAGTGAATTTTATCGGCAACGTTGAAGCAAGAGATGTTCTAAATCGAAATTGCGATGTCCTTGTTTGCGACGGCTTTGCCGGCAATATTATGCTGAAGGCAATGGAAGGCGCTGCGGGTACGATTTTTGATTCGCTTAAGGACGCTTTCGGTCAAACGCTGTTAACGAAGCTTGCTGCGGCTATCATGCTTCCTAAGCTGCGTGTGCTTAAGAAGAGAATGGACTATAAGGAGCATGGCGGTGCACCTTTGCTTGGACTGAATGGCCTTGTAGTAAAATGCCACGGCTCCTCGGATGCCCTCGCTGTGAAAAATGCCGTAAGACAGGCTCGCAGCGCCATTCAAGGACAATTGATTGAAACAATCGCATCAGAAATCAACGGGAAGTGAGTGTGCGAAATGGGTTTACATCCTGTCGGAATAATTGGTACTGGTAAATACGTGCCAGAACGTATTTTATCGAACAAAGAGCTAGAAGCAATGGTTGAAACAAATGATGAATGGATTGTTACTCGCACAGGCATTAAAGAACGCCGCCTAGCATCAGCAGAAGAAGCAACATCCGATCTTGCACTGCATGCATCGCGTGAAGCGATTGCCGCTGCTGGCCTTACGGCAGAAGATATCGATCTCATTATTGTTGCTACAATTACGCCTGATATGTTTTTCCCTTCGACTGCCTGCTTGCTTCAAGATAAGCTGGGAGCAAAGCAAGCGGCTGCGTTCGATTTGTCGGCTGCTTGCTCCGGGTTTATTTATGGACTAGCAACAGGAACGAGTATGATCGCCAGTGGCATGTACAAGCATGTGCTTGTTGTAGGCGCTGAGACGCTATCGCGTATTACTGATTACACGGATCGCAACACTTGCATTTTGTTTGGTGACGGTGCAGGTGCAGTTGTGCTTGGACCGGTTGAAGAAGGCCGCGGCTTCCAATCGTTTGTGCTTGGCGCAGACGGAAGCGGTGGAGACTTGCTGAAGGTTCATGGAGGCGGATCACGCGTTCCAGCATCGGAAGAAAGCATCCAGTCGAAGCAGCATTTCATTCATATGGCTGGCAATGATGTATTCAAGTTTGCGGTTAGAATTATGGGCAGCGTGGCTGAAGAGGCTTTGCAGAAAGCTGGCCTAAACAAAGAAGATATTGATCTTCTTATTCCTCATCAAGCGAATATTCGGATTATCCAGTCCGCTTTAAACAGACTAAGCTTGTCGGAAGATAAAGCGATGGTCAATTTGGACAAATACGGTAATATGTCATCGGCATCCATTCCAGTTGCACTGGCTGAAGCTGTTGAGCAGGGTCGTGTGAGTGAAGGAGACCGCCTTGTGCTTGTAGGTTTCGGCGGCGGCTTGACATGGGGAGCTTCGGTTCTGGTATGGTAGTATGAGCGTTGCAGCTTTTTGAAAAAATAAGACGTTATAAGTTTTCCTCTTATGACGAGCTTACATATCACCGCGAAACGAGCTATACTGTCTGATGCAGTTCGAGCCGTATACGTGTGTAAGGGGGAAACGTTATGAGTAAAATAGCATTTGTTTTTCCGGGGCAAGGCGCACAAGCTGTCGGAATGGGCAAGGACGCCTATGATGCGTTTGATCGTTCCCGTGCGATTTTTGAACAAGCGGATGAGGCACTGGGCTTCTCATTAAGCCAGATTATTTTTGAAGGACCAGAAGATACACTTAAACAAACAGCGAATACACAACCTGCACTGCTTACCGTTAGCGTTGCGCTATTGGAAGCGTTGGAAGGCCGGGGTCTGAAGCCGGATTTTGTTGCTGGGCACAGTCTTGGGGAGTATAGCGCGCTTGTCGCTGCAGGAGTCCTATCCTTTGAAGATGCTGTTCGTACTGTCCGTGCTCGCGGTCAATTTATGGAGCAAGCTGTTCCTAGCGGCCTAGGCGCAATGGCAGCAGTGCTCGGCGCTGAACGCGATACGCTCGCAGCGCTTTGTGCGGCAATTACAGCTGAAGGCTCGGCTGTTGAGCTTGCAAATGTGAATTGTCCTGGTCAAATTGTGGTGTCAGGTACTGCAGCAGGTGTTGATGCTGTTGTCCAGCGCGGCAAAGAAGAGGCTGGAGCTAAGCGGGTTATTCCTCTTGAAGTAAGCGGTCCATTCCATTCATCCCTGATGAAGCCTGCAGCTGTAAATCTTCAAGCGACATTAGGTGATATAGCGATGAAGGATGCTAATGTTCCTGTTGTGGCGAATGTCACTGCCAATGCGGTAACATCGGCGGATGAGATACGTGGTCTGCTCGTAGAGCAGGTGTATTCACCTGTCCTTTGGGAAGATAGCGTACGTTATTTAGTCGAGCAAGGCGTTGATACATTTGTGGAAATCGGGTCGGGAACGGTGCTTGCCGGCCTGATCAAAAAAGTCGACAAAAATCTACGTGTCATCTCGATTAACAGCATCAGTGCGCTTGAAGCGCTGCAGGTGAATGAACAATAGGATGGAGGGGATTCGATGTTTGCTAGCTTGGAAGGAAAAAAAGCACTCGTAACAGGTGCATCGCGGGGCATTGGCAGATCGATTGCTATTGCCCTCGCCGAGGCAGGCGCGGATGTTGCCATTAACTACTCAGGCAGCGAAGCGGCAGCAGCTGAAACGGCGCAAGCTGTAGAAGCACTCGGTAGACGCGCTATTGTAATAAAAGCTAATGTTGGCAAAGTAGATGAATTTGAAGCGATGGTCAAGGAAGTCATCGAGCAATTCGGAGCGGTTGACATATTAGTGAATAATGCGGGCATTACAAGAGATAATTTAATCATGCGTATGAAGGAAGACGAGTTTGACCAAGTCATTGAAACCAACTTAAAAGGGGTTTTCAACGGCATTAAAGCGGTCACTCGCTCTATGATGAAACAACGCTCCGGCCGAATCATCAACATTTCTTCTGTTGTTGGTGTGCTCGGAAACCCTGGGCAGGCTAACTATGTTGCAGCCAAAGCTGGTGTCATTGGTCTTACTAAGGCTAGTGCCCGCGAGCTTGCGTCACGCGGCATTACAGTTAACTGTGTAGCCCCAGGATTTATTCAAACCGAAATGACGGACAAGCTGCCGGAAGAAATGCGCCAATCTTTATCTGGCCAAATTCCGCTTGCCCGTCTCGGTGATCCGAGTGACATCGCAAACGCAGTCCGTTTTCTTGCTTCGGATGCTTCAGCCTATATGACTGGACAGACGATTCATGTGGACGGCGGCATGTATATGTAACACCAGATAATTCAGCAATAATGAATTAAAACGGTTACGTATGGCATTTTATCTTTAATTCTCGTATAATACCATGGAGGAGGTGAACCGGATGTCCGAAGTAGTAGATCGCGTAAAACGTATCGTCATCGACCGACTAGGCGTAGACGAAGCGGAAGTTACACTTGAAGCTTCATTTAAAGATGACCTCGGCGCTGACTCTCTTGATGTCGTTGAATTGGTCATGGAGCTAGAAGACGAGTTTGATATGGAAATTTCTGATGAAGATGCTGAGACTATCACCACTGTGGGAGAAGTAGTTAAATACATACAATCTCATACGTAAGAAGGACAAGTCCCGTTTTTAATAAACGGGACTTCTCTCCATCTAGGCAGTTTCCTGAATTACACTTAAGCAAGCAAGGCAGCTTTTATATAAAGAAGCGTGAATGGCTTTATGTGCATCTCATTTATACCTCCTTATATTTCAAGCGTAAAGGTTTCGCCGTTTGGTACGGCTAGGCTTGTATTTACGGAGAAATATAAGCAGGGTATACGCAATATAGCAACATTGACCGATTAACAAAGGTGACGCAGCTTGCGCATCAAATTTGCTGGACATAGAGGTGAATCGAATGAAACAAAGAGTTGTTGTTACGGGTATGGGGGTTATTACCTCACTCGGTTCCGATTTGGAAGAGTTCTGGGGTAACTTGCTGGACGGAAAATCAGGTGTATCGGTTGTTGAAGCTTTCGATTTCTCTGAGTATCCGACGCGCATTGCCGCAGAAGTTAAAAATTTCAATCCCGAAGATTACGGTTTAGATAAAAAAGAAGCACGCAGAATGGATCGTTTCGTACAATTCGCTGCAGTAGCTAGCCAATTGGCAGTTAAAGATGCTGATTTGCAAATTGGTACAAATGCTGACCCTGAGCGTGTTGGCGTTATGGTCGGTTCCGGTATCGGCGGACTTGGCACTTGGGAAGACCAGCACAATATTTTGCTGGAGAAAGGCCCTAAGCGTGTCAGCCCTTTCTTTATTCCGATGATGATCGCGAACATGGCTTCTGGACAAGTATCCATGCTTACTGGTGCGAAAGGTCCAAATAGTACGGCAGTAACCGCTTGTGCTACGGGCACTCATTCCATCGGCGATTCTTTCAAATTGATTCAACGTGGCGACGCTGATGTGATGATTGCTGGCGGAGCAGAAGCGACGATCAGACCGACCGGCATGGCAGGCTTCTGCTCGATGCGTGCGATGTCCGTTCGCAATGAAGAGCCTGAAAAAGCAAGTCGTCCGTTCGACGTTGACCGTGATGGTTTCGTAATGGGCGAAGGCGCTGGTGTACTCGTGCTTGAATCACTTGAGCATGCGCAGGCACGCGGTGCAAAAATTTATGCTGAGGTTATTGGTTACGGTATGAGCGGTGACGCTCATCACATGACTGAGCCAGATCCAGATGGTGCAGCTCGCTGCATGGTGAAAGCATTCAAGGATGCTGGAATTGATCCTTCTGAGATCGACTACATCAATGCGCACGGCACTTCGACACCTGTCGGTGATCGCTCAGAGACAAAAGCGATCAAAAAAGCGCTCGGCGACCATGCTTATAAAGTAGCGGTCAGCTCAACAAAATCGATGACAGGTCATTTGCTAGGTGCTGCTGGCGGCGTTGAAGCCGTAATTCTCGGCTTGACTATCAAAAGCGGAATCATCGCTCCGACTATTAATTTAGACAATCAAGACCCGGAGTGTGATCTTGATTATGTACCTAATAAACCGCGTGAAGCGAATGTAAGGATAGCATTGTCCAACTCATTTGGCTTCGGCGGTCACAACGCATCGATCGTGATGAAAGTTTATGAAGCGTGATTCCTTCTATGAGCTGCAGCAGCGGCTGCAGCTCAGTTTTAAGCGGACAAAGCTGCTGAGGCAAGCTTTCACTCATACTTCTTATGTAAATGAACACAAGCGCGGGTCAGCTCAGGATAATGAGCGTTTGGAATTTTTGGGAGATGCGGTGCTTCAATTACTCGTTTCTGAGTATTTGTTCGCAACGTATCCGCAGCGGCCTGAGGGCGAGCTCACGAGAATGCGTGCATCAATCGTCTGCGAGCCATCTTTAGCCCAATTTGCTGAACGCTTGGAGCTCGGTTCGCATGTGCTTCTCGGACGCGGTGAAGAGCAGCTAGGCGGTCGGCAAAGGCAAGCATTGCTAGCTGATTTGTTCGAGTCGTTTGTCGGTGCCATTTTCCTTGACGCAGGAATTGAGGAAACGAGAGCTTTTCTTAATGAGCATATGTTTCCTTTTGTTGAGTCAAACGACTATGGTCTTCTTGTTAAAGACTCCAAGTCGAAGCTGCAGGAACGATCGCAGCATCATGGGCTTGGTGCGGTGGAATACCGAATCATTGAAGAACGTGGACCTGCGCATGACCGTGAATTTGTCGTTGAAGTATATCTCGGTGAAGAGCGTTTTGGCGTCGGCAGCGGGAGGACGAAGAAGGAAGCGGAGCAGCGTGCTGCAGCTGAAGCATGGCGCACGCTATCGCAGGAACAAGGCTAATCAGCATAGAGAGTTTCCGGAAGGTCTTCTGACCTGCCGGGCGCTCTCTTTTTTTATGATCGTTTATTATGTGGCCCTGATAAAAAGGAAGAGCGGTTTAACCAGCTGAAATAAGGTGATAAACGCAGCATTTGGTTGCTTTTAGTAGCTTAAATGGTTATCAAGGCCCATAAGATGTGGTACAATGAGGGGTGAGGTGAAAACCAAGACATGTTTCTGAAACGGATTGAATTATCAGGCTTTAAGTCTTTCGCTGATCGGACCGAAATGGAGTTTGTAACCGGTATTACTGCGGTTGTAGGGCCGAACGGCAGCGGAAAAAGCAACATCTCGGACGGCATACGCTGGGTGCTCGGCGAGCAAAGCGCAAAGAGCCTCCGCGGCGGTAAGATGGAAGATATTATTTTTGCCGGAAGCGATGCTAGGAAAGCTGTCAATTACAGCGAGGTATCCCTTACTCTTGATAACTCGGATGGGGCATTGCCGCTCGAGTATAACGAGGTAACAGTGACACGGCGTGTACATCGCAGCGGAGATAGCGAATATTTAATAAACAAGCAGCCATGCAGGCTAAAAGATATTACCGAGCTATTCATGGATACCGGTATCGGTAAAGAAGCTTATTCCATCATTGGACAAGGCCGAATTGAAGAAATTTTAAGCACGCGCTCGGAGGATCGTCGCGGAATATTTGAAGAAGCCTCCGGCATCGTCAAATACAAGTCGCGTAAGCGCGAAGCGCAGAGGAAGCTTGATGAAACCGAGCAGAATCTGCTTCGCATTCATGATCTGGTGACAGAGCTTGAAGATCAGGTGGGCCCGCTTCGCAAGCAATCGGAGAAAGCCATTCACTTCAAAGCGCTCAAGGAACAGCTGAAAACGAAGGAAATCTCTATGTACGTACATAACATCGAACAGATTCATAGTTCATGGACGGAGGCAAACGGCAAGCTTGAGCGTTTGCAGCAGGAGCAGCTTCAGCTATCTACGGTTGTCAGCAAACATGATGCACATTTGGAGAAGGATCGTCAGCAGCTGCGGGAGCTTGAGCTGGAGCTAGATCAGCTTCATGAAGCGATGCTGCAAATTAGTGAGGATTTCGAGAAATGTGAAGGATACGGCGAGGTTCTAAAGGAACGCAAGCGCAACTTGGAGCAAAATAAACGTCAGCTTGAAGAATCAATCGCTGCACAGGACGCTCGCATTGTCACCATGACGCAGGAAGAAGCGGAATTTCGCAGCCGTGCAGCTGCGTTGCAGCTGCAGCTAGCAGATCTGCGCTCGAAAATAGCCGATGAAGAAGCGCGTCTCGTAGGCGTTGCAGGCGGAGCAGTCGTTGATGCGGAAGAAACACTCAAAAGCGAGCTATTGGAAGTGCTAAGCTCGATGGCGCAGCACCGCAACGAAATTCGTTATGCTTCGCAGCAGCAAGAAGCATTGCAGCGGCGGATGGAGCGAATTAGCGAGGATGAGACCAAATGGCTGGAGCAGCAGGAAAAATTGGACGAGAGACGCTCTGCACTTGCGGCTTCGCTTGAATCTACGCTGGCGCGACTAGAGCAGGCAAGAAACAAAACACTTTCGGAATCTGAACAAACGAGAAAGATTTCTCAAAGTTTGGAAGAGGTCACTTTAGCCATGCGAAAGTGGGAGCAGAAACTCGACAGTCATGTTTCTAGGCGCGATACCATGAAAGAAATGCAGGATGCGCTAGATGGCTTTATGCAGGGCGTAAAGGAAGTTCTCAAAGCTTCTAGACGCGGCAATAGCGGAATCAGCGGTGTTCATGGCGCGGTTGCGGAGCTTGTTCGTGTTCCTGAACGCATTGAGACTGCCGTTGAGACTGCACTGGGCGGGGCCTTGCAGCATGTGGTCATGGAGGATGAGAAAACGGCTCGCGCAGCTATCGCATTCTTGAAGCAGCGTCAGCTAGGACGAGCTACCTTCCTGCCGCTCGATGTCATTCGTGGCAGACAAGTTCCTGAGCATGACAAGCGTATAGCCGAATCCATTGAGGGTTTCGTAGGCGTTGCTGCTGATTTGGTAAGCTCGGATGACCGCTATTCAGCGATTGTGAACAGTTTGCTTGGCAATGTATTGCTAGCCGAAACACTGGAGCAAGCCAACCGGATTGCATCGAAATGTCAATATCGATACCGCGTCGTCACGCTTGAAGGTGATATTGTCAATGCTGGCGGTTCAATGACGGGGGGCAGCTTGCAGAAGAAAGGCGCCAGCCTGCTTGGTCGTCAACGTCAAATCGACGCGCTTGATCAAGAGATTGCAGATGCTCGCAAGATGGTAGAGCAGCTTCGTAATAAGCTAAGCGATTTGCGCAAAGAACATTCTATTCGCACGCATAATATTGAGGAGCTGCGTGCAGAAGGCGAGAAAAGCCGTATTGAAGAGCAGCAAATTAGAGCTGAGCTTCAGCAGCTTCACAATGAGGCGAAGCATCTCGACGAGCAGCGTCAGCTGTATTCAGCAGATCGTAACACTCATTTGTCCGAGCAGAAAGATGTTCAGGCAGCAGCCAAAGCTGCAGAGCTCCGTTTAGAACAGCTGGTTGTAGATGAAGCGAGGCTGCAGGAAGCGATTCGTATGGCAGAAGAGCGGCGTAAAGCTAGCGAATTTGCGAAGGAAGAGCTGCAAGGCCAGCTTACCGATATTAAGATCGCTGCAGCGAAGACTGATCAAGAGAAATTATCGTTCGAAGATCAATCAGCGAGAGTACGAGCGGAAATCGGTCGAGCGAAGCAAGAGCTTGGAAGCTTGCGTTCCTTGTCCGTTCAGCAAGAGGAAGAAATCGCAAGGCATGCTGATGAAACGGTACAGCAGATTGAACAGCTCAATCACCTGCGTTTGAAGAAACAGGAATGTGCAGAGCAAACGGATTTCAAACGATCAGCACGCGCTAAGCGTATTGCCGAGCTCGATTTGGGCGAAAGTGAAACGAAGGAGCAGCGCGGACAACTTCGGACGGTTGAAGAGCAGATGAGGCAGACCGAAATTGCGGCTAACCGTCTAGACGTGGAGCTTGATAATTTGCTTCGGAAGCTCAGTGAGGAATATGAGCTTAGCTATGAACTCGCTAAGGAGCAGTACCCTGTACCTGAGGATGTTCTCGGTACACAAAATGAGGTTAGAGACGTTAAACGTCAAATAACCGCTCTTGGCGAAGTGAACTTAGGTGCAATCGAGGAGTATGAGCGAGTCAGCGAACGTTTTGAGTTTTTGTCAGAGCAGAAGGATGATTTGATCGACGCAAAAACGACGTTGTACCAGGTCATTCGTGAGATGGACGATGAGATGTCCAAACGGTTCAAAGCGACGTTTGAAGCGATTCGCAGTCATTTTGTTATCGTATTCGCGAAGCTGTTCGGTGGTGGCCGGGCTGATCTTGTGCTCGTTGAGCCAGATCGTGTTCTTGATACAGGAATCGACATTGTCGCTCAGCCGCCAGGCAAAAAACTTCAAAATCTACAGCTGCTCTCTGGTGGAGAAAGAGCTTTGACCGCAATCGCTTTGCTATTTGCGATTTTACAGGTGAAACCCGTTCCGTTCTGCGTGCTTGATGAGGTTGAAGCTGCGCTTGATGAGGCAAACGTATCACGCTTTGCTCAATATTTGCGTGAGTTTTCAGAGCTTACGCAGTTTATCGTCGTTACTCATCGTAAAGGCACGATGGAGGAAGCGGATGTGCTATATGGTGTTACGATGGAGGAAGGCGGCGTATCGAAGCTCGTTTCTGTGCGCTTAGAGGATGAAGAGCCGGTATCCGCATAACTTATAGAAAAAACGGCAACGTGAGGATGGGGAGTTGGAACGATGAGTTTTTTTAAGAAGCTGAAGGAAAGCATCGCTACAAAGACAGAAGCGGTGACAAATATTTTCAAAGAAGGCTTATCGAAGACGCGTACGGCTTTTGTTGAGAAGGTAGAAGAGCTAATCACACGCCGCAAAAAAATCGATGAGCAGTTTTATGAAGAACTAGAGGAAATACTAATTGGTGCCGACGTTGGTGTGAATACCGTTATGCAGCTTATTGACGATCTGCGGGTCGAAGTGAAAAAACGGAAGATCGAGGATGCTTCAGATTTGCAGCCGATCCTCTCTGAGAAGCTGATTCAGCTGATGAAGGGTGATGATCATTCCGGCTTGCGGATGGCACCAAGCGGCATCACTGTTATTTTGTTCGTTGGCGTAAATGGCGTTGGCAAGACAACGACCATTGGCAAGCTTGCTCATAAATTTAAGAGTGAAGGCAAGAGTGTGCTTATGGCAGCCGGCGATACGTTCCGCGCAGGAGCTATTGAGCAGCTGGAGGTATGGGGACAGCGTGTTGGTGTCGATGTCATTAAGCAGCAATCAGGAGCTGACCCTGCAGCAGTGATGTTCGATGCAGTGCAAGCTGCAAAGCAGCGCGGCGTAGACGTTCTGTTATGCGATACGGCTGGCAGGCTGCAAAACAAAACCAATTTGATGGAAGAGCTGAACAAGATTTTCCGCGTGATTCAGCGCGAGCTTCCTGACGCTCCTCATGAGGTTCTTCTTGTGCTTGATGCAACGACTGGCCAAAACGCACTTAGCCAAGCAAAATTGTTTGGCGAGAAAAGCGGCGTAACCGGTCTGGTGCTGACAAAGCTTGATGGCACAGCAAAAGGCGGAATCGTAATTGCTATTCGTAATGAGCTAAGCCTCCCGGTTAAGCTTGTAGGTCTTGGCGAAAAAATGGGCGATTTGCAGCAATTCGATTCAGAGCAATTTATTCATGCTTTGTTTGCTGGGTTAATCCAGCGTGAAGATGATTTTGAAGCTGAAAAAACGTCGGAGTAAGCGGCGATTAACGATGGTTTGGAGCAGTTAAAACAGCTCGTAAAGGTGACAAGGGAAAATACTTGACAGCAGTCTATAGTGTCATGTATTATAAAAGACGTTGCTGGTGTAAAGGTATTTACCTTGTCGGCAGAACAAGCAAATAACAGGAGGGGCTGAGGGGATGAAAGCAAATGAACCAGATGCCTTGTCCAAGACAACCCGAATAAACTTGTTGTTCGACTTTTACGAGCCGCTCTTGACAGAGAAGCAGCGGACGTTTCTCAAATATTATTTTCATGACGACTTCACACTTGGGGAAATTGCTGGCGAGTTTGGAATTAGCAGACAAGCGGTTTATGAGCACATCAAGCGTGCAGAACAAGTGCTAGAAAGTTATGAAGGCAAGCTCGGCTTGCTTGTAAGACATGAATCCTTTCAACAATTAACTGTGCAGCTTGTAAACAGCGTTAACGAGCTTTCCATTGCAGAGCAGGACAAGCAGGCGCTTATGAGTGTCATTGCACAATTTAAATTAGCCGAATAAAACATGAAGAATGGAGGTGACGGTACATGGCAGCATTTGAGAGCTTATCGAGTCGGCTTCAAAATGTGTTCAGCAAGCTGAGGGGCAAAGGCAAGGTTTCCGAGGATGATGTTAGCGAAGCAATGCGTGAAGTGCGTTTGGCGCTTCTAGAGGCAGACGTTAACTTTAAAGTCGTAAAGGACTTTATTGCGAAGGTGAAGGAACGGGCTATTGGCCTCGATGTATCCAAGAGCTTCACGCCCGGCATGGTCGTCATCGATATCGTAAATAAAGAGCTGACCGAGCTGATGGGCGGCACGCAGAGCAAGCTGGTTAAGGCTAATAAGCCTCCGACAGTCATTATGATGGCGGGTTTGCAAGGTGCGGGTAAGACAACAACTTCAGGCAAGCTGGCAAAATTGCTTCAGAAGAGCAACAATAAGCCGCTTCTAATCGCTTGTGATATTTATCGTCCTGCTGCCATTAAGCAGCTTCAAGTGCTTGGTGAACAAATCAATGCGCCGGTCTTCTCCTTGGGTGATCAGACATCACCTGTAGAGATTGCGCGTGCTGGACTACAGCATGCCAAAGAGAACGGCAATGACTATGTCATCATTGATACCGCCGGTCGTTTACATATCGACGAAGAGCTGATGGAAGAGCTTAAGCAAATTCATCAAGTTACAAAGCCGGATGAGGTTCTCCTCGTTGTTGATGCAATGACAGGACAAGATGCTGTAAACGTTGCACAGAGCTTTCATGAACAGCTCGCTTTAACAGGCGTTGTACTAACGAAGCTCGATGGCGATACTCGCGGTGGCGCGGCGCTGTCGGTAAAAGCAGTTACAGGCTGTCCGATTAAATTCGCAGCAATGGGTGAGAAGATCGACTCCTTGGAGCCGTTCCATCCAGAGCGTATGGCTTCTCGTATTCTCGGCATGGGCGATATGCTATCGCTTATCGAGAAGGCGCAGTCGAATATTGATGCAGATAAAGCGAAGGAAATGGAACGTAAAATGCGTACAGCAGAGTTTACGTTCGACGATTTCCTTGAGCAGATGGAGCAGGTTCGCAATTTGGGGCCGCTTGATCAAATTATGGATATGCTGCCCGGCATGAACAAGATGAAGGGCATGAAGGATATGAAGGTCGATGAGAAACAAATCGGCCGCGTCGAGGCTATTGTCCGCTCCATGACGAAAGAGGAGAAGCAAAAGCCAGAGCTGCTTAATCACAGTCGCCGCAAGCGTGTTGCTGCAGGCAGTGGAACAACGATCGTTGAGGTAAACCGCCTCATTAAGCAGTTTGACGATATGAAAAAAATGATGAAGCAATTCTCATCGATGATGGGACCGAAAGGGCCTAAGGGCGGCAAGAAGGGCCTAAAAGGTATGCTCGGCAAAAATATGAAGTTCCCGTTTTAATGGTTGTTTACTCTTTGAAGGAGGTGAATTTTTAATGGCAGTACGTATTCGTTTGAAAAGAATTGGTGCTCACAAAGCTCCTTTCTACCGCGTAGTAGTTTCGGATTCCCGTTCGCCGCGTGATGGTCGTTTTATCGAAGAAATCGGTACTTATAACCCGGTTGCACAACCGGCTCAAGTTAAGATTGATGAAGAGAAAGCGCTAAAATGGTTGCAAACTGGAGCGCAAGCTTCTGATACCGTTCGTGACTTGCTTTCCAAAGCTGGTGTTCTTAAAAAGTTCCATGAGCTTAAGCAACAGAAATAACTGTTGAATAGCGGAGGGCCTTGAGATGAAAGAATTGATTCTTGTCATAGCGAAGGCATTGGTTGATCATCCTGAACAGGTGCAAATCAATGTGAAGGATGATGACCGTGGCACGATATACGAGCTTTCGGTTCACCCCGAGGATATCGGTAAAATCATCGGTAAACAGGGACGCATAGCGAAAGCGATTCGCACGGTAGTGACTTCTGCTTCCGTGAAATCGCAAAAGCGTGTCATCGTCGACATTATGTCATGATGTACGTATGAAGAGAAGGTTGGGATGAATGTCCTAACCTTCTTTTCAATATGTACACTTATCCATGGATGTCGCTAATCATTACGGCTTCGTTCTTCAACATGGAACGAAGCCGTTTTTGCATGTATAATAAGGCTATACACATATGAAGGGCTGGTTCTAATGAACGAAAAATGGTTTACAGTCGGGAAAGTCGTTAATACGCACGGTATCCGCGGAGAGCTGAAAATTCTTTCGCAAACGGATTTTGCAGAGGATAGATTTGCTTCTGGAAACAAGCTGCTTATGGTGAACGAGGAAAGCGGAGCTTCACTGGAAGTAAAAGTAATCAGCTCACGCGCAAACAAAAACGTATACATATTGAAGCTGGAAGGCTTCACTGATATTAATGCGGTTGAGAAATATAAAGGCTGGGTACTGAAAATTTCAGCCGATCAGCAGCTTGAGCTTGAAGAAGGCGAATATTATTATCACGAAATTATAGGCTGCCGCGTCGTTACCGAGGAAGGCGAGGAGCTGGGCACGATTTCGGAAATTTTAAGCCCAGGCGCAAATGACGTGTGGGTAGTGGATCGTCCGAAGGGCTCGGGGAAGCAATTGCTTTTGCCTGTTATCGATGATGTCTTAGTCAATGTCGACACAAAAGAGAAAATCGTAACGGTCCATTTGATGGAAGGATTGATTTAACCGATGAAAATAGATGTGCTGACGCTGTTTCCCGAAATGTTCGACGGAGTGTTCAATTCGAGCATTTTAGGAAAAGCGAAAGAGAAGGGGATCGTATCTCCTCAAGCAATCAACTTCCGTGCTTATTCAGGCAATAAGCATAACACGGTTGATGATTATCCATACGGCGGCGGTGGCGGCATGGTCTTGAAGCCAGATCCGGTCTTTGCTGCGGTAGAGGATTTAAAGCTGGATGACAATATAAAGCCGCGTGTTATTCTTCTATGCCCGCAAGGAGCACAGTTTACGCAGAAGAAGGCTGAAGAGCTTGCAAAGGAACAGCACTTGGTTCTTATTTGCGGTCACTATGAAGGTTATGATGAGCGTATACGCGAGCATCTTGTAACAGACGAGCTGTCGATTGGTGATTACGTGCTTACGGGTGGTGAAATACCTGCGATGGTGCTCATCGATAGCGTTGTTAGATTACTGCCAGGAGTTCTTGGCAATGAAACTTCTGCGGTTACAGATTCATATAGCACAGGTTTGCTTGAGCATCCCCATTACACTCGGCCTGCGTCGTTCCGCGGCTGGGATGTCCCGGATGTGCTTATATCTGGTCATCATGCGAATATTGAGGTGTGGCGTCGTGAGCAGTCGCTGCTGCGGACGCTGCAGCGCCGTCCTGACCTTCTGAAGAGCGCCCCGCTTACGGACAAGGAACGCAAATGGGTGGCTTCTCAGTTAAAGCAGGAGCCTAATAAGACAGGCAAATAGTACGACCCTAGCTAATAAACAAAGCCGCAACGAATTTCGTTGCGGCTTTGTTTATTTAGAAGTATTCGATGATTATGGCGTGTAAAAATTTTGGGTATAGTAGACGTTATAGGTTCCGCCTAATGCAACACCTGTACCTAGTCGCTCAAGCTTGCTGTTTAATAGTGCTTCACGATGGCCTTCTGTAGAATTGACCCAGCCATAGTGAGCAAATATGCTATTTTTGTATCCGGCAGCTATGTTTTCGGCAGCTGAGTGATACTTAACGCCTTTTGCTTTCATTCGGTCAAAGGGAGACGAGCCGTCTGGATTCGTATGGTCAAAAAATTTACGTGCACTCATATCGTTGCTGTGACCATGCGCTGAGGCAGCAGCGAGCTTGTCCCATTGCAGCAGAGGTATTTTGCGAACAGCGCGCTCAGCGTTAGTAAGATCAAAGAGTTGTTGTTCATAGGCGTCTGCCAGCTTGGATGTATTTGCTGATTTTAACGCTGTGGATTTGGAAACGGCTTGATCCATTTGCATGACACCAGCTATTTTGTTTCCATCACGTCGGTCAATGAAGAGAACGGTATGTACTTTTTTTGTAGTGTAAGCATAATAATCGTTATTTGTCTCGACATTGGTTGCTTCGCCAACCAGCTTTTTGGCATTACCAATCGTTTGTCCGATCTGGATGCCCGACTTCATCGCCCAGCTATCTTTGCCATTGGAGAAAAGTGCGATTACCCGGTCATTTTGGATGCCGAACATCATGTAGTTGGTATAACTGCTATTATAAACGTACCAGGAGAAACCATATTCGCTTAGATCAATCCTAGACGGTTTTCCGAGCGTTTGTTGAAGCTTTTGCAGTGAATCGTTTATCGTTATCTCATGAAGGCGATCACCTGTGTTAATAATTTTAGCATCGGACAACGCTTTTGAGTGAAGTTTGAGGTTATAGAAGAAGGTAAGCGCCTCAGCGCGTGTAAGTTTTCCATCTGGTATGAAGCCGCTAACGGTGGCAGAAGTGCGTCCGTTCGATATTTTCTCATCAAGCAGCCATTGAATTGCGCTTTGCTCTGTAAATTCTTTTCCATTTGCCGCGGAAGCCAGTAGTAACGCAGCTTGTCCACGTCGGAATTCGACATTTTGTGAAGCGTTATTGATAGGCCAGCCCAAATTATTCGCATAATCGTAATAAGGCTTGGTCCAATTGCTGGCGCTGGAAGATGATGTAGTGACCAATCCATAGGCTCTCAATAACATAGCAAGAAACTCAGCTTCATTAACAACCTTGTTTGGTTTGAAGGAATTATCCCCATATCCCTGAGCTAATTTCTGATCAACAGCCCAAGAGATATAGGAGCCAGCCCAGTGTCCATTCGTATCTTTAAAAACCAAGGATTCAGCAGAGGTTTGCAATGGTGCAGAAATGGTTAATATTAAAAGTACAGATGCGATTCCCCCTTTTGTTTTGTTACAAAAAGATTGTTTATTATGGTGCAATTTTGTCACCTCTTCATGTCGGTGTTTGTCATCATTTAGTATACATGATTTATGAATAAAAAAATCGTGTTGTATTATTGGGCTAGCTATGGTAAAATTTCTAATGTTGTTCGTAAAGTCGGACGGTCCGCTATCAGCGATGAACCGATTCAGAGGAATCCGGTGAGCTTATAAGAACGTCTATGGTGGAAGGAGTGAATCAAATGAATCTTTTGCAAACAATCGCGCAAGAAAATCTGCGCCAAGGTCTACCGAACTTTCGTCCAGGTGACACGCTAAAAGTTCATGTAAAAGTTATCGAGGGAACTCGTGAGCGTATCCAATTATTCGAAGGCGTTGTAATCAAACGTCGCGGCGGTGGAATCAGCGAAACTTTTACAGTGCGTAAAATTTCCTACGGTGTTGGTGTGGAAAGAACTTTCCCGCTTAACTCGCCTAAAATCGAAAAAATCGAAGTGGCTCGCCGTGGTAAAGTACGTCGCGCGAAATTGTACTACCTACGTAGTCTTCGCGGAAAAGCTGCTCGTATTAAAGAAATTCGTTAAGAACAAACGACAAGAGGGGCTTGCGCAAACAAGCTCCTTTTCGTTTTTTCTCAAAGGTCATTTACATATTACAGCATATGGGAAGAAGGCGGACTGAATGGACTCACAGCAGCGAAATGACGGGCTGGACAATGGCAATGATCATGAAATGAAAAATACGCAGGAACATGCGGACATTGAGCAGAATTTACCAAACCGTGCAGCAGCCCATGCATCCGGCTCAGGAAAACAGGGCGGAGCTTATAAAGAAGTCGTAGAATGGATCAAGGCTTTAGTCATTGCGGTCGTTCTCGTATTTCTCATTCGTCAATTTTTGTTTTCACCATTCATCGTCGACGGACCTTCCATGAAGCCTAATTTCGAGACCGGCGAACGGTTAATAGTAAATAAAATTTTGTATACGATACGCGAGCCGAAATTTGGTGAGGTCGTAGTGTTTGATGTTCCAGAGCAAGGCCGAAAATTTATAAAACGAGTGATTGGCGTACCGGGTGATAAAATTCGACTCGAAGGCGATGACCTTTATATTAATGATAAAAAAATAGACGAGCCTTATTTAAAAGAAGCTATTGCGGCAGCACATGCCGAAGGCAAGCTATACAACGAAAAAGGAATAAATTCCGATGTATCTGAAATCACTGTTCCTGAGGACACGATTTTTGCACTTGGCGACAATCGCAGCGATAGTACAGATAGCAGGGTTATCGGATTTGTATCGGATAAAGAGGTTGTTGGACGTGCCGATATTATTTTTTGGCCGCTGAACAAACTAGAGTTTATAAAGCACTGGACTAAATGAGGTGAGTAAATGACCATTCAATGGTTTCCGGGTCATATGACGCGGGCGAAACGGCAAATACAAGACAAGCTCAAACTAATCGATCTTGCCATCGAACTATTGGATGCACGGGTTCCGCTATCTAGCCGTAATCCGATGATTGAGGAAATTTTGAACGGCAAGCCAAGATTGATCGTATTAAACAAATCAGACTTGGCTGATCCAAAAACGACAGAGCAATGGATGGCTTATTTCCGTAATGAAGGCCATGAATCGATCGCAATTGATTCCTCAACAGGCACGAAGGTAAATGAGGTTCCGCTCAAGGCAAAGCAAATTTTGCATGAGAAAATTGCACGTCAAATTGCAAAAGGCATAAATCCGCGTGCAATTCGCGGACTTATTGTAGGTATACCGAATGTCGGGAAATCCACGTTGATCAACAAGCTCGCTGGACGCGCTATTGCTTTAACCGGCGACCGTCCTGGCGTTACGAAGGGACAACAATGGATTAAGATTGGAACTGAAATGGAATTGCTCGATACACCGGGCATATTGTGGCCAAAGTTTGAAGACGAGCTCGTCGGATACAGGCTTGCTATGACTGGTGCCATTAGAGAGCAAATTTTGAACGTTGACGATATCGCGTTTTTTGCGATGCGTGAGCTGGTAGATCGATACTGGCCTAACATGAAAGAGCGGTATGAGCTTGAAACGCCACCTAAGGACGCTACGGATTCAGATGAAATCGTGCGTGTGATGGAAGATATCGGACGTCGGAGAGGCTGCCTTGTTAGCGGTGGACACGTCGATTTGGAGAAAACATCCGGAATCATTTTGCGTGATTTGCGCTCAGGCAAGCTAGGAAGAATTACGCTCGAAGCGCCACCTTATTGATGTGAAACGGGGGAACGTAACGTGCTGCAATATGAACAGTCGTTATGGGAAGAAGGATTTAAAGCGATTGCTGGTGTAGATGAGGTTGGCCGAGGTTGCTTGTTCGGAGACGTCGTGGCAGCTGCCGTTATTTTACCGCCAGGGCTTGTGATTGAAGGGGTTAACGACTCCAAGAAGCTTTCCGAGAAAAAGCGTGACCAGCTGTATGATATTATTTTGCAGGAATGTGTAGCGTGGTCGGCTGCTCGTGTTGATGCTGAAACGGTTGATCGAATCAATATTAAGCAGGCAGCTAGGCTTGCAATGAAAATTGCAGTGGAATCGTTACAGCTTCCTTCTGACTATTTGCTTGTTGATGCGGAGAAGGTCGATGTTAGTCTGCCGCAGCTCTCGATCATTAAAGGGGACGCTACAAGCCAATCGATCGCTGCAGCCTCTATCGTTGCCAAGGTTACGCGCGATAGGCTTTGTGTGACCGAATGGGAGCAGGAATATCCAGCTTATGGCATTGCTATACACAAGGGATATGCAACGAAGCTTCATCGGGAGCGATTGCTAGCTAATGGACCAAGTCCTCTGCATCGCAGATCATTTCTCGGCAATTTATTTACAGAGGAGCAGCTGCTTCTCTTCTAGCTGCATCTGTCAGCAGATATTATATGACGCTCGATTGATTGTGCGAGGCAAAAGATGCCTAGTGTAATTATCGGGCGTTATTTTGTTTTTGTGCTGTTTTTTGGGATGAACGGCTACAAGCTTTACTCATTTTGACCGATATAAGGCTTATAGGTTTAATGAAGTCGTACATGCTTATGTAAAGAGCTCGCTTAAGTGCAAAGAGCAAACGCATAGAATGGCGCTGGAGCAACGGAGGCGAATGAACAAATGAATATAAGTCAAATGATGCGAAGCTTCTTAGGAGAGGCTTCTAGTGCGGATACACGAGCTGTGGAGCTTAAAGTTGGACAAGTGGTAAGAGGCGTCATTTTGCAGGTGATGGAAAATAACGAAGCGCTCGTACAAATTAACGGTGTACAAGTGCGTGCGAAGCTAGAGATGCCGCTTCAAGTGGGACAATCAGCAATGCTCCAAGTGCAGCCTCAATCAAGCGGAGCGCTTGTAATGCTTAAACAAGTTGAACCTGGTCAAGTGGGATTGCCTGATGATACGTTCAAAGAATGGGCTAAACAGCTGGCGTTGCCAGAGCAGAAATGGGCAGCGCAAATCGTCAAGGATTTGCGGAAGGAAGGCGTTATTCTGAACCGCGACGTTGCGCAAGCCTTTCAACAGGCTGCATCCGCGATGCCGGCTGGTGGAGATGCGGAGCAATGGATGCAGTCCGCTGCCGCAACCTTTAAAAGAGGGCTGCCTATGACTGGCGCTACTGTAGGTGCGATGCAGCAGGTTATGTTCGGGCGCAGCACGCATGAGCTGCTTGAGACGTTGCAGCTGCAAATTACTTCATTCACGAGCGTTTCGGATGAAGGGAAAGCTGAAACAAAAGCTGCAACTCAAGCAGCTGCACGTGTGCAAGCGCTTCTGACGGAAGGGCTCGAGCTGCTTCGTGGAGTGACGGCTGAGTCTAGTGCAGCAAAATCAGGAGAAGCCGTTACAAAGGACATACCGACTTCAAAGCAATTAAACGCGCAAATCGTCAAAACGGACTTGCCGCAGGCAACAGCAGCACCTGTCGCTATGTCTGAGGACGAAGCTCCGGATCAACAAGCTAATCCTCAAGCGGCTAGAGCATTAGCCAGTCAGTCAAGTCAGCCCAACTGGCTGGGACAGATGATGAAATGGATGGGCGTCGATCATGAGCTTCAGCTTGCCAAAGTATTTACAGCGGATACTCAATTGAGCCAGCAAGCGCCGGCTCCTCAGCCAGCAACAGCGGAAACTGCTGCGAAGCCGGCAACTGTAACGACTGCTTCAGCACCACCGCTGCAGACTCCTATCGTCGAGGCTAACAGCAAAGAAGCTGCTCCAACCGTAATGCTGGCAAAACCAGCAGAGTTTGAAACCGCTGATTCTCAGCAAGCAAGGCTGCCGGATCAAAAGCATATGGTTGAACGAGCAGCCTTAGCGGTTCTTTCGAACGTTGCAGACAGCATTCCAATGACAGATTCTTCTCCGCCTGCACAGCAGGAATCATTGAAAAGTGCCTTGCTAGCTCTGGTTTCATCGGATCATACACCTCCTGCTCTCAAAGAGACAGCGCAGCAGCTTGTACAGCAAATAACAGGCCAGCAGCTTTTGCTTACTCCTGAGCGGAACAGCTCAGTTCTCACGCATGTGACGATGTTTATTCCAATCAATAACGCAGACGGCAAACAAACCGCTTCGGTTCACATTCAGACAAGAAGAGGGCGAAAAGGAGAGCTTGACGCTTCGAATTGCAGATTGCTCTTTAATTTGTCGATGAATACGCTGGGCGATACGATGGTTGACGTAAATGTGATGGACAAAATTGTAAGTTTAAACTTGTGGAATGATCATCCTGCAATCTCATCGCTTGCAGAAGGATCTCGAAATGAAATTGCTGCCAGCCTGCAGCAAGCAGGCTATCAGCTGCTTTCACTGCGAACAACGCCGCTTCCCAAAGCGGGGGAATCAAAGGTGGAAGCAGCATCAGCAGCAGTTAAGAACCAGCAAATGACGGATATGAGCGCCTTTGCAGCCAATCGTTACAAAGGAGTCGATTATCGTATATGAGCAGCGATCAGAGTGAAAATCAGCCACAAACGAAAGTCAGGAAAGCAGTAGCCTTAAAATACGAGCCAGGCGAGCGCACTGCTCCGGTTATGGTTGCTAAAGGGAAAGGGCATTTGGCGGATCTCATCCTTGAGAAAGCGAAGGAAAATGGCATTCCTGTACAAGAGGATTCCTCGTTGGTAGAAGTGCTCTCTAAGCTTGATATCGATCAAGAAATTCCGGGTGAGCTGTATACGCTCGTCGCAGAAATTTTAAGCTTTGTTTATCGTTCTGACCGAAAAGCGAGGGAAATGATAGATGGGTGATGATGAGGGAAAAGCGAAAGGGACGCGGAAACTAGATAATAGGAAAGCTACGGGTCAGCTTGGCGAGGAAGCAGCTTGTTTGTATTTAATAGAAGCGAATTATAATATTCTCACGCGGAATTGGCGATGTAGAATAGGAGAAATTGATATTATTGCTGAACATTCTGATAGATTTGTATTTGTAGAGGTGCGTACGAGAAAAGAAGGCAGTAAATACGGCACAGCCGCGG
Source organism: Paenibacillus sp. NRS-1760 (assembly GCF_050467785.1). NCBI lineage: Bacteria > Bacillati > Bacillota > Bacilli > Caryophanales > Paenibacillaceae > Paenibacillus > Paenibacillus sp. NRS-1760. Next base: position 244,443 of record NZ_JBITPK010000006.1, on the reverse strand, counting down.
AGTCGGTGGATTATCGCAAGCAACAGAAGGTAAGGGAGGCGGCTCAAGTTTATTTACGCAGTGTTGGGCGCTCAGATGCATCCATTCGCTTTGATGTTATTGCGATAACGTTGAGCCGTGCAGATGAGATCGTTACTTCTTTAGAGCATTTTGAGGCAGCGTTCTAAAATGGTAACAAATTGGACTTTCTCTGACAGGAGCTAACCTACAGAGAAAGTTTTTTTATTATGAAAGCGGCTTATCAAGCCCGCGATATTGAATAGCTTCCGCGATATGCATCGTATCGACTGCGTCGCTTGCTTCAAGATCGGCTATGGTGCGTGCCAGCTTCAGCATTCTATCGTATGCCCGCATACTGATTCCAAGCGCTTCAAAAGCACTTTCCAGCAGGCTTGCGGCTTCTGGCTTTATATTTACAGACCTTCGAAGGGCAGCGCCGTTTAATGATCCAATAGAATTGAGACTGATGCCTGCTGTGCGATCTTGTTTAAAGGCATATGCACCCAGCACTAGCTGCTTCATTTGGGCAGTATTAAGTGAGGGGCCAGTTGAAGCATGCTCTAGTGAAATGGGTCTTGGCACTTCTAGCTGTAAATCTATTCGATCAAGCAATGGCCCTGATATCTTAGATCGATAACGGCTAATGAGTGTAGCGCTGCAAGTGCAGCGTTTATCGCCAAACTCATGCCCATAATAGCCGCATGGACATGGATTAAAGGAGGCAGCCAGCATAATGCTGGCTGGAAACTGGAATACAGCTTTGGAGCGGGAAATGGTTACTATACGATCCTCCAGTGGCTGACGCAATACCTCAAGCACCTGTCTCGGAAATTCTGGCAATTCATCAAGAAACAACACGCCGCGATGAGCGAGTGTAACTTCTCCCGGCTTCGGGATAGAGCCGCCGCCGATCAGTCCGCCGGACGATATGGTATGATGCGGAGCGCGAAATGGTGGATGTGTAATAAGGCCGTGGGAGCTATCGAGCAGTTTGCCAGCTACACTATAAATTTTCGTAACCTCCAACGCTTCTTGTTCAGTCAATAAGGGCAATATCCCCGGCAGACGCCGAATCATCATCGTTTTACCCGTGCCTGGAGGTCCGCTGAGCAAAATATTGTGTTTGCCAGCCGCGGCTATAAGCATAGCTCGTTTGGCTTGATGCTGACCGATAACATCCCCATAATCACCAATTTCATCTTGCTTATCTAGATATGTTTTGTTTTCAATTTGGCTAAAGCTGGAATCGTTTCTCTGATCGACACGAATATCGTTCCAGTCGGATTGTTTCTTTTTGATTAAATCAAGCTCTTTCAGGTGGCTTAACGCAAACAATTCCATATCAGAAATCCAGATGGCTTCCTTGACGTTCGCGACAGGCAGCAAGACACGCTTAAAGCCAAGTCGTTTCGCTTGTTCAATCATGGCAAGTACGCCGGCTACCGGACGGACATTGCCGTTAAGTGAGAGTTCTCCAAGAAGAAGCGTATTCTCAAAAGGGGCAACGCTAATTTGTCCGCTTGCAGTTAAGATGCCCGCCGCAATGGCTAAATCAAAGGATGTGCCTTCCTTGCGCAAGTCGGCAGGAGCTAGATTAACCGTAATTCTGTCCATAGGAAAAGTAAAACCACTATTTTTTAGAGCGGCTCGAACACGTTCAACAGATTCGCGAACAGCAGGATCAGGCAAACCCACTACGTTGATTTGAGGCAGGCCGCTGGAAATATCAACCTCAACTGAAATGCTTTTACCATCAACTCCATAAACGCTTGCGCTCTGAATTAAACTAAACACGACAAAAAGCACCCCCATATGTGTGAATGAAGGTGCTTCCTTACGATTCCGTTCCATCGTTATGAATTTGCCAATATCATAATTTAGTTAACTTTAAATTGTCAATATTTAAAATGTTTCGGGTATGATTTTTAGGATTGGGTCATACTAAATGGCGTGGTATTTTCCCTTATAAAACGAGCATTTCAGCTGGTTTTATCGCTTTAATCTCATTTTGAGATGAAACCCATATCAAAAAAGCCGTATTAATTATGTGTTAAAGTAAGGTAACTGGCGGGGAAAGGTGCTACAATAATAGAGGTTTGTGTACATATGACTGATTTCAGTCTGTGAAATGGAGGATTTCAACAATGAATATCCATGAATATCAAGGGAAAGCGGTCCTTAAACAGTATGGTGTCGTCGTACCTGAAGGTAAAGTAGCCTTCACTGTAGACGAAGCTGTTGAAGCGGCTAAATCGCTCGGAACAAAGGTTGTTGTCGTGAAAGCACAAATTCACGCTGGCGGCCGTGGTAAAGCGGGCGGAGTTAAAGTAGCAAAAAATCTTGATGAGGTGCGCGCTTATGCTAGTGAGATTCTAGGTAAAGTGCTTGTTACGCATCAAACAGGTCCAGAAGGCAAGGAAGTCAAACGTCTTCTGATCGAAGAAGGCTGCGACATTAAGAAAGAATATTATATCGGCGTAGTATTAGACCGTGGTACAGGTCGTGTCGTTATGATGGCTTCGGAAGAGGGCGGCACTGAGATTGAAGAAGTTGCTGAACACTCCCCGGAGAAAATCATTAAGGAGATCGTTGATCCTGCTGTTGGCTTGCAAGCGTTCCAAGCGCGCAAACTAGCTTATGCAATCAACATTCCTAATGAGCTTGTTAACAAAGCAGTTAAGTTCATGATTTCTCTTTACACTGCTTTTGTTGAGAAAGATGCATCCATTGCAGAAATCAATCCGCTTGTTGTAACTGGCGACGGACAAGTTATTGCTCTTGATGCTAAATTGAACTTCGACTCAAACGCTCTTTATCGTCACAAAGATATCGTTGAGCTTCGCGATTTGGAAGAAGAAGACGCAAAAGAAATTGAAGCGTCCAAATACGACCTTAGCTACATCGCTCTTGACGGCAACATCGGTTGCTTGGTCAACGGTGCAGGCCTAGCGATGGCAACAATGGATATTATCAAATATTACGGCGGCGACCCTGCCAACTTCCTAGACGTAGGGGGCGGTGCTACAGCTGAGAAGGTAACAGAAGCGTTCAAAATCATTTTGTCTGATGAAAAAGTTAAAGGTATTTTCGTTAACATTTTCGGCGGCATTATGCGTTGTGACGTAATTGCAAATGGTGTTGTCGAAGCAGCGAAGCAAGTCGGTCTTGACCGTCCGCTCGTTGTTCGTCTAGAAGGTACTAACGTAGACCTCGGCAAAACTATTTTGAAAGAATCGGGATTGAACATCGTGGCTGCGGATTCCATGGCGGACGGCGCGCAGAAGATTGTCGCTCTCGTGAAATAAGATAACTTGCTGTGTGGCATAGGCCGCATACGAATTCATTCAGGGGATGTGAGTTAAGAGTGAGCATTTTGGTTAATAAAGATACAAAAGTCATTACCCAAGGTATTACAGGAGCAACTGGCTTGTTCCATACCAAAGGCGGATTGGAATACGGTACGCAAATGGTCGGCGGCGTAACACCTGGTAAAGGTGGCACAAACGTTGATATTACACTTGATAACGGCACGCTCGTATCATTGCCTGTTTTCAACACGGTTGCTCAAGCAAAAGCTGCTACTGGCGCTAATGCTTCAGTTATCTATGTACCACCTGCATTTGCTGCAGATGCAATCATGGAAGCGGTTGACGCTGAGCTTGATCTTGTTATCTGTATTACAGAAGGCATTCCCGTGCTTGATATGGTAAAAGTTAAACGTTACATGGACGGCAGCAAAACCGTTCTTATCGGACCTAACTGCCCAGGCGTAATTACGCCGGATGAATGCAAAATCGGCATTATGCCTGGTTACATTCATACAGCTGGACATGTTGGCGTAATTTCTCGCTCAGGAACATTGACTTATGAAGCGGTTCATCAATTGACGACTCGTGGAATTGGACAATCTTCTGCAGTAGGAATCGGCGGCGACCCGGTTAAGGGCTCTGAGTTTATCGATATCTTGAATCTTTTCAATGAAGATCCAGATACCTACGCGGTTATCATGATTGGTGAAATCGGCGGTACAGCAGAGGAAGAAGCTGCTGAGTGGATTAAAGCAAACATGAAAAAACCAGTTGTCGGCTTCATTGGCGGCGCAACAGCGCCTCCGGGCAAACGGATGGGACATGCTGGCGCAATCATTTCCGGTGGTAAAGGAACAGCTGCTGAAAAAATCGCAACGCTTGAAGCTTGCGGCATTAAAGTAGCTCCAACACCATCTGAAATGGGTTCAACGCTTGTGAGTGTTCTTGAAGAGCAAGGCCTTCTTGAAAAATGCATCACACGCAAATAATTATATAGTTTGATCTAAGGTAAGCAACCTTTCAACGACCCGATAACGGGAGTTGGAAGGTTGCTTTTTTTTTTGCGGATTGCCATTATTTTATCGGCTGACTTGCATTCTTATGCTATCTACCGCACAATAGATAAGTATGTAGGCCAGCCCGAGTAGAGAAGGGGCTTGGTACTGATGACTAAAAAACAAGATATTCGTAGACAAATGGTTATTGCCTTTCACGAAATTCCTGGCATAGGATGGCATGCAATTCAGAAGGCTGTTCACCATGAATTTTGGAATAAACGCTCATGGAGCATAGAAGATTTACTTGCTATAGGCCTGCATCGTGGTCAAGCGAAAGCAGCGGCTGAACGTTATGCAGAGCGTCCATGGATTTTGACAGAAGATCCGTCAGAAGCAGTAGCTGCAGTAAATGCAATCGCATTAACGCCTTATGATACCGAATATCCGAAAATTTTAAGAGAGATTGCACAGCCGCCTTGGGTCTTGTATGCTAGAGGACGTCTTGAGCTGCTGCAGCGTCCAGCAATTGCAGTAGTAGGTACAAGAGTACCGACCGCATATGGCAGGCAATCAGCGACTACGCTGGCACAGGAGCTTTCCTCTGCAGGCTTGACGGTGGTTAGCGGCCTAGCCAAAGGTGTCGATAGCAAAGCTCATGAAGCAGCGTTGTACGGAGCGGGAGGAACGATTGCTGTTCTGCCTACGCCTATTGATAAGTGTTATCCAACTGAGAATCTATCATTGTTTCACAAAATTGCCGAGCATGGCTTGCTCGTCTCAGAAACGCCGATCGGTACTCCGCTGCATCCTGGACAATTTCCGCAGCGCAATCGTATTATTGCGGCATTATCCGTAGGAACGGTTATTGTGGAAGGCGCAACGAAGAGCGGCTCTCTGATAACAGCACAGCATGCGATGGACATGTCTCGGGAGTTGTTTGCTATACCCGGTCCAAACACATCGCCTAAGAGTGAGGGGCCAAATACGCTCATCAAACGCGGAGAAGCAAAGCTTATTAGCTGCGTTGAAGACATTATCGATGAGCTGAATTGGCTGCCGGAAGCGCTTAAAGCTTACAAGGAAGCAGATGCAGCGAACAAGTCCGAACAGGAATTAAATAAGCCAGAGCTCACGCCTGAGGAGAGTAAATTGATTGCTTTTTTACGAGATCAGCCCTTATCTATTAATGAGTTGCACGAGCTCTCCGCCTTCCCGTTTGGACATTTGAACGCACTTCTGCTAAATTTATGTATAAAACGCAAAATTGAATTGCAGCCCGGATCAATATATATTGCTTTATAGCTTGCAATGGAGAGAGGAGGCGCCTTACATGGCAGATTCTTTAGTTATCGTCGAATCACCCGCGAAAGCCAAAACGATTGGTAAATATCTTGGCAGTAAATATATCGTTAAAGCTTCTATGGGACATATTCGCGATTTGCCCAAAAGCCAGATCGGCGTCGAGGTTGAAAATGATTTTAATCCTAAATACATAACCATACGCGGCAAAGGCAGCATTCTCAAGGAATTGAAGGATGCCAGCAAAAAAGTGAAACATGTCTTTCTAGCAGCCGATCCGGATCGCGAAGGTGAAGCGATTGCTTGGCATTTGGCGCATTATTTGGAGCTGGATGAGACCGATACATGCCGCGTTGTATTTAATGAAATTACGAAACAGGCCGTGAAGGATGCTTTTAAGACACCGCGCAAAATTAATATGGATTTAGTTAACGCGCAGCAGGCGAGACGGATTTTGGACCGATTGGTTGGTTACAAGATTAGTCCGCTCCTTTGGAAAAAAGTGAAGAAGGGCTTGTCTGCCGGCAGGGTTCAATCGGTTGCCGTTAAGCTCATCATCGATCGTGAGAACGAAATCGATGCATTCATCCCTGAGGAATACTGGTCCATCACTGCGAAGCTGACTCATGCAGGAATTCCTTTTGATGCGAAATATCATTCTATTCATGGAGAAAAACGTGAGTTAGGCAAGGAAGCTGACGTTGAGGAAGTTCTCCAAGCGATGAAGGGCAGCAAGCTCACAGTCTCTGACGTGAGAGAGAAGGAGCGTCTGCGCAATCCAGCGCCTCCATTTATAACGAGCTCCCTTCAACAGGAAGCGGCAAGGAAACTTGGCTTCCGGGCTTCTAAGACGATGTCAGTAGCACAGCAACTGTATGAAGGCGTTGAGCTGGGTAAAGAAGGTACAGTCGGTTTAATCACTTATATGAGAACCGATTCTACGCGCATCTCGCCTATCGCTCAAGAAGAAGCGAAAGAATTCATTTCTGAAAAGTATGGCGAAGCTTTTGTGCCTGAACAACCACGCATTTACACAAAGAAAAACAGCAACGCTCAAGACGCGCATGAAGCGATTCGGCCAACGTCCATATTAAGAGATCCCGAATCAATGAAACCGTTCTTGAGTCGTGATCAGCTGCGACTGTATAAGCTCGTATGGGAACGTTTCGTATCGAGTCAGATGCAGTCGGCAGTGCTCGACACGATGACTGTGGATTTGCAGGCAGGCGATACAACGTTTAGAGCTACTGGTTCTAAAGTGAAATTTGCCGGCTTTATGAAGGTATATGTGGAAGGCAACGATGACGGCACGGTTGAGGAGCATAAGTTTTTGCCGCCGCTAGCCGCTGGAGATGTCATTCAATCAGAATCGATAGATCCAAAACAGCATTTTACGCAGCCGCCGCCACGTTTTTCGGAGGCACGTCTAGTAAAGACGCTTGAGGAGCTCGGTATAGGTCGTCCAAGTACGTATGCGCCGACACTGGAAACGATTCAGAAGCGCGGATACATTGCAATGGAAGAGAAAAAATTTATGCCAACTGAACTTGGAGATCTAGTCATTCAGCTCATGGAGGAGTTTTTCCCTGAAATTTTGGATGCGGAGTTTACAGCGAACATGGAAGGCAACCTCGACCATGTGGAAGAAGGCACAGAGGATTGGGTAAAAGTGCTCGCTACATTTTACGAATCCTTCGAGAAAAGATTAGAAGTTGCCGAAGATGAAATGAAGGAAATCGAAATTCAAGACGAAGTGTCTGATGAGCTTTGTGAGAAGTGCGGACGCCACTTAGTCTATAAGATGGGCCGATTTGGCAAGTTTCTTGCGTGCTCGGGCTTCCCGGATTGCCGCAATACGAAACCTATCGTCAAGGATATCGGTGTGACATGCCCGAAATGCGCAGAAGGCAAAATCATTGAGCGTCGGAGCAAAAAGGGACGTATATTTTATGGTTGTGATCAATATCCCGGCTGTGATTATGTGTCATGGGATAAACCGACGAACAAACCTTGCCCGCAATGCGGCGAGTCCAAGCTTGTTGAAAAGCGCAATCGCAGCGGAGCAAAGCTGCTTTGCCCAACATGTGATTATTCCGAAGAGGTATTGGATGAAGACGAGCAAGGTACCGATACGGATTAAGTTAGCATGAGCTAGCAGTATCAACCATACTACAGAATCGAATGACAACCGCCTTACCCGTCCTCCCTTCACAAAGGGGGGACACCGTTGTTAAACGGGCTATTAAGCTGCTGTAATCGATTTATAATGGTTTCAATCATTCTGATATTTCAAATGGCTTAAATCGCTCAAATCGCACCTAAGCTTTTTCTGCCTTTCAGTCATGCAGTACTAAAGTTTGCACAAGCTGAACTCATATCACTAACTGATGGATGAGATCTATATTAGCGCAAGCTGGAAGCGTGTCACGAAGTGACGGAAGCGAACTTACGGCAATGGGATGGATAACCGACTGGTTAACACAGAGGTTAGTCCAATTGCAGGTGTCCAGAGGACGCAGTCCTTGGGGCCCTCCCTTGGAAGGGAGGGTTTGGGTGGGTTCGAAAAGCTTGTGGGGGTTTTAAGTTTTAAAAGATTTGATGTTTAAAAAGGAATTGAATGTTTTAAAATGCTTGTAAAACTGTTATAAAATTGTTGTAAAAGTGTTTTAAATAACAAAAAGTGTTTTAAAAGTTTTGTAAAGCATGAAAGGCTCTAAAAGCTCTTTCATCTTTCAAAAAGCTTATAAAGTTTTAAAGTTGAAAAACTTCACAACATTCAAAATGTTTGAAATTATTGGAAGGTTCGAAATTATTAATTTACAATAAAAAAACCTTTGAAGGCAAGGTAGTAGCGCCAAAGGTCAACCTACGTGAACTATATCTGAAAGGATTGAATATATTTTGTCACAACCACAAAAAGTAACCGTCATCGGAGCAGGACTAGCAGGCAGCGAGGCAGCATGGCAAATTGCATCACAAGGAGTACCTGTCGTTTTGTATGAAATGCGTCCAGTCACAAAAACACCTGCTCATCATACGAATCAATTTGCAGAGCTTGTATGCAGCAATAGCTTACGTTCTAATGGTCTTGCAAATGCTGTTGGAGTATTAAAGGAAGAGATGCGCCGACTAGACTCGCTTATTTTGAGCTGTGCTGATCAGCACGCTGTACCTGCAGGAGGAGCGCTGGCGGTTGACCGCGACGGTTTCTCTGGTGAAGTTACTCGCAGACTGCATGAGCATCCACTTGTTGAAGTACGGAATGAAGAGGTAACAGAAATTCCGAAGGATGGAATTGTTGTTATTGCTACAGGCCCACTGACAGCACCGGGCTTGTCTTCACAAATTCAAGAGCTGCTGGGCGAAGAGTATTTTTATTTCTATGATGCTGCAGCGCCAATTGTTGAAAAAGATTCGATCGATATGAGCAAGGTTTATTTAGCTTCCCGTTACGATAAAGGTGAAGCTGCTTATTTGAACTGTCCAATGACAGAAGAAGAATTTGAAATTTTCCACGAAGCGCTGACAACAGCTGAGAAAGCAGAAGTAAAAGATTTTGAGAAGGAAGTCTACTTTGAAGGCTGTATGCCGATCGAGATTATGGCAAGCAGAGGCAAACAAACCGTATTGTTTGGACCTATGAAGCCAGTTGGACTTGTAAATCCGCACACGGGTGAGCTGCCGCATGCTGTAATTCAGCTTCGTCAGGATAACGCTGCAGGAACATTATACAACCTAGTTGGATTCCAGACTCATCTCAAATGGGGAGAGCAAAAACGCGTCTTCTCATTAATACCAGGTCTGGAAAATGCTGAGTTTGTTCGTTTCGGCGTTATGCATCGCAATACGTTTATCAATTCACCTCGTTTGCTTAAGCCTACCTATCAGCTTAACAACCGCGAGACCTTATTTTTTGCAGGCCAGATGACCGGTGTTGAAGGTTATGTGGAATCTGCTGCTTCCGGCTTGATTGCTGGAATCAACGCTGCAAGATTAGCTCGAGATCTTGAACCACTCGTATTGCCGGAGCAAACTACGCTTGGCAGTATGGCTCATTATATTACAACAGCCGATTTCAAGCATTTCCAACCGATGAATGCTAATTTCGGTTTATTTCCACCGCTTGAGAAGAAGATCCGCAGCAAAAAAGAAAAGAACGAAATGATTGCGAATCGCGCTTTGGAAGGTATTGAGCAATTTAAAAAGGAACATTTGCAATAATATTGCGTAATGAAGGCATGGCAATTTAATTATTTGGAACCTTGAGGAGGCAAAGCAATGGAAATGCAATTTCACGCTACAACGATTTGCGCAGTTCGTCATGAGGGAAAAGGTGCAATTGCCGGGGATGGTCAGGTCACTTTTGGAAATAGCATGGTCATGAAAAACTCTGCTAAAAAAGTAAGAAGGCTTTATCGCGGTCAAGTCGTCGCAGGTTTTGCAGGATCAGTTGCAGATGCCATTACTTTGTTCGAGAAGTTTGAGGCAAAGCTGGAGGAGCATCACGGCAATTTGCAGCGTTCAGCTGTTGAGCTTGCCAAGGAATGGCGTTCAGACCGTGTCCTTCGTAGATTGGAAGCGATGATGCTCGTTATGGACAAAACCGGCTTGCTGCTTATTTCAGGCAACGGTGAGATCATTGAGCCGGATGACGGCATTCTAGCAATTGGCTCAGGCGGCAGCTTCGCATTATCGGCAGCAAGAGCGCTTCAGCGTCATGCACCTCAAATGGAAGCAAAGGATATCGCACGTTCATCGCTAGAAATAGCGGCAGAAATTTGTGTATTCACGAATCATAATATTATTGTTGAAGAGATCGTATAAATCGAGTAACAGGATTTTGGATAGAAGGCCAAACTTCGGAAAGTCTTAGCGAAGAATCGAAATCGGAGGGATTTTATAATGGGAAATGATGCACTGACGCCTCGTCAGATCGTAGCGGAGCTTGATAAGTATATTGTTGGGCAAAAACCAGCGAAACGTTCTGTAGCCATTGCGCTTCGCAATCGTTACCGGAGAAGTTTGCTCGATGAAACGCTGCGCGATGAAATCGTTCCGAAAAATATTTTGATGATCGGACCTACCGGAGTAGGTAAAACGGAAATCGCACGCCGCTTGGCAAAGCTGGTTAAAGCACCATTTGTGAAACTAGAAGCGACGAAATTTACTGAGGTCGGATATGTAGGCCGTGATGTTGAATCAATGGTCCGCGATCTAGTGGAAACAGCTATACGTATGGTGAAAACAGAAAAAACGGAAAAAGTAAAAGACAGAGCTGAAAAGCTAGCTAATGATCGCATCGTTTCTTTGCTTGCTCCGTCAACGGCTAAGGTTAAATCGCAAAAAAATCCATTTGAAATGTTGTTTGGCAATCAACAGCAATCAGAAGAGCAAAAGGAAGAGCCGGAAGTGGAAAATGCGCTCTTTCAAAAACGTTCGCAAATTAAAGAGCAGCTCGCGGCTGGCAAGCTGGAAAACGAAATCATTGAAATTGAGGTAGAGGACTCCTCTCCTAATATGATGGATATGCTTTCAGGCCAGGGCCCAGAGGGCATGGGCATGAATATGCAGGAGCTGTTCGGTCAATTAATGCCGAAGAAGCCGAAGAAGCGCAAGCTGCCTGTAAAGGAAGCTCGCAAGGTGTTGACGCAGGAGGAAGCTAACAAAATAATCGATATGGATGATGTCATTACCGAATCGATTACAAGAGCTGAGCAATCCGGCATTATTTTCATAGATGAAATTGACAAAATTGCGAGCCCATCACGTGGATCTGGCCCAGATGTATCTAGGGAAGGTGTTCAACGTGATATTTTGCCTATCGTTGAAGGCTCTACTGTCATGACAAAATATGGTCCCGTTAAAACGGATTATGTGTTGTTTATCGCTGCTGGTGCGTTTCATGTTGCGAAACCTTCGGATTTGATACCAGAGCTTCAAGGTCGTTTCCCGATTCGGGTAGAGCTGACTAGTCTTAGCTTGGACGATTTTGTAAGTATTTTGAAAGAACCAAAAAATGCTTTAACGAAGCAGTATTCAGCTCTGCTTGAAACGGAAGGCATTCAGATCGAATTTACTGATGAGGCGATTCGCGAGCTTGCATCCATTGCCGCAGATGTTAACCGCAATACTGAAAATATTGGCGCGCGTCGTTTGCATACGATTTTGGAGAAGCTGCTGGAGGATCTATCTTTTGAAGCGCCTGAGCTGTCGCTCGAAAAAATGACGATTACGCCGGAATACGTTCGAGAAAAACTCGGAAGCATTGCGCAAAATCGCGATTTGAGTCAATATATACTGTAGTTGTTATGAGTTTTGGGAGGCATTAGAATGACTTTACTAACAAAGACTAGAACGCTGAACCGGTTGTTGCAACGCGCAGCTGGCAAAGCGCTGAGTTTCAGGGAAATGGCAGAAGTACTTTGTACAACGATTCAAACCAATGTGTTTGTCGTCAGCCGGAGAGGTAAAATACTTGGCTGCTCCGCAGTAGATGCGTTCGATCACGATTTCATGCGAACGTTATCAGCTGATGAGCTTCGTTTCCCGCAAGAGAGCAACGTTCGGTTTCTTGATATGCAGGAATCGATGACGAATGTGAAGCCAGATTTGGGAATTTATGAAACTTTTCCGCGGTTAGGCGATCAAGAAATTATGACGGTTGTACCTATTATTGGCGGAGGAGATCGTCTAGGTACGTTGGTCCTGACCCGTTTGTCTGGTACTTTCGATGACGATGACCTTATTTTAGCTGAATATGGTTCAACGATTGTTGGCATGGAGATTTTACGGGAGCGCGCGGATGAGATTGAGCAAGAGGTTCGCAGTCGTGCAGTCGTTGCCGTTGCGGTCGGTTCGTTGTCATTTAGCGAATTAGAAGCAGTCGAGCATATTTTCGAGGAGCTTGATGGCAAGGAAGGTTTGCTTGTCGCATCGAAGATTGCTGACCGAGTAGGAATAACTCGTTCAGTTATTGTAAATGCGCTTAGGAAGCTGGAGAGCGCTGGTGTCATAGAAACAAGGTCATTAGGCATGAAAGGCACATACATTAAAATATTAAATCACCAATTATTGCAAGAATTAGATAAGATGAAGCGATAATTATAGGACGTTTAGACCATTTTTGCCCTATCTGATTTTAAAGATAGGGCTTTTTTCTTATTGTAATAATTTAGGAAATTGTTGAATATTATCATGTCGGCAAAAATCGACACATGTATCTCATTTTTTTAATATTTACTGTCGAACAAAGAAGGAATGAGCAGTAATCTGTTGAATACGTTAAGAAGATCCCCTATGTGAAAGTGGTGAAACTACGTGAATTTGTTGAATGGCGCAGCATTTGGAAGAATGGAAGGTGCGCTTCAAGCAGCTGAAATGCGGCAGCGCGTCATTTCTAACAATGTGGCAAACGGTGATACGCCGCATTTCAAACGGTCAGAGGTTTTGTTTGAGGAATTATTAGAGCAATCCATGGGAAATACGCAAGGGCAATTGATAGGCAAACGAACGAATCAAAAGCATATTGCTATTGGACCAAGTTCTTCTAATGTACCTATACCCAAACTTATTACCGATGAAACAACTTCGATGAACAACAATGAAAATAATGTTGATGTCGATCGTGAGATGTCTTTGCTTGCTAAAAACCAATTAAGCTACAACTTTTATGTCCAACAGATTAATCATGAGGTAAGAATGATGCGCACAGCGATTGAAGGGAGAGCTTAACGATGAAATTGTCCACAGGGTTTGATATCAGCGCTTCGGCTCTATCAGCACAAAGACTGCGGATGGATGTAATTTCTTCTAATATAGCGAATGCTGAAACGACGAGAGGCAGTTTTGTAAATGGACAATTCCAGCCGTACAAGCGAAAGATGGTTGTCATTGAACCTCTGCAGCAGTCCTTCTCAAATATGCTTTCTCAGCAAATGAATGAAAACTCCGCTGCTCAAGGAGTTAAAGTTACGAGAATTAAAGAGGATCATTCGCCAAACAAGCTCATTTATAATCCAACGCATCCTGATGCTGATGCAAACGGATATGTAAATATGCCGAATGTGGATGTAACGAAGGAAATGGTAGATATGATTGCAGCTACAAGATCTTACGAAGCAAACGTAACCGCGCTAAACGCTACCAAATCAATGTTTGTTAAGGCACTAGAAATAGGAAAGTAATTGATTAACAATTCCATATGAAGTATTGGGGGAGTAATGATGATACAAGCGATGTCGCTTAGCCCGGTTCAGCCAACAAAACTCATTGAAACTAAATCGGTTCAAGAAGCGACTCCGGCACAATTGACGCAATCATTTGGTCAATATCTAGAAACGGCAATTAATAATGTAAGCGATCAGGAAAAGAACGTTCATAAGCTTAACGACAAATACTTAATAGGTCAGGTTGACGTTTCAAAGGTTTTAATTGCTTCTGAGCAGGCGCAACTAAGTTTGCAGCTTACCTCACAAGTCCGCAACAAAATGGTCGAGGCATATCAAGAAATGATGCGGATGCAAATTTAACCATCATGAAGACCTAGCATAGTATTTGGGTGAGGTGAAAATGTGAACGAGAGAATCGCCCAGTTTCGAGGTAGGCTTACACAATTATGGAGCCAGACGGGCAGAAAACAAAAAATTTGGTTGGGGGCATCTATTAGTGGACTATTGTTAGCAATTATTTTGTTAACGATTGTATTTACGAGAACGGAATACGAAATTGCTTTTCAAGGTTTGGATACAACAGACGCAGCTGCTATTATGACTTACTTAGACGGAAGCGGAATACCTTACCAGCTCAGCAACAATGGGAAAAGCATTTCAGTACCGAGCACAGATGCAGCACGAATAAAAGTAGATGTAGGTTCTCAAGGTTTAGTTCAAAACGGTTCCATTGGTTTTGAAGCATTTAATGCAAGCTCAAGCCAGTTTGGCACAACCGAAAATGAATTCAATGTAAAATATTTGAATGCTTTGAACGGTGAAGTTCAACAGTTACTGAATGCGATGCAAGGTGTGGACAGTTCGAAGGTTTTGGTTAACTTGCCAAAAGAAAGTGTATTTCTTTCTGCAGAAGACGCGGAGCAAGCATCAGCATCGATTATGATGAAATTCGTGTCTGGCTATCGTCCAAGTCAGAAGGAAATCGACGGCTATTACAACCTGGTGAAAACAGCGGTTCCGGATTTGGCAATTAAGGATATTACGATCTCAAGCCCTCAAGGCGAATTAATTTACTCTGATGTTGCTGGCGGAATAGCTAATAATTCAGATGCGGTTGAGTCCCAATTCGTCATTCAGCGGAAATATGAGGCTGAGCTCAAGAAAAATATCCAGCAGTTTCTAGGAACAATCGTTGGAGCTGATAATTTAGTCGTTCAAGTTTCTAGCAGCATGAACTTCGATAAGAAGACATCGCAAGAATCTGTTGTGAAGCCGTTAGACAATAACAACAATAACGGCATTATCATTAGTGAACAGCTGAATAACAGTACTTCGACTGGCAATTCAGGAGACGCTGGCGGTGTTGCAGGAACTGGAGAGACTGACGTACCAGGCTACGAAGCGGCTGCGACGGGCAGCAATTCTTCAGAATCGAACTCGACCATTCGGAATTATGATGTGACTCGAATCAACAACAACATCGAATCCGGGCCTTTTGTTTTGAAAGACCTTTCTATTAGTATCGGCATCGAACAGTCACAAATGAATGATGAAGCAAGCAGAACGGCCATTATGACATATTTGACTGCATTGGTGCGCGCACAACTAGCTGATTCTGGTCAAGATGTAACCAATGACGCATTGATAGAGAAAAAAGTTGCTCTTATTGCAAGAACATTTTCTGGAAGCAGTTCTGCTAAGGACTCAAGCCTTCTATCAACACCTTGGATTATCGGAATTGGTGTTGCTGCTCTTGCTATCATTGGCGGACTAATCTTTATGTTAGCACGCAGACGCAAGAAGGTTGCCGAGGAAGAAATCGAATTGGTTGCTCCAGCTAAAGTGGAATATCCAACTCTTGATTTGGAAAGTGTCAACAACGACAGTCAGGCTAGGAAAAATCTTGAAACACTTGCCAAACGAAAACCGGATGAGTTTGTTAACCTTCTTCGCACATGGCTTGTGGATGAATAGAGGTGGTTCATGTGTCAAAATCAATGCAAGGATTATCTGGTCGACAGAAAGCTGCCATTTTACTTATTACGCTTGGACCTGATGTATCCTCTCAAATATTCAAGCATTTAAGAGATGAAGAAATTGAACAGCTAACACTTGAAATCGCAAATGTCCGTAAAGTGGACAGTAGTGATCGTGAAACGATTTTAAGCGAGTTTCACCAAATCTGTATGGCTCAAGAGTATATCACGCAAGGCGGCATTTCTTATGCCAAAGACATTTTGGAGAAAGCGCTTGGTGAACAAAAAGCTCTTGAAGTTATTAACCGGTTAACGGCAACGCTCCAAGTAAGACCATTTGACTTCGCTAGAAAAGCGGAGCCTACACAAATTTTGAACTTTATTCAAAATGAGAACTCGCAAACGATTGCTTTGGTATTATCATATTTGCAATCGGAGCAGTCTTCGCACATTCTTTCATCGCTGCCGCAAGAGAAACAAGCAGAGGTTGCAAGGCGAATTGCTCTGATGGATAGCACATCGCCAGAAGTCATTTCGCAGGTAGAAAGAGTGCTTGAGCAAAAACTATCCGCAACCGTTACCCAGGATTACACGAATGCTGGCGGTATCGACTCTATCGTTCAAATATTGAATGGTGTCGATCGCGGGACGGAGCGTACGATTCTCGACGCGCTTGAAATTCAAGATCCAGAGCTTGCAGAAGAAATCAAAAAACGGATGTTCGTGTTCGAGGACATCGTCAATATCGACAATCGCTCCATTCAACGAATCATTCGCGATATCGAGAATTCCGATCTTCAGCTTGCGCTTAAAGTGGCAAGTGAAGAAGTTAGAGAAGCCATCTTCCGCAATATGTCGAAGCGTATGGCCGAAACATTCAAAGAAGAAATGGAATTTATGGGACCAGTGCGGCTTCGTGATGTTGAAGAAGCGCAAACACGCATTGTTGCTACGATTCGCAGATTAGAAGAGTCAGGTGAAATCATCATCGCCCGTGGTGGAGGAGACGATATCATTGTCTAATTTGATCAAATCTTCGAGTGTGATTACTCTTGATCAATTGAAGCAGCTTGAATGGCTGCATCAAAGGAATCTTGAAATCAATGAATCGCTGGATCAGGAAGAGGATATGGAACCCGTTCCTGATGAAGAAACGATAACTTTGCGAGATCAAATATTAAATGATGCTCAGCTATATGCAGAAGAGAGACTGCGTGATGCAGCAGAAGAAAGCGAAAAGCTTCTTGCTGAAACACAGCAGCAAATCGATGTATGGTGGCTCGAAAAACGTACGGAAGATGAATCAGCATCAGAAGCATCCAGGCAATCAGGCTATGAGCTTGGTTATGCCGAAGGAGCCGCGCAATCCGAAAAGGAAATGCGTGAGATCTGGGAGCAAAAGCTGGCTGAAGCATCGGATGTGCTAAAAACTGCATTCCAAATGAGAGAACAAATCATTCAGGAAGCAGAACCCTTTCTTGTTGAACTAAGCTGTGCGATTGCCGAAAAAATTATTGGGCAGCAGCTATCTACGGCACCTGAAATGGCAATCGAGCTCATTCGCAAATCATTGTCTAGACGCAGAGAGCAAGGAGTTATTACTCTATGTGTTGCACCTGGGCAGCTTGCATTCGTGCAAGCGGCAAGAGAAGAGCTTCATATGGCCATCGATTCACAAGCGGAATTGCAAATTTTGCCTGACTCGACGGTTAAAGACAACGGTTGTGTCATTCGCTCTTCATTTGGCAGCATAGACGCTCGAATTGACACGCAGCTTGCTGAGATCAAAAAAGAATTAATACATCTTGCTCATCATAGCGGCGAAGAACGAGGTCAAGCCTATGATAGTGAATAATCTAGATGTGCTTAAGTATATCGAGCATTTGCAGCCGCTTGATCCCGTTCGGGTCAATGGCAAAGTCACTCAGGTCATCGGCCTAACCGTGGAGTCAGAAGGACCTGATGCGAGCATAGGCGATGTTTGCTTTATTTATCCTTCCAAAGGCGCAAAGCCTATCAAGGCAGAGGTCGTTGGGTTTCGTGATAATAAAGTAATATTAATGCCTCTCGGTGATCTTCAGTCCATTAGCCCGGGCTGTGATGTTGTAGGTACAGGCAAGCCTTTGACTGTTCAAGTCGGATCAGAGCTGCTCGGTAAAGTGCTCGATGGACTTGGAAATCCGCTGGATGGTTCATTTTTGCCAAGGCGTATGCCGCATTATTCTACTTATAATGAACCAAGCAATCCGCTTAAACGTCCGCGCGTCGTTGAACCACTCGGTATCGGTGTAAGAGCGATCGATGGGCTTCTTACCGTCGGGCGTGGTCAGCGTGTTGGCATATTCGCCGGATCCGGTGTAGGGAAAAGTACACTGCTTGGCATGATTGCTCGCAATACTTCAGCTGATGTTAACGTAATTGCGTTGATCGGCGAGCGTGGTCGTGAAGTGCTCGAATTTATCGAGAAGGATCTTGGCCCAGAAGGCTTGTCCCGTTCGGTCGTTATTGTTGCAACTTCAGATCAGCCAGCACTCATTCGCATGAAGGGCGCATTAATTGCGACATCCATTGCTGAATATTTCCGTGATCGCGGTCTGGACGTTATGTTGATGATGGATTCCGTTACAAGGTATGCAATGGCTCTTCGTGAAGTAGGTCTGGCTATTGGTGAACCGCCTGCTACTAGAGGTTACACACCTTCTGTATTCGCTGCGCTGCCAAAGCTTCTGGAACGTGCAGGGACAGGGCCAACAGGCTCGATAACCGCCTTCTACACCGTTCTTGTTGATGGTGATGATATGAATGAACCTATCGCGGATGCTGTCCGCGGAATATTGGATGGTCATATCGTTTTAAGTCGTCAGCTAGCGCATAAGGGTCATTTTCCTGCCATCGATGTTTTAGCTTCTGTCAGCCGTGTTATGAAGGAAATTGTCACAGAAGAACAGCAAGATGCGGCGAATGAACTGAAAAAAATGCTAGCTACATATAAAGATTCGGAAGACCTGATCAATATAGGGGCGTACCAACGAGGATCAAATGTAGAAATTGATATGGCGCTAGAATTTATTGAACCGATTCAGAGCTACACAAAGCAAAAGACCAATGAAAAGGTGAGCTTAGAGGAAGCGCAAAGTCGTTTAATTAATGACTTCTACAGGAGTTGAATCACGAGATGGCATCGTTTCGTTATACTTTTCAAAAGGTTGTTGATTTAAAATCTAGTGAAAAAACACAGGCGGAATGGATTCTTTCATCGGCCATTGGTGCTCTAGCGGCTGAAGAATTGTCGTTAGAGCAATTGCGTGCGAAGCAGCAAGAATGGGAAAGCAAGCTGCTTGAATCTTCACAGACTGCTGTTCCTTTATCTGAGCTTCAAGTTATTCAGCAATATTTGGACTATTTGGTCACTTGCATTACAAGCAAATTGAAAGATGTGTTGCATGCACAGAAGGCGGTTGAGCAAAGCCGACTTAAGCTTTCAGACAAGATGAAAGATGAGAAAGTGTGGCTTAAAGCAAAAGATCATGCGCGTGATCGGTTCCAGTATGCGATGCAAATCAAAGAGCAGAACGAACTAGATGAGATGGCAAGCGTCCGTTTCATGATACCAACCCCATAAAGTGATGCGTGACACCGGCTAGAGGGAGTGAGTGGAATTGGCGGGTATGGATAATGAAAAGCAAGGCTATAGCACGCTAGAGAGAATTATGTTTTTGATGACACCAATTTTATTCGCAATCGTATTGCTCGGTGTTTTGTACACCTTGTTCAATATTGATTTCCGCAATAAAATGCTGGAAGCCGGAAACTCAGTTCCCTTTCTAAAAGACGTGCTTCCCGAGCCTAAGGTTGCAGGCGGGCCTGGAAATGATGATGCTTTGAAGACAGCGAATATGTCAGCAAAAATTGCAGATTTGCAAACACAGCTTACTGCAATTGAAAGCGAACTGGCAGCTGCGAATCAAACGAAAGCGACGCTTGAGCAAGAAGTAAAGGACTTGGAAAGTGATAACATCCAGCTTAAAGGTGTAAACGATGATCAATTGCTTGAGGATGAGCAGTATCAAGCGAAAATTCAAGAGCTGGCAAGCATGTTTTCCAAAATTACGCCAAGTAAAGCTGCTCCAATCTTGCAAAGTATGACTTTAGATGAAATAGTGCTCGTATTTGCAAATATGCGGCCTGACGATCGAGTGCGCATTATGGAGAAGATGAATCCTCAGACGGCAGCTGATGCAGCGATGAAGCTGAAGGATAACGTGCAGGCAAAGGATTTGCAAATTGCCGCGCTTCAAGCAAGACTTGATTCGCAGAAATCGCCAACAACGAAGCCTGCTTCCTCTGTTCTTGATCAAGAGCAATTAAGTGCAACGTTTACAGCTATGAATGCAAAGAGCGCAGCAGAGCTTCTTATCAAAATGATAGATGTGAGTCCAAGCAAAGTGCTTCGGATATTAAATGCGGTGGACAATCAAACAAGATCATCCATTATTGCAGAAATGTCTGGAATTAATGAAACGACTACAGCAAAAATTGTAGCTAAATTAATGACAGGAAGTTAATGTCTGACCTTAAGTTTTCCCTCTATTTGAAAGGAGGTGAGAAAAATGGAAATAAACATTTCACAAGTTGCTGTAGTACAACCGCAAGCACAAGGAACAACAACGGGACAAGCGAGCGGCAATACAAGCGGAGCAGCGTTTCAGAAAACGTTAGTGCAGCAAATTAATAGCGAAACCGCTGGCAGCACAAGTCAGACACAAGCTGCACCTTTAGTTGCAAACGTATCTAAGGAAGCTATGGCTTTGGTGGATGGCGCTACTGTAGCACCAACATTAACTGACCTCATGTCAATCATCGATGGTTTGCTAGCGCAATTGGATGCAACTAATGGTGAAGACGGCAAGGCTCCTCTTGAAGATGATCAGCAGCTCCAACAGTTGGAAGATGTGCTTGATCAAATGAATGCTTTACTTGCTCTGCTTGGCATTCCAGTGCCTGTTATTCAACAACCGATTGGTCAACCGACTAACGGTGAGGAAGATTCCTCTATTTCATTAGAGGGGAAAAATGCAGTAAATATCAAATCAAGCCTGCAGGATACGTTGCTGCAAATGCAAGTGATGCTGCAGCAGGGAACAACAAAATTGGTTGGACAGCAAGAGCCAACGGTTTTGGTGGCACAACAGCTTAAGGCGTTAACAGCGATTTTGGAAGGCGAGCCGGTGGATACGACTAAGACTCATACGAAATCGACCGCTTTTACACAACAACTGTTTACGGCTCAAAATGTACAGCAAGCAGACGTTAGTACGCTATTGCAACGACTGTCACAGCAAACTGCCCATCCAGCATTATTAACAACTGCAGTTCAGGGTATGGAGCAGGCAATCGCATCAGATGTATCTGACTCTTCTATTGAATTGATTCCGCAAATGCAGCTTGGAACAAACAATCCGGATACAATGCGGACGTTTACTTCTCTTGTTGCTAATGCAGCAGCAGCTACATCATTTGTTGTCGCTGATGAATTTGCCCAATCCATGACAGGTATGATCGTACAGAAATTTGATCTTACAACATTGAATGGCGTTTCAGAAGCGAAGATCATGTTATACCCTGAACATTTAGGGCAAGTAGACGTTAAAATAACGATGCAAAATGGACTTCTAACCGCGATCTTCCAAACGGATACGGCAATGGCCAAGGACATGCTGGATAATCAAATGGCTCAACTGCGGTCAGCACTTCAAGCACAAGGCCTTATGGTAGATAAGCTTGAGGTTTCGCAAGGTCAATCAGCTGCGCAGCTGTTTCAACAGCAGCATGGACAAGGAAGCAACCAGCAGCAGTCATCTAATCGTAATGCTGTGAACACTGACGATACTGTGAATGAGTCTCAATTTGAAACCGAAATGGTTCAACAAGCGACAATTCAGGGTCTTGGATTTGGCAGAGGCATCAACGTTAAAGCGTAGTAGAGTTAGTAGAGGGTTAGAGAGATCGGAGGTGATCGGAAATGGCAGATAGCGTTTCTACTCGCGTAGTTTGGCCGAATTACAGCAAAGAGAATGTACAAGCTGCAGCAAACAAAAAAAACACGGATACGCTTGGAAAAGATCAATTTCTAAGTATTCTAGTTACGCAGCTTCGCAACCAGGATCCTATGCAGCCGCTTCAGGATAAAGAGTTCATCGCTCAGATGGCGCAATTTACTTCTGTAGAGCAGCTGATGAATATGTCCACCGAGCTATCTTTAATGCGTCAAAACATTGGTTCAGCATCCAGCTTGATCGGTAAGACGATTGAATGGAATGAATATGATGATGCTGGTGCAATCAAGACCGCCAAAGGCGTAGTTGATTCCATTATTTCGAAGGATGGTCTCCTTTATGCAAGGGTAGGCGGAGCTGAGATTGCTCTTGATTATGTCAACTCTATCTCGGAAACAACGGGTGAAACACCACCGCCAGAGGATTCTACAGGGGAAGATAACGGCGTAGACAAGAATCCTTCGGATCCAGCTGGCGCTGAGGAAGGGGCTGATAAATAATGAGTGAAGGCATAAAAATCGGTCATATTTTCCCGGTTAAGTCGACACCTCTGCAGCCTAGCAAGACAGTTGCCAATCGTACAGCTCAACCATCTGAATTTCAAGAAATACTTAATGGCAAGGTTTTAAAGTTTAGTCATCATGCCGAGGTTAGAATGCAGCAGCGAGGCATTAACTTGCAACCAGAGTCATTAACCAAAATAATGAATGCGGTCGAAGAGGCTGCATCCAAAGGCGCTCAGGATTCATTAATCGTTTTCCGAGACATTGCAATGATTGTGAATGTCCCAAGCCGTACAGTTGTGACTGCAATGGATGGCGCGCAAATGCGAAGCAACGTATTTACGCAAATAGACAGCGCTATTATATTATCGTAAGGCTGGACCTATCAGGGAGCCTCAAGCTGTGGACCGATTGAAGCAGTTTATGATAGTGCTAACATTTTTTTGAAGCCCATAAGATTTTAATCCATTCCCTAGGAGGAATTACGAAAATGCTAAGATCGATGTATTCGGGCGTGTCCGGTATGCGCGGCTTCCAAACAAAGCTAGACGTTATTGGTAACAATATTGCGAACGTGAACACGGTTGGCTTTAAAGCAGGTCGCGTCATGTTCAAAGATATTTTGAGCCAAACGGTTGCGGGCGTTACCGCACCTGAGGAAGGCGTACGCGGCGGCGTTAACGCAAAACAAATCGGACTCGGCGTGTCTATCGGCTCTATCGATACCGTACATACCGCAGGAAGCGCAATGACAACGAACCAACCGACAGACCTTCGTATTGACGGAGACGGATTTTTCGTAGTTAGAGCGAGCGAAGATTCTGAAATGCTTTTAACACGTGCGGGCAACTTTACGCTTGATTCGAATAGACAGCTTGTTACAGGCGATGGCTACTTCGTACTAAGCGTTGATCAAGAGCCTATCGTACTTGATGAGGCAATTACGGCGTTTTCCATTGGTCAAGACGGAACAATCATGGGTGTAACAGCGGATGGTACGGAAGCCGTTGCACAGCTTGGCGTAGCCAAAGTTGTAAATCCAAGCGGTCTTGAGAAACTGGGCGGCAATATGTACCGTGTTACAGCGAATGCTAATCCGGATGCTTCTATTGAGGATTTCATGACGTTCGCGACTGATCCTGAATTCGGTACAGGCGCAATCATTGCCGGTCAGCTGGAAATGTCTAACGTTGACTTAACTGCTGAATTTACAGAAATGATCGTTGCACAACGTGGTTTCCAAGCGAATTCACGTATCATTACAACTTCTGATGAAATTTTGCAAGAGGTAGTTAATCTAAAACGATAAGTAAGTCATAACGAGCGGGAGGCTTAACGCCTCCCCTAGGTGTGAGGGGGCAACTGATGATTACCGTAACGCGATTGAACGGAACAAAGGTCACAATAAATGCTTTATTAATTGAAATGATTGAAGAATCAGCGGATACGGTGATTACACTTACGACGGGCAAGAAGCTGGTTGTAAAAGAAAAAACAACGGAACTGTTGCAGCTTAATGGGCAGTATCTTCGCACAATTGGCCTTATTGCGGCGGCCCAAAAGAGTGAGCAAACGGAGGGTCCATCGTCATGAAGAAAATGCTACCTTGGTTAATTACGATTTTGTTATCTATAACATTAATCGCCATTGTTTCAATCATCTTGTTCAAGTCGTTTTTTACTGACCCTAAGGAGCAGGCGACGGAGACAAAAACGATTGAGGTTAAAGCTTTATCGGCTGATGAGCGTGTGGCCGTAACTTCTGAATTAAAGGAATTCAGAAGAAATCTGAAAGATCGTGAATATGTCGTTATTTTGAGTTTTGCTTTCCAGCTCGACAAGAAGAAAACAAAAGAAGATTTTGATAAACTGCTTGAGATTGAAGTTCGCCCAATTATTAACCGTGTTATTGCTGATATGACAGCAGATGAGCTGCAGGGTTCTCAAGGTGAAGACGCACTTGAGTCGAAGCTTCTCAACTTAATCAATCCTATTATTCCTAAAGGTAAGTTGATTAAGGTAGAAATCACAGACTTTACACTTGCTCCACTTTAACTGACTACGCAGACATTCCTCGAAGGAGGTGAGATATTTGGTTGATGTTTTATCGCAAAATGAAATTGATGCGCTACTAGCTGCCTTGGATTCCGGTGAAATGGATGCAGAGGATTTAAAGAAGGAAGAAACGACGCGAAAAGTCAGTGTGTATAATTTCAAACGCGCCGTACGTTTTTCGAGGGATCATATTAGAAGTTTGACGCGGATTCATGAAAACTTCGCACGGTACTTGACAACCTATTTCTCAGCACAACTTCGCACATTTGTTCAAATTAATGTCGTGCAGGTCGAGCAATTGCCTTACGATGAATTTATTCGTTCGATACCAAAGATGACGATATTGAAAATTTTTGAAGCGGAGCCGCTGGAAGGTCGTATGGTGCTTGAAGTTCATCCAAACGTAGCGTACGCAATGCTGGATCGAATGTTAGGCGGACAAGGCATAGCGCCATCCAAAATCAACAACTTAACTGAAATTGAAACCATTATTATGGAGAAAATTTTCAGTCGAACGTTTGAAGGCTTGCAGGAGGCTTGGAAAACAGTAATCGATATTTCTCCTAGGCTGGAAGCATTGGAAACGAACCCACAGTTCATGCAGATTGTATCGCCCAATGAAACGATCGCTCTCATTTCATTCAGCACCAAAATTGGCGATACGACGGGTATGATTAACCTTTGTATTCCGCATGTCGTTATTGAACCGATTATGTCCAGGCTGTCTGTTCATCACTGGTTTGTATCGCAGAAGAAAGCTCGAGCGCCAGAGGAAGTTGAAATATTGGAGCAGCGAGTAAATAAAGCGAAGCTTCCTATCGTAGCTGAGCTTGGCGAATCGTCGCTAACCATTCAAGAGTTTCTAGGACTGAATATTGGTGATGTTATTTCATTGAATAAATCAGTTAATGATGGTCTCAACATTAAAGTTGGAGACAAGCTTAAATTCATTGGCAGTGCAGGCTCTGTTAAGGATCGGCTAGCTGTTCAAGTAGATGAGATTGTCACTGAAGGAGTGGAAGAAGATTATGACGAGTAAAGACTATTTGTCACAAGAGGAAATTGATGCATTGCTACGTCAATCCTCCAGTGAGCCGGAACCGGAGCAGCACACTGAAGTCGGAACACAACTTTCAGACTTTTTATCCGATATGGAACAGTCTGCTCTGGGTGAGATTGGAAACATAACATTTGGCAGTGCGGCAACAGCATTGTCAACGTTGCTTGGCAAGAAAGTAGATATTACTACACCACAAGTTACTATTGTAAGAAAAGATGAGCTTGCTGACATTTTCCCTAAGCCTCATGTTGCAGTTAGTGTGCAATACGTAGACGGCTTTCAAGGCATTAATTCACTTGTCATAAAAACAAAAGATGCCCAAATCATTGCTGATTTGATGCTTGGCGGTGAAGGCACCAACATCACTGTAGAAGAGCTTAATGAAATTCACATTAGTGCAGTTCAAGAAGCGATGAATCAAATGATGGGATCATCTGCTACGTCGATGTCAACGATATTTAATCGTTTTGTCAATATTTCGCCGCCGGGCATTGACATTCTAGATGTTAATAACGGTGATGGCATGGAGCATTTGCCACCGGTAGATATGTTTATAAAAATATCATTCCGGCTTACGATTGGAGATCTCATAGATTCAACAATCATGCAGCTGCTTCCCATTCCGTTTGCGAAACAAATGGTTGATATATTAATGGGAGTGGTAGATGATCAGCCAGCTCAGCCTGCTGTTCCAGCGCCTCAACCGGCTGCAGCAGCGCCGGCAGCACAACAAGCTATGGCAATGCAAGAAACGGCTGCAGCAGCTCACTTGAACGCTGTGCCGCCGCAAATGAATATGGCTTCACAGGCGCCTCAAATGCCTTCTATGCCGTATCAAACACCTGCAGCTGGCTACGACATGTCGATGCAGCCGCCGGGGCCTCATACATATGGTCATGCAGCTAGTCGAAATGTTAATGTACAGCCTGTGCAATTTGCTAATTTTGGCAATGCGCCAATTATTCAGCCAGATGAGACAAACCTCAATTTACTTCTCGACATACCGCTTAAGGTCACGGTAGAATTAGGAAGGACCCAAAAGCAGATAAAAGATATTTTGGAGCTGTCGCAAGGTTCTATTATTGAGCTGGACAAGCTAGCTGGCGAACCAGTCGACATCCTAGTGAATAACAAACTGATCGCAAAAGGCGAGGTTGTTGTCATAGATGAAAACTTTGGTGTTCGTGTAACGGATATCGTAAGCCAATGGGACCGCATTCAAAAATTACAATAGCATCCTAGGAGGATAAAAAGATGGCAAACCGCATTCTTATCGTAGACGACGCAGCTTTCATGCGCATGATGATTCGTGACATTTTATCAAAGAACGGCTACGAAGTCGTCGGTGAAGCCCAAGACGGCGCACAAGCAGTTGAGAAGTACAAGGAATTGAAACCTGATTTGACAACAATGGATATTACGATGCCTGAGATGGACGGAATCTCCGCTCTGAAAGAAATTAAAAAAATTGATAGCAATGCTAAAGTAATTATGTGTTCAGCAATGGGTCAGCAAGCAATGGTAATTGATGCGATTCAAGCAGGCGCAAAGGACTTCATCGTCAAACCGTTCCAAGCTGATCGTGTAATTGAAGCGATCAAGAAAACACTCGGATAACGGTTAGACATTATGTTTAACATAGCTTCGCGCATTTCAATGGTGTCTGCTCTTGGGATGGCGATTTGGCCACAATTTGCGGCTGCTGCGGCACAAGGCGGCAGCAGCGCAAACGATGAAGGACAAATGATGTTTACCGGAACAAATGATCTAGCGGGAAACATGATTTGGGTTATCGTATCGCTTGCCATCGTTATCGTATTAATTATTTTAGTCATTAAATGGTTGTCGCAGCGCAATCGCATGTGGGGAACGAATCGATCGCTTCGTTCACTCGGCGGTATTGCGCTAGGACAGAATAACTCGTTACAGGTCGTCGAGATTGCAGGTCGGATTTATATCGTTGGCGTCGGCGAGAACATAACTCTAATTGACAAGCTAGATGATCCTGAGCAAGCAAGTGCTGTTATTTCAGCGCTGGAGCGTCAACAGGAATCGGCTTGGTCAAAGGATTTAGTCTCACAAATACTTAAGAAGTTCAAAGATCGCAACAATCCGAATGGCTCTGATCCTACGAACGAGCAGTGGAACAAGACGTCTTCCTTTCAGGATTTGTTGCAAAATAAGCTTAGTCAGCAAGCTGACCGCAAGCAGCAATTGGAATCGTTATTGCATGAATCTAAATCAAATGAACGGTTGATGGATGATGAAAAATAAGTGGTGGATATCAATCGTTGTTGTTCAATTGCTTGCGATGTTATTACATAATCAAGCATTTGCCGAGCCGTTACCCGACGTATCCATCAATATTGGCAACGGAAGCGGTGACACGCCCGATACTAGCGCATTATCCATTCTTCTATTAATTACAGTACTAAGTATCGCACCAGCGATTATGGTGCTAATGACAAGCTTTACTAGGATCGTTATCGTTCTGGGCTTTGTAAGAACATCGCTTGGAACACAGCAAATGCCACCCAATCAAGTGTTGATTGGACTGGCAATGTTCCTGACCTTCTTTATCATGGCTCCAACGTTCTCACAAGTAAATGATGTTGCATTGCAGCCTTATTTAAAAGGTCAAATCTCTCAAACAGAAGCCTTTAAAGAAGCCTCAATCCCGATGAAAGAGTTTATGTTCTCTCATACAAGGGAAAAGGACTTAATGCTTTTTATGAATTATACGAAAACAGAGAAGCCAGCTTCAGTTGAAGACATTCCGATCACAGTAATAATACCTGCATATGCCATAAGCGAGCTGAAAACAGCTTTTATAATGGGGTTTATGATATTCATTCCGTTTCTAGTCATCGATATGATTGTCGCAAGCACATTGATGGCAATGGGGATGATGATGCTGCCTCCTGTTATGATTTCCTTGCCGTTTAAGATACTGCTATTTGTATTAGTAGATGGATGGTATTTGATCGTAAAATCTTTGTTATTAAGTTTCAACACGTGATACTGCAGGGAGGGACTTTTGATGAGTACTGATTTCATAATCGGGTTGGCCAGCCAGGCCGTATTCGTTGTTTTGAAAGCCAGTGCACCAATGCTCGTTCTTGCTTTGGTCGTAGGGTTACTAGTCAGCATATTTCAAGCAACAACACAGATTCAGGAGCAGACGCTGGCATTTGTTCCGAAAATTGTAGCGGTTTTCGTGTCCATCATCATTTTTGGCCCATGGATTCTAAATACGGTTATCGACTTCACTTACAATCTGCTGAACAATCTTCATAATTACATCGGTTAGGTTGTGAGTGTATGAACGCGATCGTACAGGGTTTCCCTATTTTTTTGTTAATCTTTTGTCGAATAACTGCGTTTTTCGTCGTAGCGCCTGTTTTTTCGTCGCGAGGCGTGCCGAATGTTTTCAAAATTGGGCTCGGATTTTTTATCTCGTTTATCGTTTTCTTAACGTACGGCGTGAAGCAGACGATGGTTCCGGACGCTGAATATATTTTGGTTCTGGTTCGAGAAATATTGGTCGGCGTACTGCTTGGGTATGTAGTCTACTTGTTCTTCACGGTCGTTCAGACCGCGGGAGCCTTAATGGATATGCAGGTTGGTTTTGCAATGGCAAATATCGTAGATCCCCATACAGGTACGTCAGCCCCATTGCTCGGAAATTTTAAATACATGATGATCTTAGTTGTTTTCTTAATGATGAACGGTCATCATTTTTTATTAACAGGCCTTATGGACAGTTATGAATGGATGCCTTTGTCCAATGATTTATTTAGCCGAATAATGAGCGGCAGCATTACTGATTTTTTAACAAGAACATTCGCAAACACGTTTTTGCTGGCCATCCAAGTGTCAGCGCCGTTAGTAGTAGCGATGTTTCTGACGGATGTTGGCTTAGGCTTCTTAACCAAAACCGCTCCTCAGTTCAATGTTTTTGTAATCGGGATACCTCTAAAGCTAATTATAGGCATGATTTTGCTAGTGTTGTTAATGCCAAGTCTTGCTGGCATATTCGAAAGATTGTTTTCCATCATGTTTGATGCTTTGGAGCAGTTATTCGGTATCGTGCAAGGACCGCCGCCTGACGTGAAATAGGAGGAAGCATCCCATGCGAAATTACCGTCTAGAGCTTGATTTGCAGCTTTTCAGTCAAGAGAAGACTGAGGAAGCAACTCCGAAGAAAAAGGATGAAGCAAGAAAAAAGGGTCAAATTGCGAGATCGGCTGATTTACCGGGTTCATTAATATTAATTTTTGTTTTTATGAGCTTCATTATGATGGGCAATTATTTCAAGACACATATCATGATGCTCTTCGGCAATCTGTTTGAAGACTGGCTGTTGATGGATGTTACGACAGGCAACATTATGTCGCTATTCAATGATGTGGCAATTGAAATGCTGCTAATCTTACTGCCAATCTTTGCGGTAACCGTTCTTGTCGGTGTCCTCGGCAACGTTGTACAGTACGGTTTTTTGCTAACCGGTGATCCTCTAAAAATGAAATTAAGCAAATTGAACCCGATCAACGGCTTTAAGCAAATTTTTTCAGCTAAAACAGTAGTCGAATTTTTGAAAAGTGTTTTAAAACTGCTTATTGTAGCAGTGCTTGTATATATGACCATATCCAAAGAATGGAACCGTATATTAGTGCTTGCTAGCTTGCCAATCCAACAAATATTTAGTTTTACCGCGGGTTTAACGATAAAACTAGGTATAGAAATTGGTGTGGTGCTCGCTGTACTCGCATTAGCAGATTTTTTCTATCAGCGTTATGAGCATAACAAAAGTTTGAGAATGTCTAAGCAGGATATTAAGGATGAATACAAAAAATCTGAGGGTGACCCGATCATTAAGAGCCGCATTCGTGAGCGTCAACGCAAAATGGCCATGCAGCGTATGATGCAAGAGGTTCCTAAAGCGGATGTCATCATTACCAACCCTACACACTTCGCTATTGCATTGAAATATGATGCAACCAAAATGGAAGCGCCAAGAATCATCGCCAAAGGGATGGATCATGTAGCGCTTCGCATTAGAGAAATAGCGAAAGAAAACGGTGTTGTGACAATGGAAAATAAACCGCTTGCCAGAGCGCTTTATGAACGAGCGGAGATTGGGGATGTCATACCTCCAGATCTGTTCCAAGCTGTGGCTGAGGTGCTCGCATATGTATATAAGATGAAAGGCCGATTGAAATCATAACACTACGGGAGGTGGAGGCGTCATGAAAGCAAAGGACTTTGTAATACTATTTGGCGTAATTGGAATTGTACTCATGATGATAATCCCGATCCCAGTCCTACTACTCGATGTACTCATCATTTTAAACATTTCGATAGCATTGATGATATTACTTATTGCAATGAATACAAAGGAAGCTCTTGATTTCTCTATATTTCCGGCAATTCTACTAATCACTACCTTATTCCGACTTGCGCTTAACGTTTCTACTACTAGAAATATTTTGTCACATGCGGAAGCAGGGGAAGTCGTAGCTACGTTTGGCAGCTGGGTTGGCGGTGGAGAAATTGCAATTGGATTTATCGTCTTCCTCATTCTCGTAGTCGTGCAGTTCATCGTTATTACGAAAGGTTCTGAACGGGTAGCGGAAGTTGCAGCACGATTCACGCTCGACGCGATGCCGGGTAAACAAATGAGTATTGATGCAGATTTGAATGCTGGTTTGATTAATGAACATCAAGCGAAAGCACGTCGTTCCAAAATCGAACGTGAAGCGGACTTTTACGGGGCAATGGATGGTGCCAGCAAGTTTGTAAAGGGCGATGCAATTGCTTCCATTATCATTCTAGTCATCAACTTGGTTGGCGGATTTATCATTGGTATGGCGATTCATGGCTTGAGCTTTGGCGAGTCGCTTTCGACGTTCTCGATCCTTACGATAGGTGATGGTCTCGTCAGTCAAATACCTGCATTGCTTATTTCCACAGCTGCTGGTCTTATCGTAACTAGAGCGGCATCAGAGGGGAACTTGGCAGAGGATGTAACCGCTCAGCTATTCAAATACCCGAAGCTGCTATTTATTGCAGCTGGAACAATCGCTTTGCTAGGCCTTACACCTATCGGTCCATTAAGGACTTGGCCATTCGCTATTATGCTAGCCTTTGGCGGCTGGTATATGCAGAAAGCTATACATAAGCAACAAGAGCAAGAGGAAATGCTTGTCGAAGAACAGCAAATCGAAGAGGTTCGCAGTCCAGAGAGTGTAATTAGCCTCTTGCAGGTCGATCCGATTGAATTTGAGTTTGGTTATGGTCTTATCCCGCTTGCGGATACGCAGCAGGGAGGAGATTTGCTTGATCGAATCATCATGATACGTAGGCAATGTGCGCTGGAGCTTGGGCTCGTCGTTCCAGTCATCCGAATAAGGGATAACATTCAACTAAAGCCAAATGAGTATGTCATCAAAATTAAAGGCAACACCGTTGCTCGCGGCGATTTGTTGCTTAATCATTATTTGGCCATGAGCCCTGGATTTGAGGACGATTCGGTCGTTGGTATTGAAACAACAGAGCCAGCCTTCGGATTGCCTGCGATTTGGATTGACGAGCAAATGAAGGAACGTGCCGAACTTTCCGGCTATACAGTCGTTGACCCGCCTTCTGTCGTTGCTACGCATTTAACTGAGATTATTAAACGACACGCACATGAGCTGATTGGACGTCAAGAAACGAAGCAGCTCGTAGAAAATGTAAAAGAGTCTTATCCTGCGCTTATTGATGAACTTATACCGTCTATTCTTACTACTGGCGACGTACAAAAAGTGTTGTCGAAGCTTCTAAGAGAAAAGGTGTCTATACGAGATCTAGTTACCATCTTTGAAGCATTAGCGGATCATGGAAACTATACGAAAGACCCTGATATATTGACAGAGTATGTACGTCAGTCGCTATCAAGACAAATTACACAGCAGTTTTCATCTGGTAGCGATACGTTACGAGTGATAACAGTAGGACCGCAGCTTGAGAAAAAAATTGCTGAATCTGTGCAGCAATCGGATCAAGGCAGCTATATTGCACTAGATCCTGTTTCCACTCAACAAATTTACCAGAAGCTCAATGAGCATGTAAATCGTCAGATTCAAGCGGGCCAACAGCCTGTTGTACTCGCATCACCTACCATTCGAATGTATTTGAGACAAATTGTGGAGAGAACGATGCAGGATGTACCCGTTCTTTCTTATAGTGAACTTGAACCAAATATTGAAGTTCAGAGTGTCGGGGTGGTGAATCTATGAGAGTAAAACGATATGTCGTCAGTGCATTGCCAGAAGCGGTCTCTCTGATTCGAAGCGAGCTTGGGAAAGATGCAGTTATATTGAATACGAAGGAAATTAAAGTAGGCGGCTTTATGGGGATGTTTCGTAAGAAAAAGATGGAGGTTATCGCCGCTATCGAATCGAATCAATCGAATCCCCAAGCAAAACCTCAGCGAAACCCGGATCCTCAAGTGGATGCGGTCGTTGAGCAAATTTTGCAAACGGCGCAGCGAACAGCAACGGCTGTAATGGAACCGCCAAGCGTTCAAGCAATTTCTTCAGTACCGATTGCAGAGCCTCAGAAGGACAAAATAGAACGAGAGCAATTCATCATCGATGAGATTCGAGATTTAAGAGAATACATGTTAAAACTCTCGAAACAGCAAAACAATCTTATTTCTATGTCAGAGCACTTGATTGCACTGAGAGAACATTTGATAGAACAAGAAATGGAATTGCAATGGATCGAGCGTTTGATACAAGCTATTTCTGACAAAGAATCCGAAGGAAAAATCGTTTTTTCAAAGGAACAAATATGGGAGCATGCGGCAGAGCTGCTGCAAGAGTGGCTGCA
Organism: Paenibacillus sp. NRS-1760; assembly: GCF_050467785.1. Taxonomy (NCBI): domain Bacteria; kingdom Bacillati; phylum Bacillota; class Bacilli; order Caryophanales; family Paenibacillaceae; genus Paenibacillus; species Paenibacillus sp. NRS-1760. Next base: position 211,146 of record NZ_JBITPK010000006.1, on the reverse strand, counting down.
ACCCTACAGTGGCAGCAGTATCAGCAGTCATGTAAGAGTGGTTCATTTTGTTGGTCCAACCGGAGTTGGCAAGACGACGACTATTGCGAAGCTTGCAGCTGAACAAACAATCAAGCAGGGCAGAAAAGTGGGGTTCATTACTTCGGACACCTACCGAATTGCAGCTGTGGATCAGCTAAGGACCTATGCCAACATCTTGAACGTGCCGCTAGAGGTCGTTTTCTCGCAGATGGATTTGCCCCGTGCTTTCAAGCAGCTTGAAGAGCGAGAGCTCATTTATATGGATACAGCTGGGAGAAACTTCCGTAGTGAGCTTCATGTATCTGAGGTCAACAGCTTGCTTCAAACGACCGAGGCTAACGAAACGGTGCTTGTGCTTAGCATGACTGGCAAGACGAAGGATATGTCGGCAGTAGCCAATCATTTTTGCAAATACGGCGTTCGAAAAGTGTTGTTTACAAAGCTTGATGAAACTTCGGTTTACGGAGCAATATTCAATCTCATTATGAATTTTGAATTGCTTCCTACCTATATGGCGAGTGGGCAGACCGTTCCAGACGATATCGAGAAGTTTCAAGTGGATTCATACGTTAAGCAGCTTCTCGGGAGCAATAGTTTATGATGGATCAAGCTGAAGCATTACGTAATTTAGTCAAGCAGCAGGAGCTTCAAGATGAAGGCCGCACGACTCGTGTAGTGACGGTAACGAGCGGTAAGGGCGGAGTTGGAAAGTCGAATTTCAGCTTGAATTTTGCATTAGCGCTCCAACGATTGGGTAAAAAAGTGCTCGTTTTTGATGCAGATATCGGAATGGCCAACATTGATGTGCTTATGGGCGTTTCGTCCACGTACAATTTGTATCATCTGCTCAAGCAGGAGAAAACAATTTGGGAAATCGTGCAGGAAGGTCCGGAAGGGCTGAACTTTATTGCAGGTGGATCTGGTTTTAGAGATTTGATGGATTTGTCTACAGAGCAGCTTGACCGTTTCGCTGATGAGATTAGCAAGCTGCATGGCAGGTATGATGTGATCTTGTTTGATACTGGCGCAGGCCTATCGAAGGAAACGGTTAAATTTATAACTGCAGCGCAAGAAACAATCGTTGTGACAACGCCTGAACCTACTTCAATTACAGATGCTTACGCCTTAATTAAAATGGTTAAAGCGATGGAGGTGGATGTTCACTTCAAATTAATTGTCAATCGAGCCGCTGATTTCCGTGAAGGAAAACAAACCGCTGATAAAATTAGCATGGTTGCACACAGGTTTCTTCAATCCGATTTGCCTCATCTTGGTATTTTGCCGGATGACCCAAATGTGTCAAAAGCTGTGAAGCGTCAAGTGCCCTTTACTGTAGCCTATCCTGGAAGCGAAGCATCCGTTGCTATTGACCGGATCGCAAAGCAATTTCTTGAAATACCACAGAATACTGCAATTAACGGCGGTGTCAAAGGATTTCTGCATAAAATGTTCAGACTCTCAAGATAATCCTTTGGAAGTGAGGAGGAAATGGAATGGTTCCTTATCGCGTACTAGTTGTAGATGATTCCGCATTTATGCGAAAGATCATTAGTGATTTAATCATTCAGGATTCACAGTTCAAGATCGTAGCAACAGCTAAAAACGGTCATGAAGCAATAGAAGCGGTTCGTGAATGGAAACCGGATGTCGTTACCTTAGATCTTGAAATGCCGTTAATGAACGGAATTGACGCATTGCAGATTATTATGAAGGATCATCCAACTCCTGTCATTATGCTCTCGGGTATAAGTGAAGACAATACAAGAGAAACGATTAAAGCACTGCAATTTGGTGCATTCGACTTCATTAGAAAACCTTCAGCAACGATCTCTAATGATATTCGCCAAGTTGGAGAGGTTCTGCTTGAGAAATTGCGTATCGCAGTATTAACGAAGCGTTATCAGCCAGTAATTACGATCGCAGAGAAACAAGAAACAAAAGCAGAAGATAGCAGCTTGCCAAAAGCGAAAAAAGAAGTAGTTTCGAACAACATTTTACACCATGAGGAGCTGCCGTTTGAAGCCTTGTCTACTCCTGCTAAAGATCGGAACAAATTGCCGTTCAAGAAAACGGAAGATAAACAAGGGCAACAGCGCTCGGTTCCCCCTTTACATAATAAGCTTACAAGCAATATGCAAGATGAAGCAAAGCCTAACGATGCCAAATCTAAGATAGCACCTCGCAAATCAGTCGAAAAGGTACCGCAGGCTGAACCTAAATCTCATTTTTCTGAGCCACCTTCAACAAAAAAAACAAAGACAGTTCAGACAGCTTCTACCTTTAAACATATCGTAGCCATTGGAACTTCGACAGGCGGTCCTAGAGCTTTGCATGAGGTAATTACTTCTTTGCCAGCTGATTTCCCAGCACCGGTGCTTATTGTTCAGCATATGCCTCCCAAGTTCACCAAATCGTTAGCACAGCGGCTGGACAGCTTTAGCGAGATTCATGTCGTAGAAGCAGAGCAGGGAGAGAAAGTAGTTGCTGGCGTTGCCTATATCGCACCTGGCGGCTATCATATGGAGCTTGTCAAAGATGCTTCCAGCTACTCGATTGCGCTCACTGAACAGCCGCAGCGCAACGGACATCGTCCTTCTGTAGATGTATTGTTTGAATCCTTGGCTGAATATCGCGAACTGAAGCGTCATGCGGTCATAATGACAGGCATGGGCAGTGATGGGGCGAAGGGAATGAAGCTGTTATCCGAATGTGGAATTGAAACGACCATAGCAGAAGCAGAAGAGACCTGTGTCGTTTATGGAATGCCGAGATCGGCTGTTGAAGCTGGATGTGTGAGTAAAGTATTGCCACTGCAGCATATTGCATCGCAACTGAAGCAAGCAGTGCTGAAATAGATAGGCTAGAATGGCTTCACCATACTAACAGGAGGTGCTAGGAAATGGATATGAATGCCTATTTATCGATGTTTATCGATGAATCTAATGATCACCTGCAATCCTTGAATGAAAATTTGCTTCGTCTGGAAAGCGAGCCTGAGGAGCTTAGTATCGTTCAAAATATATTCCGTTCAGCGCATACGCTCAAAGGAATGTCAGCTACGATGGGTTTTGAAGATTTAGCAGCGCTGACGCATGAAATGGAAAATGTGCTTGACCTCGTTCGCAACAGCAAGTTAAAAATGGACAGCTTTATTTTTGACACTTTGTTTAAAGGGTTAGATGCGCTTGAAGCAATGGTTCAGGATATTGTGGACGGCGGTACAGGGAAAGCGGACGTTACCTCGATCGTTGAATCGCTGCAAATCATCTTGAAAAGTGATTATAGCGCAAGCAAAGCGACTCAGGCTCCAACCGTAGCGGCTAATGCACCAAGTGCTGCAGAATCAAGCGCATCAGGAGCGATGCTGCTTGACGAGTTTCAATCTTCGATTTTGCTTCAGTCGATAGAAACAGGACATAACGTTTTTCATATTCAAATCGCTATTCGCGATAATTGCTTGCTAAAAGCCGTTCGTGCTTATATGGTATTTGATTTGCTAGAGCGCAATGGTGAAGTTATTAAATCAGATCCATCCGTTCAAGACATTGAACAAGAAAAATTCAATTTCACTTTTACGGTATTTACGATTTCACGCTTGCAGCAGGAAGATCTTCAAGCGCAGCTGCTTAATATTTCAGAAATTGAATCCGCGGTTGTAACTTCTTTGGATGCAGAGTCCTTAGCCGTGCTTGGCCAATCTAACGCAGCTGCGGCAGTAGAGGTTGCTGATACGGCTGCGCCGCAATCCGAAACAGCAGCTACATCTGTTGAAGCAGCAAAAGGACAAGCTCGATCGGCACCTGCTGCCAGCACACCAGCTAATGTTTCGAAGACGATTCGTGTAGACATTGAGAGGCTCGATACGCTCATGAACTTGTTTAGCGAATTGCTTATTGACCGTGTTAGGCTGGAACAGCTTTCTAGTGAAATCAAACGCAGTGATTTGACTGAAACTGTGGAACATATGGCGCGCGTAAGCTCTGATCTTCAAAGTATTGTACTTAAGCTTCGCATGGTACCTGTGGATTCGGTATTCAATCGTTTCCCTCGTATGATTAGAGATTTAGCTAAATCGCTAGACAAAAAAATCGATCTTGTTATTACGGGAGCCGATACGGAACTTGACCGTACGGTTATCGACGAAATTGGAGATCCGCTTGTTCATCTATTGCGCAACTCGGTTGATCATGGAATCGAAACGGTGGAAGAGAGAATTGCAGCAGGCAAGCCAGAAACCGGTACGATTTTCTTGCGCGCGTTTCATAGCGGAAATCATGTCTTCATTGAAGTGGAAGAGGATGGCCGTGGCATACACCATGAACGAGTACTAAAAACAGCGATTAAAAATGGCGTCGTCACGGCTGACGAAGCAAAACTGCTGACGCCGGATGAAATTAATATGCTTATTTTTGCGGCAGGCTTCAGCACCGCAGATAAAATTTCGGACATATCCGGACGCGGTGTTGGTCTAGACGTCGTTCGATCAAAAATTACTTCTCTAGGCGGAAACGTAACGATAGATTCTGCATTTGGTAGAGGAACGAAGTTTTCTGTTCAATTGCCACTTACGCTATCCATTATTTCCGCAATGCTGATCAAGCTGGGATCGGAGAAGTATGCTATCCCATTGTCTTCGATCGTTGAGACAGGCATTATCCGTAAAGAACAAATTCTTCAAGTGCATGGCAACAAAATGATAGAGTTCAGAAATACTATCATACCTCTAGTATCGCTAAGCAAAGTGCTTGACTCTCCTGATTTTAATGAGAATGACGAGCTTGAAACGGAAATTGTAGTCGTTCGAAAAGGCGAGAAGTGGGCAGCTGTAATGGTCGATGAATTTATTGGTCAAAGTGAAATCGTGCTAAAAACGCTGGGCAAATATTTAACGAATATTAAAGCAATTTCCGGCGCAACGATACTTGGCGATGGTTATGTCGCATTGATTATCGATCCGAATGCACTTATCAAATAGGGAGGTTTTTACGATGGGAGAAGAATTAAAGGTTATCGTGTTTGCACTAGGCAGCGAAGAGTATGGAATTGAAGTAGACAAGGTCCGTACGATTGAAAGATTGTCTCCAATTACACGCGTTCCGAAAACAGCTACTTTTATTAAAGGGGTTATTAACCTTCGCGGTGTGGTCGTTCCTGTCATTGACCTAAGAGGCAGATTCAATCTAACGGAAACGGCAACTACAGAAAACTCAAGAATTATTGTTGTTTCAGTGGCTGACATCGAAGTTGGATTCATCGTAGACTCGGCGAATGATGTCATCGACATTGATACAGATACGATTGATTTGCCGCCCGAAATTGTTGGAGGCATTAAAGCTAAATACTTAAGAGGCATTGCAAAGCTTGGTGAAGGTCGACTTCTCATCATGCTGAACTTGTCCGAAGTGCTCAACAAGAATGAAATTATTCAACTTGAGCAGCTTGAGGTATAACTTGTGAACCTTTTTAACCGCTTTGAAGCATTTGAATTAGATGTATTGAAAGAAGTCGGCAATATTGGAGCAGGCAATGCTGCTACTGCATTATCCCGTTTGTTAGATAAGCCAGTTGATATGGCGGTGCCGAAGGTAAGTTTGCTTCCATTTGAAGAAGTTGCAGAGCGTGTTGGCGGTTCCGAAAAAATCGTCATTGCTGTTTTTCTTCGAGTGGAAGGAGAAGCTCCCGGCAACATGTTTTTTATCATTGAAGAAGATTCGGCAAGGCGATTGTTGCGTCAGCTGCTTTCTTTAAATATTGAAGAGCAGGACGGTTATTCAGAAATGGAGCTGTCTGCTCTTTGTGAGATTGGCAATATTTTAGCAGGCTCTTATTTATCTTCATTAGCTGATTTCACTCATTTAGCAATGGCCCCCTCCGTACCCGCTATAGCAGTAGATATGGCAGGTGCCGTGCTTAGCTACGGTTTAATGCAATACGGAGAGATGGGGGACTCGGCCCTACTTATTGAAACGACCTTTTTGGAGGATTGTCAGTCGCTTGAAGGACATTTTTTCCTCATTCCAGATCCAGAGTCGTTTGAGAAAATTTTTAGGGCTTTGGGAGTCGTTAGCGAATGATACAACAAAATTTGGTCAAAGTCGGCATGGCAGATTTAAATATTGCAACGGATGGGGCGATACTCAAAACGACCGGCTTAGGTTCATGTGTTGGACTTACCTTGTATGATCCAACGCGAAAAATAGCCGGTATGGCACATGTCATGCTGCCATCTTCAGACATTGCCCGTGAGACCAAAATGAATCTAGCTAAATATGCAGATACCGCCATACCCGAGCTGCTTGATCGAATGATAGCAGCAGGTGCATACATTGAACGCATGAAAGCTAAGATGGCTGGTGGAGCTCAAATGTTTGCTATGTCTGGACACAGTGATTCGCTAAGAATTGGCCCGCGCAATGTTGAATCCTGTACAGAAATGCTTAGAAGATTCAAAATTCCGATTATTTCTCAAGATACGGGCGGGAATTTTGGTAGAACGATAGAGTTTGACAGTACTAGCGGAATGCTTTCCATAAGAAGTGTGCAATTTGGAACAAAGGAGATTTAAAATGTTCGGAACATGGCGATGGAATGTCGTATTTGGAATTTTCGGCACCGTGCTTACGGTAGCTTTCTCAATCGGTAACAATCCGATTACTGTTATGCTGCTTAGAAGTATGTATGCTTTCATCGCTTTTTTTGTTCTTGCGTATGGAGTACGGGCAATATTGGCATACATCCTTCAACCGCCAGCACTAATAGGCTCGGAAATTGAAGATGAAGAAGGAAAAGGCAGTCAGCTAGATTTACAGACACCTGACGAATCAGAAGATATCAATCAATTGTTGAAATCACAGATTAAAGATGGTGCCGGCAAGCAGCCAATGGAAACTCAGAAAAATGATGCAAGCGATTTTCGTCCGTTAAATCCTCCGCAATTGTTAAATACAAAAAATACACAGCCTGAAGAATTGGTTAAAGCCATTCGTCACCTGACAGGAGAGTGAGTCGATGATTGAGCAGAAGACCCCTCATTTGACAAACTTGCAGATGTGGCAAGCCTGGAGAGAACAAGGCGATTTGGAAGCGAAAAAGACGTTGATTGAACAATATTTGCCGCTGGTTGATTATGTAACGAATCGAATGGCCATTGGACTCCCGAAAAACGTCATTAGAGATGACCTTGCAAGCAATGGCGTAATGGGTCTTATTGATGCAATTGAAAAATTTGATTACGGCCGCGGCTTGCAGTTTGAAACGTATGCGTCATGGCGCATTCGCGGCGCTATTATAGATGGCTTAAGACAAGGTGACTGGGTCCCGCGTTCTGTGCGAGAAAAGGCCAAACGAGTAGAAGAGGCATATCAGCATTTAGAGCAGCAGTACTTGCGTTCTGTGACAGATGCAGAAATTAGCCGCTATCTTGATGTAACGGAGAAAGAATTCATTAATATGCTGCAAGATATTGCGGTAACAACGGTCTGTTCATTGGAGGACCCGATTCGTGAAGAGGAATCGGAGACAAGAATGTCTTTGCTAGTGGACGATAAGGCGAAAAACCCGGATCATAAGGTTCATGAGTTTTATTTGAAAGAATCATTGGTTAAAGGGATTGAAAAACTTACGGAAAAGGAACGAACAGTCGTTTCTCTCTTCTATTATGAGGAATTATCATTAAGTGAAATTGCTGAAGTAATGTCACTATCACCGTCGAGAATATCCCAGCTCCATTCTAAAGCGATTTTGAGGCTGCGAGGAGCTTTGGCTAAGCATAAAGATCAACTCATGCAACATTAAAAGGGGGGAGCTACGTGGAAAATCTTCAATTAGAATCATACCTACGCATACAGACATCTGCCGATAATTTGTCTGCATTTTTAACCTTTAGCAGGATTTCGGACGAATTCGAATGTAACGGCGATGAGCTAGAACGATTCTTGCATAGCAAGGGGATCGTTTTTGGCCTTCGTAAAGAAGTTCTGAGTCAGATTGGCACTAATCCTCTCGCATATTTCAAAGAACAAACACTTGTTGCGCAAGGGCAGTCTCCCACACCTGGTAAAGACGGATATGTGAAGCTAGTTTATGATATGGATAAAAATGTGAACGCCCCAACGGAGCTCGAAGATGGGAAGGTTGACTTTAAAGAAGTTGTTCAGTTGAAGAACGTCAAGCGTGGACAATTGATTGCTGAGCGATTCGAGCCTACAGCGGGACCTGTTGGCAGGACGGTAACGGGAGAGGAAATTGCTCCTAGGCTCGGCAAGCACGTTAGATTTAAAGTAGGCAAAAATGTCGTTTTGAACAATGAGCAGACGGCTATGTATTCGGCAATTGACGGCTTGATTTCACTTACTGAAAAAGAAAAAATTAATGTGTTTCCTGTTTACGAAGTAAACGGCGATGTGGATTATAGTGTCGGCAATATTGATTTTGTTGGTACAGTAGTCATCAGAGGCAATGTTCTTAGCGGATTCAGGGTTAAAGCTTCGGGCGATATCCGAGTTATTGGCGGAGTTGAAGGGGCAGAAATCGAATCAGAAGGCTCTGTTGAAATTACAGGCGGAATATTGGGAAGCAATAAAGGTTTTGTAAAAGCTGGACGAAACGTCCGGAGCTCATTTATACAAGAAGGCAATGTTATCGCGGGCGAAGAGGTGCTGGTATCTCAGAGCATCATGCATTCGCATGTAAAAGCCGGAAAAAATGTTGTGTGCTCAGGTGCTAAAGGATTGATCGTAGGCGGACTTGTACAAGCAGGTGACCTTGTCAGCGCGCGAACCATTGGCAACTCGATGTCCACAGCCACAACCATTGAAGTAGGCGTAAACCCTGAATCTCGTTCGGAGCTGCTCGAGCTAAGAACGAGGCTAAGGCAGAATATGGATAATTTAGATAAAACGGATAAAGCGCTTGTTATTTTGGATCAATTAGCTGTGACAGGGAAATTAACTCCTGAGAAGCTGGCATTGCGCGTTAAGCTGACCGCCACAAAACGTCAGACCGTGCTTGAGAATGATGAGACGAGAAGCCGTATTCTTGAGATAGAGAAAACGCTGGAGAACACAGATCGATCAAAGATCGATGTCAGCAATATTGTATTTGGCGGAACAAAAATTGTAATTGGCAGGTACACAAAGTTTGTGAAGGATTCAGCACAGCGTGTGACCTTCCGTTATTCCGAAGGGGATATCGTCTTAGTTCCTTATACCAAATAATGCTTGAAATTGATGAATGGCGCAAAGGGGTGAGCAGATATGACGTTCAAATCCATTGATTTGCAGATGTCTGTACCACGAACGCAAGAATTCAGCGGCATGCATGGACAAGCGATGCATAAACCTGTAGCTGATCAGAATACGTTGGCCAATCAGTCCGCCAAACAAACAGAGCTTTTAAGAGGGAAAAACACAGCGATCGAGCAATCAAACGGACTTCATATTCGCAGTGATCAAGAAGGTCAGCAAGGTAATGCTTATCAGCAGGCAAAACGTAAGCGTACACAGTTATCTTCGGATGTTGATGAACAGGAGGCGGCTCCGACACATCCGTACAAAGGCCATAGGCTTGATATTAAGTTATAAAATAAAGGCATCAAATGAAAGGCAGGCTATGAACGATGCAGCCATACTTGCAATATATCGTATTACTAGGAGCGGTTGTTATTGTCGGTGCCTTTGTAATGCCTCGTAAGAAGCAGGATACAGCTCTACCGTCACAATCGATGCAAAACATGGAAACCGCGCTGGAGCAGTTTATGGAGAACATGGAGAAGGACAATGAGGATCTCGTGCTCCTCGTTAGAACTGCTCAGCAAGAATCGAAATTAGATGCGGATCGCAAGGAGCAGCGTATTTTAGAATTGGAGCGGAAATGCGAACAGCTCACAGAGCAGCTGCAAAAGAAAATGTCCGAGTCCACGGCCTACGTGCGTTCAGTGGAAACCCCCTTACCAGCGGTCTCAATAAATTCGAATGAACAATTTGTTAAAGATGCGCTTATTGTTGAACATATTATAGAAGAGACAGTGCGGATGAACACAATCCAGGACAGATATAAAGAGCTGTTTACACTTTATGAGCAAGGGAAATCGATCGAAGCGATATCCAAAAAGCTTGGTATGAACAAAGGTGAGGTACAGCTTATTATACAACTCGCTAAGCAGGAGGATTCTGTCCATGCTTAAAAGTCGAGTATTTCTTATGGGATTAGGTGCAGGTATCATCATTGGCGCTTTGTTGTTCCAGCTGATGCTCTCTGGCGAGCAAAGCAGGCAAAGGCTAAGTGACTTAGGAAAAGAGTCAGATGAGAAGCTTTACACTCAACTAGAAGTTGATGCTTTGTTAAAGGCAAATCAAGACTCGCTTCAGCTTAATAAGGACAACACAGGGGGACAGGAGACTAAGGCTGCTGCTGATTCTGACAAAGCTAAGGAGCAGACAAGCGAGGCGAAGACTGATAAAGCTGCGCCTACGGCTACGGCAGTCCCTGTTCAGGAACAGTCTGAGATCAAGCATGTTATTAGAATTAAAGCAGGCTCTAGTCTGACGAATACAGCAGTGCTGCTTGCTTCGAATAATATTATTAAAGATAAAACCGCTTTTGTATCAAAAATGAAAAAGTCAAAGAAGCTGGTTCGCGCCGGTTATTTTTTGTTTCATGAGGAGATAACGGTTGAAGAAGCCATTCGCATCGTAACCGGCGAGCCTTTGACATCTTCAGAAGTAAATCTTCTAACTGCCAACAAAAAATAGCTATCCTATCTTTTCTGAAACGATTGTTGCATGCGATGTGTATTTATGGTATATTAGTTCACGGTGTTAAAAACGCACGCAGGTCAATTTTGTCAAACGGTGCTTCCGCCCGGCGGAAGTTTTGACGAAAGATGCGACTAGCGGAGGAGCACTAAAAAAACCATTATAGGAGGTGTTGGAGAAATGGCGGTTATTTCCATGAAACAGCTACTAGAAGCTGGGGTACACTTCGGTCATCAGACTCGTCGTTGGAACCCGAAGATGGATCGTTATATCTTCACAGAAAGAAACGGGATTTACATTATTGATTTGCAAAAAACGGTGAAAAAAGTTGACGAAGCGTACAACTTTGTTAAATCGATCGCTGCAGACGGCGGCACTATGCTGTTCGTAGGTACGAAAAAACAAGCTCAAGATTCCGTTAAAGAAGAAGCAGAGCGTTGCGGCAACTTCTACATCAACCAACGTTGGTTGGGCGGTACTTTGACTAACTTCCAAACGATTCAAAAACGTATTGATCGTTTGAAACAACTTGAAAAATGGGCTGAGGACGGCACTTTCGAGGTTCTACCTAAGAAAGAAGTTATCATCCTTAACAAAGAAAAAGACCGTTTGGAAAAATTTCTTGGCGGTATTAAAGGAATGAAAGGTTTGCCAAGCGCGTTGTTCATTATCGACCCACGCAAAGAGCGTATTGCTGTTGCAGAAGCTCGCAAACTTGGTATCCCAATCGTTGGTATCGTTGATACGAACTGTGATCCAGACGAAATTGACTACGTAATCCCAGGTAACGATGATGCAATTCGTGCCGTTAAGTTGTTGACTTCGAAAATGGCTGATGCAATCGTTGAAGCTAACCAAGGCGAACAAACAACGGCTTAATTTAAAGGCTTTAATTAGTCAACAAAGGGTGGTCAGATGGTGATAAACCTCTCACTGCCCTTTTTTTGAATGTAAATCACTAAAAAAAACAATTAATGATTCTCGAAGCTACATAGACTTCGTGAAACCTATTGGAGGGCTTACAATGGCAGTTAGTGCTAGCGCGGTAAAAGAGCTTCGTGAAAGAACTGGAGCTGGAATGCTTGATTGCAAGAAAGCTTTGGACGAAACAAACAATGACGTTGAAAAAGCAATTGCAGTACTTCGTGAAAAAGGTTTGGCGGCAGCAGCAAATAAAGCTGGTCGTATTGCAACCGAAGGCGTAGTTGAATCGTATATTCATGCAGGCGGCCGTATTGGCGTTATCGTTGAAGTAAACTGTGAAACGGATTTCGTTGCAAAAACGGATCAATTCCGTGAGTTTGCAAGAGACGTAGCTATGCAAATCGCTGCAGCTAACCCTAAATTCGTTAGCCGTGACGAGGTTTCTTCTGAAGAGCTTGAAAAAGAGCGCGAAATTTTGAAAGCTCAAGCACTTAACGAAGGCAAGCCTGAAAAAATCGTTGAAAAAATGGTTGAGGGCCGTATCTCGAAATACTACGAAGAGTTCTGTCTTCTTGAGCAATCGTTCATTAAAGACCCAGACAAAACAATCTCCGTATTGCTTAATGAAAAAATCAGCAAAATTGGTGAAAACATTTCCATCCGTCGCTTCGTTCGTTATGAGCTTGGTGAAGGCCTAGAGAAAAAAGTTGACAATTTCGTTGAAGAAGTTATGGCTCAAGTTAAACATTAATCCGAACGCACAGGCGGGGCGGGGCGTCCGCCCCGCCTGCTTGTATGATTAGAACATATTTGAAGGACCTCATTTACTGAGGTGCATGATGGAGGTATTAACGTTGGAGCATCCTGTGTATAAACGTATCGTTTTGAAAGTAAGCGGTGAATCATTGTCTGGTCAGGAAGGTTATGGCATTGAAGCGACGGTCATATCTTCAATTGCTGATCAGGTGAAGGAAGTCGTAGCACTTGGCATAGAAGTGGCCATCGTTGTCGGAGGCGGCAACATTTGGCGTGGAATTGCAGGTTCTGCAAAAGGCATAGACCGTGCAACAGCTGATTACATGGGAATGCTGGCTACTCTTATGAATTCACTTGCACTTCAAGATGCACTGGAACAAATCGATGTACCTACTCGCGTACAAACATCGATCGCGATGCAACAAATCGCTGAACCGTACATCAGACGTCGTGCTATCCGTCATTTGGAAAAAGGACGCGTCGTAATCTTTGCTGCAGGAACTGGTAATCCATTTTTCTCAACAGATACAACAGCAGCGCTTCGCGCAGCTGAGATCGAAGCAGAAGTAATATTAATGGCGAAAAACAAAGTGGATGGCGTATATTCTGCTGATCCATTTAAAGATAGCACAGCTGAGAAATTTGAGGAGCTTACATACCTCGACATGCTTAACCGTAATCTAGGCGTAATGGATTCAACCGCAGCTTCACTTTGCATGGATAATAATATTCCTCTTATCGTATTTGCGATTACAGAGAAAGGGAATATTAAACGCGTCGTGCTGGGTGAGAAAATCGGAACGATAGTGAGAGGAAGTGCGAAATAATGCCACAAGAGCTGAAAAAAAACGCAGAAGAACGTATGGATAAAGCAATTTCCGCGCTAAAACGTGATTTGTCGTCTTTGCGCGCTGGTAAAGCTAATTCATCTTTGCTTGACCGTATTCAAGTGGAATACTACGGCGCAATGACGCCTGTCAATCAACTTGCTAACATCAGTACGCCAGACTCTCGTACGTTGTTCATTCAACCATGGGACAAATCGTCGATGTCGGCAATCGAGAAAGCGATTATGAAATCGGATCTTGGACTGACACCTTCCAATGACGGTGCATCGATTCGTCTTTCTATCCCACCGCTTACAGAAGAGCGCCGGGCAGAGCTTGTGAAAACTTCGAAAAAGCTTGGCGAAGAAGCAAAGGTAGCTATTCGCAATATTCGTCGGGATGCTAACGACAGCGTGAAAAAACTTGAGAAAACAACAATTTCTGAAGATGAATCACGTGGTCACCAAGAGGATATTCAGAAGGCAACTGATAAATTTATTGCTGAAGTAGATAAAGTGCTTGTTGCCAAAGAAAAAGAAATTATGGAAGTATAATAATCTCTGGGCCCCTCCGATAGGTGGGGTTTGGTTTTGATTTCGGTTGGGAGGAAGTAAGATGATCGAGCGACTTTGGGCCAAATTAGGCAAATCGTCCTTACAGCCGACTGATTCTGTGGCCTCAGAAAATGTGCCTGAGCATGTTGCAATTATAATGGATGGGAACGGCCGTTGGGCTAAAGATCGTGGATTGCCACGTATGGCTGGTCATCATTCCGGCATGAAAGCGGTCAAACGTATTACCATTGCAGCGGATCGGTTAGGCGTCAAATATTTGACGTTATATGCGTTTTCAACGGAAAACTGGAAGAGACCTAAAGCTGAAGTGGATTTTCTTATGAAGCTTCCGCAGCAATTTCTTGAAATTGAATTAGAAGAATTGATAGCCAACAACGTGCAGGTTCGCATGATGGGACATAAAGAGGATTTGCCTTCATTTACGATCAGTGCAGTTGAAGAAGCCATTATAAAGACCGCTAACAATACAGGGCTAGTTCTAAACTTTGCCTTAAACTATGGAAGCCGTAAGGAAATGCTTGAAGCTGTGAAAAGCATCGCATCAGAGGTTCAGCAAGGAAATCTTGCAATCGATGATATCGATGATAAAGTAATGGCTGATCGTTTGCTTACAAGTGGATTGCCCGATCCAGATTTGCTCATTCGTACAAGCGGTGAATTGCGATTAAGTAATTTTATGATGTGGCAGCTTGCTTATAGTGAATTGTGGTTTACGGATGTGTATTGGCCTGAATTTACGGAAGCGCATTTTCAAGAAGCGATTTTGGAGTATCAGCGCCGCGCGCGTCGATATGGTGGATTGTAGCTTCAAGCGACGGAGTGTGACTTTTCATTGAGACAACGATTGATTACTGGAATTGTAGCAGGTGCAGGCTTCATAGGTTTAACAATAGCAGGCGGATGGTTGTATACAACTCTCCTCGTATTGCTAGCTATTATTGGTTTTACTGAATATGCGCGAATGAATGGTGTAGCATGGTCGCATCCGTCAACTTTGCTCGGATATGCGGGTGTGCTACTGTTTGTGCTTCCATGGTCTGATTGGGGAATTGTTATTCCATCTTTCCTGACTATTGTTTGGATGCTGGCCTTCTTACTGCTTGCCCTAACCGTGATTACCAAAAATAAAACGACAATTGATGGCGCCGCACTTATGTTGCTAGGCGCTTTATATGTAGGTTACGGCTTTTCAGCAATGGGAGAAGCTCGTCAAATTGAGGAGCATGGCCTATTGTGGACGTTTTTGTCCTTTGGCTGTATTTGGGCTTCGGATATCGGTGCTTATTTTACTGGACGAGCCATTGGGAAAACGAAGCTATGGCCTTCAATCAGCCCGAACAAAACGATCGAAGGCGCCTTAGGCGGCGTATTGTTATCCTTAATCGTATCGGCAGTATTCGCACTCACGATGCCCGATTTTATAGATTTGCCAAAAGCTTTGCTAATCGGTTTAATTGCCGCTGTAGCTGGACAGTTTGGGGATTTGATTCAATCTGCTTATAAACGTGTGAGAGATATAAAGGATACAGGTACGCTTCTGCCAGGACATGGCGGAGTGCTCGACCGATGCGATAGCTGGCTAATCGTATTTCCGCTGTTAGTGCTTACCGGGCTGCTGCCTGTATAAGTCAGGAGGATTTTGTGTGAAAAAAATAAGTATATTAGGTTCGACAGGTTCAGTCGGAACACAGACACTGGACGTTATTGCCCATGATCCTGATCGCTATCAGGTTGTTGGCTTGTCCGCTGGTGCGAATGTCGATTTGATTATAGAGCAAGCCAAACAATTTAATCCTTCGGTCGTTAGCTTGGCTTCCAAAGCAGACGCAGAGGCCGCTCGTCCCCATATGCCGCCTGGAACTAAGGTTGTCTATGGCGAAGAAGGACTTGTTGAAGTAGCCGCTGGGACGGACGCTGATGTCGTTGTAACAGCGATCGTGGGAAGCAGAGGGCTGCCGGCAACACTAGCAGCGATTGATGCGGGGAAAATGATCGGTTTGGCGAACAAAGAGACACTCGTAACGGCAGGTCATATCGTAATGGAACGTGCGAAAAAGCGCGGAGTATCGATTTTGCCGATAGACAGTGAACACTCGGCGATTTTTCAATGCTTAAACGGCGAAGATCGCAAATCTATCAATCAAATTACATTAACAGCCTCCGGCGGCTCCTTTCGTGATCGCACAAGAGAACAGCTTGAGGGTGTAACCGTAGCTGAAGCGCTAAATCATCCCAATTGGTCGATGGGCGCAAAAATTACGATTGATTCGGCGACTATGGTTAATAAAGGGCTAGAAGTTATTGAGGCAAGATGGCTGTTCGATGTTACATACGATCAAATAGGTGTCATTATTCATCCGGAGAGCATCATTCATTCTTATGTGGAGTTTACCGATCACAGCATAATCGCGCAGCTTGGAATGCCGGATATGCGAGTACCGATTCAATATGCGTTGTCATATCCGGAACGGAATGTAACCCCGACAAGCAGGCTGAACCTAGCACAAATCGGAAAGCTGCATTTTCGCGAGATGGATTTTGAAAGATATCCATGTCTAAGGCTGGCATTCGAGTGCGGGAAGCTAGGTCAATCAGCTCCTGCAGTATACAATGCTGCAAACGAGGTTGCGGTGGCACGGTTTTTAAAAGGTGAAATTACGTTTCTTGACATTGAACGGATATTGGAAACGGTCGTCGGCAAGCACGAAGCAGCTGATATCAATGATTTGCAAATGATCTCAGAAGTGGACGCTTGGGCAAGACAGCTGGCCCAATCCGTATAATATCGGTTAAATTCCGGTTCTCTTGTATCGGACGGGAGAATAATGATAATCTATGTACAGGCCGTAACGAACAGGAGGCTTCAGCTTAATGCACATGATTCAAGTTGTTTTCTTGACCATACTCGTTTTTTTCGTGATCGTAACGATCCATGAATGGGGTCATTACTATTTCGCAAAACGCGCAGGCATATTGGTGCGAGAATTCGCAATTGGCTTCGGGCCGAAGCTTTTTTCGGTAAAACGTGGCGAGACGAGATATACGCTTCGATTAATACCTGCCGGCGGTTTCGTTCGAATGGCGGGAGAAGATCCAGAAATCGTTGATGTCCAGCCCGGTCAAACGATCGCGGTTCGTCTGAAAGACAATAAAGTGACTAGACTTTATTTGGATCGTCTTGATGACCGCAGCGGTGTTATTCGCGGAGAAATCGTGGCGATCGATCTTGAGCGCAAGCTATCAGTTACACTTGACGTAGAAGGGGAAAACGAGATTTTCTCGGTACACCCTACTGCTTTGATGATCACAAAAGGCAAAGAAACACAAATCGCGCCGCTCGACAGACAATTTGGCAGTAAAACAGTAGCGCAGCGTGCACTTGCTATTTTTGCTGGCCCTATGATGAACTTTGTGCTCGCATTTGTATTGTTTGCTACCTACATTCAGCTAGCAGGTGTTCCTGTTGAGTCGCCTGATAAGCTGCTTGTTAATGAAATATCAGAAGGCATGCCAGCTGATAAAGTAGATTTGAAAAAGGGCGATGTCATCGATGCAGTCAATGGTATCAAAATCGGAGCTGATTTTGATAAAATGATCGCGATTATCGGCAAATCACCGAATGTTCCTGTTAAAATGGATATAATTCGTGACGGCAAAGCTCAGCAAGTTGTTATAACACCTGAACCGAACAAAGAGGGTGTAGGCAAGGTTGGAATCAGTGCCGCATTGCCAACACGTCCGGCTACTTTCTCTGAAACGTTCACAGGCGCAGGCAAGCTCATGAAAAACATGACAGTAAGCATTTTTGAAGGCTTCAAGAAGCTTATTTTCGGAGAGTTCAAGCTTGATGATCTTGGCGGACCTGTGCGAACAGCAGAAGTAACGAGCCAGATTGCTCAGCAAGGCATTGCTCAGTTAACATCATGGACAGCACTGCTAAGCTTGTATTTAGGAATATTTAATTTGCTGCCGATTCCTGCCCTTGATGGAAGCCGCCTCATATTCCTCGGAATTGAAGCGATTAGACGCCGGCCGATTGATCCGAACCGTGAGAGCATGGTACATTTTGTCGGTTTCGCGCTCATCATGTTATTAATGCTCGTAGTAACTTATAATGATATTTTACGATTGGTAAAAGGGGAGTAAATAGTCGCTTATGTCTAAGGATAAACAGTTTGTTACAGAAATCACGCCTCAAAGCGAGGATTTCTCCAGATGGTATATTGATGTTATTAAAAAAGCCGAGCTTATGGATTATTCGCCTGTAAGAGGCTGTATTGTGTTCCGTCCTGAGGGCTATGAGCTTTGGGAAAATATTCAGCGTGATCTGGATCGCCGCTTTAAGGAGACGGGACATCGCAATGCGTATTTCCCGCTCTTTATTCCAGAGAGCTTTTTCCAGAAAGAAAAAGAGCATGTTGAAGGCTTTAATCCCGAGCTGCCTTGGGTAACTGAAGCAGCTGGCGAGAAGCTCGAAGAACGCCTTGCTATTCGTCCAACATCGGAAACGATGTTTGGGCATATGTATTCGAAATGGATTCAATCGTACCGCGATCTTCCGCTGCTCATTAACCAATGGGCAAACGTCGTTCGCTGGGAGAAGCGCACAATGCCATTCCTTCGTACGAGTGAGTTTTTGTGGCAAGAAGGCCATACTGCGCATGAAACAGAAGAGGAAGCGCGTCAAGAGACGATGCAGATGCTTGATGTTTACACGCAATTCGTTGAAGAATTCCTTGCTATCCCTGTAATCAAAGGTGAAAAAACGCCTTCTGAGCGGTTCGCTGGTGCGGTTGATACGTATTCGATCGAAGCGATGATGAAGGACGGGAAGGCTGTTCAAGCCGGAACATCGCATTATTTGGGTACGAAGTTTGCAGTCGCTTTTGATATTAAATTCCTTGATCGTGAGAATACATTGCAATTCGCTCATACAACTTCTTGGGGCGTGAGCACAAGACTAATCGGCGCCCTTATTATGGTTCACGGCGATGATCGTGGTCTGGTGCTACCTCCAAAAGTTGCTCCAACACAAGTGGTTATGATTCCAATTGGCCCTGCAAAAATGCGCGAGCAGGTTGTTGGCCGTGTGGATGAGCTTTATGCAGACCTTAAGAAAGCCGGTATTCGCGTACGCGTGGACGATCGTGCTGACGTGAGCCCAGGCTGGAAGTTCAACGAATATGAGATGCGCGGTGTTCCACTACGCCTTGAGCTTGGACCGCGTGATATGGAAAATGGACAAGTTGTGCTTGTTTCCAGAGTTACTGGAGAGAAGCGTATTGTACAGCAAGCTAATCTTCTTGCAGAAATAGAAGCTATGCTTGAAGAAACGCATCAAGAAATGTTTAATCGTGCGAAGCAGTTCCGTATTGACAACTCTCGTTCGGTTGAAACGCTTGATGAAATGAAAAGTTTTTTGGAAGAACAGCGCGGCTTCGTAGAAGCTGGCTGGTGCGGCTCTGCTGCTTGCGAGAAGCAGGTAAAGGAAGAAACTGGAGCGACAAGCCGGAATATTCCATTTGCCCCTGAATCGCACAAAGAAACATGTCTCGTATGTGGAGATCCATCCAAACATACTGTTGTATTTGCAAGAGCTTATTAAGGACTGAAGCTAGTTCGGTTCGGATCTTAAGGAGTGGTATTTTATGAGCCAAACCGCAAAAAAACGGCAGAGTTTTGAAATGCTTTTACAGCATATTCAGCTGCCGCAAGAACTTATACAAAACTATTTTCAAGATGGATATATAGATCAAGTTATCGTTAGCAACAGCAATCAAGAATGGACGTTTTGCATACGCAAAACGTCCATGGTGCCTTTACAGGCCTATAATGGGCTTTGCCAGGCAGCTAGAATGAAGTTTGAGTCTATCGCTGCAGTCAGTTTTTTGATGATTTATGATCCTGTTGTAGAGACTGAATCCATTGTGATGCAATACTGGGGCTTGTTCATGGAGTGGGCACAGCGCGAGATCGCTTCCGTAAATGGATGGCTGCAGAAATCTTCGATCACGGTTGAAGGTGATTTGCTAACGCTGTCTCTCCTTGACAATACGGGACTGGACCTTGCTCGGAAGAAACGATTGGATGATGAAATTATTCGTTTCTTTAATGAAAATTTCCAGCGCGCATGCAAAGTAAAAATGATCGTCAGCGAATCCAGGCAAGAAATTTTGGATGAATTCTCCCTTCGGATGGTGCAGGAAGAGCGGGAATATGTGCAGGAGCTGATGGCGAGTGCGCAATCCGAGTCTGAGCTCGTCGATGAGAGCGAAATCAAGCTGGCGGTTGGTTATGATATTCGGGAAGAGCCGATTCCATTGATGAATATCATCGAAGAAGAGAAAAAAATTACAGTACAAGGCGCGGTATTCGGCCTCGAAGTGAAAGAGCTTCGTAACGGAAGCACATTGTTTACGTTCAACGTGACTGACTTCTCCGACTCTATCGCGATGAAGATGTTTGCGAAGACGAAGGACGATGTGAAAATATTGAACCAGCTTGCTAATGGCAAGTGGGTCAAAGCTCGCGGCCGCATTGAATATGATCGCTTCATGCAAGAACCGGAGCTTGTGATGATGCCGAATGATTTGCATGAGGTCAGAACACCTGCTGAGCGTATGGATAAAGCGGAAGAAAAGCGCGTGGAATTTCATCTTCATACAACCATGAGCGCTATGGATGCGGTAACTCCGGTAGATGTCTATGTAAAGACAGCTGCCAAATGGGGACATAAGGCGATTGCAGTAACGGACCATAGCAATGTTCAATGTTATCCGGATGCGAATAAGTCGGCTAAAAAACACGGCATAAAAGTGCTTTTTGGTGTTGAAGCAAACATCGTGAACGATGCAGTGCCAATGGTGCTGGAATCAAGACCTGAGCCGCTTGCGACAGCAACTTATATTGTTTTCGATATAGAGACAACGGGCCTTTCCGTTATTAATAACAAAATTATCGAGCTTGCCGGCGTTAAAATGCGTGATGGCAAAGAGATTGATCGTTTCTCTACCCTTATTGATCCGCATGAAAAAATTCCTTACCACATTACGCAGTTGACTAACATCAATGATGATATGGTAAAAGGGCAGCCGGATATTGAGCCTAAGCTTAGAGAATTTATTGAATTCATTGGTGATGATGTTCTTGTCGCCCACAATGCAAGATTTGATATTGGCTTTATTCAAGCCAACTGCAAAGCTTTCGGCATGCCGGAAGTGAAAAATCCAGTGCTCGATACACTGGAGCTCGCTCGATTTATTTTTCCAACGCTCAAAAATCATCGTTTGAATACGTTAGCAGATAAATATAAGGTTAGTCTCGACAATCATCACCGCGCTGTAGACGATTCCCTTGCTCTTGGCGGCGTATTGTATGGCTTGATTGCAGATGCAGCTGAGCGAAATATTACGAATCTACATCAGCTAAATGACTATGTAGGTATTGATTTATCTAATTCTCGGCCTTTCCACAGCAATATTTATGCACTTAATGCTGTTGGGAAGAAAAATTTATTCAAGCTTATTTCCATCTCGCATACAGAGCATTTCAAACGTGTAGCTACAATTCCAAAAACGAAGCTTGTTGCACACCGTGAAGGCTTGCTCGTTATTTCTGGTTGTGAGAAAGGTGAATTTTTCGAAACGGTTCTGAATAAATCGTACGAGGAAGCGCTGGAGGTTGCACGTTTCTATGATGTCCTTGAAATCCAGCCGATTGATTTCTACATGCACTTAGTTGAGAAGGGGCTAGTAGGCAGCCGAGCGGAGATTGAGCAGGCGCATCGCCGGATTTGCCAAATCGGGGATGAGCTGGGCAAGCCGGTTATTGCTACAGGAAACGTTCATTACTTGAATCCGCGCGACAAAATGTATCGTGACATAACGATTCATGGGATCACTGGTTTTAGCCCGCTTAAGAGTATACGCAAACCAGATGCTCATTTCCGTACAACGGAAGAAATGCTGGAGGAATTTGCATTTTTAGGGGAAGCTAGAGCACGTGAGGTCGTCATTACGAATACAGTAGAGCTTGCTGATCGCTTTGAGCCGTATGATATGTTCCCGACGGGACTATTTGCTCCAATTATTGAGGGTGCCGACGAGGAAATTCGCAACACCTGTTATGACACAGCAAAGTCGATGTATGGGGAAGATCTTCCTCAGGTCGTTATCGACAGGCTGGAGAAAGAACTTATTCCTATTATCAAATTTAAGTTCTCTGCCAACTACTTGATCTCGGAGAAGCTTGTTAAGAAATCCAATGCAGATGGTTATTTGGTCGGATCAAGGGGATCGGTTGGCTCCTCGGTCGTTGCGACATTCCTGGGTATCTCAGAGGTTAATCCACTGCCGGCCCATTACTTGTGCAAAAACTCGGATTGCAAGCATAGCGAATGGTTTTTGGACGGAAGCATTCCGAGTGGATTCGATTTGCCGGACAAATTATGCCCGAAATGCGAGAAGCCAATGAAAGGTGAAGGACAGGATATTCCGTTCGAAACCTTCCTAGGATTCAAAGGCGATAAAGTTCCCGATATCGATTTGAACTTCTCAGGGGACTATCAACCGATTGCCCATAACTATACGAAAGTATTGTTTAGCGAGAAGTGTGTGTTCCGTGCAGGCACGATTGGTACGGTTGCAGAAAAAACAGCTTATGGCTTCGCGAAGAAATATGAGGAAGAACATAGCAAGAAATGGCGCGGAGCGGAGCTTGCGAGGCTTGCGAGCGGCTGTACCGGCGTAAAACGAAGCACGGGACAGCATCCAGGCGGTATCGTCGTTGTTCCCGATTATATCGATGTTGAAGATATAACGCCTGTTCAATTTCCAGCAGACGATGTGAATGCGGAATGGAAGACAACTCATTTTGACTATCACGCGTTTGATGAAAACTTGCTTAAGCTCGATATTCTGGGGCACGATGATCCGACAATGATGCGGATGCTGCAGGATTTGACCGGCGTTGATCCAACGTCAATTCCGATGAATGATCCTAAAGTCATGAGCATGTTCAACTCCACCAAAGCACTTAACGTGCCGGGCGAGCAAATTCGCTCTTCGGTAGCTACTTACGGAGTGCCGGAAATGGGAACGAAGTTCGTTCGTCAAATGCTTCAAGAGACGCAGCCTTCTTCGTTTGCCGATTTGCTGCAAATTTCCGGATTGTCTCATGGAACGGGAGTTTGGCTAGGAAATGCACAAGAGCTGATCAAGAACGGCACTTGCAACATCAAGACGGTAATTGGTTGCCGGGATGATATCATGTTGTTCTTGATCTATAAAGCTGGAATGGACGCTGGACTTGCATTCAAAATTACGGAAAGTGTTCGTAAAGGTAAAGGGTTGACGCCAGAGTGGATCGAAGAGATGAAGCGGTGCAAGGTGCCGCAGTGGTACATTGATTCTTGCCTGCGCATCGAGTATATGTTCCCGAAAGCCCATGCCGCGGCCTACGTCATATCGGCAGTTCGCACCGCCTATTTCAAGCTTTATCATCCAATAGAGTATTATGCTACTTACTTTACAGTAAGAGCGGACGATTTTGATTTGGAGCTGCTTTGCCAAGGATATGATGCGATTTTGCGTAAGCTGATCGAGATCGAAGCTAAAGGGTTTAATGCGCTCCCTAAAGAGAAAAACATGGTGTCGCAGCTGGAAATGTCACTTGAGATGACAGCGCGCGGCTTCTCCTTTAAGCCGATCGATCTATATCGTTCTGACGCGACGAAGTTTCTTGTTGATGGGGATTCCCTTATTCCGCCATTTGCTGCCATTGCGGGAATTGGCGATAACGCCGCACGTAATATCGCAGCCTCAAGAGACGATGGCGAGTATTTGTCAATCGAGGATTTCCAAATGAAATCGAAGGCTACAAAAACGATTATTGAGGTTCTTGGAAACATGGGCTGCTTCCGTGGATTGCCTGAATCTAATCAGCTTTCTCTGTTCTAGAAGCGGCTTGAATAGAAAAGATTTCTTGTCACTATAGTGCGGTTATGTTATAATTTTTCTGGCAATGATGATTATAAAGACTTTGATGCAGAAGAGTGGGGAAACCCACTCTTTACGTTTTGTTAATGGCAAAATGGCATAGTGCGTATAAACAGGAGGTCAACTGAATTTGAGTACATCCAAAATCAAAGCCGCTGTCCAGGAAATGGTATTACCATACCTCAGCAGCAATGGATTTGAACTGGTTGATATTGAGTATGTAAAAGAAGGAAGCAATTATTTCCTTCGTATTTTCGTAGATAAAGAAGGCGGCATCGACATCGATGACTGCGGTCGTATCAGCGAATTCATAAGTGAGCAATTGGACAAAAACGATCCAATTACAGATGTTTATTTCTTGGAAGTATCTTCCCCAGGAGCAGAAAGACCGCTTCGGAATGAAGATGAAGTACGTAAAGCAATCGGTAAGCACGTTTACATAACGACATATGAACCGATTAGCGGCGCTAAAGAATTTGAGGGGCTGCTACTTGCATTTGATGGAGAAAATGCAGTCGTTCGTACAGCCAAAAAGGAATATACCATTCCTTATGATAAGGTGGCTGGCGCCAGACTCGCAATCGTGTTCTAAATATTCGTTTCTATATTGAAAGGGGGAAATCCAGTCCAATGAGTATGGATTTTATTGAAGCACTACAAGAAATAGAAAGAGACAAAGGGATTACCAAGGATGTGCTCCTTGAAGCCATTGAGGCTGCTCTTATCTCCAGCTACAAAAGAAATTTTAATACCGCTCAAAATGTACGCGTCGATATCAACCGTCATACTGGTGTTATCAAAGTATACGCCCGCAAGACTGTAGTTGATGAAGTACTAGATCCGCGTCTGGAAATTACAGTGGAGGCTTCAAGAGAAATCAATCCTCATTATCAGCTTGACGATATTGCGGATATTGAAGTTACGCCGCGTGATTTCGGACGTATTGCTGCTCAAACAGCGAAGCAGGTTGTTACTCAGCGTATTCGTGAGGCTGAGCGCGGACTGATTTATAATGCTTTTATCGATAAAGAGGAAGATATCGTTAACGGTATCGTTCAACGTCAGGATGTTCGCAATTTATTTGTGGATCTAGGCAAGGTTGAGGCTGTATTGCCTTTGACTGAGCTTATGCCAACTGATAAGTTTAAGCATGGTGACCGCGTGAAGTCGTATATCACGAAAGTTGAGAACACGACTAAAGGTCCTCAAATCATTTTATCCCGCACGCATCCTGGCCTTTTAAAACGTTTGTTCGAGCTTGAAGTGCCTGAGATCTATGACGGAGTAGTAGAAATTCGTTCGGTTGCTCGTGAAGCTGGCTTCCGTTCAAAGATTGCGGTTCATTCCCGTAACTCCGAGGTTGATCCAGTCGGTTCATGTGTTGGCCAAAAAGGACTGCGCGTTCAGACGATCGTAAACGAGCTTAAAGGTGAAAAAATCGATATCGTTCGTTGGTCTGAAAGCGTGGATGAATATGTTGCGAATGCACTTAGCCCTTCAAAGGTGCTAGAGGTTATCGTATTCGAACAAGAGAAGATGGCCAGAGTAATCGTGCCGGATTACCAACTATCGCTTGCGATCGGTATTAAAGGTCAGAATGCAAGGCTTGCTGCCAAGCTGACTGGCTGGAAAATCGATATCAAGAGCGAAACGCAGGCAGAGCAGGAGTATGGACGTCCGAAATCAATGACTACGGTCATGCATCAGGATTCAGTTTCCATCGACTAATCTGAATTTTTCAACAGATACGCGTCAATTCAGCTGGCAGAGGAGGGGTGTACAATGAGACCGAGAAAAGTACCGCTTCGCAAATGCGTCGCTTGTCAGGACATGATGCCGAAGAAGGAACTCATTCGGATTGTGCGGACACCGGCCGAAGAGGTGCAGATTGACCTGAAAGGCAAACAAGCTGGCCGCGGTGCATATTTATGCGGTAAAGTCAGTTGCTTTAAATTAGCGAAGAAATCCAAGGCGCTTGATCGAGCACTGAAACAGCATGTTGGTGAACACATTTACGATCAACTTGAGCAGGATTTTATAGCGGTAGAGGAACAGTTTATTGCTGGTAAGGAGCTGATAAGCGATGAAGCAGAATAAGAGCTTATCACAGCTTGGCATGGCAATGCGTGCCGGAAAGCTGATTACAGGCGATGAAATTGTCCTCAAAGCTGTAAGAAATAAACAAGTGCATCTCGTTATCCTTGCAGGAGATGCTTCAGACAATACGAAAAAAAAGTTTCGTGACAAATGCAACACCTACGGAATACAACTCGCCGAAGCATTCGACCGTGAGCAACTAGGAAAGGCGATTGGTAAGCCAGAACGGGTTGTAATAGCGGTAAGCGATGCGCAATTCGGAAAAATGATTGCGAGTCATCTGAGCCATAATACGGAGGTGGATCATATTGGACAATAAACAAGACAGCAAGGACAATAAAGATAAGCTGCGCGTTTACGAGTATGCCAAGTCACTTAATATGAGCAGCAAAGAAATCATAACGATTCTAAAAAGACTTGATTTGCCAGTCAATAACCATATGAGTGTCATGGAAAACGAAATGGTAAATAAGGTTGAAGGTTTTTTCCGCAATATTAAACAAAATGCAGCTGCAAAGCGCGCGCAAGAAACAACAAATGTAACGGTTTCTTCCGCTCAACCTACTGCCAACAAGCCGCAATCGCAGCAGCCGCAGCAGCAGGAGAAGAAGCCGCAGCCAGTACAAGAAAATAAAAATACGAATCAAGACAGACAGGGGCCTATGAATTCTATTAATACGAAACCACAAACAACCCAACAGCAGTCAGAACAAAGACCAGCAGGACAACAAACAAGTCGTCCAGCATCACAATCAAGCAGCAACCGTCCTTCACAAGGCAGTTCTAATTCGAGCCGTCCAAGCCAAGGACAAGGCGGACAAGGTAATCGCCCAGCGGGTTCTAACGCGGGTTCAAGCCGTCCATCACAAGGTCAAGGCGGTCAAAGCAGTCGTCCAGCATCATCTGGACAAAGCCGTCCTTCACAAGGCGGACAAAGCAATACAGGCAGCCGTCCAAGCGCTCCGCGTTCAGACGCAAGCAGCCGTCCAGCATCATCAGGCCAAAGTCGTTTCGACTCTAAGCCAGCACAAGGACAAGCGCGCGGTAACGACAACAGAAACGCAAGACCTGGCCAAAAGAGATTTGAAGACGGCAAACCAGGCGGCTTCAGAGGCAACAATGGCCGTGGTGGTCAAAAAGGTCGCGGCGGCAAGTTCCAACAACAACCGCCACGCGAGAAAATTGACAATACGCCAAAGAAAATTATTGTACGCGGTACAATGACTGTTGGCGAATTGGCAAAATTACTGCATAAGGATGCATCAGAAGTTATTAAAAAACTGATTTTCCTTGGCGTAATGGCTACGATCAACCAAGAAATCGATATGGATGCGATTCATTTGATCGCAACAGACTACGGGGTAGAGGTTGAAGTGAAAATTCCTGTTGAGGAAGATTCCTTCGAAACCGTAGAAGAAACAGACGAAGATGAAAATTTGGTAACACGTCCACCGGTTGTGACTATTATGGGTCACGTTGACCACGGTAAAACAACTTTGCTTGATGCCATTCGCAAAACGAATGTAACTGGCGGAGAAGCCGGCGGAATTACACAGCACATCGGTGCTTACCAAGTTGAAATTAACCATAAAAAAATTACGTTCCTCGATACACCTGGTCACGAAGCGTTTACGCTTATGCGTGCACGCGGTGCGCAGGTTACGGACATTACGATCATCGTAGTAGCAGCTGATGACGGCATCATGCCGCAAACTGTTGAAGCCATCAACCATGCAAAAGCAGCTGGCGTTCCTATTATCGTAGCGGTTAACAAAATCGATAAACCAGAAGCGAATACAGAGAAAATCAAACAAGAAATGACTGAATATGAACTCGTTCCGGAAGAGTGGGGCGGCGACACTATTTTCGTCGAAGTTTCCGCTAAACAAAGAATTGGTCTTGAAGGCCTTCTTGAAATGATTTTGCTCGTTGCTGAGATGAATGACTACAAAGCTAACCCGAACAAACGCGCTCGCGCTACTGTTATCGAAGCTGAGCTTGATAAAGGTAAAGGTCCTGTTGCACGTATTCTCGTTCAACACGGCACTTTGAAAATTGGGGATGCTTTTGTTGCAGGTAACTGCTTCGGCCGTATTAGAGCAATGGTTAATGATAAAGGCCGTCGCTTAAAAGAAGCAGGTCCTTCTACGCCAGTAGAAATTACTGGTCTAACAGAAGTTCCATTAGCGGGAGATCCGTTCATGGTATTTGAAGATGAGCGCAAAGCCCGTGATATTGCTGATCGTCGTTCCATTAAACAGCGTCAATCGGATATGGGGGCGAATACACGCGTAACGCTTGATGATCTGTATAACCATATCAAAGATGGTGAAATTAAAGACCTGAACGTTATTATCAAATCCGACGTTCAAGGTTCTTCCGAAGCACTTAAAGGCTCGCTCGCAAAAATTGAAATCGAAGGCGTTCGCGTAAAAATCATCCATAGCGGTGTTGGCGCGATTACAGAATCGGATATCATTTTGGCGTCAGCTTCCAATGCTATCGTAATCGGATTTAACGTTCGTCCTGATCCACAAGCAGAAGCAACGATTGCACAAGAAAAGGTTGACGTTCGTATGCACCGCGTCATCTACAACGTAATCGATGAGATTGAACAAGCAATGAAAGGCATGCTTGATCCAATCTACAAAGAGGTTGTTATTGGCCACGCTGAAGTTCGTAACGTATTTAAAGTGACTAAAGTTGGCGCAATTGCAGGTTGTATGATTACTGACGGTAAAATTTCTCGTAACGCTGAAGCACGTTTGGTTCGTAGCGGTATCGTTGTCTTCACAGGCAAAATTGAATCCCTAAAACGTTTCAAAGACGATGCTAAAGAAGTTGCAGCAGGTTATGAGTGTGGTATCACGCTTGATCGTTTCAACGATGTTCGTGAAGGCGATATTATCGAAGCGTTTGTCATGGAATCAGTAGAGAGGTGAGTAAAGCATGGCAAAAATCCGAGTAGGACGGGTCGGCGAACAGATTAAAAAAGAGCTGAGCCAAATTATACAAACAGAGCTGAAAGATCCTAGAATCGGATTCATTACTGTAACAGGTGTTGAAACATCGAGTGATCTCTCACAAGCAAAAGTGTATTTAAGCGTGCTTGGCAGCGAAGAGCAGAAGGAAGCGACGCTTAAGGCACTAGCGAGCGGAACAGGATTTATTCGCACAGAGCTTGGCAAGCGCATGCGCCTTCGCCATACACCCGTATTGCTGTTCAAGTTTGACAGCAGTATTGAATATGGCAGCCGCATCGAGGCATTGCTTGAAAACATCAACAATGGGAATTCAGCTCGATGATAAATCAAAGCAGCTATTCGATGCAGCTAGATGAAGCGCTGGCGTTCATGAAAACTTACGATCATTTTTTGGTCGTATCGCATGTACAGCCTGACGGTGACGCTATTAGTTCTACTGTTGTCGTAGGCTGGATGCTTGAGAAACTTGGGAAGTCGGCAGTACTGATTAATGAAAGCGAGCTGCCGTCCAGACTTCGTTTCTTGCATCAATTTGATTCCATTCTCAATTACAAGCGCGATGTAACTCAGCAAACATTTGATGCCATTATTTCGGTCGATTGTGCGGATTTCAAACGTATTGGAGAGGTAGCGAGCAGCTTTGCACCAGATGCAAAGCTGCTTAATATCGATCATCATCCAACAAACAATGGATTTGGCACCGTAAATGTTATACGAGCAGAAGCTGCGGCTACTGTTGAAATATTGTATGATTTAATCGAGAGAGCAGAAATCGCATTAGATGTGAATTGTGCAACAGCAATCTACACCGGTTTATTGACCGATACAGGCGGGTTTCGTTATTCCAACACGAGTCCGCGTGTCATGGAGATTGCCTCGCATTTGCTCGCTTTAGGCGTGTCCGGCAATGAGCTCGCTGATCATCTTCTTGAGAAAATGACTATGGCTAAGCTCAAGCTTCTCCAGCTCGCACTCAATCGCCTCACATTTACGGATAACTTAGAGATCGGCTGGGTCTATATTGGCAAAGATGATTTGCGCAATACAGGTGCAGTTCCTGAAGATCTAGAAGGAATCGTGAATTATGCGCTTAATGTGGATGGAGTTGAAGTCGGCATTCTATTTAAAGAAACGGAAGACGGTGCAGTCAAAGCAAGCATGCGTTCAGCAGGCAAAGCCAATGTAGCTGCAATTGCGCAAGCATTCGGTGGTGGCGGTCATGTGCGTGCAGCAGGATGCCGGATTGAAGGTTCTTTAACGACCTCGATTGAAGAGCTAGTGGAAGCAGTCAGAAAGGCGTTGATTTAAGCGATGGACGGCATTTTGGCAGTTTGGAAGCCTGAAGGCTGGACTTCTCATGATGTAGTTGCAAAAGTACGCCGAGTGCTGAAGATGAAGCGAATTGGTCATACAGGAACGCTTGATCCTATGGTAACGGGTGTATTGCCGCTATGTCTTGGGCGTGCAACGAGAGTAGTCGAATATGTGCAAGAGCGGCCTAAGTCATATGAAGCCGTATTGCAGCTTGGAATTGCGACAGATACAGAGGACATAACGGGTACAGTTATTGCGCGGCAATCGCCAATATCGGTTACAGAAGAGGATGTTCGCCATGCACTGTCGCAGTTTTTAGGCGAGATCGATCAAGTACCTCCCATGTATTCCGCTGTCAAAGTTGATGGCAAGCGATTGTACGAGTTAGCTAGAGAAGGAAAGACCGTTGAGCGGAAATCGAGAAAAGTAACGATTCATCAAATAGATCTCATTGACACTCAGCTCGATCTTGATCAGCCTCAGATTTCGTTTTCTGTCGTTTGTTCAAAAGGTACATACATTCGCACGTTATGTGTGGACATCGGCAAAGCGCTAGGTGTTCCTGCTACGATGGCCCATTTGACGCGAACAATGTCAGGCGGTATTACAAAGGAAAGCTGCTTGACGCTTGAGCAAATCGAGCAATTGCAGCAATCGGGTGAATTAAGCGGACATATCATTTCTGCTGATGAAGCCATTACACATTTGGATCGTGTGACGATTCCAGAATCGTTTGGGAAACTTGCACTTCAAGGACAGAAAGTTAGTCTCAGCCATTCCGTCGAACATGCAGCATTGACTTTAGATGGACAACTTATACGTCTTTATAATGATCAAAGCTCGTTTCTAGGTATTTTTCAGATTGATTTGAATGCAAATGTTTTCAAGCCAATCAAAGTGTTTTCAGCTTAGCTTATCGTTGTAGAAAGTTAATAGGAAATGCAGGTGCTTCAGCGTTGGAAATTATACCATTAAGTTTTCCTTTAAACGGTTTGTCCACGTTGTCGCTGGACAAACCGCTTTCCATAGCAATCGGTCATTTTGACGGGGTTCATCGTGGACATCAGAACGTGATTCGCCAAGCTGTAAATGCGGCGAAGGAATCCGAGATGCTATCAGCGGTTTTGACATTTGATCCTCATCCGAAGGAAGTTCTCGGACAAGGTGAGCAATATTATCGTTGCCTTACGCCTTTTGATGCGAAGACAGCGTTATTTGCAGAGCTTGGCGTAGATCTTGTATTCATAATGAAGTTTGATCTTGAGTTTGCTTCAGTATCACCTGAGCGCTTCGTCAATGAGGTTCTGCGCACACTCCGTGCTAAGCAGGTCGTTGTAGGCTTTGATTTCAACTTCGGCCACAAAGGCTCAGGTAATGCAGAGACTTTGAAGCAGCTAGCAGAGCCTGATATTTCTGTTCATATCATTGAGCCTTTGATCGAGAACGGGGTAAAAGTAAGCAGTACTTATATCCGTGAAGCACTTGAGCAAGGTGATCTTGAACTGGCAGAACGATTGCTTGGCAGGCCATATGAAGTTGAAGGGATCGTTGTCCATGGGGACAAAAGAGGTCGTACGATCGGGTTCCCAACAGCAAACCTGCAATTTAATGCCCCATATATCGCGCCAAGGCTTGGCGTTTATGCGGTAATGGCTTGGATTGGTGATACCGCATACCCTGGTGTTTTAAACTATGGTTTAAAACCAACCTTTAATAAAGATGAGCTGAAACCTGTAATGGAAGCTCATTTGTTTGACTTCAACAGCGATATATACGGTGAGCATATGCGTTTGCAATTGCTATCGTTTATCCGTTCGGAGAAAAAATTTAATTCCATTGCCGAGCTTGTTGAGCAGATTGGATCTGATTCTGAGCAAGCGAAGGCGATCCATGGTTACAACTAACTGATCGTATCAACCATTCGTGTGAAAACGGATGTTGGGCATTGTTTATTTATGATCCTCGACATTCGTCCACCTTATGTGTTATACTATACAACGTTGTAAGTAGTCATACATTTTGTGTGACATAGGGACAAACTTAACCTTAGCTTGGATGTCCGATCTCACCGACGGCTTCGAGGCTAATGGCGATTATCAAGAAGGAGGTGAATTAGGATGGCAATTACACAAGTACGTAAAAACGAACTGATTGAGACGCATAAGACACATGCAACTGACACGGGTTCCCCGGAAGTTCAAGTGGCTATCCTGACTGAAAACATCGTTAACTTGACTCAACATTTGCGGGAGCACAAGAAAGATCATCATTCCCGTCGTGGTTTGCTCAAGATGGTAGGTCAGCGCCGTAAGCTGCTTGCATACCTTAAAAACAATGATGTTAGACGTTACAGCGCATTGATCGAAAAACTCGGCCTACGCCGCTAAAACATGCGTAAAGAAAAGCAACCTGGTTGTCCAGCCGTCCGGGAATAACGGATGAGCGGATTCGGGTTGCTTTTTGTAATAGGGAAACACTCGGTATAAACTGCCAATTAGCAGTGAAATAGACTAATCGAATAACTATTAGGAGGGATAAAATGGTACAACGAATTGAGATGATGGTAGGCGGAAGACCGCTATCCATTGAAACCGGCCGCCTTGCGAAGCAGGCGAATGCAGCAGTCACTGTTCAGTATGGTGATACTGTCGTATTGTGTACGGTAACAGCGTCAGCAGGTCCGAAGGATCTGGATTTCTTCCCATTGACTGTTAACTATGAAGAACGTTTGTATGCTGTTGGTAAAATTCCAGGTGGATTCATTAAACGTGAAGGCCGTCCAAGCGAGAAGGCGATTTTGTCCAGCCGACTTACGGACAGGCCTATTCGTCCGTTATTCCCAGAAGGTTTCCGGAATGACGTTCAAGTCATGAACATTGTAATGAGCGTGGATCAGGATTGTTCGCCAGAAATTGCGGCTATGATCGGTACTTCTGCTGCACTATCCATTTCTGACGTTCCTTTTGACGGTCCAATTGGCGGAGTAAACGTTGGACGTGTTAATGGCGAATTCATTATTAATCCGACGGTAGAGCAAAGCGTAGAAACGGATATTTTTGTAGTTGTCGCAGGAACGAAAGATGCGATCATGATGGTGGAAGCAGAAGCAAACGAAGTTTCTGAAGCAGTAATGCTTGAAGCGATTATGTTTGGTCATGACGAAATCAAAAAGATCGTAGCAAAAATAGAAGAGCTGCAAGCTGTAGCCGGCAAACCGAAAATGGAAGTTAAGCTACATACTGTAAATGAGCAAGTGAATGCTGATGTTCGTGCTTATGCTTCTGCTGGTTTGGTTGAAGCGATTAAGGTTGAAGAAAAGCATGCTCGTCAAGAAGCAATTGACGCAGTTAACAGCGCAGCAGTTGCTCACTTTGAAGAGCAATATATCGATACGCCTGAACTTCTCTCTGATGTTAAAGAAGTTCTTTATGACATCGTGAAGGAAGAAGTACGTCGACTTATTTCTCATGATAAAGTTCGTCCAGATGGCCGTTCGCTTGATGAAATTCGTCCAATCGATTGTGATGTGGCAATTTTGCCTCGCACACATGGAACAGGGCTGTTTACTCGTGGACAAACACAAGCACTAAGTATTTGTACGCTTGGCGCAATGGGCGACGTTCAAATTTTGGATGGCATTTCGCCTGAAGAAACAAAACGTTTCATGCATCACTATAACTTCCCGCCGTTCAGCGTTGGTGAAGCTCGTCCGCTTCGTCCGCCAGGCCGTCGTGAAATCGGGCATGGTGCTCTCGGAGAACGTGCACTTTCCAAAGTTATTCCATCTGAAGCTGAATTCCCTTACACGATTCGTCTTGTTTCGGAAGTTTTGGAATCTAACGGTTCTTCTTCACAAGCAAGCATTTGCGCAAGCACACTTGCTATGATGGATGCAGGGGTACCAATCAAAGCGCCAGTAGCTGGTATTGCTATGGGTCTCATTAAAGATGGCGATCACTTTGCAATTCTTTCTGATATTCAAGGGATGGAAGATCATCTCGGCGATATGGACTTTAAAGTTGCAGGTACAGCTGAAGGCGTTACAGCTATTCAAATGGATATCAAGATTGCCGGCATCAACCGCGCTATTTTGGAGCAATCGCTTGAACAAGCTCGCCAAGGCCGTATTTTCATCCTAGGTAAAATGCTCGAAAGCTTGCCGACTACTCGTCCAAACTTATCGAAGTATGCACCGAAAATTTTGACGCTTCGCATTAATCCGGACAAAATCCGTGATGTTATTGGCGCAGGCGGAAAAATCATCAACAAAATCATTGAAGAAACTGGCGTGAAAATCGATATCGAGCAAGACGGAATGGTATTTATCGCTTCTTCAAACGAAGAGATGAACCAAAAAGCTAAATCGATTATCGAAGGTATCGTTAAAGAAGTGGTTGTTGGTGAAATTTATATGGGTACGGTTAAGCGCGTTGAGAAGTTCGGTGCTTTTGTTGAAATTTTGCCGAACAAAGATGGACTTGTCCATATTTCTCAATTGTCGAATGAACGTGTTGCAAAAACAGAGGATGTCGTTAACATTGGCGACCAAATCAAAGTTAAAGTAACCGAAATTGACGGACAAGGCCGTATTAACTTGTCTGCCAAAATTTTGATGACGCCAGAAGCATCGCCGCAATAAGCTTTTATTGCTTGGCGGTCATATAAATAAGAAGAAAAGAGACAGATTTGATCTGGCTCTTTTTGTTTTTTAAAGCGACATCTGGTCACCATCTTGCCCAGCCGCAGCATATTCTCGTCCTACTTTTCATACATATGAATTAACATGCCGAAATAAGGTCAAGCTTAGGAAGCGTGCGAGGACTTATATGGGAGTGGGAATAATGATGCTTAGAAAAGCAGCTGCAATTGTGGCAAGCATGCTTCTAGTGCTTGCATTCGTCAGTATGAACGACGACATATCAAAATTTCTCTCTTCTTTAAAATATGATAGTAAAATGGTTTATGCACAATATTCTTATACGCAATCGGAGAAGCAGAGGCTGCTGAACATTATTTCGGAAGAAGCAGATAAGCGAAATATTGCACCAGTAGACGCGCGGATTGATCGCGTTTGGAGAGCTATTCCAGGGTACAACGGTTTGGAAGTCGATGTCGATAAAACGCTCGAAGCTGCTTTGATTGCTCCGCCTTCTCAAACCATTCCTTATGTTTATAAAGAGGTTGAACCCAAAATCAGTCTTAATGATCTTGGTCCACATCCGATTTTTCGCGGCAACCCCAACAAAAAGATGATATCGCTTATGATCAATGTTGCTTGGGGCAATGAGTACATAGATTCCATATTAAAAACACTTAACCGTGAAAAGGTGAAAGCTACCTTTTTCCTTGATGGCAGCTGGCTAAGTAAAAACGCTGATGTTGCTAAGCAAATACAAGCTGAAGGACATGAAATGTCTAATCATGCGTATACTCATCCTGACATGAGTGCGATTAGCAGGGAAGCGCAGTACACTCAAATAGCCAAAACCGAAGCCTTATTAAAATCGAGCTTGAACGTGAACAACAAATGGTTTGCTCCGCCGTCGGGTTCTTTTAATCAAGCTACTGTCCAGATTGCCGAGGAGCAGGGGTTAAAAACGGTGCTGTGGACCATTGATACGGTTGATTGGCAGAAACCGCCTGCAGATGCCGTTGTGCGCAAAATTGCATCGAAATTAGAGCCTGGAGCGCTAATATTAATGCATCCTACAGCCACAACACGAGATGCGCTGCCTGGCATAATTGCTACAGCTAAATCAAAAGGCTACGCGATAGGAACGGTTAGTGAGACGCTTTCCTCCAAGCGGATTCCCGTTGAAGTTGAGGGAGCGGACTGATTCTGCTATAGTAAAAACATTCATGTTTAGAGTCACATGTATATGATGTCAGTTTTGTAAGGCAAAATGATGAGACGTATAATAATGATCATTTTGCTGCACAAAACATGAGGAGGACTACTGATGAACAAATACACACTTAGCAATGGATTGCGTGTTGTCGTTGAATACATACCGACAGTAAGATCAGTATCGTTTGGCATATGGGTCAAAACGGGCTCACGCAATGAGACGCCTGAAAATAACGGCATCTCCCATTTCATTGAACACATGCTGTTCAAAGGCACAGAAAGCCGTACTTCAAAGGACATAGCGGATTTATTCGACGGTATAGGCGGAAATGTCAATGCGTTTACCTCGAAGGAATATACGTGTTATTTTGCCAAGGTGCTTGATGAGCATTTGCCGCTTGCCGTAGACGCTCTCTCGGATATGTTTTTTAATTCCCAATTTGATCCGGAGGAATTGGCGAAGGAAAAAAATGTTATTCTTGAGGAAATCTCGATGTATGAGGATACGCCAGATGATAAGGTGCATGACGAAGCTTCTCGCGCAGCATTCGGTGAACACCCGCTTGCTTATTCGATATTGGGGCTTGAGGATCGTTTGACTGCCATGACCTCCGATACGCTCCGCGGGTATATGAATGATACGTATACACTTGAGAATGTAGTAATCAGCGTTGCGGGCAATGTTGAAGAGCAGAGCTTGCTTGCGTTAATGGAACAATATTTTGGAAGCTTTAAGAATAGCAAGCCAGCCTCATCCATCATTACGCCTCCGACATTTCATGGCGATTATTTGTTTTACAAAAAGAAAACAGAGCAAAACCATCTATGTGTTTCTTTCCCAGGGTGCTCGATTACCGATTCAAATTTGTATGCCATGATTCTTCTTAACAATGCTATAGGGGGCGGAATGAGCTCGAGGCTGTTCCAAGAAATAAGAGAGAAGCGCGGACTCGCGTATTCGGTCTATTCCTATCACACTTCCTATGCGGATACTGGCTTGTTTACTTTATATGCTGGAACGGCGCCTAAGCAAACGAAGGAAGTACTTGATTTAACGATGGAGCAGATGAACGAGCTGTCCGTAAAAGGATTAGGCGAGGATGAACTGCACCGCGGCAAGGAGCAATTGAAGGGCAGCTTGATTTTGAGCTTGGAGAGCACGAGCAGCAGAATGAATCGATTGGGCAAAAACGAGTTGATGCTCGGTCATCATTACACGCTTGATGAGCTGTTGAAGCGTATCGATTCGGTGCAGATGTCAGATGTAGTTGATGTTACGAAGCGTATGTTAGCTGCTCCTTTCTCCGTTGCAATGGTCGGAACGAATGATAAAGCAGCAGCAGAGCTCAGGAGGGATCAATTTGTATCAAGTTCAGTTTAAACGATTAGAAGGAAATGAAGATATAGCCATTCCGAAAAAAATGTCCGAATGGGCAGCTGGCTTTGATCTGCAAGCTTCTGTAGGAGAGCCTGTAGTATTGCAGCCAGGCGAGCGTAAGCTTATTCCTACCGGCTTTGCAATGGCAATGCCCGGGGAGCTGGAGGCGCAAATTAGACCGCGCAGCGGCCTTGCGTATAAGCATGGCATTACTTGCTTGAATTCACCAGGAACGATTGATGCGGACTACCGAGGAGAAGTGAAAGTGCTGCTCGTTAATTTAGGCGATCAGCCGTTTACAATTACGCGCGGGGAAAGAATAGCTCAAATGGTATTCCAACTCGTGCCGGCAGTTACGATTATAGAAGCTGACGAGCTGCCTGACACCGTAAGAGGTGCCGGTGGGTTTGGACATACTGGCGTTTAAGCGAATTGAATTCATAAATTAGTATTAAGAAGATCGGGCAAATGCCCGATCTTTTTTTCTTTTTCACCCCGCTCTGGGCGCAAGCATAAGATGATCTAGAGCTATTAGCAAGAAAGGAGTGAAGCTTAATGCTAACAGGCGTTCAAGTGCTGCTGCTTGGTGGTGATGCAAGGCAGCTGGAGGTAATTAGAAAGCTGACTGAGCTTGATGCTACTGTCACAGTTTCGGGTTTTGACGGCTTGCATTCGTCACTCGACGGAGCGGTACAGGCGGAGTTCGAGGAACAGCTTTTTGAATCCGTCGATGCGTTGTTGTTGCCTGCCGTAGGCACTGATGATCAAGGGATCATCCAGAGTGTTTTTAGTGACCGACAAATGCAGCTGGCAGACAGCCATTTTGCAAAGCTGCCAAAACATTGCACAGTATATACAGGAATGGCGAAGCCTTATTTGCGTCAGCTATGCGAGCAGCATTCCCTGTCGCTCGTTGAGCTGTTTGACCGTGATGATGTTGCCATATACAATTCAATTCCGACAGCGGAAGGCGCCTTAATGATGGCCATTCAAAATACGGATATTACGATTCATGGGTCTTCTTCTATGGTGCTTGGTTTCGGTAGAACAGGCTTTACAATGGCACGAACGCTTCAAGGTTTGGGGTCCAAAGTGAAGGTCGGTGTACGGCGTTCAGAGCAGTTCGCAAGAGCGGCAGAGATGGGTTTTGAGCCTTTTTACATCAGTGGTTTATTGCATCATGTGAGCAATATTGACTTGCTTTTTAATACAATTCCGACTATGATAGTCACAGCACAAATTATCGCAAATTTACCTTCGCGAGCCGTCATTATTGACCTCGCATCGAAGCCTGGCGGGACAGATTTCCGCTTCGCTGAGAAGCGTGGCATTAAAGCGATGCTCGCACCCGGACTACCCGGTATCGTCGCACCGAAAACAGCTGGACGTATCATAGCGGATTGCTTATCTCAGTTGATTTTGGACGATACGATTAAGCGGGGGAATGGGATATGAATTGGGCTGGAATTACGGTGGGTTATGCATTGTCAGGCTCACATTGTACGTTTGCTGAAGTTATGCCTGAAATTAAGCGGTTCGTCGATGCGGGGGCCAATGTGGTGCCGATCGTTTCGAATACACTTATGACAACGGACACTAGATTTGGAAAGTCCGAGGATTGGCAAACACAGTTAAAAGCGATTACCGGAAATGAACTTATTTCGACCATTGTGCAGGCGGAGCCACTTGGGCCTTCTAAGCTGCTGGACGTTCTCGTCATAGCACCTTGCACAGGAAATACGACAAGCCGACTTGCAAATGCGATTACGGACAGCGCAGTACTTATGGCTGCAAAAGCCCAAATGCGCAACGGCCGTCCGCTGGTTCTTGCTATTTCGACAAATGATGGACTTGGTTTAAATGCCGCTAACATAGCGAAGCTATTAGTGGCTAAACATATTTATTTTGTACCGTTCGGCCAAGATAACCCGGTGCAGAAGCCTAATTCGCTTGTTGCCAGAATGGATTTGGTCTTGGAAGCATGCGAAGCTGCCCTATCTGGCAAACAGCTGCAGCCTCTGCTTGTCGAACGTCATTCATGACACACGGTTAGAGGGGAGACGACAACAGATGTCGTATCAGAAATTGTTTAACGTTGCAGTTGTTGGTGCAACAGGCGCAGTAGGAGAACAAATACTGAAATTACTTGCTTCCAGAAACTTCCCGATCCGAAAGCTTAAGCTGTTATCGTCTGCTCGCTCAGCCGGCACAAAAATTACATTTAAAGATCAGGAGCTTACGGTTGAAGAAGCAAAACCGGAAAGCTTCGAAGGTATCGACATCGCTTTGTTTAGTGCAGGAGGCGATGTTACTAAAGCATTGGCTCCACATGCGGTTAAACATGGTGCAGTATGTATTGATAACACCAATGCATACCGCATGGACGAAAACACACCGCTTGTCGTTCCTGAGGTAAATATTGAGAAGGTTAGCGAGCATAAGGGCATAATCGCTAATCCGAACTGCTCAACCATTCAAATGGTAGTAGCTCTTAAACCGCTACAAGACCGTTTTGGCATTTCGCGTATTATCGTTTCCACCTATCAAGCGGTTTCTGGTGCTGGAAATCTTGCCATTGATGAGATGCTTCGTCAAACTACAGCTTCACTTCAGGGTGAAGAGGTAAACCCAGCTATTCTTCCAGTAGGAGCACTGCCGGTTAAGCATCAAATTGCATTTAACGCGATTCCGCAAATTGATAAGTTTCAAGAGAATGGTTATACGCTTGAGGAAATGAAAATGGTTCGCGAAACGAAAAAAATTATGGGTGACGAGTCTATCCAGGTTACAGCTACATGCGTGCGAATTCCTGTCGTTTACGGTCACTCGGAATCTCTATATGTTGAGCTCAAAAACGACTACGATTTGGAAGAGGTTAAGCAGCTGCTTGCAGATGCACCGGGCGTTACGCTCGTTGATGATCCTGCTAATCAGCAATACCCGCTTGCGACTGATGCTGCCGGTAAGCCGGATGTTTTTGTTGGTCGCTTGAGACGTGATCTTGGTTCGGATCGCGGACTTAATATGTGGATCGTCTCCGATAACCTGCTCAAAGGAGCAGCATGGAATGCTGTTCAAATCGCTGAACATATCGCAAGAGGTTAATGTATTAAGTAAAAGGTAGTAAAGCTTGCTTCTTCCCTGGATCGATCATGGAGGATTATAATATGCGCATCCTGATTCAAAAATTCGGGGGCACCTCTCTTTCTACCGATCATGCCAGAGAACACGTAATTAGTCATATTACCAGAGAACGCAGCAGTGGCCTTGCTGTAGTCGTAGTCGTATCTGCTATGGGGCGTAAGGGCGATCCTTACGCAACGGATACCTTGCTTCAGGTTATACGTGATAATGGCGACAGGCTGCCAGCGCGTGAGCGAGATATGCTGCTAGGCTGCGGAGAAATTATTTCCGCAGCCGCTTTATGCAGCTTGCTCATT
This sequence comes from Paenibacillus sp. NRS-1760, assembly GCF_050467785.1. NCBI lineage: Bacteria > Bacillati > Bacillota > Bacilli > Caryophanales > Paenibacillaceae > Paenibacillus > Paenibacillus sp. NRS-1760. The sequence goes on along the minus strand of NZ_JBITPK010000006.1, from coordinate 170,233 downwards.
GCGAGCGGCATTCCTTCCGTTGTCCTAACCGGAGGACAGGCGGGCATGATTACTGACGAGCAGTATGGGCAAGCCCGAATCAAAGAGATTCGGCCAGATAAGGTGCTTCATCATTTACGTGAAGGAACCGTTGTAATCGTAACAGGTTTTCAAGGAAGCACTGCATTAGGAGATACGACAACACTTGGCCGCGGCGGAAGCGATACTTCAGCTACAGCATTAGGTGCCGCGCTTCGCGCTGAACTGGTCGATATTTATACGGATGTTAACGGGATTTTAACGGCGGACCCTAGATTAGTCGAGGAGGCGAAACCGCTTCCTGTCGTAAGCTATGCTGAAATATGCAACATGGCAAGACAAGGAGCTAAGGTTATCCATCCTCGTGCCGTTGAGATTGCTCAGCAGGCTCGTATACCGCTCCGAGTTCGTTCTACCTTCTCAAGTGAAACAGGCACATTAGTAACTGATTCAGCTGAGCTTAAGGCTGAGCTGGCGGTTAAGGATCGTCATGTTACAGGAATTGCCCATGCAGCAGGGATTACTCAAATATCTGTAAAGGCTATTGAAGGCCGAAATGATGTGCAGCTGCAAGTGTTTCAATCTATGGCTAAACATCATATTAGTGTTGATTTTATTAATGTAACGCCAAGCGGTGCAGTTTATACCGTATTTGATCATGATGCTAAACGTGCAGTTGATGTACTGAAGGAATGCGGCTTTGCACCTTCAGCTATTAAAGGCTGTGCTAAAGTATCCGTCATCGGCGGTGGTATGAATGGAGAGCCAGGCGTTATGGCGCGTATCGTGGAAGCGCTGACGGAGCAGGGCATTTCAATCATGCAATCGGCTGATTCTAATACAACGATATGGGTGCTCGTTCGTGAAGCGGATATGGTAGAGGCACTTCGTTCTCTGCACGCGAAGTTCGAGCTTCATCGATAGAGCAACTTTTTTGGGAGGAATTCAGATGGAATTTGGAAGACTAATTACCGCAATGGTAACCCCATTTGATGCGGACGGTCATATTGATTGGGAAACGACAGCAAAATTAATTGATTATTTGATTGAGGAGCAGCAAAGCGATAGTCTTGTCGTTTCAGGCACGACTGGCGAATCACCTACGCTCTCCGATGAAGAGAAACTGGAACTGTTCCGATTTGCTGTTAAGCATGCGAATGGTCGTTGCAAAATCATTGCTGGTACGGGCAGCAACAACACAGCCCATTCCATCCATCTGACAAAAGACGCAGAAGCAGCGGGCGTTGATGGCATTTTGCTTGTCGCTCCGTATTATAACCGTCCTAGTCAAGAAGGACTTTATCAGCACTTTAAGGCTATTGCTGAAGCAACAAAATTGCCTATTCTTTTGTATAATGTGGAAGGTCGTACGGGAGTCAACATCTCTGTCGAAACGACGCTTCGCTTAGCACAAATCGACAATGTTGTGGCGACAAAAGATTGTGCTTCAACAGATCAATTAACTCAAATTATTAGTGGTGCTCCTGCAGGATTTAAAGTATACAGCGGGGACGACAGTGCTACACTTCCTGCTTTGGCTATTGGCGCTTACGGAATCGTTAGCGTTGCGGGACATGTCGTTGGCGCGCAAATGAAACAATTAATCGAAGCCTATGTGAACGGAAATGTTCAGGAAGCTGCTCGAATAAATGGTATTTTACATCCAATTTTCAGAGGTTTATTCTATTGTCCTCATCCTGTACCTAATCCTGTGGCCGTGAAATTTGCACTTGGCTTAAAAGGTTTGCCAGTTGGAGGAGTTAGACTTCCGCTTGTTACTGTGACCGAGGCTGAGGCCGCATTCTTACGCAATTTACTGGTGTAAATACACGTAATCGTTGATTGCAGCCGGTGCATCCAGCATCGGTTTTATTTTTTTGGGAAGCATATTGCATAATAGCAATATCGTGTTTCACTTGTATTCCAGCTTTTTCTTCATGTATAATGATTTCAAGTGACTGGGTGCGGCAAATATTTGGAAATGAAATTAACGTCAGAGCGGCATCTGACGATAACAACGCATAGGTAAACAATGTTCGGCATTAATTACCTGTGGATCCGTACAAAATAAATATTGCTTTTCCATATTACGACAATACTTACGAGGCCATTATAGCTTCGCAATAATAATTAGATGCTTACGGAGCCGATCGCTTCGAAATATTTAAGAAAATGCTTACAAAGCTATTTTGCTTCGAAAATTAACCCAATGATTACGAAGCGAATTTCGCTTCGCAAAATTTTAAGGAGGAAAACACTTGTCTAAGAAGAACAACCAGGATAAATTGCTCATTTTTGCACTAGGCGGAGTTGGCGAGATCGGGAAAAACATGTACGTCATCCAATATAACAATGATATCGTTGTAGTTGACTCAGGACTTAAGTTCCCTGAAGAGGACATGCTCGGAATCGATATTGTTATCCCTGACATCTCTTACCTAACGGAAAATCGCGACAAAGTTCGCGGAATTATTATTACACATGGTCACGAGGATCATATTGGCGGTTTGCCTTATGTACTAAAAAGCTTAAATGTGCCATTATATGCAACAAAACTAACACTCGGACTTATCGAAGGAAAATTGAAGGAAGCGGGCTTGCTCGGAGAAACGAAACGTATTCTCATCAATGCAGATAGCGAAATTCAATTGGGCACGATTCGTGCATCCTTCTTCAGAACGAACCACAGTATTCCAGATTCCGTAGGTGTCAGCTTGGATACACCGGAAGGTACTGTCGTTCATACAGGTGACTTTAAATTTGACCATACGCCGGTGAATGAGCAATTTGCTGACTTGCAGCGTATCGCTGAGATTGGCAAGCGCGGCGTTTTGGCGCTATTGTCAGACAGTACAAATGCAGAACGTCCAGGGTACACGCCATCTGAAGCACAAGTTGGCGACAATCTAGAGGATATTTTCCGCAAATCGTCACAGCGCGTTGTCGTAGCAACTTTTGCTTCCAACGTACACCGGATTCAACAAATTATAAATGCTGCTATTGCAACAAAACGTAAGATTGCGGTTGTTGGCCGCAGTATGGTTAACGTTGTAGGTATTGCTTCTGATCTTGGCTACTTGAATATTCCAGAGGGAATGATTATTGAGCCGGAAGAAGTAAACAAATTAGCTGCTGATCGTGTTGTTATTTTGTGTACAGGCAGTCAAGGCGAGCCGATGTCGGCGCTTACTCGCATGGCACGTTCGACACATCGCAAAGTTGATATTTTACCAGGCGACACCGTCATTATTGCGGCAACACCAATACCGGGCAACGAAAGATATGTTGGTCGTACTGTTGATGAATTATTCCGCCTTGGTGCAAATGTTATTTACGGAAATGGTTCCGTTTCAGGCGTTCACGTATCTGGTCACGGCAGCCAAGAAGAACTTAAGCTTATGCTTAACTTGATTAAGCCAAAATACTTCATTCCTATCCACGGTGAATATCGTATGCTTCGTCAGCATGCGAAGCTTGGAGAAGCAATCGGGATTGAACGCGAGAACATCTTCGTTATTGATAACGGTGATACAGTTGAGTTCCAGAACGGCAGCGGCCGCAAAGGCTCGAAAGTACAAGCAGGAAATGTATTGATTGATGGATTGGGCGTAGGCGATGTTGGTAACATTGTATTGCGTGACCGCAAGCTTTTGTCGCAAGATGGCATTTTGGTCGTTGTTGTTACATTAAGCAAGCAAGATGGCGCGATCTTGTCTGGTCCAGATATTATTTCTCGCGGTTTCGTTTATGTTCGTGAATCCGAAGGTCTTCTTGATGAAGCCAATCGCATCGTAACATCGACGCTTACACGTTTGATGAATGATAAAGTAAATGAATGGGCATCGCTCAAAACGAATGTGAAGGATGCGCTTGGTCGTTTCTTGTACGAGCAGACTCGTCGTCGTCCAATGATTTTGCCAATCATTATGGAAGTTTAACATATAAATAATTAATGAAAAGAATCGCTTGTCCTATCCGCAATTGCCGCGGCGGACACAAGCGATTCTTTTTTTATGTAAGAACAGAAGACTTTTCTGCTTGGTTTGTCAAATCAAGAGATCTAGACTGTATTTTGTATAAATTTTTGATCAGACCTCATACTATGACGAGCATCATCATATGAGGGGGATATTTAAATGAATGGTCACACAAACATGCAGTTTACTTCAGAGCAGCCTGAACAACCTATTCCAGACGATAAAAAAAAGGCGAATGCTGTTGTAGAAACGATTCAGCAGCTTGGTCAGACAGCGGCTCCTGCATTAACGGAATCCAATATCTTTTGTATGACCATCATTGGGCAAGTGGAGGGACATCTCGTTTTGCCTCCGCAAAATAAAACGACTAAATATGAGCACCTTATTCCACAACTCGTAGCAGCTGAACAAAATCATAAAATTGAAGGTGTGTTTATCGTTCTGAATACAGTAGGCGGCGATGTCGAGGCAGGACTCGCAATAGCTGAAATGATTTCATCACTCAGCAAGCCAACAGTAACGCTCGTGCTTGGCGGAGGACATTCCATAGGTGTTCCGATTGCCGTAGCTGGCGATATGTCGTTTATTGCAGAGACAGCAACGATGACGATACATCCCATTCGTCTAAACGGTTTAGTAATCGGTGTACCACAAACCTTTGAATATTTGGATAAAATGCAGGAGCGCGTCGTACGTTTTGTAACCTCGCACTCGAACGTGACGGAACATACATTTAAAGAGCTTATGTTCAAGACGGGGGAGCTTACACGGGATATAGGAACTACGGTTATTGGGTCTGATGCAGTCAAGCATGGTCTGATTGATGCCGTTGGCGGCTTGGGTGAGGCGTTAAAGGAATTAAACCGAAGAATTGAGGCCTCCAAGCTCGGCAGAATTGAGGTGAATATCCAATGACACTTTATACGAATATGCCTCTTGAGGTTGTTCTGGAGGGCTTCAATGACGAAATGGAGCAATCGCAAGAGGTATGGTCAAATGGTGTAAAGATGCAGGTGACTCCCATCGCACCGGGAATGGGGAAAATTATTCGTTTAATAGATTGCAGCCTCGACGACTATCTCAATCCAAATTTAATGCCGGGCACGATTGTGAATTATAAATAATGAACAAACAAATGTTCGTGCAAATGTCTCATAGGAACATTTGCCCACCTATGGTATAATCTTTTACCAGAGGTGACGGATTTGGCAAAGAAAAAGAGACGAAAAAAATCAATTGGCACAAACTTAAAATATGAAGTATATGGAATTTTGCTTATTACAATATCAATTATTGCCCTCTCTGGAGAGGCGGCTGTCGGGCGCTCGTTATCCAAGCTATTTGGGCTTGTGCTCGGCAAGTTTTATTTTGTATTAGCACTAATTGGGATTGTCATTGGACTTGCAGTCATGATCAAACGCACTTGGCCTAAAGGATGGACGAACAAGCGAACAGGCTTGTTTATTATGGTGCTTGCGTTTACACTTATGAGCTCCATATCTGAAATTGATCAAAAGCTGAGCCCTACGGTTGATTTGACAGGGTCGAAGATTTTTAATCAGCTTAGCAGCGATTTGAAATTATCTTTAATAAGTGTACCGGCCGAAAATGATTTACCGATTAGAGACAAAGAAATAAGCGGTGGTTTTGTAGGCGCTATTCAATATTCATTATTTTTCTCTTTGTTCGGGTATTATGGCGCGAAGCTTATTATGTTTGTTATGTTCGCGATCTCTATCATGCTTATGACAGGTAAGTCTTATGTGGAGTTAGGGAGATTGGTTACGACTCGTGTCAATCGTATGTTCAAGCTGCTTGCAGCTAAATGGGAGAAGCGAGCTTCCCTGCGTGCTGCCGCAGCAGCACAAGCGAGTGCCAATGTTGGACAGGCTGATTTCGATGATGATGATGAAACAATTGATGACGATCATGAAAGTTATGTTGCTGCTCCTCCTAAGAAGAAGAAAAGAAGATCCTTGTTTTTCTCTTGGAGACAGGATCAAGATGAGGAAGAGTCTGATATATCCAGTCATCCACAGGATGAATGGGTGTTCGAGCCAAATGGAACGGATACGCTTGCAAGCGCGAAGCCTGCCTGGCAAAATGATATCGAACCGCCTTGGGAGAAATCCGGCGCTGATTTACATACAGAATTGAATCCAGATATTCATGAGCATGACAGCACGCCGCCATGGGAAAATGCTGGTGATGGTCTTATAATCGACCATGAGCCGCTTGTGCCTAATCGTGATGAAGCATGGGACCAAACGAATCCTATTCAGGAATTAGCTAATTCAGATCTGCTTAACGATACTCTGGAAGAGGCTGAGGATGATACAGATTTATTGGAGCCTGAAATAATCGCGGCTGGTGCTAATTCTTCAGAAGCGCTTGTGTATGAGGAAGATACGGAGCAACCGATTCCGAAACGTCCTATTGCCGAAGAAAACGCACCTAAGCCTTACCTGCTGCCGCCTTTTACGCTGCTTACTAAACCGAATTTAATGAGTAAAAATGCAGATGCATCCGACATGTACGACTCTCGCCGAAAACTGGAAGCAACGCTGGAAAGCTTTGGCGTACGTGCTAAAGTACTGGATGTTGTTCGCGGTCCAGCAGTAACTCGTTATGAAGTTCAGCCGGCAACGGGCGTTAAAGTAAGCCGAATTGTTGGTTTAACGGATGATATTGCTCTTGCGTTAGCGGCTAAGGATATCCGTATGGAGGCACCGATTCCGGGGAAATCAGCTATAGGGATAGAAGTACCAAATATGGAGGTTTCCGTCGTAACAATGCGAGAGGTAATGGAAACCACTGCGTTTCAAAATGCTGCGTCCAAATTGTCTATCGCGTTCGGCCGAGATATATCGGGACAGACGATTGTAGGCAACTTAGCCAAAATGCCCCATTTGCTTGTAGCAGGTGCTACAGGTTCCGGTAAATCCGTTTGTATTAACGGCATTATTACGAGTATTTTGTATAAGGCTGCGCCAGACGAGGTTAAATTTCTTATGATTGACCCAAAAATGGTTGAGCTGAACGTATACAATGGGATTCCGCATTTGCTCGCTCCTGTTGTTACGAATCCAAAGCGTGCTTCTCTAGCTCTAAAGAAAATTGTTGTTGAGATGGAAAGCCGCTATGAGCTTTTCTCCAAATCCGCAACTCGCAATATCGAAGGCTACAACAATTTAATGGCCGATAACCCTGCAGCTGTTCTACCTTATATCGTTGTTATTGTGGACGAGCTTGCTGACTTGATGATGGTTGCTGCAAACGATGTAGAGGACTCCATTGCAAGGCTTGCTCAAATGGCGCGTGCAGCTGGTATTCATCTTATCATTGCAACGCAGCGGCCATCAGTCGATGTCATTACGGGCGTTATTAAAGCGAACATTCCATCCCGTATTGCTTTTGGTGTATCTTCTCAGGTAGACTCTCGGACCATTCTTGATATGGTAGGAGCGGAAAAGCTGCTTGGTCGCGGTGATATGCTTTTCTTGCCGGTTGGGATGTCAAAGCCGATCAGGGTACAAGGGGCCTTTTTATCCGATCAAGAAGTAGAATCATTAGTAAACTACGCACGCGGTCAAGCCGAAGCGCAGTATAAAGAGGATCTTGTACCGGAAGTTGAGGAGGAATCAACGGATGGGAACGAAATGCTGGATGAGCTTTATGATCAGGCGGTACAAGTGATATTGGAAGCGAAGCAGGCATCGGTTTCCTTGCTGCAGCGGCGGATGAGAATTGGCTATACTAGAGCGGCAAGATTGATTGACCAAATGGAGGCTCGCTCTATTGTTGGTCCTTATGAAGGCAGTAAGCCGCGGGAAGTGCTAATTACACTCGATCAATTTCAAGCTGGAAGAGCTAGCTCATAATTTCCGAAGTTTGCAGAAAACGGAACGAAGTGCATAGAAGTGGGATCAACTTCTCATACTAAAGTTAGGTAACGCTACCTTAAGCGAACTAACTTGCAAGAGAAAGGCAGATCCCATCATGAGAAATCGTTTGATTTTGGTGACCTCGATTATCGTGCTGTTGTTGTTCGGTTCCTTTTCGTTACTGAGTGGAAAGCATGACGGAGTAAAGGAAACGTTCAGCAACGCCACCTTAACGGTAGGCTCAACTGGACAAGACGTAAAAGAATTGCAAGGACGGCTAAAGCACCTCGGTTATTTTAAAGGTGATATAGACGGTAAGTTTGGATCGAGCACAAAAAATGCGGTCACTTGGTTTCAATGGAAGTTTGGGCTTAAATCGGACGGTATTGTCGGTGCCAAAACAAAGCTGAAGCTTTGGGAAGCAACAAAAAAATGGACGCCATCAGCAGCAGCCCCGCCTGCTTCCGGTTCTAATTCTGGCGGTAAAGAAGATGCTGGTTCTTCCGGCAATAAGGCACCCATTGGAGGTTCCAACCGATTAGGCTTGTCGGAAAATGACATACAGATTATGGCTAATGCCGTATACGGTGAAGCAAGAGGCGAGCCGTATGAAGGTCAAATCGCAGTTGCTGCGGTTATTATTAACCGTATGAAGTCTCAAAGTTTCCCTAACACGATTTATGGCGTCATCTTTCAGCCTGGTGCCTTTACAGCGGTTGCTGACGGGCAAATTTGGCTCACGCCTAATGCGAAAGCGCGCGAGGCAGTTATGGATGCCATTAACGGCCAAGATCCTTCCGGCGGTTGTCTTTATTATTTCAATCCAGAAACAGCAACCTCAAAATGGATCTGGACAAGAACACAAATTAAAACAATCGGCAAGCATATATTCTGTATGTAACTATAAGCCATTCTCGAAAGGAAGCAGCCGTTACTGCCTAGTGCAGCAGTGGTTGCTTCTTCCATTTCCTATAGGTTAGAATGGTATAGTGATTTGTTTAATGGAATAGATTTACTCTATAACGCGCCGTTGAAAGGAGCAAACCGAGTGTCCACATTTGAAAGAGGGCAGCTGCAGCGCATTCGTCTGCATGTATTGCCTACAAAACGATTCAAAACGTTTGCCATTTCGTTATTTGCGGGACTTTCACTTGAAGAAGCAACAGTAACACCGGTTGCTCTTATTCCGTTTGTACTGAGAAGAGGCACGGCGAAATTACCAGAAACGATTACTTTTCGTGAGAAGCTTGACGATTTATATGGCGCAGGCTTTGGGTTTGATGTATATAAAAGAGGCGACTCTCAGATTGTCCAATTTCGAATGGATGTCATAAATGATGAGTTTGTTTCATCCGATACTCCACTTCTTGCAGAATCGCTGCAATTTCTAGGTGATGTAATAACAGATCCGCTCATAGATCAGAATGGTTTCCATCAGAAGTATGTAGATGCCGAAAAAACGACGCTCAAAAAACGTTTAGAGGCGATCGTAAATGATAAAATTCGATACGCCGCTGAGCGCTGCTTGGAAGAAATGTGCGCGGATGAGCCTTATCGTTTGCATCCACTAGGCAAGCTTGCTGAAATCGAATCCATTACCTCATCGTCACTATATGAATCCTATTTGCAGTGGCTGGATAATGCTGCGCTTGACTTGTATGTCGTTGGAGATACGACGCTTGAGGAAGTAACGAAGCTTGTGTCGAGCGCCTTCAAGTTGAAGGATGGTTCACCATCTGCTTATTCCACTCCTAATATCCACCACCCTGTTAAGGAAGTGAAACAGGTTACAGAACGGATGGAGGTCAGTCAAGGCAAGCTGAATTTAGGGCTTCGTACGGGAGTCGGGTATGTTGATGATGCTTATCCAGCTGCATTAATGTACAACGGCATCTTGGGCGGATACCCTCATTCTAAGCTTTTCTTGAATGTGCGCGAGAAAGAGAGCTTGGCTTATTATGCTGCATCCCGTCTTGATGGACATAAAGGGCTATGCACAATTCAATCCGGAATTGAGTTTGCAAATTACGAGCGAGCAGTTGTGATTATTAAAGAGCAGCTTGAAAGCATGCGTCAAGGAAAGCTCTCGGAGCTTGAGATGAATCAAACCAAGGCGATGATATCCAATCACCTCCGTGAGCTTCAAGACTCAGCGTATGAGATGATCGCTTATGATTTTAATGGCGTGTTAACGGGTAAAGATCGAAGTGCAGAGCAGCTGCTTGAGCAGGTTCAAGCGGTAACAGCTGAGGATATCGTTAAGGTTGCAGAGCAAGTACAGCTCGATACGATTTACTTTTTGCGCGATCGAAAGGAGGCATAAAAGGTGCAAACCCTAAATTATCCAAATGTTCAGGAAACCTTGTATCGTGAAGTGCTTGATAATGGACTTGAAGTTATCGTGCTTCCGAAGGAAGGCTTTCATAAAACGTACGCGACATTTTCTACAAAATACGGATCCGTTGACAACCGTTTTTCAGTTGGCAGCCAGCCGCCTGTAAAAGTGCCGGACGGTATTGCACATTTCTTGGAACATAAAATGTTTGAAGAGCCTACAGGTGATATTTTCGCAGTATTTGCCTCTCAAGGTGCATCGGCTAATGCCTTTACAAGCTTTGACCGAACCGTATACTTGTTTTCGGCTACGGAGCAAATTAACGCGAATTTAGAGACGCTTATCAATTTTGTTCAGAATCCTTATTTTACGGATACAAATGTGGAGAAGGAAAAAGGGATCATTGAGCAAGAAATCAATATGTACCGCGACAATCCGGATTGGAGAGTCTATTTTGGATTGATTGATGCGCTTTATCATGAGCATCCTGTTCATATTGATATCGCCGGCACTGTCGAGTCCATCAGGCAAATAGATAAGGAAACGCTATATCGCTGCTATGAAACGTTTTATCACCCATCAAATATGTTGTTGTTTGTTGTTGGCGGAGTGAAGGCGGAGGAAGTATTCCAGCTTGTCCGCGACAATCAAAATAGCAAGTCGTTTGAACCTCAAGGACCGATTGAACGTTATTTCGAGAAAGAGCCGGAAACAGTGAAAATTGCGCGTAAGGTAACGGAGCTTCCTGTATCATTGCCTAAATGCATGCTGGGCTTCAAAGAAAAGCAGACAGGTCTTGAAGGGGAAGCGCTTCTTCGTCAAGAAGTAACGACTAAGCTGATGTTGGATGCTTTAATTGGGCCTAGCTCTAAGCTTTATCAGCAGCTGTATGAAAATGATCTGATCTCTGATTCATTTGGAAGCGAGTATAATTCGAGTACGGGTTATGCTTTCTCCGTTATCGGCGGAGATACTCCAAATCCTGATGAGCTTATTAAGCAAATCCGAACGGCGGTTGAAGCCGTTTTGGTAAGCGGTATTGAGCCTACTGCGTTTGAAAGATCCAAACGTAAAAAAATCGGTGGATATTTGCGTATGCTTAACTCCCCAGAAGCAATTGCCGGTGAATTTACAAGATATCGATTCCGTGACAGCGACATGTTCGACGTCCTCGATTTCTATGAGAAATGTACACTTGAACAAGTGAATGAACGGCTCCGCGAGCATTTTGATTTCGATCAGCTTGCAGTATCCATTGTGGAACAGCCTTCAAAATGAAGACGCTCCAACAGATGACGGTTCTTATTACGGGGGGAAGCCGCGGCATCGGAGCAGCTATTGCTAAACGATTTGCAGCGGAAGGCGTAAATATCGTTATCCATTACTTGCAATCTCATGAAACAGCAAATGAAACGGCACGAATGTGTATGGCTCTTGGTGCGAATGTGTTAACCATTTCTGCTGATCTGCGCTCTAAGGAGCAGCTGGAGCGGATGCGGGAGAAGCTGGAGAGCCATAATATGCTTCCCGATATATTGGTTAATAATGGAGGAATTTCACATTATGGCATGTTAATGGATGTGACAGAGGAAGAATGGGATGATGTGATGGCGGTTAACCTAAAAGGAATGTTCCTTTGTTCGCAGCTATTTATGCCGAATATGATTGCACAGCGCTTTGGCCGCATCATAAATGTTTCTTCTATTTGGGGAATGTCAGGAGCTTCGTGTGAGGTTCTCTATTCCACGACGAAGGGTGGCATGAACGCCTTTACTAAGGCGCTGGCGAAAGAGCTGGCGCCGACAGGCGTTACTGTCAATGCGGTTGCTCCTGGTGCAGTTGAGACAGAAATGATGGATGGATTCAATGCAGAGGAAAAGGCAGCTATTCAGCAGGAAATTCCGGTTGGACGTTTTGGCTCAACAGATGAAATTGCCTCACTTGTATATTTTCTTGCACTGCCGGAATCTTCCTATATTACGGGCCAAGTCATTAGTCCGAATGGCGGATGGCATACGTAGTCGGTGGCAGCTGCTTCTTGGGACAAGCTTGTTGCATAATTAGAACAGTGTTTACGCATCATATGACTGTTGATGATTTTTTTCTATACCCTTAGGAGGCGAAGAAACATGTCAACCGTACTTTCTAATTTTGCAACATGGAAGCAATTTTTGGCAGAGCGTGTATCGCAAGCCAAAAAAATCGGCATGACGGAAGAAACGATTTCAAGCTTAGCTTATGAAATCGGTACTTTTCTCGACGAGAAGGTCGATCCGAAAAATGAGGAAGAACGCGTATTGAAGCAGCTATGGGACGCTGGCGATGAAGCAGAACGCAAAACACTTGCATGCTTAATGGTCAAGCTCGTTCAGGAGTCTTAGCAGCAATCGTACGAAATCGTCATCTTCCTTAACAGAAGCAGAAGCAGAAGAGCCTCCTCTAGGAGGCTTTTCTGCAATGTTTCTTTTTGGGTTGCAGGATTGTGACGAAACTTGTAGAATTATGTTTCATGATGTATGTAATCTTCTTTTACATACTTCTACAAGAACAGGTTTAGGACGGTGACCGCATTGGAATCGAAACAATGGTACATGGAATACAAAATACATAAAAACCGCCCGGGATTACTTGGAGATATCGCCTCATTGCTCGGTATGCTTGAGGTTAATATTATGACAATTAACGGTGTGGAAGATAGAACAAGGGGCATGCTGCTTCAAACTGACGATGATGAGAAGATTGAGTTGCTTGGCAAAATGCTGCAAAAAGTAGATAATATTACTGTTAACAAACTGAGAACGCCTACAATTGTAGATATTTTGGCAGTGCGACATGGACGCTACATTGAGCGTGACTCTGATGATCGCAAGACGTTTCGTTTTACACGCGATGAGTTGGGCATTTTGGTCGATTTTTTGGGTGAAGTGTTTAAACGAGACGGCAATCAGGTTATAGGAGTAAGAGGGATGCCGCGAGTTGGGAAGACGGAATCCATTATTGCAGGAAGCGTATGCTCGAACAAACGATGGTCCTTTGTGTCCTCCACCTTATTGCGCCAGACGGTTAGAAGCCAGATGTCAGAGGACGAAATGCAGCCAAATACGATTTTTATCATTGATGGCATCGTCAGTACGATTCGTTCAAATGAAAAGCATTACAGCTTGCTTCAGGAAATTATGGCTATGCCATCAACTAAAGTAATTGAGCATCCGGACATATTTATTAAGGAATCCAATTACGATTACAGCCATTTTGATATTATTGTTGAATTACGGAACAACCCAGATGAAGAAATTTCTTATGAGTCCTTTACAACTAACTATACAGACGATTTCTAATCGGAAGGAGGCCGTCTCATGTCTGACTTAGGAGAATTGCTTCGCAAGGCGAGAGAGCAACGTGGATTAACGCTTGATGATATTCAAGAAACGACAAAAATTAGAAAACGGTATTTGGAAGCGATTGAAAGTGGAGACCACACGGTTTTGCCTGGTCCTTTTTATGTACGAGCATTTGTGAAAAATTACTCAGAAGCTGTTGGGCTTGATCCGGACGAAGTGCTTCGTTTGTATCAGCATGAGGTGCCTGCAGCGCCGGTAGAACAAATATCTGAGCCGATTGTATCAAGATCACCAAGACGTGTGCAGTCCCAGTCTTCAGAAAGACTAGGGAAAATCGGCTTCAATGTGATGATGTGGTCGTTTCTTATTTTAATTGTTGTCGTCATCTGGGTGTATGTTATTAATAATGACACAGGTGGTGCCAAACAAACCGACAACAATACCAATATCACGGAAGTTTCAAAACCTCCAGCTACGAACGAGGGAGGAACCGCGGGTGGAAACGAAAACACGCCAACCGACAATCCAACACCGCCAACACCAACTCAAGCACCAACAACGGTTACTTTCGGAAGCAAAGTAGGCAAAGCGGATCAATATGATATCGGTCCTGTTGGCGTTGCCCATAAGGTTGAAGTTAAAGTGAGCGGCGGCAGAAGCTGGTTAGAGGTACGTTCAGACAGCAATCAAGGCGAGAAGCTTTATTCTGCGAATGCTGAGGACGGTAGTGTAGAATCATTTGAACTTACGGGTCCGCTTTATATCAATGTTGGTAGAGCAGATTTGACGGAAATTAAGGTTGATGGCGTTATTGTTCCTGACGGGGACAGAGCAGGCTCGAAGAAGCTGCTGCTTAAACCTCTAATTGACGAAAACGCTGCAACAGGTGGAAATACTGATACTGGAACTGAATCTGGCACTAACACAGGTACAGGTACAGGTACAGGTACGGAAACGAATCAAACGAAAACGGAATAATGATTACCGTAACAAAGGAGAGATTGAATTGGCATCAGAAAATGCATTTGATATTGTATCCAAGGTGGATATGCAAGAATTAGCCAATGCGATTAAGCAGGCGGAGCGGGAAATTGAAACACGCTTTGATTTCAAAGGCAGCAAGAGTTCCATTGCACTTGAGAAGGAAGATCTTGTTGTTGCTTCAGAGGATGAGTATAAGCTTAAGAGTGTGCTGGACATTTTATTATCCAAAATGGTAAAACGCGGAGTTCCAATTAAAAATATGGACTATGGAAAAATTGAAGGTGCTTCCGGCAATACGGTTCGTCAGCGCATTAAGCTAAGACAGGGTATTGAGCAGGATGTTTCAAAAAAAATTAATATACTTATCCGCGATTCAAAGCTGAAGGTAAAAAGCTTGATTCAAGGCGACCAACTGCGCGTTTCTGGAAAAAGCTTAGATGATTTGCAAGCTGTTATGAAGCTGCTTAGGGAAGCTGATTTGCCTGTAGAGCTTCAATTTACTAATTATCGTTCCTAACAAGCAAAAACACCTTCAGCGTCCTCTGGATGCCGAAGCAGCTTTGACGAAGAAATATAAGATGAGTAGGTGCAAAATATATACTTTCTTATATTTAAAAAGGCTTCGTTTCATCGGTTTCCGAGAAACGGGGCTTTTCGTTTTGGTAAAGCCATAGATGAAAAATGAGGCTTTAGCCGCTTTTGACACGTGTAATGGCATGTATTATACTTGTTTAGACAGCTTTACAGTTGGATCTGGGGGATACATAGATGAGAGAAAAAACACATGCGGTCACTCAAAGCTGCTTAACAAATGAATTGCAGCTGGGACAAAAATCTGATTTTTTTTACAAACAAAGGGTTCGCGTAACGCACACCTATGAGTTAGATCGATCTGAGGAGGGAATTGCGTGAATCTGGCGAACCGCATTACACTAGCCAGAATATTTTTGGTGCCGGTTATTATGTTTTTTCTGCTTATTAAAGTGGATTTGGGGTCGTTCACGATTTCTGACTTCTCCATTACATACAATCAAATTGCAGCGGCACTCATTTTTATTGTGGCAGCAAGTACAGACGGTCTAGATGGTTATATTGCAAGGAAAAACAAAATTGTAACTAACCTCGGCAAGCTGCTTGACCCTTTGGCGGATAAGCTTCTCGTGGCGGCAGTGCTCATTTCACTTGTTGAAATGGATAAACTTAATGCGCTGATTGCCATTGTTATTATCAGTAGAGAGTTTGCTGTTACAGGACTTCGTCAAATCGCACTTTTAGAGGGTTCTGTTATGGCTGCCAGCACTTGGGGGAAATGGAAGACGGCGATTCAAATTACGATGATTATCGCTCTCCTTATTAATAATTTCCCATTCAATTTTATTGATTTTCCATTCGATGTTATTGCAAGCTGGGTAGCAGCTGCTATTACGGTTTACTCAGGCATTGATTATTTCTTGAAAAACAAACATCTGATTCCGGTAGAATAATGGTAAAGCATCTTTCCGTCAAAAAGGGGAGATGCTTTTGCTTATATGGCTATAATTACTCATACATTTGAATATGAAGGAGAACTTGAATCATGAAAGCAGAAATTATTGCAGTCGGGACAGAGCTGCTGCTCGGGCAAATTGTTAACACGAATGCCCAATACTTATCGCAGAAGCTTGCAGAGTTGGGTGTAGACGTCTATTTTCAGACTGTAGTTGGGGATAATTCTGCTCGCCTGAGGCAAGCCATTGAGATCGGCAGAAGCCGAGCGGATTTGCTTGTTTTTACTGGCGGACTCGGACCAACACAAGATGATCTTACAAAAGATGTATTAGCTGATTATTTGAACCGTGAGCTGAGTATTCATGAGCCGTCTATGTCAGCAATTGAGCAGATGTTCAGCTCGCGCGGCATTCATATGGTGGAGAGCAATCGTCGTCAGGCTTTGATGATCGATGGCGGGGTTCCGTTGGAAAATACTACAGGCTTAGCTGTTGGCAACGGTTTGTCTGTTGATGGAACACTTTATTTGCTGCTGCCGGGACCGCCGCGTGAAATGAAGCCGATGATGGAAGATGCCGGTGAACGGTGGCTGCGTTCGATGATGGGAGAGGCCAATCCGCTTTATTCTCGCATTTTAAAGTTTGCGGGGATAGGTGAATCCAACCTCGAAGCTAAGCTTCTGGATCTGATTGATGGGCAGCTTGATCCTACGATCGCACCATATGCAAAGGAAGGCGAGGTTTCGATACGCATATCGACCAAAGCGAGCTCTTCCATTGAGGCTGATCTGAAAATCGATAAAAGTGTGCAGCAGATTAAGGAGCGGGTAGGCGAATATTTGTATGCAGAGCAGGATATCCCTCTGGAGGAGGAGGTTATACACCTGCTGAGAGCCTCAAGACGCAAGCTGGCGAGCGCGGAAAGCATTAGTGGGGGTTTGCTTGCCGAGCTAATTACAAACGTTCCTGGAAGCAGTGGAGAGTACGTAGGAGGGGTTGTCACCTACACCAATATAATGAAGCATCATTTGCTCAGCATTCCGATGACTCAGCTTGAAGGCGAAGGGGCTCCTGGAGCGATTAGCGATTCGACTGCCGCTTTAATGGCAGAGCGGGTTCGAGAACTCTCCGATGCTGATTTTGGCGTTTCTTTGACAGGAGTTGCTGGTCCAGCACAATCAGAAGGCAAGCCAGTGGGGCTTGTCTATGTAGGAATTGCCGAGCGCGGCAAACCGACCGCTGTTCATACGCTGAATTTGAGTGGCGGCAGAGGCATGATCAGAATGAGAGCAGTAAAGTCTGCTTTGTATCGTTTGTGGCTTGCGCTGCAAGCACGGTAATTTTGCTGATTAGGAATGGCAGATGCATGTTTGGCAAATGGATGATTGCCATAAATAATGTTTGTCAATTGACGGTTTGACCGTTATAATAAAGCTTAGTTATCGGAAGAACCGTAGCGAAGATTACCTTTGCTGCGGTTTTTTTATGTCCATTTAAGGGGGCGAAGCGAAAAGGCGAATGTATGTTCGAAAAAATGCTTGTCAACCTGCCGGAAAAAAGGTATCATAAAATTATAAATAAAGAAGGATGTGAGTTTCTTGTCGGATCGTCGCGCTGCACTAGAAATGGCTTTGCGTCAAATTGAGAAACAATTTGGTAAAGGCTCCATCATGAAATTGGGAGAATCCACACACATGCAAGTTGAGACCGTGCCTAGCGGTTCGCTTGCTCTAGATATTGCTTTGGGAATAGGCGGATTACCGCGTGGACGGGTTATCGAAATATATGGACCAGAATCTTCTGGTAAAACGACAGTAGCTCTTCACGCGATTGCTGAGGTTCAAAAAATTGGCGGACAAGCTGCCTTTATCGATGCCGAGCATGCGCTTGACCCGCTTTATGCAAGCAAGCTTGGTGTAAATATTGATGAGCTATTGCTTTCGCAGCCTGATACAGGCGAACAAGCTTTGGAAATTGCCGAAGCTCTTGTAAGAAGCGGTGCGGTAGATATTATCGTTATTGACTCCGTTGCGGCACTCGTACCGAAAGCTGAAATCGAAGGCGACATGGGTGATTCTCACGTAGGTCTTCAAGCTCGTCTGATGTCTCAGGCTTTGAGAAAGCTATCGGGAGCAATTAGCAAATCGAAAACAATTGCGATCTTTATTAACCAATTGCGTGAGAAAGTCGGCGTTATGTTCGGTAACCCCGAGACAACACCAGGCGGACGCGCATTGAAATTCTACTCGAGCGTACGTCTTGACGTTCGTCGTATTGAGACGCTGAAGCAAGGCAATGACATGATAGGTAACCGTACTCGTATTAAGGTTGTTAAGAACAAGGTTGCTCCACCGTTTAAGCAAGCTGAGGTGGACATCATGTACGGCGAAGGTATTTCCAGAGAAGGTACGCTTGTTGATATCGGTGTTGAGATGGATATCGTTCAGAAGAGCGGAGCATGGTTCTCTTACAATGGCGAGCGTCTGGGCCAAGGTCGTGAGAATGCGAAGCAGTATTTGAAAGATCACAAGGATGTTGCCGAAGTTATTGAAAAGCAAATTCGCGATGCGAGCAACTTGTCTGCAGCAGCAACTCAGGCTAATTTCAAACCTGATGAAGACGATGAAGAGTTCGAAGATCTAGAATAAATTGTCCGGCAATTATACGTGTTGATGCTTCGCCGTCCTGTTAGGGACGGCGAAGCTGTGTTTAGAGAGGATGTACCGTATGACCCAAAGGCATTCAAGAACCGAAGAAGAATGGATGATATTATCCGTTAAGCAAGACAAAAAAGAACGGAAATTATACCATCTCTTTGCCGAGTCAGAGAAAGCTATACTGTCCGTGCATGAAGATATATTGATTCGTTATCGATTGACCAAGGGACAACTTGTAACCGAAGCTCAGGCCGATGAAATACGAATGGAAGATGAGCGCTATCGGGGATATATAATGGCTATCGCTTATTTGGGAGCTAGACCGCGAACGAGAAAGCAGATTGAGCAATATTTGAATCGCAAGTTTTTTGAAGCTGACAATATTCAGTATGCCCTTGACCGTTTAGAAAGAGAGCATATTGTGGATGATGAACAATATGCACGCCAATTTGCGACCAGCCGACTTAAGAATCGCTTAAAGGGTCGACGGTTCATTCAGCAAGAGCTGCAACAGCGAGGCGTGTCGAAAGAAGCCGCAGCAGAAGCAATCGGTTCACTGGACCAGAAAGTGGAATTAGCATCTGCTAAGAAGGCTGCGGAGAAGAAATGGCGATCTTTAAAAGGCGAACCATTTGAGAAAAAACGTAAGCTTATGGGGTATTTAATGCGCAGCGGCTTTCCGGGAGATATCGTGAAAGACGTGATAAAGTCGATCGATCTGGATGGGGAAGAAGACTCATTCGAGGAAGATGATGGGCTTTTGCTTGACAATTGATTTTACGAAAAGATAAAATGAGGTTGTATTCCTTCATTATTGAATCAATTTTCCTTCCAAAAGTTGATTCAATACGATTATTTTCGTCAAATTAGTAAATGTTTAAACGGTTTGAAGCCGGTTGAAAACCTAATATCATCCCAAGCAGTGCCTTGGTGTATGCAACAAGGAGGTGAACAAGATGCCTAATGAGATCATTTGGATCTTGATCTGTCTCTTTGTTGGCGCAATATTCTTTGGGATTGGTTATTTTATTCGAAAGTCGATTGCCGAGGCCAAAATTTCAAGTGCTGAGCAGGCTGCTATTGTAATCGTAGAAAATGCGAAAAAAGAAGCGGAAGCTCAGAAGAAAGAAACTGTGCTAGAGGCAAAAGATGAAGTCCACAAACTTCGTTCCGAAGCCGAGAGAGACATTCGTGAACGTCGCAACGAGGCTCAACGTCAGGAAAGACGTTTGCTCCAAAAAGAGGAGTCGCTGGATAAAAAGTTAGAAGCGCTAGAACGCAAAGAAGAAACTGTAGCCAACAAAGAAAAACGGATCGAAGAAACGCAAGAGCAGATCGACTCCATTTACAAGCAACAGTTAAGTGAATTGGAACGTATATCGAGTCTGACAACGGAAGATGCGAAATCGATCATTTTATCCAATGTTGAACAGGAAGTACGACATGAGACAGCACAGATGATTAAAGAGATCGAGCAGCAAGCGAAAGAAGAGGCCGATAAGAAAGCCCGTGATATTATATCACTAGCTATTCAGCGCTGTGCGGCAGATCATGTGGCTGAGACGACGGTTTCCGTCGTAACCTTGCCTAATGAAGAAATGAAAGGCCGTATTATTGGGCGTGAAGGCCGTAATATCCGTGCTTTGGAAACATTGACTGGTATCGATCTTATTATCGACGATACACCGGAAGCGGTCATTTTATCTGGTTTCGACCCGATAAGACGCGAAATTGCCCGCACTTCTTTGGAAAAGCTTGTGGCTGACGGTCGTATCCATCCTGCCCGCATTGAAGAAATGGTTGAAAAATCTCGTAAAGAAGTGGATGAGCGTATCCGTGAATACGGTGAGCAAGCTACTTTCGAGGTTGGCGTTCATAGCTTGCATCCGGATTTAATCAAGATTTTAGGTCGATTGAAATATCGGACAAGTTATGGTCAAAACGTGCTGAAGCACTCAATGGAGGTCGCTTACTTGACTGGATTGATGGCAGCAGAGCTTGGTCAAGATGTTACGCTCGCAAGGCGTGCAGGCTTGCTGCATGATATCGGTAAAGCGCTTGACCACGAAGTTGAAGGATCACACGTTGAGATCGGCGTTGAGCTCGCTAAGAAATACAAGGAGCATCCTGTCGTTATTAACAGTATTGCCTCCCATCACGGTGATACGGAAGCCACTTCCGTTATCGCGATGCTCGTAGGAGCAGCAGATGCTTTGTCCGCTGCACGCCCAGGAGCTCGTCGTGAAACGCTTGAAACGTATATCAAACGACTGGAGAAGCTTGAAGACATTTCCGAATCGTTTGAAGGCGTTGAAAAATCATACGCGATCCAAGCTGGCCGCGAAGTGCGCGTCATGGTGCAGCCAGAGAAAATCGATGATACAGAAGCATTCCGACTCGCTCGTGATATTACGAAAAAAATCGAGAGCGAACTTGATTATCCGGGACATATTAAAGTTACGGTTATTCGTGAGACACGCGCGGTTGAATATGCAAAGTAAGTAAACAAAAAAATATAAGCTTTTCAGAAAAGTGGCTGCTAGTTAGCCACTTTTCTGTTTGCAGGCGTACAAAAAAGGAAGTGTAATGAATGAACGTATTATTTATCGGCGATATCGTAGGCAATGTAGGAAGAAGTGCGTTAAAGCGAGTACTGCCAGCACTTAAAAGTAAATATAACCCTCATATTATTATTGCGAATGGCGAGAATGCCGCTGCTGGTCGTGGGATTACAGCAACCATTGCTAAGGAATTTTTCGAATGGGGAATCCATGGCATAACGATGGGCAACCATACGTGGGATAATAAAGATATTTTTGAATGGATCGACAACGAGCCGCGCTTGGTTCGCCCAGCAAATTATGCAGAAGGCGCGCCTGGACAAGGCATGGCTTTTATTAAGGCTGGCGGAAAGCAGCTCGCTATTATTAACTTGCAAGGCCGCACCTTTTTACCGCCAATCGATTGTCCATTCCGCAAAGCAGACGAATTGATCGAAGAGGCAAAAGAGCAAACGAACAATATCCTTGTTGATTTTCATGCGGAAGCAACCTCGGAGAAAATCGCGATGGGATGGCATCTCGATGGCAGAGCTTCTATCGTGCTTGGCACACATACGCATGTACAAACGAATGATGATACGATCCTGCCTGGGGGCACGGCTTACATAACAGATGTTGGCATGGTTGGCCCTAAAGAAGGGGTGCTTGGCATGGAGCGAAACGCCGTTTTGCATAAATTTATTACGCAGCTGCCGGTTCGTTTTGTAGTGGATGAAGGAAAGTGGCATTTGCATGCAATCTCTGTTCAAATCGATGATGCGACGGGACAGGCACGGAAAATTGAGAAAATTCGTCTTACGGAAGATGAATGGCTTCTGATGTAATACTATGATTCTAGTGAAAGTTCTGACAATTCAGAACAGTTTGTTAATATGCGGAATAAAAGCAGGAATTTTTTAAACTCCCTCGAATACTATTTAAAAGTGGAATCCATCCAACAGTCCAAGGGGAGGTTCTTTTTATGGATGTATTAAAAGTTTCAGCAAAGTCCAATCCAAATTCCGTTGCAGGTGCGCTAGCTGGCGTTCTTCGTGAACGTGGTGGTGCGGAGCTGCAAGCCATTGGTGCTGGTGCGTTAAATCAAGCGATCAAAGCAGTTGCGATTGCTCGTGGATTTGTCGCTCCCAGCGGGGTGGATTTAATTTGTATACCGGCTTTTACTGACATTGTTATTGATGGGGAGGATCGAACAGCAATCAAATTGATTGTTGAACCTCGGTAGCAAGTCCAAGCGGCGTTATGGTGTAAGCCAATTGGATTAAAAAACAATCGTTCGCCTGTTTACGTCGTAGACAGGTTTTTTTGCTGCAAATTATAAACGGTGAGGTGCGTCTATGAAAGTGGTAGATTTCCATTGCGATGTGCTATGCAAACTGTTGATTGATGAAAATTTATATTTTCAAGGCATTAAGCCCGGCAAATTAGATGTTACATACGAGCGTTTAAAGGCTGCAGGAACGATCTTGCAAACTTTTGCAATCTATATTCCACAATCAATGAATGGTCGACTAGAGCCGATTTTGGAGAGTATAGATCGTTTCCACCAGATGGTATTAAGCTGCGAGGACATGGTGTGGGTAAGGACAACCCATGACTTGGATTCTTGTATTAAGGATGGAAAAATCGGAGCATTACTGTCGCTTGAAGGTGTTGATGGTCTTCAAGGACAAATGTCGCTGCTTCGCATTATGCATCAATTAGGCATACGTGCAGCTGGAATGACATGGAATCATGCGAATTGGGCTGCGGATGGAGCGATGGAGCAGCGTGGCGGGGGCTTGACCGCAAAAGGGAAATTGCTAGTAGAAGAATGCAATAATTTGGATATACTAATAGATGTATCACATTTATCTGAACGTGCGTTCTGGGATGTTGCTGAGCTTTCCAAGAGACCGATCCTAGCTTCTCATTCAAATGCAAGAGCAATCTGTGATCATCCGCGAAATTTGAGGGATGCACAAATTGAAAAAATAATTGAGATGCATGGAGTAGTAGGGGTTACTTTTGTGCCTTGGTTTGTATCCAGCGCGGAAGTCGTTGTCATCGATGATTTATTGCGTCATATTGAGCATATTTGTGAGCTGGGCGGAGCATCGCATATTATGCTCGGCTCTGATTTTGACGGAATTGATAGCTATATGAAACAATTAACGCATCCTGGAGAACTCGTTAATCTTCAAGAGGCACTTCTTAAACGATATTCTGAGCAGCAAACCGAACAGTTTATGTCCGGCAATGCACTTCGTTTTCTTAGGGAAAATCTCCCTTTTAACTAAAATGAATTCGATCTATTTGCGGTATGGGATTGATCGAAACAAACTATGCTTATATTAAGCGTTTACATCTTGATTTTTATAGATATGCGCTTTAAACTTGTTGTGACTGTTATGAATTATACTATATAATTACTTGATGAAATAGAATATTGCACGTTTTAGACAAAGAGGAGTTGGGCATTTTGATTAGTCAATTGTCTTGGAAGATCGGGGGACAACAAGGTGAAGGCGTCGAAAGTACAGACCGGATTTTTTCCACGGCGCTAAACCGTTTAGGCTATTATTTATATGGATATCGTCATTTCTCCTCGCGGATCAAAGGCGGACATACGAATAACAAAATTCGTATAAGCACGAAGCCGATTCGTGCTATTTCGGATGATTTGGATATTTTGGTTGCTTTTGACCAAGAGAGCATTGATTTGAATGCGAAGGAATTGCGTCCAGGCGGCGTTATCGTAGCAGATGCAAAGTTTAACCCAACGATACCTGAAGGCATAGATGCTAGACTGTTTGCTGTTCCGATTACGAAGATGGCTGAGGAGCTAGGCACTTCATTAATGAAAAACATGGTTGCCTCAGGCGCTTCTTGGGCGCTTCTTGGTCTTCCGCTTGAAGTATTCAATAAAGCGGTTGAAGAAGAGTTTGGACGCAAAGGCGCAGCTGTTGTAGAGAAAAATATCGAAGCGGTAAAAAGCGGCGCTGAGTTTGTGCTGGAGCAAGCGGGCGGACCGCTTGACGAATTTAAGCTAGATGAGGCGGATGGGCAGCAGAAGCTGTTCATGATTGGCAATGAAGCAATCGGTCTAGGCTCTTTGGCAGCTGGTTGCCGTTTGATGGCGGCTTACCCGATCACACCAGCTTCCGAGATTATGGAATATTTGATTAAAAAGCTTCCGAAATTCGGCGGAACAGTCGTGCAAACGGAGGATGAAATTGCAGCGGTAACGATGGCGATTGGTGCAAACTATGCTGGCGTTCGCACAATGACCGCTTCTGCGGGTCCTGGACTGTCCCTAATGATGGAGGCTATTGGTCTTGCAGGCATGACAGAAACACCGCTAGTCATCGTTAATACGCAGCGTGGCGGTCCTTCAACGGGTCTACCTACGAAGCAAGAGCAATCGGACTTGAACGCAATGGTTTATGGTACACATGGAGAGATTCCAAAAATCGTCATTGCTCCTGCATCGATTGAAGACTGCTTCTACGATACGATTGAATCGTTCAATTTGGCTGAGGAATACCAAGTACCGGTCATACTGATGACCGATTTGCAGCTGTCGCTCGGCAAACAATCCTGTGATCAGCTTGATTACAGCAAAATTGAAATCAAACGCGGCAAACTAGTCGAGAATGTGCCTGCCCTTGAAGGCCACGACTTGTTTAAACGCTATGAGCTAACAGAAGACGGTATTTCCCCTCGTGTATTGCCTGGCGAGAAGGGCGGTCTGCATCATGTGACAGGCGTAGAGCATGATGAAACTGGACGTCCATCGGAGAATGCAATGAACCGTCAGCACATGATGGATAAGCGATTGAACAAGCTGAATGATATGTACATTCGTGAAGCTATTCGTGTTGACGCACCTCATGAAACGCCTGATTTGCTTATTATCGGTATGGGTTCTACTGGCGGCACGATTGATGAAGCTAGAAGCTTGCTAACTCTAGATGGCGTGAAAACGAACCATATCACGATTCGTCAAATTCATCCGTTCCCAACTAAACCCCTGCTTCCTTACTTGCAAAATGCGAAAAAAGTAATTGTCATCGAAAATAATGCAACCGGACAGCTGGCAGGACAAATTAAAATGCATGCTGGTTTTGCAGAAAAAATCGATAGCTTGCTTAAATACGACGGTAACCCATTTTTACCTTCCGACGTTCACAAAGCATGTAAGGAGTTGAGTTTAGATGGCAACGTTCAAAGAGTTTAGAAATAATGTAAAACCTAACTGGTGCCCAGGCTGCGGAGACTTTTCTATTCAAGCGGCGATTCAACGTGCAGCAGCTAACGTAGGACTAGAACCTGAGAACCTAGCGGTTATATCAGGTATTGGATGTTCAGGCCGGATCTCTGGCTACATTAACGCATATGGCTTTCATGGCATTCACGGCCGCGTGCTGCCTATCGCACAAGGTGTAAAGCTTGCTAATCGCGAGCTTACCGTAATCGCTTCAGGCGGAGACGGAGACGGCTTCGCTATTGGTATGGGGCACACGGTTCACGCGATCCGTCGCAACCTGAATGTGACTTATATCGTAATGGATAACCAAATTTATGGCTTAACCAAAGGTCAAACTTCACCGCGCAGCGCGGAAGGCTTCAAAACAAAATCGACGCCGGAAGGCTCGATTGAGTCGACGCTGTCACCGCTTGAGATTGCGTTGTCTGCGGGTGCAACATTTATTGCTCAATCATTCTCGAGTGATTTGAAGCAGCTGACGAAATTAATCGAAGAGGGAATCAACCACGAAGGTTTCTCCTTGATTAACGTATTCAGCCCATGTGTTACCTTCAACAAAATCAATACGTACGACTGGTTTAAGGAAAATATCGTGAACTTGGAGCAATTCCCTGATTACGATCCAACAAACCGCGTGCAGGCGATGAACAAGATTATGGAAACAAACGGCATGCTTACAGGACTTATCTATCAGAATAAAACGCGTAAAGCCTATGAAGATTTGATTACAGGCTTCAAGCCCGAGGCTCTAGCTAAGCAAAATATCAAAATCACCCCAGAAGAATTCGATAAGCTTGTTGCCGAATTTAAATAAGTGGTATGATAAGCATGCGGCCAAAAGGCCGTATGCTTTTTCTTTCAACTCTGTGGAAAACAACAAAATTAAATCAGGAGAGTGACAACATGATACATAGAGGAGTACCAATCGGAGTATCTGCAAGACATATTCATTTATCACAGGAGCATGTTGAAATATTGTTTGGGGCAGGTTATGCGTTAACTGAAATGAAGCCATTGTCTCAGCCAGGACAATACGCTGCGAATGAAACGGTTGCGGTTGTGGGTCCAAAAGGAACATTTGGAAAAGTGAGAATTCTCGGACCTGCACGCAAAGAGACGCAGCTCGAAGTATCGCGTACGGACGCATTTGCGTTAGGCGTTAACCCGCCAGTTCGGGAATCAGGTAATACAAAAGGCTCTGCAGGCATTAAGCTTCAAGGACCTGCTGGAGAGGTTACAATCGAAGAGGGCGTCATTGTAGCGGCTCGTCATATTCATTTCCACACAAGCGATGCTGAGCGGTTTGGTATTGCGGACAAGCAGTCGCTGCGGGTTCGTTTCGCTGGCGAGCGCGGTGTCGTATTCGAAAATGTTGTTGCACGTGTATCTGATCAATTCGCACTTGATATGCATATCGATACAGATGAAGCAAATGCAGCAGGCGTGAAAAACGGAGATATGGCTGAAATCATAGATTAGTCAATAAAAAAAACAGCTTCCCTGTCGTCAGAGACGATGAGGAAGCTGTTTTTTTTGTTTGGAAAGATGGAATTAATGTCCCATCATCATGGATACTTCAGGTTTATTCTCAGCATTGGTGCCATCTTCTTGCTTCGGTCTGCGAAGCAGGAAGGCTGTGAGGGCGCCAACGATTGAAATGGATGCCAAGATGAAGAACGTATCCCCGTAAGAGGAGTACACTACATTTGGTCCTGGGTTAGTTACACTGTAATGCTCTACTCTGCTAGCGAGAATCGTCGACAAGCCAGCGATTGCAAAGGAAGTCATAACCTGCTGCGCAGCTGCGGTCAGCGAGGTTACGCGGCTAACGAGCTCCTTAGGAGCGGATTGCATAATATGTGTGTTAAGCGGCATCATCGACAAGCCCATACCTGCACCGAGAAGAGCAATCGGAATCATAAGAGTGAGAAGAGTCGTGTCCGCTGAAAGCTGGCTAAGGATGAAGCCTGCAATCGTAACAATGGATAAACCGGCAATGACGATTGGACGAGCACCGAAACGGTCAAACAGCTTGCCGCCGATCGGCATGAAAATACCTGCTGCTAAAGCTTGTGGAAGCAAAATAAGTCCAGTATCAAATGCGGAGTAACCTTTGGCGATTTGCAAGAAAATCGGAATTAAGAATAATGTTCCGAATAATGCGATTTGAACAATCCACTGCAAAATAATGCCGCGTGTGAAATTGCTTGATTTAAAGACGCGAAGCTCAAGCAAAGGCTCCTTGCGCTTCAGTTCTATGATGATGAAGAGGATAAGCGAAATACCGCCTACGATCATACCGATCAAAGCTTCAGGCGAGGTCCAGCCGCTGCCTGCGCCGCCTTCACCGCCGCCAGCAGAGCTTACGCCATAAGCAAGACTGGCAAAAGCAAGTGGGGCAAAAATCATACCTAAAAAGTCTAGGGAAGGAACATGTTTGCGTTCAATTTTTGGCAAGGTGCGAAACCCTACGATAACGGCAATGACACCAATCGGTAGATTGATAATAAATATCCAATGCCAAGATACATAATCAACGAGCCAGCCTGCTACTACAGGTCCAAGAGCGGGAGCTAACAGCATTGGAATACCGATCATACCCATAACTGCTCCTTGTTTGCCAGGAGGGCTGAGTCTAAAGGTAAAGGCCATTGCGATTGGAGCAACCATACCGCCGCCAAGACCTTGAATGATACGGAATACGATAAGCTGTTCAGCGGTTGTTGCTAATGCACAAAGACCGGAACCAATCGTAAACATAATGATTGAGAACAAAAAGACTTGTTTGGCGCCAAAACGATCTGACATCCATCCCGCAAGCGGAA
This sequence comes from Paenibacillus sp. NRS-1760, assembly GCF_050467785.1. Lineage (NCBI taxonomy): Bacteria > Bacillati > Bacillota > Bacilli > Caryophanales > Paenibacillaceae > Paenibacillus > Paenibacillus sp. NRS-1760. Next base: position 141,918 of record NZ_JBITPK010000006.1, on the reverse strand, counting down.
TAACAGCAGCCTGTGCAAGTGCATAACCCGTAATGGTCCACTGAACAAGCGACATCGAGCTTTTGAAGTCGGCCATTAAGCCTGGCATAGCGACATTCATTGCGGTGCCGTCCAAAATAACCATGAACATACCGACGATAATGGCAATCAGCGGTGCAATAATATTGCGCATGGACATCGGATCACCAGCAGGTGCTGCTTTTTTTAAAGCTGAAGCCATTTTATTTCCTCCTATCCAAATATGAGGGTCTATCCAACTATTGTTGACCTCTGCGTACCAGCAGGCTACAATAAAAGGTGACCGCTTCTATGAGCGGACAATTGTCCGCATTACTGAATAATAAAGACGAATGGGGCAATTGTCAATCGTAAGATTTGTAAACGCGGGAAAAGGAGATAGGAACGATGACTGCACCAGAAAACAGCAGAACGAAACAAGCGCTCAGCAAAGCGATTTTGCGTACGGCTAATCACTTGTTTACGGAGCATGGGGTAGAATCGGTCAGTATGCATCAAATCGCCAAATCAGTCGGTATTGGACAAGGCACCTTGTACCGGAGGTATTCAAACAAAGGTGATTTGTGTATGGATATGATGAAAGAGAATTTTGAAATTTTCATCAATGAGATCGACGCGTATTTGACAGAAGGGGCTATGCTGTCCGTACATGAGCGATTGAGCGGAGTAATGTGCAAAATTATAGCGTTTATCGATAAGGAATCGAAATGGCTTGGCGTGATGCAATCTTTTAATAAAATCGAACTTGAACATCCTAAAGGTGATTTTTTCCAATCACCGCCTTATCTATATTTGCATAGTGTCCTGCGCGGCTTGCTTGAGGAAGCAATGGAGAAAGAGCAAATTAAGCCTGTTGATCCTTGTTATGCTGCACATTCCTTTATATCCATTCAATCCCCGCATACGTTTAGGCAATTGCGGTACGTGATGGGCTACACTTGTGAAGAAATACAGGATCGGTTTTGCAAGACATTTATTGATCCTTTATTTCGTTAATTGAATACTATTGTAAAAAGGAGGGCAGCGTATAAGCTGCCCTCTCTTTTATTTGTCTTGAAATTATAGCTGATGCGCAGTCAGCACTGGAGAAATAATGTATAGTGTATCTTCGTTGTTGGTCGGCCTAACTAAGATCGGTTTATTTTTTCCTGTAAATCGCAACAACACTTGTGTGCTGTCAATCGCTTGCAAAATATCTCTCATATATTTTCCATTGAAAAAAACAACAAGCGGCTCACCAAAAATAGGGTTAATGGCGAACTTTTCGGAGACATCGCCTATCTCAGCTGCTGCTGCAAATAATTCGACTTCACAAGATGAAATGCGCATCCCGATGGCATGTGTATCACTAACGAGCAAGCTGACGCGTTGGACGGCCCGAAGAAAAGGAGCAGTGTTCATCGTTATTTCGGTTGAAAAGGTTTGTGGCACTAATCTTTCAACTACAGGAAATGTTCCTTGAATAAGCAGCGATTGCATACTGAAATTTAATGTGTTGAAGGAAATGACATGGTCTGAAATCGTAATTTGTGTTTTGCTAGATCCATCTGACAACATTTTGGAATAATCGGACAAATGTTTTGCTGGAATAACAAACGGAACTGAATCTGAGCTGTTTTCACTTAGATTTGAGGTGCTTGTAGCAAGCCGAACGCCATCGGTAGCAGAAAGCCTCAGCTTTCCATTAATGGTTTGACAAGAAATTCCTGTCAATATCGGTTTCGCTTCAGAAGTGGAAGCTGCAAACGAAACTTGCTTCACAATCTTTTTAAACGCTATATTATCGATTTGAAATTTAGCTTTATTCTCCAAGCTGCGCATATCTGGAAATTGTGAAACATCCATTGTAGCCAGACTGTATATAGAATGATCTGATTCAATATGTATAAAATTATGTTTTAACTCTGCGAGTTTTACTTTGCTTTCATTTGAAAAACTGCGGACAATATCGAGCAAAAGACGAGCGGGGATAACTGTACTTCCTTCTTTATCAATTTTAAGCTGGTCACATTGACAAGGGATAATATATTGAAGAGCCATAGATGCATTGCAGGCTGTGAGAGAAAGACCATGGGCTCCGGCTTGAATTTTAATGCCTAAAAGAATAGGGGAAACTGCTCTTAATGCCAAACCAGCAGCAATATGCTGAAGTCCAATATGCAACGATTGCTGTCTCACTTCAACAAGCATGATTGTCACCCGTCTTTACAATAATTTGTCGTGTGTATTTAATGATGACTCTATTATTCCGCGAATTACTTCAGACCGGGAGAGACCAGATGTTTTGCACTGATTTTCAAGCTCGCTCCAGACCTCATTGGTGAGCGTCAAAGAAATTTTTTTAGTCTCCCCAAATCCCTTTCTTCCGGCACCAGCACGAGGTCCTCCACGGGAAAACATGATGGAAACCTGTCCTTCTTCGTCGGGCACAGCAATTTTAATCTTTTTTCCAGCCATAAAACTACTCCTTTTTCGTTTGAATAAGGTTACTCTAATCAATAATCTATATATTAACTTTAGCATGTAAATTATGACATTGCAATGTGGGTTCTAAAACATTAATCAATGTCCATTTGTATGACTGCCATTTGACTATACATAGCAATAAAAATGATAGTAAAAGAATGAAACCATTTCTATAAGCTTTTTTTGATTTGCTTGTGATGGATTAGGCGGGGGCGTTATGATATAATTTCTAATTGATATGTTCAAATGAATAAATATAATTGATTATGGAAATTGCAGATAAAGGAAGTGAATCCCCATGACGAAGGAGACCAAAAGCACACCAGACTTAAAATCTGGCACGGGTGTTAAGGACTACTCCAAGTATTTCGATTTTTCGGATGCAAAGATTTTACGAGAAGAAGATGGCATGACTACCGTTCGAATTAAAGGTCGGAATATACAAATCAACTCTGCTCCCAATCACAAGGATGAGAAGAAGCGGGGCAAAGAGGATATCGAGGTGCATTATGACTTTGCGATCCCTGCTGAGCTTCGATCGATGGGTATAGGCAAGTTTTATTTAATCCAAACGTATGGCTGCCAAATGAACGAGCATGACACTGAAGTCATGAAGGGCATGTTCGAAGAAATGGGTTATACAGCTACTGAGGATCGAAATCTTGCAGATGTGATCTTACTTAATACATGTGCCATCCGTGAGAATGCTGAAGATAAAGTGTTTGGCGAGCTTGGCCATTTGAAAGCGCTGAAGACGGAGAAACCGGATTTGCTGTTAGGTGTTTGCGGCTGTATGTCACAGGAAGAATCGGTTGTTGGACGTATTTTGCAAAAGCATTCTTTTGTAGATATGATCTTTGGTACGCATAACATTCATAGACTTCCATACTTGCTGCAAAATGCTTATTTCAGTAAGGAACTGGTCGTTGAGGTATGGTCCAAGGAAGGCGATATTATCGAAAATATGCCTAAGAAACGCGAAGGAATGCGTGCTTGGGTTAATATTATGTACGGATGCGATAAGTTTTGTACGTATTGCATCGTGCCATATACACGCGGGAAAGAGCGCAGCAGACGTCCAGAAGATGTTATTGCTGAAGTGCGCGACTTAGCTAGACGAGGATTTAAAGAAATTACATTGCTTGGGCAAAATGTTAATGCTTACGGCAAGGATTTTGAGGACATCAACTATCGCTTTGGCGATCTGATGCATGATATGTCCAAAATTGACATTCCGCGTATTCGCTTTATGACGAGCCATCCGCGTGATTTTGACGATCATTTGATTGAGGTGCTTGGAACAGGCGGCAATTTGGTTGAGCATATTCATTTGCCTGTACAGTCCGGCAGCACCGAAATATTGAAACGAATGAGCCGCAAGTATTCTCGCGAGATGTATCTAGAGCTGGTTGCTAAAATTAAAAAAGCAATACCTGGTGCGATGCTCACTTCAGATATAATCGTTGGTTTCCCTGGTGAAACAGACGAGCAGTTCGAGGATACGATGACGCTGGTGAAAGAAGTTGGCTTTGATTCGGCTTATACTTTCCTTTACTCTCCGCGTGAGGGTACACCTGCCGCTAGTATGGAAGATAATGTTCCGCTAGAGGTGAAAAAAGCTCGTTTACAGCGTCTCAATGCACAGCTTGCTGCAAATGCGAGAGAAAAGAATGAGCAGCTTCGCGGTGAAATTGTCGAGGTTCTCATTGAAGGCGAAAGCAAAAACAACGCTAACGTCCTTTCCGGACGGACGCGTACGAATAAATTAGTGCATTTGGAAGGTCCAAAGGAATGGGTTGGCCAGTTTATTATGGCTAAGGTTACCGAGGCACAAACTTGGTATATCAAAGCCGAAAGTATAGAACAGGATGCACAAGAAGCCGTTAGCTAACGGTAAAACAGGAGAGATGACAAATGGCAGAGCAGCATACAGCAGATAATCAAGCAGCGCAATGTGACCATGATCATGAGCATGGCGAAGGCTGTGGAATTCCGAGTTTCCATACTCGCGATCTCATCGTTCGAGAGGATATTTCGAAAAAAGCGAAAGAATTAGCAAATCTCATCTTTACTTCAGAGGAAGTACAGCACTACCGCCGTGCAGAGCTGCAAATTAACGGCAATGAGCGTGTGCAGCAGTTGATTACAAAAATTAAGAAAAAACAAAAGGAAGTTGTTGCATTCGAGACCACTTTCAAAAATGCAGACATGGTTAAAAAGATCGAAGGCGAAATGGAAGAGCTGCAGGACGAGCTTGATGGCATTCCTATCGTGTCCGAGTTCCAACAAAGTCAAAGCGACATCAATTATTTGCTTCAGCTCGTTATTTCGATCATCCGTGATACAGTGTCTGAGAAAATCAACGTTGAGGATGCGTCAGAGCCAGCCCCTGAAGAGTGCAGCGACTAAAATAAGCTAGACTAGCGTTATAAGCCGTATGTATTGCAGCTCCTTTTTTGGGATGCAGACATGCGGCTTTCATTTTTACATATGAAATGCAACTTTTTCCAAATTAACAGAACTGGCGGAAGGGATAAATCCAAATGAAATATAGACAAATAAACCAAAACACTGAAGAAGATTTTCAAGATTTAGAATTCGATATCATTGAAAGCCATCTGATAAATCATCGAAATTATTTTCTTGTTCATGGTCAATATGGAAATGAAATTGTTGGCTTTGAAGTGTTAATAAACAAGGATATGATTCCTGGATGGAATCAGGGAGAAATCAATCAAGAGGCATTTTATTTTGAGGGAATAACTCTTAAATCAATTGGTAAAGAATCAGATGCGTTCATTACGGCTTTGTTGGAGCTCTATGGCTATGAGGGAGAATTAAAGTGTGATGATGAAATCTCATTTACATGTTTTGCACTAGAGGGTGACCCTAGAAATATTGCAAATGAAGATATTAAGTTTAAGGTCTTTTTCGATGATAATAATGAACTTGATTTGTATTGCGAAATATATATGAATATATCGGTACAGAATAAGGTTTTTGAATTGAAAGAAAAGGATACTGAATATCGCGGGAACATTTTAAGAACTTTAGGAAAGTAACTCACGAGGCATATCGAAGTAGATGTCTAAAACAAAAACCGCTATATTCCGATTCAAGATGCATAATCGGATAAAGCGGTTTTTTGCTTTCATAGAACAGCGGTTTTAAACGTTAAAAGTTGTTATCTCTTCGCTGTTTCTTACGGTTGACGAGCGTATGTGGACAATGTAAGGTGTTAAAGAGGTTGCTAAAATAGCGCCTGCCAATGATTTAAGTGCATCACCGACAATGAACGGATAGAATCCGACCGTCATCGCTTTCTGGAACGAAAGGTCCAGAGCATTCATAAGCCATGGAATGCCTAGAATGTATGAGGTGATGGAGCTGAATAGCTCGAAAATGATGAAAAAAACAATAAAAGCTAAGGCTTTATTTCCCTTGGACATTTTACTGCGTAGAAACCCGCCAATCGCTAGGCTAACCAATAGCGAACAGAATGGGAAGGCGAATATAAAGCCGCCAGTAGGTCCTGTTAGATGAGGAATACCGCCTTGCCCACTAAATAGGGGCAGGCCGATAGCAGCAAGCAAAATGACGATAAATATGCTGAGGAAAGCGTTGCGCGGCGTCAGAAAGAGACCGGCTAATCCAACAGCCAAGGTTTGAAGAGTAATCGGGACAAATGAGCCGCCGAACTTTATTGTCAAAGAGCTCATGACGATAAACAAAGCTGCGAACAAAGAAATAAAGACGAGTGAGCGAATGTTGCTGGTTTGCATAATGATGTTAGTCTCCTTTATGTACTTGCGGTAATATTGTTAACCATTTATATTTAAAACAGGTTAACAAATCGAATTGTAGCATAGCCTATCGTTTTCGGGAAGAGGTTGGGTGAAATTTTTTGAATCAGAGCAATCAGGTACAATTGAAGCAGGTTACCGTTACGCCTCCGGCAATAGGTGAAGGACAAAAACGGAAACCAATAATAAAAGATATTTCGCTTGTTATAAAAGAGGGAGAATGGATTACTCTGCTTGGCTGCAATGGAAGCGGGAAAAGCACAGTTGCGAAAGTAGCTGCTGGTTTTCGGGTAGCAGGCGTCAGCGGTCAAGTTTTAAGGAACATTCAGACTGCTGCAAAGGGGAAGCCGATTCCAATTGTTATGCAGCAGCCTGAGGCAGCGATGATCGGGGCAACGCCTCTCGAGGATATTATTGTCATGCTGGAGCAGAATGAGCAGGAAGCGGCCAGTATTCAATCTGAAGCCGAGCACGCGCTGCAAAGAGTAGGCATGGGTGAGCGAATGCATCAACCGATTGAAACCTTATCCGGAGGGCAGAAGCAGCTCGTTGCGATAGCTGGGTGTTTGGCACTTAAAGCGCCTATGCTTGTACTTGATGAGGTAACAGCGATGCTGGACCCTGAAGCAGCAATCTCAGTGCTGGAGCAAACGAGAAGTTTGCAGCAAGCCGGAATTACGGTCATTTGGATTACGCAGAAGCTGGAGGAGCTGCAGGCGGGAGATCGAATCGTTGCGATGAATGCCGGTACGATTATGTACGATGGCGGGGTAGAAGCCTGGTTTGCTAGATCGGCTGCGGGAGCAAGGGATAGTTTTTGTGAGCAGCTTGGTTTAGAGGCTCCTTATTGTGCTCAGGTGGCATGGGAGTTAGAGGAGCAGGGTGTGAAGCTTTCGCCTTTTCCGTTCACAGCAACTATGCTGGCAGAGGCGGTGAAGCAATATGGGCGATGACTGGCAGTTAAACGGCATTAGCGTGCACGCGGAGAATGACAATAAAAAACAGCTGCTAAAAGAAGTACATACGTCCTTTAAAGCAGGTGAAATCACACTTTTAATCGGGCGAAATGGTGCTGGGAAGTCAACGCTGCTTGAGACATTGGCGGGCATACGATCGATTCAAAGCGGAAATATTGAGCTTGGCACCGATCAGTTATGGATGGAGAATGGCCGCCGCAGCCGTCTAAATCCTGAAGTGGTGCTTAAGCTTGGCATATCGATGCAAAATGCGGAGTCACAGTGGTTTGCGTCATCTGTACGAGAAGAAATGGTTTATTCTCTTAAGCCCTATAAGCTCGATTCATCCATAATCGAGGAGAGAATCGCGGAAGCTCTTGCGAGAGCAGGGCTGCCAGTGGAGCTGTTGGAGCGTGATCCATGGACGCTCAGCGGCGGTCAGCAGCGACGGCTGTCACTCGCCTGCTTATTGGCGTGTGAGCCGGATTGGCTGCTGCTGGATGAGCCGACGGCGGGGTTAGACGCCGTCGGTATTCGCCGCTTGTGCGCGGTGCTGGAAGCGCACAGGGCGGCGGGGCGCGGAGCGGTCGTGGCAACGCACGACCTCGATGCGCTGCTGCCGCTGGCGGACGCGGTCGCCGTCGTTGACGGCGGCACGGTCCGCGCAGCGGCTAAGGCGGCGGCGATCGCGCATGCCGCCTCTGCGCCGCAGGCGCTTCGCGCGCTGGACGCGCTGCGCGAGGAAGCGGCTATGCCGCTGGAGCAGTTCATCCAGCGCGCAGACGCGGATGAGGCGCCTTGGCCGGCGCCGCAAGAGCTTGCTGCGGCGATTTCCATTGCACTCGCGAGTCGAGCCGTCCAGAAATCAGAAGAAGCAGCCGTTGTTGTAGCAAATGGTATAGCATGCAGCTTAGATACTGAGCACAACAAGCCAAACACGTTTTTAAAAGAAGAACCAAAAGAAGAATCAAAAGGTAAGCTCGCTGAAAAAACGAAAACAGAGTTTTCTCAATTAGGAGCTACCAAACCATCGGTTCTGCTTCGTTCAAATTATTTTGATCCTCGTGCGCTTGTACTCGTTTATTTATTTCTATCTGCGAGCATTTTTGCGCAAAAAACAGCATTGGAGCTAACGGTCGCAGCTGTTTCAACGCTATTGCTTTTAATTCCGTTTCGTACACTCATTTGGCCTTGGAGACGAGTCATTCGCGCGTATGCCATTATGATTATTATTTTTTGCGTAATAGCAGGAATTGGCATTCGACCGCTTTCCTTTGATTTGGACAAGGTTTGGCCAATAGTTATTCGATTAGGCAAGCTTTTGTTGATTATGCTTTTAGGCCTGCCTATGCTAAAGCTGATGACGCCTCTACGACTTCAGCGCTCGCTTGAGCAAACCTTCGGTTTCCTAGACAGGCTGAAGGTGCCCATTCATTCCTTTGCAATCATCGTCACTCTTATTTTTCGGTTTATTCCTTTACTAACAGGAGAGTGGGAGCGGTTTGCGAAGCTGGCTCATGCGAGAGGAAAGGCAGTTACGCCTCTTAAGACGGTACCGATGAAAAGGCTTCTACCGATTCTGATTCCCTACGTACGTTCAATATTGCGTCTTGCGGAGCAAATGGCGGATGCGCTTGAAGCACGCGGCTTTGGTTATGCGAAGCGAAAGCCGACCTATAGCTTTCGGCTTCGCTTCGGACGAGCAGATGCTCGTCTAATGAGTATTGCAGCAGCAGCAGGCTCATTGCTATTTCTTTTTGCTGTATTGTTTTAAAAGAGGGAGAACCTGCGAAACCCAACGTCCATCTTCATCAGCAAGCAGCGTATGCCATCCGTGCAGCGCTGCTTGCTTTGTGTTTTTAGGATGATCATCAACAAATAAAACAAAGCTGTCAGGCGGCAGCTGTTCATTTACTTTGTCAAAAATAGCTGGATGAGGTTTTTGGAGTGCTGCTTCACTTGAGATTGTGATACTTTTCAAATAAGGCTTGATAGGTGTAATGATGGGTTCAACCCATGCAGGTAAATGATTGCTTAACACATGAATATCAGCAACAGCATTCCAATTGCCGATTTCTGAAATGGCAGGAAGCGGCAGTAGGCATCTATCGATAAAACTTCTGGCTAGCGCACTAGTTAAGTTTGGCGTATACTCTGCAATCCATCTCCAAAATTGTTTCTCTGTTATTTGGCCTGTCCATAGCCGCTCGCTAATTTGCTGCTTATATTCGGAGTAAAGTTGTTCTTCAGAAACGATCGCTTCCGCAGCTAGCAGCTGCCAGAAGAGCGGCGACAGGTTTGTCGCCAACACGCCTCCAATATCGAGCACGAGCTGCGGCTTAATCATCCGCTTACCTCCTCTGCATGATTCGTGCGCGCGGCAAACTTAGCTTTGCGATCTGACATCGCCCACTTGATTACCAGTGCAAATGCGAAAGCTCCAAGCAGTGAGCCAAATAGGAAACCTCCGTTCAATCCCCAGCTTTCATTGAGCCAACCAGCAAGGAATGGTCCAGAGAACATTCCAATGGCATATAGCGCTTGATATAAGCCCATTGCTGTTGCACGGCCAGGAAGCTCGACATCTCGAATCGCTAGTCCCAGCAGAAGCGGCATATGTAAGCCTTGCGCAAAACCATTAATCGTTTGCGTTGCGACAAGTACACCAAAAGAATCCGCAAACACCATAGCTCCTGTGCAAATAGTACTCAATATAAAGCCAGCGCCAATCGTACCCCAATAGCCGAATTTAGGCGTAAACCACCTCGCTGTAACGAGTGAGGCAAAAGCATGGGGGAGCATAAAAGAAAATACGAGCAAGGTGAGCTTCAGGCCGTCTGCACCCATTTCTTGAGCTTTGAGCGGTGTAAATCCGAACATCGTTATAAAAAGAATGCCATGAGCAAGGATGGACAACAAAGAAACCTGCAGCAATGTTTTAGTTTTTACCACATTCTTGATCATGGCAAACGACATTCCTGGCTGTTCCTTCAGCTCCGAGCGAGGCTCTTTCAGCATGAAAGCGAGCACTAGACCAAGGACAGCAATGACAGCGCCTACAATAAATGGAGCACTTGAGCTAAAACCATCCGTTAACCATCCGCTAAAGAGCATACCGATCATTTGTCCGGATACCGTCATCACGCTAATATTGCCCATTGCACGACCTGTCTGCCCGGCTCCAAAATAGCTGGCATAAAGCACGGTGAACGCGACCCAAGTAGATGCGCAAACGCCTGCCATCAATCTGCCAGCAAGCGGCCATACCCATGAATCAGGGATGAGGAACAGCAAACAGCTTATCGCAGCGGTTAGCATCCCTAATAGGATGAAAGGCTTGCGCTTTCCGAAACGATCTGACAAAATGCCGAGCGGAAATCTTACGAACATTTGAACAAAACCATAGCTTCCAAGCACGATGCCGATAAAAGGCAAGGACAATCCCCGATCACTAAGGTAAGGTGAAAGCGTAGGGACATATACATACATGGAAGTCCAATATAAAATGGTTATAGTAGTAAAAAGCAATCTTTGTGCTCCAGAGATTTGATTCATCGTTGTGGAAGCCCCCTTTGCTTTCACTTTATCGCAAGTCTGGTTCGGTTGTCACTTCCTATTTTGGGCGCTATAATGAAAACTTTGTACAGCAAAGAACGTATTAGGTAGACAATTATTTTTATTTTTACAAGAAAAAAAAACACTAACTGATGAGGAGAATGTTCATGCAAACAGAAAAACGCACAACAAAAAGCTGGATGAAAGAAGTAAGAGAATGGGTCGTTTCACTTGGTATTGCCGTTGTTGTAGCGCTTTTGTTCCAAAACTATGTTTATGCTCAATCGGAAGTACATAATGTATCTATGCAAAATACGCTGGTCGCTGGACAACGATTAATCGAAGACAAATGGTCTTACCGGCTTCATGAACCTCGTCACGGCGACATCGTTATTATTAGCGGGCCCGAGAGCGATTTGCGTTTAATAAAACGTGTCGTGGGCTTGCCTGGAGACGTGGTTGATATACAAAACGGGGAAGTATATTTGAATGGCGAAAAAATCGAAGAGCAATATGTTAAGGGTCAGACAGTAGCTGGCAGTGTTTCAGTGCCTTTTACAGTTAAAGAAGGACAGCTGTTTGTTATGGGTGACAATCGTGAGCATAGTATGGATAGCCGTGAGCTTGGTCCAATTGCTAGATCCAGCATCGAAGGCAAAGCCGTATTCCGTATATGGCCGCTGCCTAAGTTCGGTACACTGAGCGAATAATTATTTTATAGCATTAAATAAAAACGTCATTAATTAAATAAACAAAACCATCAAACGTAATACTTTTGTAAGAAATGGTTACAAATTCGTTTAGAAATAGCCGTTATGATTAACCATAGAAACAACGAGAGAAACACACTTAACAAAAAAGCAGCAGCGAGGCGTGAACAGGATTGTCCATTCGAGTAAAGCTGTATATGTCATACTTGGCGATGATTTTTGTACCGATCATATTAATGAGTGCTTTTATGATATTTATTTTTTATGCTCGCGGAGTTGAGGATGTTCGTCATTATTATGAAAATGAAAACAGAGAGCCTTATCTTCAAGCCTTGGTGTATGGCGAATTATCCTATGTGCTCCGCAATGATTCCGGTGAGCTCGAGAAGAAGGAATACGTAGCCGAAATTCAAGAGCGATTAGGTAAGCTATGGGCAGGACTTCTTATTTCCAGGGATGGAAAGATTACTTCTGTAGCGCCTTTCTTGGATCAGTCAGCTGTTCATGCTGATTGGCAGCAATTATTGGACGAGCCGCCTTCGAAGGTTGCATTTAATTCATTTCGATTCGAAACGAGTACCGTCGATTTTATTTATCCTGATGGGGGAGAGGGTCGTGCTGTCCTATTCCGTCGAAATGATACGGTTCCTATCTATTGGAGACCGGTCGGCACAGCTTTCAGTTTAGCTTTTATTGGATTAACGAGCTTGCTGCTTACTTACTTTGTATCAAGAAGCATCATTCGTCCCATTAAGAAACTAGAAGCCGCAGCTCTACAAATTAAGGATGGCGATTTGTCTCACAAGGTTGAGGCCACGACGAAAGGTGAAATCGGACAGCTAAGCATCGCGTTTGAGGATATGAGGATAAGATTGAAGCAGTCGATTGATCAAAGCCTTCAGTATGAAGAAAACCGTAAAATGCTGCTGTCTCATATCTCGCATGATTTGAAAACGCCAATATCTGCGATTAAAGGGTATGTTGAAGGGATCATGGACGGTATCGCGAACACGGATGAAAAGCGGAAGCGCTACATGGAGACGATTTATCGTAAAGCTACAGATATGGATCAATTAATTGATGAGCTGTTCCTATTCTCGAAGCTTGATCTTCAAACGGTTGCCTTTGATTTTAAAGTGATGGACATTAAACGCTACTTAGAATATTTCTTGGATGAGCAGCGGTTTGATCTAGAAAAATCAGGGGTAGGATTGCAATACATCGAGCATGGTTCTGATCCGCTGATGATCGCAGCCGATCCTGACAAGCTAAGCCGTGTTTTAACTAATATACTGAACAATTGTGTCAAGTATATGGGACAATCTTCTGGTCTCGAAAAACATAACATCGTTGTTCGAGTAACAGAACTGGAGGAGCACGCTCTGATTGAAATTGAGGATTCAGGTCCCGGAATTGAGAAGGATGATTTGCCTTATATCTTCGATCGTTTCTATCGCGCGGAGCAATCACGCAATTTAGAGACAGGTGGAAGTGGTCTCGGTCTTGCAATCGTCAAACAAATTATTGAAGGGCACGGCGGTACGGTCTGGGCGGAAAATGCAGAGCATGGAGGTGCGTTGTTCTGTCTAAAATTGCCTAAGTCAGTATCCGTCAAAACGGTGGGTGGTCATGAAGAGCATACTAATTATTGAAGATGAGAAAGCCATTGCCGAGCTGGAACGAGATTACTTGGAAAGTTACGGTTTTAATGTTCAAATTGAAGGGAGAGGTGATATAGGACTTGAGAAAGCGCTCGAAGGAAAGTTTGATCTTATCATATTAGATGTAATGCTTCCTAAAATCGACGGCTTTGAAATTTGTCGTCAAATTAGACAAACGATCAATATTCCAGTGCTGATGGTAACCGCGAAAAAAGAGGATATTGATAAAATACGAGGATTAGGACTTGGCGCTGACGATTATATGACCAAGCCCTTCAGTCCAAGTGAGCTGGTAGCACGCGTGAAAGCTCATTTGGCTCGTTACGAGCGTTTGACAGCTGACAAAGGGGAGCGAGGCGAGCATATTCGCATACGCGGATTGTTTATCGATAAGCCTTCACGAAGAGTCATGATTCATGAGCAGGAAGCGATGCTTACTTCAAAGGAATATGAGCTTCTGCTGCTTTTAGCTTCACACCCTAATCGCGTGTTTGAGAAAGAAGAGTTGTTTGAACGTATTTGGGGGCTTGATTCAAATGGAGACGCAGCTACGGTTACGGTTCATATTCGGAGGCTGCGTGAGAAAATTGAGCATGACCCATCCAAACCTCAATATATAGAAACAATTTGGGGAGTGGGCTACCGTTTTAAAGTATAGATAGAAGATGAGGAGTGGGAGAGATTGAAGAGCATCATCCGATTTTCGCTTAATAACAAATTTGCTTTATGGATTTTGACGCTGCTTGTGTTATTTGCTGGACTTTATTCAGGAATGAATATGAAAATGGAAACGTTGCCCGATATTACGGTTCCAATCGTAAGCGTCACAACTGTATTGCCGGGTGCTGCACCTGAAGAGGTAATGGAGAAAATTACGAAGCCGATTGAGCAGCGGACTCGCAATCTTAAAGGTGTTAAAGTCATTAGCTCAACATCCTATGAGAATGCTTCATCTGTCGTTATTGAGTACTCCTATGAGACAGATATGGAAAAGGCGGAAGCGGAAGTTAAAAATATCCTATCCGAGATTAAGCTTCCAACAGGAACGCAAACCCCATCCGTTTCACGGATCAGCTTGAATGCATTCCCTGTCCTTGCGATGAGTATCTCCAATGAAAAGATGAATTTGGAGCAGCTTACGAAGGAAATAGAAGAAAATGTGTTGCCGCGCTTTCAAGGTATTGAAGGTGTAGCGAGCATTCAAGTTTCTGGACAAAATGTTAAGGAAGGTGAACTATCCTTCAAAACGGATAAGCTAAAGCAAATCGGCTTAACCGAAGAGATGGTGAAAGGCATCATCCAAGCGTCAGCTATTTCTGTACCGCTAGGTATTTATGAATTTGGCGAGACAGAGAAGGCGCTGGTCGTTGATGGAAACATAACGACAGAGAGTGATTTGAAAAACTTAGTCATCGTGCCAGGTGTTAAGCTTAGCGATGTTGCTGATTTAAGCATCGTAGGCAAAGCAGAGTCTATTTCTCGTACGAATGGCAAAGACTCCATTGGTTTTAACGTAGTCAAAGCGGCTGATTCGAATACGGTTGACGTTGTTAATAATGTAAAAGCAGAAATAAAAGAGCTTGAAGGCAATAATGATGGTTTGTCTATTGTAACGACACTAGATCAAGGCAAGCCGATCGAGGATTCCGTTCACACGATGTTAAGCAAGGCGGTAATCGGCGCATTGTTCGCTGTCATTATCATTATGATTTTCTTGCGCGATATTCGTTCCACGATTATTGCTGTTGTTTCGATTCCACTTTCCATTCTGATCGCTCTTCTGATTTTGAGTCGGATGGATATTACACTGAACATTATGACACTTGGTGCGATGACCGTCGCGATTGGGCGGGTAATCGATGACTCGATTGTCGTTATCGAGAATGTATATCGACGAATGGCGCTCCCTACAGAGAAGATGAAGGGCAAGGAATTAATTCTTGATGCGACGAAGGAAATGTTCGTACCGATTTTGGCTTCCACAATCGTAACGATAGCCGTATTCTTGCCTCTTGGACTTGTTTCGGGCATGATTGGTGAAATGTTCCTGCCGTTTGCATTAACGATTGTATTTGCTCTACTAGCATCATTGCTTGTTGCCATTACGGTTGTACCAATGCTGGCGCATATGATGTTCCGCAAAGGGATGAAAGCAGGCAAGGCGCATCACGATAAGCCGGGCCGCTTAGCGGAATGGTATAAAGGTGCACTTCGCTGGTCTCTTGATCATAAATTGGTTACTTTTGGTTTAGCAACACTTCTACTTATCGGAAGCTTGTTCCTGCTCCCAGTGATTGGAACGAGCTTCATCGCTGGCGACGAACAGAAAATGATGATTGTTTCCTATAATCCAGCACCTGGAGAAACACTTGAACAGGTAGAGAAAATGGCTCTTGAAGCTGAAAAGAAATTGCTCGATCGTGAAGGTGTTACAGTCGTGCAATATGCAGTCGGCAGCCAAAATCCATTTAGCCCAGGAGCTTCAAAACAAGCGTTATTTAACCTTAGCTATGATGAGGATTATGCTGGTTTTACTGCTGAGAAAGAAAAAATTGTACCTATGCTGCAAGAGCTAGGCGGCAAAGGCGAATGGAAACAGCAGGATTTCGGAGGCGGAGGTCTTGGCGGATCGGGCATATCGATGCTTGTGTATGGTCCGGATATGAACACGGTTCAGCCTATCGTGGATGACCTTATGAAGAAGCTTGCAGATCATAAGGATTTGAAAAATATTGATTCCAGCTTATCAGAAACGTATGAGCAGTATCGCCTTGTAGCTAATCAAGAGAAGCTAAGTCAAAACGGATTAACAGCAGGCCAGATTGCAATGGCACTTAGTCCGGTTCGCGAGCGTCCCGTTCTGACGACAGTAGAAGTGGATGGCGAGGAATTTAACGTTTATGTGAAGGTTGATACAAAAACCTATACGAATAAATCAGATCTAGAGAATGTGAAATTGACTACTCAGTTAGGTACTGAAGTTGCTTTGAAAGATGTCGTGACTATCGAAGAAGGTGAATCGCCAAATACGATAACAAGACGTGATGGTCGTATGTATGCTGAGATTTCAGCAGATGCAACTTCATCTGACGTCGGCAAGGTTTCGGCAGAATTGCAGAAAATGATTGATGAGACTGATCTTCCTGCTGGCGTCGATATCGAAATGGGCGGAGTAACGGAGCAGATCAATGAGTCATTTATGCAGCTAGGCTTAGCAATGCTTGCAGCGATTGCTGTCGTTTATCTCGTGCTTGTCATTACATTTGGTGGAGGACTTACACCATTCGCAATTCTGTTCTCCCTTCCGTTTACGATTATCGGTGCACTAGTAGCACTGTTAATTGCAGGAGAAACACTGAGCGTTACCGCAATGATCGGTGCCCTGATGCTCATTGGTATCGTGGTCACGAATGCGATCGTCCTTGTTGACCGTGTTATTCAAAAAGAGAGAGAAGGACTTTCCGTCCGCGAATCACTTATTGAAGCAGCGGGTACACGTCTTCGTCCGATTCTAATGACGGCGATTGCAACCGTTGGTGCATTGCTTCCGCTTGCATTTGGATTCGAATCAGGCGGTTTGATTTCTAAAGGTATGGCGGTTACCGTAATTGGCGGCTTGACGAGCTCAACACTGCTCACGCTCATTATCGTACCTATCGTTTATGAGTTCTTGAACCGTAAACGCAAACCACGCACTGCAGAAGAAGCATAACGATTCGAGATAGCAGAGAGGCTGTCACAAGGTCATTGACCTTGTAGACAGCCTCTCTTTTTAGTTGTTCCGTTTGCATAATGGGCGACTAGGTAAATGGATTAGTAACACTAGCGGAGCTTTTTTCATACGTATATGTCATGAACGATTATCGGCATATGACCAGTTTGGGTTGTTCTCATTTTCATTTCCTATTTTGTGAGTGCCGATGATAATCACATGAACATATAACGGAGGCTACTAAGATGAATGAATTTAAGAACGATCTTCAAAATTTGAACATGGATGCATTTAAATCGAGTGGAATGACGCCGAATGCTGGTCAAGGTCAAATGGATCCAAATAATGCTCGTTTGTGTATCGGCTTTTGTATTGGTTTTTGTATCGGGTTTTGTTCATGCGGCGGCTGTGGCGGGTGCGGCGGCTGCGGAGGTTGTGCAAGATGCGGTGGCTGTGCTCGCTGCGGAGGCGGCTGTGCCCGCTGTGCTGGTTGTGCCCGTTGCCGTTAGTTAACTAAATATTCAGATGTAAATAGAAGGTTCAAGACACCCCTGCAAACGCATTTCGGGATGCTGGGGTGTCTTTCTATGCGAGTGCAGGTATGACGGACAAATAGCCATACATATCTTTATAGAGGAACTCTTGTTACGAAAAGCCAGATTTCAAAATAAGGAGGAATGAATTTTGGATCCTTCTATGCGCCTTAAAGTGAGAGGAGATACTTTTTTTCTCCCGAGCTCGGACGGAAGTGTCTATTTCCGCAACAATATTGGTTCATTTCGGATGGAAGGCAATACGATTGATCAATGGATAGAGAAATTAATTCCGGTGTTTAATGGCGAGCATTCGATGCATGAAATAACGGATGGATTGACAGTTCAATACCGTGATCATGTTTATGAGATTGCAAAAGTGTTGTATGCGAATGGTTATGTCCAAGATGTAAGTCAAGATAGGCCGCATCAGCTTCCGAGCCATATTGTTAAGCAATATGAGGCTCAGATTGAATTTTTGGACAGCTTTGATGGGTCTGGGGCATACCGTTTTGAGCTGTTTCGAAAGTCCAGCGTGCTTGTTGTCGGGAACGGGAATTTTTTGGTGTCAGTAGTGAAATCATTACTTGAATCCGGCCTTCCTCAATTTCACTTCATCAATATGAACTCGGAAACGACGGGACCTAGACGAATTACGGAGTTGGTGCACCATTACAGACCATTCGATTCAGAGGTCAAGGTGGACGAGATCAGCTTGCCGAGGGATGGGGGAGTGGAATGGTCGTTAGTAATACAGCCATACAATGCAATATTTTATGTGTCAGATCCAGAAGGGGAAGCTGAGCTTCAATCTCTTAACCAAGTATGTCTACAAAATAATAAAGTGCTGCTGCCGGCTATAATTCTAGGGCAGGCAGGTCTAGCGGCTCCGCTCGCCTATTCAAATTCGGAGGGTGACTGGGAATCAGCAAGGCGCAGAGTCCATTATGCTTCTATCTATAAGGAAACAAATGATTATGCTGGTTCATCTGTTGCGGAATCGCTGCTCGCTAACGTGATCGTTTTTGAATGGCTAAAAACAGCTGCAGGTGTAACGAAATTACAAAATAACAAACTTTTTCTGCTGAACCTAGAGACGCTGGAAGGCAAGTGGCATCCGTTTCTTCCCCATCCGTTAGCCAATGAAAAACAAAAGGCGAAGAAGATTGAAGATTATGAGCTTCTTTCGGAAGAGAGCACGGGAAAACGTGATTCAAGCGGATTACTCCCTTTCTTCAGTCAATTAACATCCATGGAGACGGGCATCTTTCATATTTGGGAGGAAGGAGAGCTTCGTCAGCTGCCGTTGTCGCAATGCCGGGTTCAGTCAGTTGATCCTCTAACAGAAGGCCCAGCGCTGCTGCTCTCGGAAATTGTATGCAACGGTATTAGACATGAGGAGGCACGCAGAGAAGCGGGGCTTGCTGGAATTGAAGCCTATGTGTCTCGTATGGCCAATATATTCATCAACCAGACTCCTGAAATTGGCTCTGCATTAGAGCCTGTGTTTATGGGCGTAGGAGCAGGGGTGACGATCGAGGAAGGCGTCTGCCGCGCTTTGCAAAAGTATTTATCCGAAGAATGGATAAGGCAATACAAAGCAGAACCTCCTTCTATCACATCGATAAAGCTTAGTCATGTTGAGGATGAACGATGTCGTTACTATATAAAAGCGCTAACCACGATGCAAGGATCCCCTTCCTTTGGCATCAGTGAGACTTTAATTGGTTTTCCAGTTGTATGGCTGAGAACTAGCGATTGCTGGTATCACGCAGTTGATTTAAATGAAACGAGGGCACTTCGCAGAGTTTTATTGGGCGCATTGCTGGACATTCAGAACAAAGATTCTCTCTTTAAAGGGAAAATAAATCAATTGGCTTCTGTAAATGTGAAGGAAGACGAAGTGGTGAACCTCTCCATAACCGAGTGTGATCCATTTGAGCATCGAGAGGTACTGAAGAATGCATTGCTGCATCTACAAAATAACCAAAAGCGTCTTCTTGTGTATAACTTAACTTCGGAAGCTTTTTTCAATGAGGAGCTAGCGGGAGTATTCGGCATCTCGCTCCGAGAGGAGACAGAAGAGTGAGCGCTAAAATGGCAATTGTGGGCGAAGGGCTGCTCGCAGATTACGTAACCGATCTATTATCTGAATTTTGTGAGGTTGAACGAGTGAGCGATCTGTCGTTTGGTGTTCCAGAAACGGCAGAGTTTGCGCTCGTACTGAGCGATGGCTATGATTCAGCTTCTCATCTGATGGCAGAGGAAATGTTTAAGCAATCGGGGACACCATGGCTGCGCGGCTTTGTATCCTTTGGTGAGGGCGTAATTGGTCCGCTTGTCATTCCCGGGACAGCAGGCTGCTCGCAGTGCGCTGATCTGCGGCGTTTGATGGCTGGAAATGATCGAAAAGAAATGTGGGAGCTGCAGCATCTTTTTATGCACGGTGAAGTTTATCCGGATATTTGGTCTTCTCGAAGCGGGCTTCTGCATGTGGCTCATCATATTGCTGTTGAAGCTGAACATTTCCTCCTTAACAACAAGGCTCATCTCGCAAATCGTGTAAAGCTGGTACATTTGCAAACGCTCAACAGTTCGGTTCATTTTTATTTGCCTGATCCGCTTTGTACGATTTGTGGAGAAATACCTGATGATTCGGCTATAGGTTCGCGAATTAAGTTGCATCCAAGCCCCAAAATTAGCGAAAATAGCTATCGAACTCGTTCGATGAGTGAGCTGAAAGCTGTATTAGCCAATGATTATCTGGACAATCGCACAGGGTTTTTGAATGGAAAAATGATTGACCTGATGTCGCCGTTTGCGGATTCGAGCATTATTTTACCGATGTTTTCGGGAGATGAAGGCTGCGCTGGCCGTACAAATTCATTTGCAGACAGTGAAATGACAGCCATACTAGAAGGTTTAGAACGTTATTGCGGTATATCACCTAGAGGAAAGAGGACAGCGGTTCATGACAGCTATGAGCATTTGAGTGAGATTGCCCTTGATCCCGTTCGGGTAGGCGTGCATGAGAAGGAACAGTATGCGCGTCCCGATTTTCCATTTCAACCATTCGACCCGAGCAGAAAAATCGATTGGGTGTGGGGTTATTCTTTTTTGCAGGAGAAGCCTATTCTCGTGCCGGAGCTGCTCGCTTATTACAGCTCCGGCTGCGGCCACGGATTTGTATACGAAACCTCAAATGGCTGTGCTTTAGGAGGTAGCCTGGAGGAAGCTATTTTTTACGGAATACTGGAAGTAGTTGAACGGGATTCATTTCTCATGACCTGGTACGCACAGCTTCCGCTTGATCCTATAGATCCTTATTCCTCCGGAGATCTGGAATTAACCTTAATGGTGGAGCGTTTACGAGATGTCACCCAATATGATGTCCATTTATTCGATTCGACTATGGAGCATGGCATTCCAAGTGTATGGGTGCTTGCCAAAAACAGAACGGAAAATGGCGTTAATATGATTTGTGCTGCTGGGGCGCATCCCGATCCAGTGCGGGCAGCCAAAGGAGCCATCCATGAGATAGCGGGCATGCTGCTCGCGTTTAATGAGAGGTTAGAAGAAAACCGTGAGCAGTATGAACGTATGCTTCATGATCCTTTTCTAGTTCGGCAAATGGATGATCATTCGATGCTGTACAGCTTGAAGGAAGCTGAGGAACGTTTGAACTTCCTTCTTCAAAATGAGAGGCCGCTCCGTACATTCGAAGAGGCATTTAAACCAAGGCCAAAGCATGCAGATTTGACAGATGAATTAAACGTATTCCTCAAAGTTTTCCGTGAATTAAATTTAGAGGTTATCGTGATTGATCAAACGACGCAGGAAACGCTGAGAAATGGGCTCCATTGTGTAAAGGTGCTCATTCCAGGTATGCTCCCGATGACGTTTGGTCAACATCTTGTCCGCTTGAGAGGACTTGAGAGGGTGTTGCGAATACCAGCTGAGCTGGGTTACATCAAGGAGCGGTTAACGCATGAGCTGCTTAATCCTTATCCGCATCCGTTTCCATAAGCACTGACTGCTGTCATGCAATGGATCTCGGCGAGTTGGCACTTAGGAGGGGAGATATGAGTCTGAAGGCTTTTTTGCACCAATTGCAATATGATCCAGACAAAACCAAACCTCAAGATGTGGAAATTGATTGGGATAACGCTCCTCTACCGTACAAATTATATCGTCATGTACCGGCATTTCCTCTCGCTTCGGATGTTCCGCTTACTTTGACGGGCAAACGGGAACATACGATGCCAACGCTACGGGATATAGGCCATTTTCTTTGGTATACGTTCGGGCTGACACAGCTTAGCCAATCTGTTCTTGAACAACATACAGGGGAGGAATGGGAGGACTCCTTGCAGCTTTGCAGACGTTTTGTTCCATCAGGCGGAGGGCTGTATCCAAGCGAAGTATATCTTTATTTGAAGCTGGATGAATTACCTAACGGAATTTATCATTATAATGTGGCACATCATCGTTTGATGCTGCTGCGTGAAGGCCAATTTGATCGATATTTGGGCAATGCGCTAGGTGATCGGTGCGACATAACAAACTGCTTCGGAGCCGTATTTGTGTCCACTTATTTTTGGAAAAACTTTTATAAATACAATAACTTCTCCTATCGATTGCAAGGATTAGATGCTGGCTTGCTCGTTGGTCAGATGCTTGAAGTGGCTAAACGTTATGACTTTGAGGCGGGTGTTTACTTTCAGTTTCTAGATGGTGCAATCAATCATATGCTTGGTCTACCTGATACGGAAGAAAGTGTATACGCTACGATTCCTCTTGCGATAGATGCAAATATGGAATGGTTCCACCATGGTGATAACGCGGAAAAAAATATTTCTTCAGATGAATTATGCAGTATGCTTCCGTTCATTAGACATGAGCAGTACATGCGATCAAAAAAGGTATTGGAATATCCGTTGCTGATTAAGCTAAATGAAGCATCCATCATGGAATCCGCACGCGCGTTTAAACAGCTAGAGGGGCAGCAAATACTAGCCAGCAGTAGAGATGTTTATGCTTTACCGAGCGTAAATCGGATGACGTATGATCTAGCATCGGTATGCAGGCAGCGCTACTCGCCAGAAAATGAATATGTATTGCAAACCGTGAGTCTAACAGATTTGGCAGAACTATTGCAGGAGATCATGAATTCTTATAAGTATCGTAATGATTTGGATGGTTTAGTGCGGAGTCCACCGTCGCGCGTCCATTTATATGGCTGTTTTTATGGGGTTGATGGGATTCAAGATGGAGCGTATTACTATGATGATGCGGCTCACGCGTTGCAGCTTGTCCGTGCGGGTGACCAAAGGCCATGGCTTCAGTATGGCATGTCTTTGGATAACGTGAATTTATTCCAGGTGCCGCTTACTTTTCATGTGGCAGGTGATCTGGAGCATTTTCACAAGGAGCTGGGCTTTCGCGGCTATCGTATTCAACAAATGGAAGCGGGAATGCTCGTTCAACGTCTGCTGCTTGCCGCTTCCGCATTGAGAATGGAAGGACGCCCGCTGCTAGGATTCGATGTTAGCTCCATGAATGAACTTTATGGATTAACGCCAAATGGACAAACGAGTCTTATTCAAATTCCTATTGGCCAATGTCGACCTCGCTCACGACTTGAAGGCAGTTTGTCGCAATAGTTGATGAGGAGACAAAGGGGCAGATTGAATGATGGCAATCATTCAATCTGCCCTTTTTATGTTTTGCTTTTTTAACCGTTAGGCTGCTCGGCTGCTGCCTTTTTCTGAAGCTCCCCAGCTGGCTGGCATGTAACAGGGAAGCAAACATGGTGCGGATGGTGTTGCATCATGGGGTGAAACCAAGCATGATGATAATCTAAAGTCGAGAGCTCCCATCCATCATGAGGATGATGGTGATCGTAGTGCATGTGCTCATCCCACATCTCATGCATCATGGGATGATAATCATCCATCATGTGATGAAAGTGATGCATATGGTGGAAATCCTCCATCATCGGATGAAAATCATCCATCATGGGATGGAAGTGATGCATGTGATGAAAGTCATGAAAGTCGTGCATGTAAGGATAATGATGCATTTGACTTAAATCAACACAGCAATGAGCTGGAGCGGGAGCGGGAGCGGGTGCCGTCTGTACATTCACAGTTTCCGGTCCCAAATTGGCCTGGGCAGGGCTTGTTTGCATTTGTTGAAAATACTCAGGCATAACAGCCGATTGCGGCATATAAGATTGATTGCGTATCATGGTGTGCCTCCTTTTTATCATACTCTACAATATGCTTTGAATGAAAAAAGGGCACTTATCCCTATAAATTGGGCTGCAGCCTTTAGGAATGAAGAATAGGACGAAGCGAAGAGGGTGACGCTAGTACCATCACAATCCATGAAATAGGTGGTTGCAAAATGATAATTAATATTGTAATTAAGGCTGTGTTCGCACTGCTTAGCTTTACGCATACGGAAGTGTTTGCAACAGAAGCGGTTCATTTGCATGCGGAGCCGGCCTACGCAAAGTGGGGAAAGCTGGCCATGCAAGAAACGTCAAAAGCATACGAGGATGCTTCAATTGTTAATTACAAATACGAAGGAAGAAAAAAGCTAACTAATGGAGAATCAGAGGAATGTTTTGTTCTACTGTTAAATAGAGATGCCAAGCAATTTGCTATTCGCGTTACGATTAGAATAAACACGATTACGGACAAACTCATAGATGTGGAATTGAAAGAGCAAATGAATGGAACTTAATTGAAACAAAACAGCTGCCAGCTTCGTAATATAAGCAAATGTTTTAAATACACGCTTCTTGATGAAGCGAGAGGAGCATAATTATGCTAATTTCAACAACACCAACAATAGAAGGCCGTCCTATTCAAGATTACATAGGAATCGTAACAGGAGAGGCGATTATGGGTGCAAATGTCGTTCGTGACTTTTTTGCATCGATTACAGACATCGTTGGAGGACGCTCCGGCGCGTATGAGAGCAAGCTGAAGGAAGCTCGTGACGTAGCCATTGATGAGATGAAAAATCAAGCTGCTAAGATTGGAGCAAATGCAATCGTTGCGATTGACATTGATTATGAGGTTGTGCGTGAAGGAATGTTAATGGTAGCTGTCAGCGGAACAGCAGTACGCCTGTAAAATAATTTACCATAAAATTGGAAAACGATAAAACGATGATCACCTTAAGCACAGCTTATATGATCAAGTTTTGTCGTTTTTTTTTTTGCATTTTATGATTATTTAGAAAAAGAAGCAACAATTCAATTGTAAAATCCGTTAAAATAAGGATGTGTATAAATGGAAGATCAAGTAAAGAGAGGGGTCAAATGGTGAACCGTTTTATTCATTTAAGAAATCGAACCATCGCATATGCGGTCATGATTACTTTGATTGCAGCTTTCTTAGCGGGAACTGGCAACGCACAGGCAGCAGCAACGGAGAAGGGAATTTTATTGGAAACGAGTGTCGGATTTCAGGGCTACATGAAACAATCCGAGTGGTATCCTGTTAGGCTTACACTGACAAATCAGACAGCTGAGGATTTGAAAGGCGAAGTTGTTATATCTATAGTAGGCTCTAATGACTTGATCATACCCACAGAGCTGCCTCTAGGCACAGCCATACAATTAACAGCATCTATTCAAGGCGAGCTTCTTAATCGGAGCAACAGTAAAATACGATTTTATATGGACTCCTACAAATCCGGCAAACTTATTCCGATTTTCGGCAACGATTACATAGATGCAAGAACGGCTAACAGCTACACCATTGGTGTCATATCTCGTGACCCGGACACTTTGAATTTTATGCCATCGTTAAATCAACGAGGCTACGAAATAACGGTCATTCCGATTGCGCAGAAGGAACTGCCCAGTGACCCCATTTTACTCAAAACACTCAACACGATTGTTATCAATGATATGCCAACCACAGGTTGGGATGAAGTACAGGTTAAAGCCATAACGGATTGGGTACAGCAAGGCGGCACACTTGTGTTAACTGGAGGCGTAGGCTATGGCAAAACCGCAGATGCCTTTAAACAGATTGCACCGCTAGAATCGTCAGGCACATCGACCATATCCAGCGCGGATTCACTTGCCATCTTCGGAGGTACCGCACTTGCACTTGAAAAACCTTTGGTCGTCTCGACAGGTCGTATAATAGATGGCAAAACGGAGCTTGCTGAGAATGGTCTGCCGCTTGTCGTATCCCGTGAACATGGATTTGGCAGCGTAATTTATATCGCTTTTGATCCATCACTTGAGCCTATGTCTACATGGACTGGCAGCGCGATGCTATGGGCGAAGGTGCTTAAAAAAAATTTGACGCCGCTTCAACCTGGCACGATGAGCATCAACAATAATATGAAATGGAATATTGAAAGCATTATAGATGAGTTCCCGTCGATTAAACCGCCCAATTTTATGCTGCTTATGTGGATGTTTATCGGCTATATGATCATCGTTGCGCCGGTACTGTATATAATTTTAGCTAAGGCAGATCGCAGAGAGTGGTCTTGGTGGCTTATCCCTGCTTTTTCGGTTATTACCGGTTTCGCAATCTTTTTCTTTGGTGCTGAAGATAAGCGAAATTTATCAGCCCATACGATTGAGATCATTGAGTTGACTGGACAAGGAGACGCTGTACGATCAGGTGCAACTGCGGTGTTCATTCCAACTGGGGGAACAGTGACTGCAGAATTTGATAAAAGAGTAAATTTATCTTTTTACACCAATTACAACCAAAATGGAAATCAGAATATGGATGATAAAACGCAATTGATTTCCGAAAATGATTCGACTACAGCACTATGGCGCTCCGTTCCCTATTGGTCGACACGGAAACTATGGATAGAAAAGCAAACGATGAGTAGTGATACGGGGCAGTTAACTCTTGCTTATAAGCAGATCAGACATGCGATTGAGGTAACTGCTACTAACAATACGACAACTAATCTTACGAATGTTTCCATGCTAATCAATGGGCAAGCTCAGCTCTTTGGCGATTTGAAGGTCGGCGAGAGTGGGCAAACGACAATTACAACGAGTACGGTTAATCAATCAGGCTATTTCCCTTATGGTCAGATGATGTTTCCTAATCCAACTAACCGAGGCAATGACGGGTATAATCGAGAGCGACAGCTTGTAGACAACTTTGGGAATCGAAACAATGGCGGCATTGTCCCGCCGGAGCCTATAGTGGTTGGCTTTAGCACTGATCATGAGCAGAATTACAAGGTGAACGGCGAAACGATAAAGACAGATAACTTGAAGCTGTGGGTTCAAAAGGTCGATACATCTTTTATTGATGGGAATCGTGTCATCGTACCAGCAGGTCTTATTAATCCCATTATTACGGAAAATGCCACGAGTCAATTGCAGCACTATGGGAACGGTTCTTATTTTGTAGGCGATGGCGAGCTTATATTTGAATATATTTTGCCAAATGATCATGATGCTGTATACGATCATCTCGAAATCCTATACAACAACAGTACAACTGCTTCAAATCTCACATTAACTGTCTGGAACGAGAAAGAAGGAAATTGGACAGATCCAAGCAAAGCTGCAGCTGCGCCAAAAGAGTATTTGATTAACAATCAAATTGTTCGAATGAAGTTTTCTGCCATTGGTTCTGTGGACATGACTTTACCGCAGATTGCTTTAGAAGGAGAGATACAGAAAAAATGAGCAAAAATCACGAAATAGAGATCATTAATGTGGAAGTGCCTAAAACAGAACCTGCGGAACAACCATCAAATGATGCGCCTCTGGTTCCGATGATTGAAATCAAACAGCTTTCCAAAACATTCGGAACGTTTCAAGCGCTTAAATCGATAGATCTAACAATTCCGAAGGGAACGGTATTTGGTTTTGTTGGGCCCAATGGGGCAGGAAAATCAACGACGATGTCTATTCTTGCGACATTAATGATACCGACCTCAGGCATCGCAAAAGTAGACGGATTTGACGTGACCAAACATCCGCATGAGGTGCGTAAGCGAATTGGATATATGCCGGATTTTTTTGGTGTGTATGACCAATTCAAAACGTTAGAATATTTGCATTTCTATGGCGCCAGCTATGGTATACCGAAGGCGGAGCGGGAGCAGCTGATTCCGCAATTGCTGGAGCTGGTCAATTTGAGTGATAAAAAAGATGCTTACGTTGACTCGCTGTCTCGGGGGATGAAGCAGCGGCTTTGCTTGGCACGCTGCCTCGTTCATGATCCAGAGCTGCTTATTTTGGATGAGCCTGCTTCCGGTCTTGATCCTCGAGCACGGATTGAGATGAGAGAGATATTGCGAGAGCTGAAGTCAATGGGGAAAACGATCATCATTTCTTCACATATATTGCCTGAGCTCGCCGAAATGGTAGATGAAATCGGCGTCATTGAGCATGGTGAAATGATTGCGATCGGAAATGTCGCAGATATTCAAAATAGATTGCGTGTCAAACGTTTCCTGCATGTGAGATTAGTTGATCGGGAGTCAGAAGCGGAGCTGTTTTTGCGTGATCGCCCTTATGTTAACCGAATTTTTCGAGATGAACGTGGAATACAAATTCACTTTGGCGGACAGGATGCCGAGCAATCGCAGCTGCTTCATGATCTGGTTGCTGCAGGTTTTCAGCTGATCTCCTTCAGTGAAGCACAGACGAATCTTGAGGATGTGTTTTTGGAAATTACGAAAGGGGGAGACGGACTCGAATGAAGGAGCAATCCGCGGCAAGAGCAGGCCGAATGAGCTGGCGTCACCAGCTTATCAATCCCGTATTGAATAAAGAGTTCAAGCTTAGAATGAGGACGCCTCGCGCGATGTGGACGCTGTTCTTTTACTTATTTGCAATCGGCTTAATGGCTTTAAGCGCTATTTATTTAACTGAAGTAACTTCTGGACGAGGACAGTCCTATAATCCTGAGCAAAGCAAGATTTTATTTTATTTTATGAGCATGGCACAGC
Organism: Paenibacillus sp. NRS-1760; assembly: GCF_050467785.1. NCBI lineage: Bacteria > Bacillati > Bacillota > Bacilli > Caryophanales > Paenibacillaceae > Paenibacillus > Paenibacillus sp. NRS-1760. Next base: position 113,536 of record NZ_JBITPK010000006.1, on the reverse strand, counting down.
TTGGTTTGATTGCTTTCATGGCACCAGGCCTCACTTCTGGTGTTATTAGCGGCGAACGCGAGAAGCAGACCCTTAATTTGCTGCTCACGACGCAGCAAAGCTCAGCAACGATTGTGCTTAGCAAGCTTGTATCGTCACTAAGCTTTATGGTACTGATTGTGATCAGTACGATTCCTGTATACAGCATGATCTTTTTGTATGGCGGCATCTCGCCAGAACAGCTCTTTCTTGTTTTCTTGTTTTATTTATTTATTATGTTTGTACTCGGCTCCTTCGGCATATTATTCTCGACATTATTCAAGCGAACGATGATTTCTGTCATCGTAACGTATGGCGTTACGTTGTTTATGTTTGGCGGAACAGCATTATTATTTATTGTACTCGTAGGCGTGATGGAACAAATGCCGCAAACGACTACAAATGCTTATAGCTGGATCGGTCATATTATTGCCTTGAATCCTGCGGCTGCTTTGTACAGCATTTTAGATCCGCTCGTCTCAAATCAAGCCTTTTCTGTAAATTCGATTGGACAAAAAGGGAATAACGCGCCGCTTGCATTGTGGCAGGAGTTCATTATTATCTATACGCTTCTCTCCATCCTTGCTCTATGGCTGGGCATTCGTAGACTTCGTCCTCGCTTGAGACGGAAATAATGCTTGAAAAAGAAATTATGGTTACGAAAGAGAGAGCTGTGAAGCAAAAAATGCGTTAGAGTAAGGTTTTGCAATGAAAAAGATGCTTACGAAGTAAAGTTTGCTGCGCAAATGATGCTTACGAAGTAAAGTTTTGCTGCGTAAATGATGCTTACGAAGTAAAGTTTTGCTGCGCAAATGATGCTTACGAAGTAAAGTTTTGCTGCGCAAAACTTATAGGAGGGCCAGTTATGCAAAAGAAGTCGTTGGTTGAACTGCTCCAGCCTGTTAGACGCAGGTTGACAATGTTTACAGTGAGCCGTTATGCGCTGATAGGTTTACTTGGAAGCAGTGCTGCCGGCCTTTTGCTGCTTGGTGCGAGCAGGCTGTGGCCTATTTTGCATGTTCGACTGCTTGTGTTCATCATTGCTAGTTTAGGTTTCGTTGTTGGTGTGGGTATTGGATTATGGAAGCGTGCTTCCTTAAGGGAAGCAGCTAGAATGATGGATAAACAAGTAACCGAGGATGCGATATCGACTGCTCTTGATGGGTTAATGCGTGAAGAAGATCAGGCTCATCCGATCATTATCATGCAGCGGGAAGTGGCAACAGAGGCTGCAGATAAATATGTGAGCGGATTGCATTCTTCGCTGCCGTGGCCAGAATGGCGAAGCTGGCGTTTGCTGATCTATAGCGCAGCTGCTGTATGGATCGTTTTGGCGATACTGCTATTCCTGCCAAATTCACTTGACGAACGAGCGGAAGCGCTCGCAGTGGCAAAGGAAAGGCTTGTGGCGCTGGAGCAAGAAACGGAGAAGCTTACTGATCTCGCGGAGGCAGCAGAGCTGCCAGAGGATCAGAAGCAGGAGCTGCTTAAACCTCTAAAGGAGCTGCGCAGCAAGCTCGATTCGCTGGGCAGCGATGGAACTGAGGCGCTAGAGCAGCTGGAGGCTGCGATTAACAAGCTGGAATTAGCAGCTGAAGCGGCGCAGAAAACGGCGAAGCGGTTGGAAGCTGCGGCAAATGCGATGAGCAATGAACCAAGCCTGCGGCAGCTCGGTCAAGCTTTGCAGGACCGAGACGCCGCAGGCATGCAGCAAGCGATCGACGCTATGCGATGGCAGCTGCACCAACTGTCGCCAGCGCAGCGTGAAGCGCTGGCGAGTGCACTTGAGCGGCTGGCAGCAGAGCAGCCGCAAGAGCAGGGCGCCGCACAGCTTGCTGCGGCGCTTGAACAGGCGGCGCAGCAGGCGCGCGCCGCAGGTGATGCCGGGGCGGACGGCGGAGCCGCCCCGGATGGCGAGAGCGCCGGCGATGCACTCGCGGCGCTTGAGAAAGCGCTCGCCCGCGAATTATCGCAGGGCGAGCTGGAGCAGTTGGCCCGAGGTATGGCGGGCCAGCTCGGGCAAAGCGGGCAGCAGCTGGCACAGCAGCTTGCTGCGGAAGGCGCCGCGGGTATTGCGCCCGGCACTGGCTCTAGCTCTAGCTCTGGCACTAGCTCTAGCACTGGCACTAGCTCTAGCACTGGCACTAGCTCCAGCACTGGCTCTGGTTCAAACTCTGGCACTGGCACTGCCACTGGCACTGGCTCTGGTTCAAACTCTGGCACTAGCTCCAGCGCTGGCTCTAGCTCTGGCTCTAGCTCTGGCTCTAGCTCCGGGTCTGGCACTGGCTCTAGCTCTAGCTCTAGCTCTAGCTCTAGCTCTAGCTCTAGCTCTAGCTCTGGCTCTGGCTCAGGTTCTGGATCTGGCTCTGGATCTGGTTCTGGCACTGGCTCCGGCACTGGACCAGGAGCTGGCACAGGAGTCAGCGGCAGAAATTTGATCACAACGCCTCGTACGATGCAAGGCTCCGGGAATGTGCAGCAGGATGGTGGTCCATCAACAGGGGGACAGACCGTAAATGGCGGTCAATCCCCGATGATCGATGGAACGACACGTCCTTATGAGGATGTCTATAACGAATATGCAGCAGAAGCGAAGCAATCGCTAGGACGCTCACAGCTGCCTGATAGTATGCAGGAGAAGGTTAAGCAATATTTTGATCAAATTCAACCGAACCGATAATGGAGATGATCCGATATGATTGAATCCAAAGCACAGTTAGATGAGGCTGCCGCGAGGATTGCTGCATTGAAAGAAGAGATTGGCCGTGTCATCGTTGGTCAACATGCCGTTGTGGAGCAGCTGCTCTGGTGTTTGCTTGCTGGGGGTCATGCCCTTCTTGAAGGAATACCAGGCCTTGGCAAAACGATGCTGATCCGCACTGTTGCGGATTGCATCTCTTTGCAGTTTTCTCGTATCCAATTTACACCTGATTTGATGCCTTCGGATATTACGGGTACAACTTTAATAGATTTTGGTACCCAAGGCGCAGCCGCACATCGGTTTCAAGCAGGGCCGATTTTTGGAAATTTAGTGCTCGCTGATGAGATCAATCGGGCGACGCCTAAAACACAAAGCGCATTGCTGGAGGCTATGCAAGAGGGTACAGTAACAGCAGGCGGGGAGACGCATCAGCTGCCAAAACCTTTTTTTGTGCTGGCTACCCAAAATCCGATAGAACAAGAGGGAACCTATCCGCTGCCAGAAGCACAGCTTGATCGTTTTTTGCTCAAAATTGGAGTGGATTTTCCAAGCCGCGAGGAGCTTAAACAAATCGTGCTTCGCACAACTTCAATTACTCAGCCCAAAGTATCGGTTGTTCTTTCCGCGGCTGAATTAATGGATCTGCAGATGTCCGCTAGACAGGTTTTAGTCGCCGATGAGGTGCTTGATTTAGCGGTTAAGGTTGTTATGATGTCGCATGCTGGCGAGCCTGACGCACCTGAAGAGGTTAAACGATACGTTAGATTCGGAGCGGGGCCGCGTGCTGTTCAAGCCATTATCGCTGTAAGTAAAGTTAGAGCATTATCAGCTGGAAGGCTTCATATTTCTTGGAATGACATTCGGCAAACGGCTTTGCCGGTGCTTCGGCATCGACTCGTGCTTAGCTATGAGGCACAAGCGATAGGCATGTCAAGCGACCAGATGTCCAAAGCCATTTTAACGGCTGTGGAGGCCGCGCGATGAGCGTGAGCAAAGAATCAGCAAACTCATTACAGAATGCCTATTCTCCATCTGCCGGACTTTCGAATCAGGAAGCTTTGAAGCTATTATTTCCTAATCTATCTTTTCTTACGGAGCTTGAACGAATGCGTATTCGTGCAGGTAACCGCATCAAAGGTTTGCTGGCAGGCAAAAGGCGCTCCAGCTCACTTGGCGGATCGCAAGAATTTGCTGATTATCGGCCTTATTCATCCGGTGATGATATTCGCCGAATAGATTGGAATGTTTACGGCCGAACAGGCAAAGCGTTTATTCGGCAATATTGGGATGAACAAGAGCTGCAGGTTAGCCTCTACATCGATGTATCACAATCCATGGCTTTTGGACATTCAGATACAAACAAGCTTCAATATGCATTAAGACTAGCTGCATGTTTAGGGCATATCGCGCTTTGCGGTGATGATCGAATATCGGTGCGTTTGTTTCGTGATACGATCATTAGAGAGCTGCAGCCGCTGCACGGGCGTGTTTCTTCATCAAAGCTTTTTCATTTTTTAGCAGATGCCATGCAGCAGCTTGAGAGGGATAGCGATTCTTCTTCCCCAGCCGCAATAAAAAAATTCGTTAACATGGCAGCACCATTCCAGACGGCGGCTGCATTGCCGAGACGTTCCGGTTCCGCGTGGGTACTTACAGATGCAATGTTTGAACAGGGAATCGAAGAAACGCTCATTTCGTTAACAGCAGCAGGTCAACAGGTCGTGCTGGTACATCTATTGTCGCCTGAAGAGTTGAGCCCCGATTTGAGCGGAGAACTCAAGTTAATTGACTGCGAGTTGGGGACGGGAAAGGAAGTAGCGATAGGTCAAAAGCTGCTTCATGAATACCGCAGTGCGGTTGCAGGCTTTCAAAATGAACTGAAGAGCATATGCGCAGCACGCGGCGCCTCTTATATTTTCGTGGATACTGGTGTTTCATTAGAGGAAACAGTTAGACACACTTTTTTATCCTCTCATGTACTTAACAGCTAGTTCCAAATTTATCGCTTTATAAGGTTTTTGCATAAGTACTTTCCTAGATCTCTTTAAAGCATGATTAGAATGGATTGGAGGGTATTGGATGCAGTTTTTGTCCGTGGCATCGGCTTGGTTTGCATTTGCGTTGCCAGCTATCGCTGCCATGTATATCCTAAAGAGAACCTATAAGAACCAGCGTATCGCTAGTCACCTGCTATGGAGACGGGTATTGCAGGAGCAGGAAGCGAATCGGCCATGGCAAAAGCTCCGCAGCCGCTGGCTTCTCATTTTGCAGCTGCTTGTTGCTCTAATACTCGTTTTCGCTTTAATGGAGCCCATAGTCTTGAGGCAGGCAGCACCATCTGGTCATGCTATCCTCCTCATTGATCGTTCTGCAAGCATGTCGGCAAAAACAGGAGATATCAATCTTAGTGCGAAGACAAGCCTTGAATCAGCAATAGAAGCAGCAGAGATCTGGCTTGACAAACAATCGATTGCTCGATTGATTACGATTGTTGCCACAGGCGCACAGCCTGAAGTGTTGACGAATCGCCAAAGAAACAAAGAGCAGATGAAACGACAACTGCAAGCGATAACTCCTTTTTATGGAAAAACAGATCATACCGCAGCCCTTTCGTTAGCAGATTCTTTGTTGCAAGAGGATTCACATGGAGAAGTCGTAATTTTTACAGATGGCCAGTGGTCAGATGCTGCAGAAGCCAACAAGCTTAACCTGCATGCAAAAGTTGAGCGTGTAATCGTAGGACAAGCGAGCTCTGACAGCAATGTATCGCTTTTATATTTTGGCATCAAAGCAGATTCGAACGATAGCGGTAAAAGTGTGGGTATGATTACGATTCAAAATGACAGTAAGCGGGAGCAGACAGTAAAGCTTGATGTATTCGCTGCAAATGATGAGAGTGACGTGAAAAAGCAGATTTTAGCTGCAAATCGAACCGTTATTGTTCCAGCAGGCGATTGGGAAAGCGTGGAGATCGTTGATCTTCCTCCAGCCCTTTATTACAAGGCCAGAATTGAACAACGTATGGATGCTGTTGTCATTGATAACACGGCATTTCAATTTCCGACAATTCCAAGTGCTAGGCAAGCACTTCTCATTTCGGAAGGAAATTTGTTTCTGGAGAAAGCACTTCAGCTGGCAGGCGTACAAACGGTAAAAATAAGTCCAGACAGCGTCGTTCCAACAGGTGAGCAGGTTGATAAGCTGGATTGGATTATTTTAGATGGGATGAATGAACGGCTGCTGGCCGACTCTGAATGGTCCATGCTGCTTAAATCAAAGCCGCTATGGATGATCGATCATCCCGATCAATCGGATGAAAAAGCAAGCATTCCATCGAACACGAGAGTAGAGAAGAAGGAGCATCCCCTTACGACTTATATCACATTTGCTGATACGCATATCGGTCGACTGGAGAAGCCTGCTGCATCTGAACTTTTATGGGGAGAGCCGGTACTTAGCTATGGCGGAATACCGGCAATTTATGCAGGCAAGGAGAATGGCAAGGCGAAGCTGCGCTTTACTTTTAATTTTCAAGATACAGATTTGCCGCTCCGGCCAGAGTTTCCGATTCTTATCCTTCAAGCTGCACAGTGGATGAGCGGTGGTTCTCACCTTGAGCTTGGTTCTGTTATTGCAGATCAGTTAATGGAAATTTCTCTACATACGAATACGGTCAAAGCGGCATGGGAAGCGGTTGAGCTTACAGGAGGAGACTCCCAAGCTGAGCGTGCGCTGCTTCGTCAGTCAGCAGAGCTTGATTTGGATTCAGCTGGATTATATATCGCACCTTCCATTCCAGGGTTATACCGCCTCGTAGAAAGCGACAAAGATCAAACCGCTGTAAGCAGCCGGTTGCTCGCTGTCACGGTTGATCATGAGGAGCTTCAGAATAATGGAGCCGTTGAAGGGGTGTTTTTGCCAAACGCAACCTCTGAGCTCGCTCCAGCTACCGGCATAGATCGTTCAACAGAAGAACAGCAGATATCGTTGCAATTGTATGTTGCGATTTTATTGCTCTTCATTATGGCAGCTGAATGGGAGGTGTATCGCCGTGGGCTTTCAGGCTGAGTTCCCGCTCGCGTTTCTATTGCTGCTTCCTTGGCTTTTATATATCGTTTGGATGTTCAAAATGACCCTTCGACTTCGCGGCCGCAGAAAAATAATGTCTATTGTCACACGCTCGATTATACTATTGCTCCTGATTGCAATTGCAGCTCAAGTCCAGCCATTTATTGAGCGAGAGCAGCGCAGCCTCGTATTTGTCGCTGACAGGTCAGAGAGCATGCGAGCCGATAAACGAATAGGCAAGTGGATAAATGAGGCGTGGACTGCTAAAGAAGAAGCTGATCGGGGAGGAATCATTTCTTCTGGGTTGAATGCGGCAGTTGAACGGACGGTTACGAATGAGGAATTAGCAGGGGATACCGAGTTTAATTTCCAAGCGAATGTCAATCGGAACTATACCGATCTGTCACAAGGGCTTCAGTTAGCAGGAGCTATGCTGCAAAAAGAAGGCGGAGGACATATTGTTCTGCTCTCTGATGGTGCAGAAAATACAGGTGATGTGCTTCGACAAGCACGTATGCTCAAAAATGCAGGTATTTCAGTCGATGTTGTCGATATCAACACTTCGGTTGTAACGGACACCTCGATTGAAGAACTAAATGTACCGGCAGCTCTTAAGCAAGGGGAGACCTTTACCTTTGAGATTGCCATTAACAGTACAATTGCGGGTCAGGCACAGCTTCGTCTCTATGCAGATGATGCTGAGCTCTCAGTTTCGGATATCCAGCTTGAAAGAGGCGAAAATCGTTATTCGCTGCAAAGCGTTGCGCTGGACCCCGGCTTTCACCGTTTTAGAGCTGAAATATTTACGGCAGGCGATGAACAGCCGGCAAATAATACTGCACATGCCTTTAGCCGGGTAAGCGGTCCACCAAACGTATTAATTGTGGAAGGCGTTCCTGATTCCTCAGCTAACATAGAAGCTGCACTGCAAGCTTCCGTCATCCGTTACGAGACGATCATGCCCGAGCAATTGTCGGTTGAGCTAGCACAATATGCAGCATATGACAGCATTATTTTGAATAATGTATCCGCTGCGCGAATAGCTGAGAAGCCTATGGAATGGATTGCAAAAGCGGTTAGCGATTATGGGGTAGGCTTGATGATGGTCGGAGGCGACGAAAGCTTTGGGCTTGGCGGTTATTTCAAAACGCCAGTTGAGCGTGCGTTACCCGTATATATGGACCTGCAAGGAAGAAAACAAATTCCATCGCTAGGACTTGTACTCGTCATTGATCGATCTGGAAGCATGTCGGATGGCAAGCTTGATCTAGCGAAAGAAGCTGCCATGCGAACGATTGAGCTGCTGCGAGATACCGATACAGTAGGAGTAGTTGCGTTTGATTCTTCGCCTTGGTGGGTTGTAAAGCCGACGAAGCTTACAGATCGCCAAGCTGTCCTTGATCAAATCCAAAGCATTCAGCCTGAAGGAGGCACCGAAATATTTTCAGCGCTGAATGAAGGTTATGAAGGTTTAAATAAGCTTGACGCACAGCGCAAGCACATGATTTTGCTGACGGATGGTCAATCTTCAACGAATGCCAACTACAATACGATTACAGATGCAATGAATGAGAAAAATATGACGCTGTCGACAGTTGCTGTAGGAGAAGGCGCTGATCAGAGACTGCTTGAGCAGCTAGCGAAAAATGCCAAAGGGCGGTATTACTTTACGAAAGACGAAAGCACGCTTCCCGCTATTTTTAGCCGAGAGACCGTGATGATGTCTAGAACGTACGTCGTGGAGCAAACCTTCACCCCAAGTATCGGTCAAGCAGGAGAGTGGTCTTCCCTTTGGCGCAATGGTTTGCCTGTAATCCATGCCTATATAGCAACTACGCCAAAAGAAACAGCTGAGATTGCATTATGGACACCCGAAGGCGATCCACTCCTCGCTCGCTGGTCTTATGGTTCTGGAAGGACGGTTGCATGGACTAGTGATTTAAGCGGAAAATGGTCAAGCCAATGGGTGCAATGGGCTGAGCTTCCTAAAGTTTTCGTTGATTGGGTAAAATGGACGTTTCCCCAGTTTGAGCGTGCACCCTATTCCATTACTGCACAAGTGAATGGTACTGAAGCAAAGGTAACCGTTCATTCACAGGCGGAGGGAGCAGGGGCTGACAGCAAGCTTTCTGCAGCTATTCTGAATCAAGAGGGAGTAAGCGAACGGAAGCGATTAATGCCAGTGGCACCAGGTGAATTTGAAACGAAGCTAACGGTTACTGAACCCGGTGTTTATTTGGCGCAGATTGGTCAAGGGGATAGTCACTCGTCTATTCAAAATGGGAATACGGCAGGATTTGTGATCCCTTATTCGCCAGAATATCGAATCGCAAATCAGGATGGTTTAAAGCTGCTTGAACAGGTGGCCGCCACAACTAGTGGAAGAATTTTAGATCCAATAGACCCAAAGCAAGCCTTCCAATTTGAACCTATTCTTACACGGCAAGTTTATAACTGGACACATGGCCTTCTCGTGGCAGCACTGGTGCTATGGCTGCTTGATATCGCCATTCGCAGATTGTCTATTTCATGGAATCGTGTGTTTCAGCCGCTTATCCAAACATTTAGTAGAAAAACGAAGTTATCAATCCAGCGAGATAACGAAAGAGCTTTAAGTGCCCATTCGTCAAGCTCTGTGAGTCGCTTAAAGGAAAGAAAGTCAGAAGCAGTCCGTTTTTATAGCGGAGATAACCATCCACGAGATCGTGAAGAAAAAGGCCAATCAGGAGATGCTTCAGGCAATCGGGACGATGAGAAAAAAGTGAACGTTTCTATTGCAAGGAACACGAGCTTACAAGTGCCAACCAAAGAGGTGGAGCGCGCGCAAGAAAATGATCCTAACGTTGCAAGAGAACTAGATTCGAATCGAGTGAATTTGCAAGGCAAAACAGAGAACGGAGCTACAATCAATCGTCTGCTTGCAGCGAAAAACAGAAAGAAGCGTTAGTATACTGCTATCCATGCGGAGGAGGTGTCTATTTGAACACGATAAAAAAAGAACATCGAATGGAAAGCATTCGTTTTTTTGTACAAGAATTGATTTCATCGATCAATAATGAGGCGAAAAAACAAGAAGCGTCTATTCATCTTTTCGGCGTTGCTAGCTTGGCCTCCATGTTGGCAATGAAAAGAGGACAGGATGCCGAGCTCGCTTCAATCGCAGCATTGCTTCACCGATATTATGATTACAAAACCGGTATTAGTGGGTTTTCTGGTCTTAACAGCGCAGAATCCGTACGACCTTTTATTCGGGATTTGGATCTGTTTACGAAGGAAGAGCAAAATACAATTCTTAGAGCGATCTTTTATTATGAAGACAGAAGCAGAAGCCAAGGGCCTTATGAAGAAATTTTAAAGGACGCATATTTATTGCAATTGTATCTTCACCAGCCAAATCATTGTTTTGATCAGGACGGGAAAAGTAGACTTGAAAAGGTATTAAATGAGCTTATGATTCCCGCCAAGTCTGTAGGAGCGTTAATAAACTGTGATATTGGCGGGACGGATGAGCGTTCAACAACGCGGGAGCTGCTTGCTGACATCGCAGAGTCGCTTGCGAGTAAAGATATTATTGGCGTGCCTGGCGATGAACGGTATAGAGAGATATGCCGATATTGGCCGGACTCTGATATCCATAAAGTGTTGAAAAATAGCTGGTGCGCTGCATTTGTTTATTATTGCTGCAAATTAGCCGGTTTTCGTCTCCCCATTCGTTACCCGAATGGTGTTTGTCGTTTCGCGGGTGTAGCTGCTTGGCTGGAATGGGCACAGCTGCCTGAAACCGGATTTTTTTATAAGGATGGGCAGGATGGATTTACACCTCAGCGAGGCGATATTGTCATTTACGATAAGCTGCTCTCTGATGAGCCTCATGATCATATTGGCATTATTTTGAGTTGCGAGGATACTCAAATCCTCGTAGCCGAAGGTAATCGAGACAATCAGAACTACTCAGATGTTTTTCACAGGGAAAGACAACGCTTTATACTGGGTTATATACGGATAAGCAATGACTACCAATATGAATGGAGCGGCGAGTATGTTCCAATTATTTAATGTTATTAACAATTAACTAGGTTAATCAAGATAGACATGAGCTGGCCGTAGCGTTACAATGCTTGTAAATGAAAATATAAATGCAACGCTTGAAGGGATGGGTAACATGTACTCAGAGATTACGACAGCCGAGTTAGAGAGCCAGTTGAAGGAAGGTAAAACCTTAAATCTAGTTGATGTTCGTGAAACAGAGGAGTGGCAAGAAGGACATATTAAAGAAGCACGCAGCATTCCGCTATCGGCGCTCCAAGAGCGGATTGATGAGTTTCAGCAAGGGGAAGAAGAGATCCTTATTATTTGCCGCAGCGGTGGCCGCAGCGGGAAAGCTTGTGATTATCTCGAATCTCAAGGTTTTAAAGTAGTAAACGTAGCTGGCGGCATGCTTCAATGGCAAGGCGAAGTAGCTACTGGAGAATAATAGGTTTCAAAAAAAGCCCATTGCGGGCTTTTTTTATTTGCATAATCGAATGCAGGAATAGATCACTTGAGGAATAAGTATCAAATGAATATATCTATTGTTTCTCTTGCTGCGATTAATGAAATCAAGCTATATTTAATCCAAATTATTGGGGGGACTTGATTATGTCGCATACGAAACCGAGCTTATCGATTCAAGAAGTGAATACGGTGCTGCAGCGCCACTTTGGAAGTGAAGTAAGCCATATTATGGCTAATGAGGGCGGTAATTTCAGCAGCGTTTTTTTCTTCGAATGGGCAAATGAACCGTATGTAATTCGCTTAAATTCATCCAAGGAATCATTTCTGCAGGAAGAGACGATTTCAAATCTGCTTTCTTCACAGGAGTTGCCTTATCCGAAAGTTTGTGGTATCGGTGAAGAGCGGCATTTCTCCTATTGTATTTCAGAGCGAAAGCTTGGAATCGTACTGGCGGATTTGCAGGCTGAGCAAAAAATGGCCGTTGTGCCGGATCTGGTTCATGTCATTTCCAAGATGAATCAGGTTCAATTAGGACAAACAACAGGATATGGCCCGGTCATCGACGGGAAAAATGGTCAATATGCGGATTGGGAGTCATTTGTAGCAGCGTCTTTTGCAGAGAATCAGGAGGGAACCTTTTGGGAAAACTGGCATGAGCTGTTTCAGACGACCTGTTTAGAGCGTGATGTTTTTGAAGAGATATATTCGAGGCTGTTGGCATTTTGCAGCTATAACGCAGCGCATAGACATTTTGTTCATAATGATTGTCATGAGTGGAATATTATTTCTGATGGCAGCAGCATTACCGGAATTATAGATGCTGGGTTCATCTACGGCGACTTTATGATCGATATAGCGACGATAGAAGAAGCAATACCTGGGATAGATTTGGGCGAAGCATTCCGTGTTCATTATGAGCATATAGGCAAACCAATCGAAAACTTTAAAGAACGGCTTATTGGAGCTCGATACTTTAAAGGTCTGGACGGTCTTCGTTTTTTTGCGAAAATGGGCTGGGATCATGCATATATCGAGCTTCGCGATAAGCTGCTATCTCTCCCAAAAAGGGTAAAACCTTAAAATGCCTCTCTACACACGCAGAGACATTTGCACATATAATGAGAACACGCAACTGACAACATGCTGACGGTTTTTGTGCAGTTTGGATATATTTTTTTGACCATTTGAGGTATCCTTAGAATCACACTGTTTTTTAGAAAAATACTTCAGGCATCATTGTCCATGAAGTAAAGGATTGGGTGATTGAAATGATTGTTATCAAGACGAGTGAAGAAATAGCAAAGATGAAAAAAGCTGGTGAAATTTTAGCTGCTTGCCACCGGGAACTGCGAACATTTATTCAAGCCGGCAAAACGACGTTGGAGATTGATAAATTTGTCGAAGCTTTTTTGCAAAAAAATGGAGCTACTCCCGAACAAAAAGGATATCACGGCTACCCTTTTGCAACATGCGCCTCGGTTAATGATGTAATATGCCACGGTTTTCCAAGTGAGCGGGCATTAGTCGATGGTGATATCGTAACCATTGATATGGTGGTTAACTTAGAAGGTTGGTTAGCGGATTCCGCTTGGTCTTATGCAGTCGGAAATATATCGGAAACATCGCAAAAGCTGCTTAATGTGACAAAGGAATCCCTTTATAAAGGGATAGAGCAGGCTGTAGTCGGAAACAGAATCGGAGACATATCTCACGCGATTCAAGTTTTTGCGGAAGCACAAGGTTTCTCGGTTGTAAGAGATTTTATAGGTCACGGTATTGGTCAGAAAATGCATGAGGAGCCTCAAGTGCCTCATTATGGCCCGCCGAATCGCGGAACACGTTTAAAGGCCGGGATGGTTTTGACAATTGAGCCTATGCTTAATACTGGGAAGTACCACAGCAAAATCGATGAAGACGGATGGACGGCTAGAACGATCGATGGCGGTTTATCTGCGCAATACGAGCACACGCTTGCTATTACAGAAAATGGTCCGATTATTTTAACCGAGCAATAGATGTAATAAATGAACAGACTATAGCAAATTAATATGGCCTAATGGCCACAACTATAAATTTCATTGTACTTGGCCTGCGTGCCTGTTTGTTCCTAGTGGAACAACAGGCCACAGGCTATTTTATTTTGTAGAACAAAATTCTAAGTTTAGAAACTGTCCCCAAAAGTGCGTGAGCGAGTAGACTTTATGGATGTAGAAAGAACCTTACAAGTCACAGTGAAAGTAGATACGAAGGTTCTTTTTTCTAAGATAAGATTATGTAAAACTTGGTTATGGATTCCGAAGTTAACTTTTTGGAAGACCCTTCTTTTGAAACATTTTTTTAATGACATGTTACTTTTTTAATAGAAAGAGTGTCTTATTACATATCAGGCAGAAGTGAGGATTCATACATATTTAGGAAAAACGCATCGATAATCAGATCAACACCTTGAAGAGAGGGAGGAGCCATAATGAGCAAGAAAATAGGATATATGTTTTTGGGCGTTTTCTCTTTGCTGCTTGTCATTTTTTTATTCAACTGGCTTAGAACAAATACTGACAATTTCGGAATGCTGCAGAGCTTCTCTGTGACGATTAATAATCAATCGGATTATGATATCGTTTCGGTTGAAACTGGAATTATCTCAAGCTCTGAAAAGCATAGCTATGCAAAAATAATTAAAGCTGGCGACACGGTTCGAATAAAACCGCAATTGAAATTAACAGGTGAAGGCGCCGTATACTTGAAATATACGGATGACAGGGGAATGACGAAGGAGACTGTCGCCTGCGGTTATACCGAATCACTTTCAGGGAGCGCGAAGTTAATCATTGATAATAATGGAGTTGCAGAAAATGAACAAAAATGCATGTAAAGCTTGTTGAACTCGCTAATGTGCAGGTTCCGTATTATGCAATTTTCAACTAAAAGTAATGATAATAATGGTTAAACCCTTTTCTCATTTTTGAGATAAGGGTCTTTTTTGTGCGAAATAATTGTCGACTGCGTTAGGTGGTACTCATCCCTTGTAAACTGTAAACCTCTAGTTAAAGTAATAAATATAACAAATATTTTTAGGGTACAATCTATATTTCTTCAGGTATTTTATCCCTTTCTGTTTTGATAAGATTTTTTTGTAAGCGTTATCAGTCTATATTTATGACAAGGGGGATGGAAATGCGAAGGAAGTTAAGTATGCTATTGGCGTTCATTTTGCTCTTCGGTATGCTGACGCCGATAGGAAGATTCGAGAACACAGCTCAAGCTGCAGCAACAACAGTGCTTCAAAATGGGTTTGAGGATGGAAATGCTGGCAGCTGGCAGCCGTTTAATTGCAGCGGAGGCACTGCGCAGGCAGCCGTTTCTTCAGAGCAGGCCGCAACGGGATCAAAATCGTTAAAGTTATCTGGGCGTGGGAGTGTTAGCTGCAGCCCGAGCATTGAGCTCAATGCTTTGCTTCAAGAGGGACATAGTTACGATATTTCGTTTAAAGTAAAGCTTGGAGCGGGTACTGATCAAGCACATGTTACGATGAGAATGACTGATCAAACGAATGACTTTGATTGGATCGTGGGCAACCAAAACATTGATGATCAAAGCTGGACAACCTTCTCCAAAACATCGTATACGAGGCCTACTGGCTCAAAAGCTATGACGATGTATTTGGAGACAGTTTCGTCGACTGCTGACGTGTTTATTGATGATCTCTTGATTGTAGATCATACGCCAACTGATAATCCCGGCAGTGGTGGAGGAACTCCGATTGGGCCATTGGAATTCGGCTATAACTTCGATGATGGTACAATCGAAGGCTGGAAACCAAGAGGAGATGGCGTAGCCGTAACGGTATCGCAAGAACAGCAAAAGTCAGGCCAATACAGCTTGAAAACGACAGGCCGTACGTTGGACTGGAACGGGCCGACCGTTAGTGTAGTCGACAAAATGACGAAAAATGCAAAATATGAGGTTACAGCTTTCGTCAAGCTTACTGAAGTGCCTTCGGCTTCCAGAACGATAAAGTTATCGGCTGAACTGGATGCGAGTGGATCCAAGAGCTGGGTAAGCATTGCTTCAGCAGCAGTAGCTTCGACAGATTGGGTACAGCTCAAGGGGACATTTAGTTTCAATTCAAATTTAACAGATTTAAGCTTCTATGTTGAAAGTTCGGGAGTAAGTGACGCTTATTATATCGACGATATTAAGGTCTTAATGACGGAACTGCCGCCTAAGACATCCCTACCTGTTCAGACAGATCTAGCGAAGCTGAAGGATGTTTATCAAAATTATTTCAAAGTAGGGGCAGCGCTAGAGCCGATTCAGCTTGAAGGGAAAAGCAGAGAACTTCTAGATATGCATTTCAGTTCAGTCGTTGCTGAGAATGCAATGAAGCCTGGTTCAATTAATTCAACAAAGGGAACTTACAATTTCGAGAGTGCAGACAGGCTTGCCAAATACGCAAGAGACAACAAAGTGAACATGCGATTCCACACACTTGTGTGGCATGAACAAGCAGCAAACTGGATGTTTAACGATGATAATGGCACCGTATTGAGTCCAACTCCAGAAAACAAAGAGCTTGTTCTCAGTCGGCTAAAAGATTTTTTAAGCGTTGTGGTGCCAAGATATGCAGACGTCGCAACGGATTGGGATGTCGTGAATGAGGTCATTGATGAAGGCAGACCGAATGGTATGCGTAATAGTTTATGGTATCAATTAACAGGCGAGGATTTCATTAAAGTTGCCTTTACTGAAACGCGTAGATTGCTCGATGAGTTGTATGCGCAAGACCCGATAAAATATGCAAAGGCTAAGGATTCCAAGCTAGTTATTAATGATTACGGAACAAATAATCCGCAAAAAGCAAACTTTTTATTAAACCTTGCAAAGAGATTAAAAGCAGAAGGTGTGCCTATTGATTCGGTTGGCCACCAAACTCATATTAACATTAGCGGACCGTCAATTCAGCAAATTTCTAATTCAATTAAGATGTTCGGTGAGGCCGGATTCGACAACCAATTAACTGAATTTGATGTCTCGGTTTATTCGAACAACACGGATGCCTACCAAGAAGTGCCTCAAGATTTGCTTGCCAAACAAGGCTACCGTTTTAAAGAGCTATTCGAAGAATTGAAGAAATTGGATGATCTGGGCAGGACAGCTGAAAATCCAGAAGGCTGGATAAGCAATGTTACCTTCTGGGGTATCGCTGACGACCATACATGGCTCCACAATCGTCCGGTCACTCGTCAAGACGCGCCATTTGCTTTCGATAAAAACTTCCAAGCGAAACCTGCTTATTGGGGAATGGTTGATCCAACGAAGCTGGTAGCGGTGAAGAAAACGGCAAATGCTGCAAATGGAAGTCCAAACCCAAGCAACATCAATGATATTTTCTGGAGTACAATTCCAGCTATTTCATTGGAGAAGAGCGGCGTATTAGAAGCTGCGATGAAAGTGCTGTGGGATGAAAATAATATCTATGTAAAGGCAATCGTGACTGATCCATCGAAATTTGTTGGTGATAAGGTCGATTTGTTCGTGAAGAGCGGAAATGAAATTAAAAAGGTATCGGTTGAAAGAGGGGCAGCTAACGCTGTAGAAACGAATAAAGGTTACACGATTACTGCTGCTATTCCGTTAAGCGGAAGCACATTGGACAGCAAAGTATCTTATGATATTCGCGTCACAGATTCTGGTTCAGATGACGGTACTGAGCATGGCAAGAATGGCAGTATCATTTCGTGGAGCGATCTTGGAAACAATCAAGATCAGAATAGCAGCGGTTATGGCGAGTTGACGCTTATCTCAGGAACAAAAGTATCAACTGCAAAATATGGCACGCCTATTCTCGACGGTGAAATGGATGCAATGTGGGCGAGCGCGAGCAAGCTTGCTACCCAAGTTAAAGTAGAAGGCGGCGAAGGCTCTAAAGCTGAATTTTATACGATGTGGGACGATAAGCATCTTTATGTTTATGCTTTGGTAACCGACAAAAAATTATCGGATGCGAGTCCAAACCCATGGGAACATGATTCCATTGAAGTTTTCGTAGATCAAAACAATGGAAAAACTAGCGCTTATGAGGGTGATGATGGCCAGTATCGAATTAATTACAAAAATCTGCATACGGTTGGCGGTCATGCCTCTCATGACAACTACACTTCGGTGACGAAGACAGTTTATGGGGCTGATAATATTGCTACCGGTTACATTGTAGAGGCTGCAATCAACTTGGATTTGATCACTCCAAGCAACGAGACGATCATTGGTTTTGATCTACAGGTCAACAATGATGATAACGGTACGGGTAAAAGAGATAGTGTATGGATGTGGAACGATCCTACAGGAAAGTCTTATGAGAACACCTCACGATTAGGTGTGCTTGTATTAGCTGGCAAGCCTGATGGCGGAGGAGACCCAGGTCCTGGCGGCAACGGCAACACAGGCAGCATTCCTGCTAATAAGCCAGGAGAAATTAATGCTACTATTGATGCGAACGGCAATGCTAAGGCATCTATCAGTGCTGCCGATGTGAAAGCTGCTATTGCAGATGCTAAAGCTGGTTTATTGAAATTCCAGGCTAAAGCTGTAGATAAGGCGAAGCAGGTCGCTTTCAATATTTCTGTTGAGCAAGTTCAAGCTGCGAAAACGGCAGGTATTAAAACCATCGAATTCAACGCTGGCCTTGCTACTGTTCAATTGCCGATTTCATTATTAGATGCCACTGAATCGACAGGAAATATTGAACTCATTGTTAATAAAATCGCAGCCGATACACTGTCTAGCGAGGTTCGTGAACAGATTGGAACGAATGCGGTTTATGATTTCAGCTTAATCATTGGCGGCAAGATGATAAGCCAGTTTGGTAATGGTCTATCTGTAAATGTATCTGTGCCTTACGAGTTGAAGAATGGCGAAAATGCAAATCAAATCGTCATACTGTATATTTCTGAGGACGGGAAGCTTGAAGTACTTGCGAATAGCAGATACGATGCTGTTACAGGTATAGCCAAGTTTAATACGACTCATTTTAGTAAATTTGCAGCCCTTTCAATCGATGTAAGCTTTAAAGATATATCTTCCGTTTCATGGGCGAAAGACAGTATTATCGGGCTTGCAGCTCGTGGCATCGTTACAGGTGCATCTTCACAAGCTTTCGAGCCTAATCGTTCAGTGACGAGAGCAGAGTTTATCCATATGCTTATTCAAACGCTAAACCTGAAGCAAACAGGAGCGATCAGCACATTCCATGATGTGAAGGAAGGCGCTTGGTATTATAATTCAGTTGCTTCAGCTCAGCAATTAGGCATTGTTACAGGGTTGTCAGATGGGACATTTGGCATTAATGATAAAATTAACCGTCAGGATATGGCAGCAATGGCATACAGAGCGTTGCAAAAAGCAGGCATAACGTTAGAACAAGTGAACGATAAAGTCGAGTTCAATGATGCAGCAGCAATTGCTGAATATGCCAAAGAGGCTGTAGCCATGCTGCAAGCAGCAGGTACAATTAATGGCATGGGCAATGGTAGCTTTGCACCAAATCAAACGGCAAGCCGTGCACAAGCAGCTGTTATTTTATATCAGTTGCTGCAAAAATCTACGAAATAACTTCTATGAATTTCTAATAGAAATGAGTTAAAAAAGAGCCGATAAGATGTTTGTTGGGATATGAGTGCTGGACCCATTAGAGGTTGGCCCATATACAACTCTTCTTAACGGCTTTTGGTTTATTTTCCAACTAGAACGAAAACGTTGCCATCAGGGGCTTCGAAGACAGCGACATGTCGAGACTCCGTAGCAAAGGGTGTTCTAATCCATTGAATTTCTTCATTTTTGCTTAACTCGTTGTGTGCTTCACGGACATCTTCAACCAGAATTTCAACTTCAGTAAATTTGTTGTCAGGATGATTGCTAAGAACAAGTTCAGAGCTGTCCTTCATTGGAAATTTTAGACCGATGATTTTCCAAACAAACCCATCCTCTAATGCTCGTTCTATTTTCCAGCTTTCAGTTAGACCCATCGCAGTGTAAAAGGCAAGAGATTTCTCAATTTCGATCGTGTGAATGCAAACGCATTCTAGTTTCTTAAACATCAGGTCCAACTCCTTTTTCATAAATAAGAACATACGTTCTACAAACAATTCTACTATTTTCCATATTGAAAAGCAACAATAAGTAGTATTATACTTTTTATGGAGTGGGGGAATGTAGGCATGCTTGAATTCTTATATCACTACTATGATGAATCTACGGGTCCATTCCGCAATTTATCAGACTTAAATCCAGAGGAAGCAGCTAGTGTTTTAAACGAAATCATTGTTCAAAATAAAGGCTTCGCCAGCAAACGGTCCGCGGATTATCTGGAAATTCGACGGAGTCTCGAATTAAAAGCAAGAGATTTATATATAGATAAAGGCGGCATGCCCATTCGGAAGTTTCCCCATTATATGACTCTCGGGGAATGTCCATGGCTCTTAGAATGGTATCCAGCAGGTAAAGTACTGCAAGTTCCAATGTCGAATTTCAAGCCAAATACGATTAGTTTTACTTATGGAGATTTGTTTCCGACGATGAGGCTCCAAGACGGAAAGCCTTATCGAGGTCAGGTCTATACTATGAACGAGATCTTTGAAGTAGTAAGAGAATTTGGATTGCCACAAGAATGGAATGCCAAGGGAGAAAGAGGACCAGAAAGATACATCGAAGTGCAAGTGTGGGATGATGAACCGTTGAACAAATGGAAGTTATAGTTCGAAAAATGCAGCGAGACTTGACACCGAGATACACTTCCTGTATAAATACTTCTAAGCATATGAGTTGGAAATAACAACATTAGCGATTGGGACAGTAGTCTAGGACCGATAGTTGCAGCGAGCCGGGTTAGTGGAAGCCGGTACGGATGTCTTAGATGAAGCGGGCCCATGAAATGGTTTGCCGAAACGAACGAAGTTGCTTAGTAGGCAAATCCGGTCATTGACCGTTACGAAAATGAGGGGTCAAGCTGCTTATTAGGCTTGGCACTTAGAGTGGTACCACGGGATCTTTATGGCTCTCGTCTCTTATTTTAGAGACGGGGGCCTTTTTTATTTTGATAATAGGAGGAATTACAATGATTCATAAGCTGATTATTGGAGCAATTGAAGAAATAACGCAAGGCATGCTGGAAGAGGGACGTACAGAGCGACCTGGAAATTTCAAAATTGCGGTCGAGCATCCCGTTAACTTAGCGCATGGCGATTATAGCAGCAATATTGCAATGCAGCTGGCAAGGCTTTTAAAACGTGCGCCTTCATTGATTGCAGACGACTTCAAACAAAAATTAATCAAGCATCCAAGTCTTTCCTCATCCATAAAAAAGATTGAAATTGCTTCACCCGGGTTTCTTAATTTCTATGTGAATTGGCCTTGGTGGGCAGTCAATGCAGATCAGCTATCTTCGCAGAAAACGACAGTTAACAAAAAAGTGCTTGTTGAGCATACATCTATCAATCCAAATAAATCAGCGCATATTGGTCATTTGCGTAATTCCTGCGTAGGCGATACGATTGCGCGAATGCTCAAAAGGACGGGTCATCAGGTTGAGGTGCATAACTACATTGATGATCTAGGCAACCAATTGGCGGATACGGTGGTAGGCATTCTTCAGACAAAGTCGGTGCTGCCTTATGAGCGTTTTGGGGATTTTTGCTGGGATACGTATTCAAGCATTAATCGGGCTTATAAAGAGCAGCCAGAATTGCTTGAACAACGTACCAAGGTTCTTGCAGAGCTGGAAGAAGGGCATTCGAATGTAGCATGGATGGGCTTGTTGGTCGCAGAAAGAATTGTACGAGAGCATGTCGAGGAAATGAAGCAGTTTGGCATCACTTATGATGTTCTAGTATGGGAAAGCAATATTGTGCGTGAAGGCTTCTGGGCTCGCGCGTTTGAACTGCTGCAATCAACGGGAATATTCCGCAAGGAAACAGAAGGGAAGCTGAAGGGCTGTTATGTGCTGAAGCATTCTGATGAAAAAGGAGAACCAGAGGAACAATCGGATTTCCACGCAGATAAAGTGCTCGTTCGCTCAAACGGTATTTTGACTTATACGGCCAAAGATATTGCTTACCATCTGTGGAAGTTTGGATTGCTCGATAACGATTTCCGTTACCAGAAGTTTTCTGATGGTCTGTGGTCAACGCATACAAGCGGTGCAAGGAAAAAAATCGGTCATGCGGATATGGTCATAAACGTAATTGATCAGCGCCAAGAGTATCCTCAAGCTATGGTTAAACAAGCATTGCTCGCTTTGGGTTTTCAGGAGCAAGCAGAACAGTTGAAACATGTCAGTTATGGTGTTGTTGCATTAAGCCCAAATACGGCAAGTGGTTTAGGTATCGATACGTCAGACGGCAAGCATGCGTATGCGATGTCAGGCAGGCAAGGAATCGGCATAAAAATAGCGGATTTCTTAGTAAGAATGGAACAAATCATAGACGCAAAAAGATCCCGTAAAGGCGGCTTGGCAAGTCGTACGATAGCAGCAGCATCGATTCGTTATTACTTGCTTCGTTTTCATTTGCAAACAGAGGTTGTGTTTGATCTTGATCAAGCAACCGAAATATCCGGCAATACAGGTGTTTATCTGATGTATACGTATGCTCGCTCCAGCAGTATTTTGAAGAGAGCAGGCGACACGGAGTTTAACCCACAAGCTCTAGCTGAGATTAGCGATCTTGAGATTCAAGAGCATTCATTACTGAGACAATTAGCTTATTGGCCTGAAACGCTGGAAGCTGCCGCTTTGGAGCTGTCTCCTAATCAGCTTTGTACGTATGTATATGATCTTTCCGCGTTGTTTAACCATTTCTACGCTACATGTCCTATTTTGAAGGCTGAAGGCTCAGCGAAAAGCTTGCGTATTTGGCTCACCGAGCGTTATAAGCAAACGATGCAGGATGCACTTCACATACTGGGACTTCCAGCGCCAAATAGAATGTAAACAGATGTTCCAATCATGCAATTGGCTTGCCCGTCATATAGTTTAACGCAGAGGTACAGGCATTAACAGCGATGAACGAAGGGCGGGTGCTGCAAATGGAGCAGGTACATGATAATCAGGTAGAGGATAGCGGCCTTACGATAGATTTTGCGGTTCAGGGCATGAGCTGCTCAGCTTGTGCGGCAAGAATAGAGAAAGCAGTCAGCAAAATGGATGGTGTTCAAATGGCTGCCGTCAGCTTTCCGCTTCGCACCGCTTGGGTGCAGTTTAAGCCTGAGCGGCTCGGAGCGAAACAAATTGCTGATCGTGTCAAGCAATTAGGTTTTGAAGCGATGCTTAATGAGACAGCTAAAGAAGGCTTGCACAAGGAGCATCGTATATTGAAGCTGCGACTCATAGCTTCAGCGGTACTTACGGTACCGTTATTAACTGGAATGATGCAGCATCTGCCGTTTTTAAGGCCGATGCTTGATTATTTGCCTGCTTGGCTTACTATCCCTTGGTTGCAGCTCATACTAGCCACGATTATTCAATTTGCAATAGGCTTGCCTTTTTACTTCGGTGCTTATCATGCGGTACGCGAGCGAAGCGCCAATATGGATGTGCTTGTTGTCATTGGAACGACAGCCGCCTATTTGTACAGCCATTATGTCGTATTTCAAAACGGCTTGTTTCGGTCGATCTCAGAGGTGGCTGCTCATGCACCGCCATTGTATTTTGAAACTTCTGCTGTCGTAATCACAGCTGTCCTGCTGGGTAAATACATTGAAGTTTCCGCCTCGCTGCGTGCGCAGCGCGGATCAGACGGCTTCGGCAAACTGCAAAGTCAGACGGCGGCGGTTGA
Organism: Paenibacillus sp. NRS-1760; assembly: GCF_050467785.1. Classification (NCBI taxonomy): domain Bacteria; kingdom Bacillati; phylum Bacillota; class Bacilli; order Caryophanales; family Paenibacillaceae; genus Paenibacillus; species Paenibacillus sp. NRS-1760. The sequence continues at coordinate 90,430 of NZ_JBITPK010000006.1, read as the reverse complement.
ACGGGCAGGTGAAGTGATACATATTCAGACCGAATTTGTTAGAGCGGGCGATATTGTCATCGTAAAGGCAGGAGAAACGATTCCGGTCGATGGCATTGTATGCGGCGGTCACTCCGCAACCAACGAATCATTGCTAACAGGCGAGAGTCTGCCGATTGCAAAGCGGGAAGGAGATCAAGTGTGGGCGGGAACTTGGAATGAAAGCTCGCAGCTTCGCATTCGTACGAAGGCAGCTGGCCATGATACGATGCTTAACCGCATACAGGAGCTTGTTCGTCAAGCACAACGGTCAAAATCAGCCATTCAGCGAAATGTAGATGCGGCTGCAAGCTGGTTTGTTCCTGTTATGCTTCTCTTCGCCGTAGCAACGGTTTTCATGTGGGGATTATTTCTTGAGCCGGGGAATTGGAGCCGAGCATTCATCTGCGGCATTGCTGTTTTATTAGCAGCCTGTCCATGCGCGCTTGGTCTAGCCGCACCGATCTCACTTGTCATTGCAGCCAGCAGACTTGCGAAACAAGGCATTATTACGAAGGAAGCGGGCGCGCTTGAACGTTTGGCAAGTATTCAAACGATCATTTTTGATAAAACAGGAACATTAACGGAAGGCAAGCCTCATATAAGTGCTTCACTAGCTATTAAAGGAAGCCGAAATGCTTTGCTGAGATTGGCGGCAGCCGCTGAAGCGGACTCCACACATCCGCTTTCAAGAGCAATTGAGAAGGAGGCGGTCAGACTAGGGCTTATTATTCCAGCTTCCAGTCATCATGTCTTCACACCAGGCGGAGGCGTTGAAGCGATAATTGAGGAGCAGCGCTTCGCTATCGGAAACGCTCGGTTTGCAGCAGAACGCCAATGGGCTTTGAGCGTCGATATCATTGCATTCGCAAGGCAGCGTGAGGATTTGGGTGAAACCGTGCTATATGCAGCAATAGACGATGAGATTGCTGGTGCAATCGCATTTAGCGATAAGATAAAGGAAAACGCGAGAGAGACAGTGAAAGAGCTTAAAAATTTAGGGGTTTCCGCTGTTCTAGCGACTGGAGATCACAGGGCGCCGGCAATTGCTGCTGCAAAAGCGGTTGGGATTTCAAGCATACATGCTTCCATGCTTCCCGAAGGCAAATTGGCGCTGGTGGAGCAGTTAAAGCGTCGCGGCAAACGAGTCGCAATGGCAGGGGATGGATGGAATGACGCACCAGCATTAGCCGCAGCCGATGTTGGCTTAGCAATGGGTGAAGGAACAGATGCAGCGCTTAGCGCAGGCCATATGACGCTGCTTTTCTCTCGTCTGCACGCCATTCCAGAAGCGATTCGAATTAGCAGATTAACGATTCGAAATGTGCGTCAAAATCTAACCTTTGCTTTCCTATACAATGTTATCGTCATCCCTTTTGCTGCTTTTGGTTTGCTTGAGCCTTGGATGGCTGGAACGGCGATGGCGCTTAGCTCTGTTTCTGTTGTAAGCAATGCGCTTCGGCTTTCTGGTCAGCTGCAAAGCAAGAGCCGGGTTGGTGCAAGCAGATGACACTGACTTGGCAGCTGATTGGATTCATTATTTTAACAGGCTTATTCAGCGCACCTCATTGTATCGGTATGTGCGGGGGGATTGTATCAACCGTCTCATTAAATTCCTCAGCGCCAGTCAAAAAATCAATGCTTCTATATAATACAGGCCGCATTCTCTCTTATTCCTTATTAGGGGCTGTAATGGGAACGGTAGGTTCTTTTGTGGATGTTGCAGGTAAATTTGCAGGGGTTCAAGGATTGGCATCCATTATTGGCGGCTGTTTCTTGCTGCTCTGGCTTTGGCGGAGATTTCAGCTGCCGCTCATGAACCGATTGTCTAGCTTTCTGCACAAAAGATTAGTAGGCGGTGCTTCTCGCTCTGCTAAGCAGGAAACGTTCCATTTGCTCGCAACTGGAATAGCCTTCGGATTTTTGCCATGCGGCTTAACTTATGCGATGCAAATGACGGCAGCCTCCACTGGCTCAGGACTTGAAGGAGCGGCTGTCATGGCCTTGTTTGGGCTATCGACTTTCCCTGCTTTAGCTGTGGCTGCTTCGATCGCTGCTTTTGCCAATAAGAAATGGCGGCGATTTATGCGTAAAGCAAGTGTAGTCACGGCGATTGCTGTGGGTGTCATCTCGATTTTGCGCGGGCTTACGGTGAATGGTGTCATTCCTTCGATTAATCCATGGCTTTGGTAATTTGCTAATTAGTTAGCTAATGAACCGCTCGCAGTAATCTGTCGATGGTATACGTTTGGTCAACCGTCTTGAGTTTTAGAGTCGCTTTCCATGTGCCAGCCATCAGCGGTACGCCTTCGCCCGTATATGTTCCAGGATCAGCTTCCGTCATTTTAAACTCGTAATCACCGCAAACCATATCCATCATCTCAAGCTTGACTGATAGTTCAGCTCCTTGTAATGGGGCGCCCGAGAGATCAGTAAGCTCGATTTTAAATAAATTGTTGTGTAGCACCTTCGCTGGATAACCATCGATGGACCATTTAGCTTCGCCTTTGTCGAAGAGATGTTCCGTCATGGGCGGCGATAATTCTTCGCCTTTACGGAGCCATGTGAAAATTAAAACAACGACAATTGCCAAAACCAATAAAATGATAGTGAATTTTAGCAGATTATAATTTGGTTTGTGTTCTGCTTTCATATTTAGGAAAGAACCTCCTTTATGAGTTGTATATTCTTCTGTTAGATTCATAAAAAGAACGCGTGTTAGAACGGATGTATTATCTGCTGTCTGCTATTTGTTTGAGGAACGAATGTTTAGAAAAATAAAAGTATAGCAAGGGCGGAGAAGTCACGAATTGTGGTAATGGAAATCAGATACGCTATTGTGCTCACTTTCGCTTTTTTGGCAACCGTAACGGACACAGAAGCTCTAACTCTCATTAGGCTTCACAAGTTATTTTTTAGCTCACTTTTTTCCAAACATCTGATTCTATGTCCGTTAGCATCAAATATGGGCCCGATTCTTGAATATAGCGAATTGTATGTCCGTTAGCTTCAAAAATGAGCCCGATTCTTGAAAATTACATCTTGCTGCTCAGTTCAGGCCAAGGCTAAACGCACTCATCATGGTTAAAAAAACGCGCGCTAAGAAATAGACCCATTACGTTACCTATGCGGCAAATGAGTGAAGCAGAACGTCGATAATTAGGATGAGTATGGCATGGATGACATTAGACAAATAGAACAAGACGTTGTATAGTAACAACGGATCATTTTATAGATGATGGACGGGGATAGATGCACCATATCTTCACCTGCATGATCCGATTTTGTTGGAGAAGCTGTTCGCTTAGCCTAATTAGAAAAAGCGTATACTAGCATTTCTGACTCAAGGTCGGGGATGCTATTTTTAATACGATATATGACGCAGGAGGAGTAAGGAAAATGAAAAGGTTACATAAAAGTACAATGAAAACGCTAGTAGGTTTGCTGCTCGTGATGATGCTCGTATTCACAGGAGCATGCGGTGCAAATAAGGACACGGTTAACGAGCCGGGAAAAACAACGAACAATGCTGGTCAGACTGCAACTAACGAGCCATCCAAGGCGAATGAATCGACCGTTTATCCACTAACATTAAAGGACGATACAGGTACGGAGATTACATTTGAGCAAGAGCCAACTAAAATTGTCTCGCTTGCTCCTAGTGAAACTGAAGCTATTTATGCAATCGGCTCAGGTGACCGTGTGGTAGGTGTTGATGAGTCAAGCAACTATCCTGAGGAGGCGGCAAGCAAGGCAAAGGTTGGCGATATGACGACAAATATTGAAGCTGTTGCAGCTCTCAATCCGGATCTCGTGCTGGCGTCTTCTTCAATGAATGGAGAGGCAATCACGAAGCTCAGAGAACTGAAAATTCCGGTCTATGCGACAGACCCTCTCACGTATGATGCAGTTATTGCCAAAATCGAAAATTTAGGTCATATTATGAATAAACAATCCGAAGCGGCTGAGGTTGCAGGCCACATGCTTTCAGTGAAGCAACAAGTTTCGGATGCAGTTAAGAATGCAGTGAAAAAGAAAGTGTATTTAGAATTTTCCCCAGGCTGGACCGTTGGATCTGGCACATTCCTTGACGAATTGCTGGCACTGGCTGGCGGCGAGAATGTTGCAGGAGCTGCTCCAGGTTGGTATGAGGTGAGTGCAGAGTCGATTGTTACTCAGAATCCCGAGCTTATTATATACCCTGCATTGAAGGAGGAGCCGAATCCGATTGTTGTTGGCATTGAGAGCCGTCCAGGCTGGAATGTCATTGATGCGGTGAAAAATAAGCAAATGCATGCAGTAACGGAGGACCCACTTGTTCGTGTAGGGCCGAGACTTGCAGATGGTTTGCTGGAGCTTGCGAAAGTGATTCACCCGGATCTCGTAAAATAATGATGACCTATAAATTAGTTTGGTATGGAGGAGCAGCTATGCTCCTTCTTGCTGTTTCTATCGTTGTAAGTTTGTCGATTGGCTCGGCTGGTATTTCCATTCGAGATGTTTGGGGCATTTTGCTTCACCAGCTGCCGTGGTTTGCCGATAACACAGTCCCTTATACACCTGCCGAAATAGCGATCGTCACGCAAGTACGTCTATCGCGTATTTTGCTTGCCGTCCTCGTTGGTGCTTGTCTCGCACTAGCTGGCACGGGTTTTCAAGGGGTTCTTCGAAATCCGCTGGCTGATCCTTATACACTAGGAGTGTCTTCGGGGAGCTCAGTTGGTGCATCATTCATTATTTTATTTGGCTTGCAGTCAGCGATTGGCATGTGGACGATACCGCTAGTTGCTTTTGCTACAGGAACCTTGACGCTGCTTGGTGTTTTTTGGCTGTCTCGCAACAAGGGTGTTATACATATTGAAACGCTTATTTTATCAGGGGTTATCATCCAGTCCTTTTTAGGCGCTTTTGTATCATTCATGGTGTCCGTCTCAGAGGGCGTTGTGAATCAAATTTTGTTCTGGTTAATGGGATCGCTTGCGATGAGAAGCTGGGAACATGTATATATGCTTATTCCTTTTCTCGCGGTAGGCTTTCCACTACTGCTTGCATATGGGCAATCTCTCAATTTATTTGTACTGGGGGAACGCCATGCAGCGCATCTTGGCATCCGTGTCGAGAGAACGAAGCTGATCGTCTTAATCAGCTCGACCTTGCTGACGGCAGCAGCAGTCTCTGTTTCTGGTGTAATTGGTTTTGTTGGACTCGTGGTTCCACATCTCATTCGTTTGCTCGTTGGCCCCGACTATCGATTAATTACCCCTTTATCGGCTATCGGTGGAGGCATATTTATTTTATGGGCTGATACGCTTGCGCGCATGGCGCTGACGCCTAAGGAAATTCCGCTTGGCGTTGTTACGGCTCTGCTTGGTGCGCCATTTTTTGCGTATTTGCTGCATCGGCGAAAGCTGAAGCAAGGAGGGGCGTTATGATTGAGGTGCGCAGCATCGTTCAGACGGTGCAAGGGAGGACTGTGCTCAATAAGCTTTCCTGCTCATTTCAAAAAGGGCGGATGTACGGTGTTATTGGACCTAATGGTGTTGGCAAATCAACGCTGCTGCATGTATTGTCAGGCGTTGAACAGCCGGTGCAAGGTGAAGTTTTATTCGAGGGGCAGAGCATCACGGCATATCCAAGAAAGCAAATCGCACAAAGGATGGCGGTTTTGCAGCAAAGCGGTTTGCCTCAGGTAGGATTCTCTGTGCGTGAGGTTGTTAGCATGGGAAGATACCCTTTTCAAAACTGGCTTGGCAGCGATAAACATGATTCAGAGGAAATTATTGATAAAGCGATATTGACCATGGGACTCGAAGAGCTATCGCATCGCAAAATGGATCAACTAAGCGGCGGCGAACGTCAACGTGTTGCTTTGGCAAAGGTTATGGCGCAGGAGCCCTCTATTATATTATTGGACGAGCCGACGACTTATTTGGACATTGGTTACCAAATTCAGCTTTTGGATACGGTACGTGCTTGGCAGCGTGAACGTGAACTGACCGTTATTGCTGTCCTGCATGATCTTAATTTGGCTTCGCTTTATTGCGATGAGCTTGTCGTTCTTCATGAAGGCAAAGTTGCAGCAGCTGGAACACCCAGGGCGGTCATAACTGCAGGTCTTATCAAGCAGGTTTATCAGGCGGATACAACTGTGATCGTCCATCCTGTTACGGGTGCTCCGCAAATATTGCTCCAACCGAATATGAAAATATAAAATATTAAAAAAACGTTTGAAGGAGTTATGAAATTGAAACATGCATTGGAAACTCAGCTTGCAGAGACGATCAAACAAATCAAACCATTTAATGAAGAGGCAGCAGAATTAGCTGTGAAGCATTCTGATTCTTTGACGAAACCGCCAGGCAGCCTCGGCAAGCTAGAGACAATCGCCAGGCAGCTTGCAGGCATTTCAGGCGAGCTGTGGCCAGATTTGTCACGTAAAGCCGTTATTGTCATGGCGGGTGATCATGGAGTATGTGATGAAGGAGTTAGTGCGTTTCCACAAGCGGTGACACCACAAATGGTGCTCAACTTCCTCAGCGGAGGGGCAGCTGTCAATGTGCTGGCAAGACAAGCTGGCGCAGATGTTGTTTGTGTGGATATTGGTGTAAATGCGGATTTGGAGCATGAGATGCTAGTGAGCCGTAAAGTGGTGCGGGGGACGGCTAATATGGCCAAGGAGCCCGCGATGACACGTGAAGAAGCCGTCCAAGCTATTATTGTTGGGATTGAAGTGGTTAATGAGCAGGTGCAACGCGGCTGCCGTTTATTTGCAACAGGTGAAATGGGTATTGGCAATACGACAGCCAGTGCGGCGTTAACGACCGTATTGACGGGCCTATCTCCTGAGGAATCAGTCGGCCGAGGAACTGGCATAAATGATGAAAGCTGGGCAAATAAAGTACGGGTAGTCAAACGCGCAATTGCTGTCAACGAATTGGACCGCGCTAGTGTCGATCCAATCGATGTGCTGGCTAAGGTTGGCGGTGCAGAAATCGCAGGGCTTGTTGGCGTTATTATCGGAGCTGCAGCAAACGGCTGCCCAGTCGTCATCGACGGTTATATTTCATCTGCTGCGGCGCTTGTCGCATCGCGGATAGCGGAGCAGACGCTTCCCTTTATGATTGCTTCCCACCTCTCTCAAGAGCAAGGCCATTTGAAGCTGCTTGAATCAATAGGCTTGCTTCCTATGATGCAGCTGGAGATGCGGCTTGGCGAAGGTACAGGTGCTGTATTATGTTTTCATTTTATAGACGCTGCGCTCCATCTCATGAATGAAATGGCAACATTTGAGAGTGCAGGCGTATCCAAAGGTTAGGTGAGCGTGAATGGCAATTCTAGTAACGGGCGGAGCAAGAAGCGGGAAGAGCGGATTTGCCGAGCAATATGCGATGAGGGTTGCAGCCCGTGGATTTTATATTGCGACCTGTCAGCCGTATGATACGGAGATGCGCGACCGAATAGGAAAACATCGCAAGGATCGTGAAGATGCAGGCTTCCGCTGGCAGACCATCGAAGATCCGCATGAAGCAGCAAATGTGCTTTACAGATTGAAGGAGCAAATTGATAAAGAAATTTCAAACGGACAGCAGCCTGCTGTCGTATTGCTTGATTGCTTAACGTTATGGCTGACGAATTGGCTTATGCGAATAGAACAAGAATCGTATGAAGATACGAGGCTGAAAATGGAGCAGCAGAAACTTCTCGAAGCTATTAACAACTATCCATATCCATTAATCATTGTAACCAATGAGGTAGGAGATGGCATTGTTCCGGCATATCCTCTAGGCAGGCTTTTTCGAGACGAGGCGGGGAGGTTCAACCAACAGATTGCTGCGATATGCGAGCGGGTTTTTCTCGTCACCGCAGGCATTCCAGTTGAATTGAAATCGCAAGCGTTTAACTGGGATCAATTATGATGATTTATTCTATAAAGGAGCTCCTGCTCCTCGCAGCGGCAGCCATTGCAATAGATTGGATCGTTGGTGATCCGAAATGGCCAACTCATCCCGTCATCTGGATAGGCAGGCTCATTCGACTGCTGGAACGTTTGCTTGCTCCTGAACGATTGAAGGAACATCCGGCTGCTGTAAGAGGTTTAGGTGTAGTGTTGACCGTTGTCACACTCGTTGTGAGCTGCGGCGCAATGTGGTTCATTATTTGGGCGGCAGATGCTATACATACTTGGCTAGGCTATGCGGTGAGCGCATGGTTTATTTCCACAACACTAGCGGTGAAGGGCTTAAAGGAAGCAGCCATGCTCGTTTATCATCCATTAATGGAAGGCAGATTAGATGAAGCACGTAAATATGTTGGTTATATCGTAGGCCGAGATACTGCAAATCTGGATGAGCGGGAGGCGTCGCGCGCTGCAATTGAGACGGTTGCTGAAAATACGGTAGATGCACTCGTGTCACCGTTGTTGTTCGCTTTAATTGGAGGCGCACCGCTTGCAATGCTCTACCGTGCAATGAATACGCTGGATTCCATGGTCGGATATCGCAATGAAAAATATAAGTATTTTGGCTGGTGCTCGGCACGGACGGATGATGTGTTAAATTATATCCCTGCAAGAATAACTGGCGTTTTGCTTACGCTGTCTTCGCTGTTTGATCAGAGAATGAAGGCGAAGCAGGCGTGGCTTGCCATTCGCACGTTTGCTCATCTTCATCCTAGTCCAAATAGCGGCATACCGGAATCAGCGGTTGCAGGGGCGCTAGGCATTGAGCTTGGCGGTATGAATTCGTATTTTGGCGTAGTCAGTGAACGAGCAAGGATGGGATGGCCAACTCGCCAACTGGAACCAAACGATATTGTACTAAGCGTGCGGTTACTGTACAGCGTTAGTTTTATATTATTTGCGGGGGTGATCGGCGTATGGTTCGTCGTGAATTAAAGCTGCATTTCCAAGCACTTATTGCTGCTTTTCAATTTCTAACTCGTTTTCCAGTTCCCATCACGGTTCCTTTCCAAGGATCTGTTCTCTCGCGAAGTGTCGTCTATTTCCCTGTAGCTGGTGCGTTTATCGGTATCTGTCTCCTTGCATGTACGTGGCTGCTAGCATTATTTGTCCCTGCTTGGCCAAGTGCTGTACTGATTCTTGCGATATGGACTGCATTAAGCGGGGGCCTGCATTTGGACGGTTGGATGGATACAGCAGACGGCGTGCTGAGTCACCGCTCTCGCGAGCGTATGCTAGAGATTATGAAGGATAGCCGAGTAGGAGCGATGGGCGTCATTGCCGCAGTTTTGCTCCTTCTTCTCAAGGCGTCGTTATTAGCAGAACTGCTGAAAGGTGACCATTTTGAGCAATATGGACCATTGCTTGTCATCGCGCCGATTTGGAGCCGTGCTTGGATGAGCGCGGCTATTGCAGTGTGGCCGAATGCCCGTCAGGGTGAAGGGATAGCTGTTTTATTTAATGAGGTCAAATGGCCGCAGGCGACTTCTTCTTTTGTGATGGCAGCCATTCTTTCTGTCCTTACTTTTTGGATCGCCGGCACCGGTACAAACGTAGCATTAATAATGCTGCTTATTATCGTCATCTTAACGATTTGCTGCGGTGGTTTTATAGCAGCATGGTTAAATCGGAAGCTTGGCGGATTAACTGGGGATACATATGGTGCGATGAACGAAGCGATTGAAGCGTTATTGCTGCTTGCGGCGGTCATCTGGTTATACGCGCAATAGAAAAGGAGTTGTTTTTGTTAAATGTTAGAAAGATATGGTCATGGCGGCGATTTGCGGACCGCGGAAGAAGCGTTCGATATACCTGCGCATAAATTTGTTGATTTTAGCTCGAACATGAATCCGCTAGGAGCGCCATTAAGCGTTAAACAAGCGCTTCTTACCTATGCAGATATGATAGAGCAATATCCTGATCCAGCCGTTCGCGGCCTAAGAAAGAAGCTTGCTGAACTACATAATATTGATGCTCAATCCATCGTAGTAGGTAATGGAGCGGCAGAACTAATCGATCTAATCGTCCGTACGCTGCAACCAAAGTTAACGACGCTTGCCATTCCGTGCTTTGATGAATATGGCGATGCCATTCGGAAAATCGGCGGAGCTGTGTATGAAATTAAATTATCATCTCAAATGCAATTTAAGCTTAGCTTGGATTCCGAGCATTTATGCGAAGCGGCCGCCACAGGATCATTAGTTATGCTCGGTTCGCCAAACAATCCAACGGGTCAGCTCGTAGATCCAGAGCTTATACGTGCACTCTTAAGTAAAGGAGCCTATGTTGTAGTTGACGAGGCGTTTATGGATTTTGTACCTGATGAAGCACGGTACAGCCTTATTCAAGAAGCAACTAAGCATGAACGGTTGTTCGTCATCCGCTCAATGACAAAATTTTATGCGATACCCGGCATTCGACTTGGATATATCGTTGGCATGCCTAGAACGATAAGCGGCTTGCGACGCTTGCAAATACCATGGAGCGTTAATTCTTTAGCGCAGCTGATTGGCGAAGCGGTGCTGGATGAGAAGGATTATGCAGAGCGTACACTTGCTTGGTTAGAGCAGGAAAGACCTTGGCTCATGTCTGAGCTTGAGGCGATCGGCTTTGAAGTTAACCCAAGTGCAGCCAATTATTTGCTCATTCGGATTCCGAGCGATGCGGGACTCAGTGCCAGCATGCTTCAGCTCGAGATGGGCAAGCAGGGGGTGCTTATTCGCGATGCATCAAGATTTGCAGGGCTTGATCATACGTATATCCGGGTTGCCATTAAACTTCGGCAGCAAAATGAACAGCTGATCGCTGCTTTTAAGCATTGCTTGAAATGGAATGAAAACCAAGGCGGATAAGGAAATTTGAACGAATTGCAAAGTTCCTATCCATTCCAAATTAAACTCATGCATAAGCTTCTATGACAGCCAAAGGAGGGAAAAGAGTGACACAGCCCTTTCGCAAAAATCAGCATTATTATCAATCACAGCTGTGGTGCGGCGTAAGCTTGCAGCTCCTTGAGGACCGCATTGAAGCAAGCAGCAATGTTCCTTTGTATGCGCTAAGCAGCGCGATTCATCCGGGCGGCTTTTCTTATACCAATCGTATTGTGAATTGGAAAGTTCCGCTTACTTATCAATGTGAAGATCCTGTTCTCGACATCATTAATCAATGTACGGAATGGGGCTGCGAACCAGAAGCTACTGTAGGATTATTAACAGCAGCGAAGCTGACACATGCATCCATCACTGAAATGGAAGGCGATCGGTTTAAGCTTATCTGCTGTACGACGGTAGGCACACGAAATGCAGCAAGATCTGGTATGCCGCGAAGTACCTTCTCTGCTTATTCTCCAGGAACGATCAATATTGTTATTTTAATCGATGGTCAAATGACTGAATCAGCTATGGTGAATGCGGTCATCACAGCAACTGAAGCGAAAACAGCAGCATTACAGCATTTAGGCATCGTTGAGATGAAAACAGGACAATCAGCTACGGGGACGACAACGGATGCCATTGTCGTAGCGGTTAGTCAAGCAGCAAGCTGGAATGCGGTTCATGCGTATGCTGGTGCAGCTACGACAATTGGGTGCGCGATTGGAGAAGCGGTCTATGAGACTGTACTAGAAGCAACACGAACGCAGCATGATGACTAAGGATTAACGACCTTCGCCATAAATTCTATAAGGAGGTATGCAAATTGGAATTTTGGATACGAAAAGCGACGATCGATGATCTTAAGCTTCTCTCTCAAATGAACAAAGAGCTTATCGAGGATGAAGGCAGCCGTAATCCAATGACTCTCGCGCAGCTTGAAGACAGATTCCTCGGATGGCTGTCAAGCGACTGGGAGATTGCATTGTTTGAGAAGGCTTCTGCTATTTTAGGATATGCGGTTTACCAAATCAGGGAAGATGATTTTTATCCAGAGGAGTCAAATGTTTATCTCAGACAGTACTACATCGCTCGACAGCAACGGAGCCATGGTTATGGTAGCGCAGTATTCAAACAATTAGTCCGCGTCTCATTTCCAAGCGGTGCCAAAGTGACGATTGATGTGTTGGCCTCCAATCCGCGCGGGCAGCAATTTTGGACGAATTGTGGTTTTGAACCCTATTATACGAACATGCAGCTTAAACAATGAAACAGCGTACTGCTTTTACTTTTGCCGACTACCGACTACGCCATGCCGGGAGACAAGATGACAATGGGGATGCTAATTGAAATTGTCTTTGAGTTTATTGCCGATTTATTTATAGCGGACGGAAACGGGAAATGGGAGAAGCTCAAACAGACAAAGTACGAGAGAAAGCTGCGAAAATGGGCAAAAGAATACGAATGGTTTGAGCATTTATCCGCAATCTAGACTTAAACCTGGAAGCAAGGCGCCAATTAGAGGGAATGCTCATTGATAAATATAAAAGAAGCAGCGGAACAAAATAGCGGAGTTACATTACAGCGATTGTGAAATCGTGTAAAATGATAAAGTTGAACAATCGGTCATAAGATCGATCGTGTGCCGCTTAGAACGGAGGAACATCCTTTGATTAAAATAGTAGGTTATACAAAACAAAAGCAATGGTTAACTGATTTAACGATAGAAGATCTAAACTCGCCTGAGCTTGACTGGTATTGGGTCGACTTTAGTAACCCGAAGGAAGAGGAGTGCAGACTGCTCGATACCTTTTTTCATTTTCATCCGCTCGCTATCGAGGATTGCTACCATTTGCTTCAGCGGCCGAAAGTAGATCATTACGACGATATTCATTTTTTTGTGCTGCACGAAATTGAGCGTAAGACGTTGACCGTAAATGAAATCAATATGTTCATCGGTCCATCATTTATTGTTACGTTTCATTATGAGCGATCACCAGAGATTGAGGAAGCTCAAACTAAGCTATTATCGAGCACGAAGATCGGCGACAAAGGCCAGCTATATGCGGCATATCTCGTAATAGACAAGCTGGTTGATCAATATTTTCCTGCGGTTCATGAGCTGGAAGACCAGCTTCTTGACATGGAAATCGGAAGCGGCGACGAACAAAGTCAAACGGCGATGAGCGATATATTCAACATACGTTCTAGGCTGCTGCGTTTGCGCAAAACGATTGTCCCCATGCGTGATTTATTGTATCGTATAACGAATTCCGATCGCATTGACGGGCTGAAGCCTTATATGGCCTTTTATCATGATATTTATGATCATTTGCTCAAATTGACTGAAATGATGGATTCAAGTCGAGAGATGACGGCAGATCTTCGCGACAGCTTCATTTCCTTTAACTCCAATCGGATGAACTCCATTATGAAAACTCTTACCGTTATCACGACGATCTTCATGCCGCTCACTTTTTTGGCTGGTATTTATGGCATGAACTTTCGTAATATGCCTGAACTGGAGTGGACGTGGGGTTATTTTGCTGTCATAACGATTATGCTCGTCATCGGCCTTGGCATGTATGCTTGGTTCCGAAGCAAAGGTTGGTTTAAATGAATGTTAAGGAGCTTGGAGAGCAATGGAGATGAAAGAACCTGCTCGGATGAGCAAAAAGCGGCTGTTCACCATAGTCGGCATTATGGCAGGCATTATGCTTGTACTCGTCGTGATGCTTTATTTAATGATTATTTCACTCGGAAATCGCAATGCGGTTAATCTCTCAAAGTCTGAGCAAGCATTGCATTACTCCTATTTTTCAAAGACTTCAACTAGTGGGGTAAAGCTGCACGTACTGCAAACAAAGCCAGCCTATGTCACGCTTGAAACGATCAATACAAATGTTACCCTTACTGGGAAGGTCGGCATTAACGGCGGATTTTTTTACGGCAACCAGCTATTAAGCATCGGAGTCGTAAATAGCATTCCGGTTAATAAGGAAATTGGCAATTTCGGAACGGGAAGTGAAAACGTGAAATATGCGCGTGGCACACTCGTTTGGGATGGCGCTTCTGATTCATTAAGCGTTCAGGTTGCAAGCCAAGCGTCCGAGATAAAAGTGAAGGATCACACACGTTTCTGGGCACAAGGCGGTATAAGCATGAGCTTAGGCGATGATGCACATTGGATCGAGCAGTCGGTTAAGGAGAATGCGCCGTTCCCAGATGACAATCGCTTGCGATCGGCAGCGGTGTACGATCAAGCAGGGACGTTATTCTTAATTGTTAGTGAAACGAAGAACTCGCTTGCCGTATTAAGAGAAGCAATTATATCAAGCATTGGCGATGGAAAGCTGGTTGACGGCATATTTCTAGATGGTGACGGGTCGTCCCAGCTTTTTGGCAGCAAGGCATCGTTGCCTGGAGATAATAGACCGGTTGTACAAATGATTCGGATCGTAAAATGAGTTGAGATAAGATAAGGAGCAATCAGCATGAATCAACAGCAATTGCCGATTGATCAGGTATTGCCGGAACTGCTATTGGCTCTGCAAAGCGGTGTAAATGTGGTGCTGATCGCAGAGCCGGGGGCCGGAAAGACAACACGAGTTCCGCTTGCGCTGCTTGATCAGCCATGGCTGGGAAGCAAAAAAATAATAATGCTTGAGCCGCGAAGACTCGCCGCACGTTCAGCCGCACAGTTTATGGCAAAATCGCTTGGCGAGCAGGCTGGTGAAACGATCGGTTACCGGGTGAGATTAGATTCTCGGGTTAGTTCGCAAACACGCATTGAAGTGGTGACGGAAGGTGTATTAACGCGCATGCTGCAGGAGGACCCCGCACTCGAGCAGGTTGGGGCGATCTTGTTTGATGAATTCCATGAACGGCACTTGCATGGCGATCTTGGCTTAACGCTTTGCTTGCAGTCACAGCAATTGCTGAGAGATGATTTGCGCCTCGTTATTATGTCAGCAACGCTTGACGCAGAGCCGATAGCCGAGCTGCTTGAGGGTGCACCAATTATTAGCAGTGAAGGCCGGGTTTTCCCTGTTGAGACACAGTACATGAAAGCAAAGCTTACGGGACCTATAGAGCCCCACATGGCACGAACGATTATGGAAGCGCTCCGTTCGTTTGATGGAGATGTATTAGCGTTTTTGCCTGGTGTTGCAGAGATACGCCGCACAGCCCGATGGTTAATGGAGAGCGGAGTATCTTCATTTGCTCGAGTAGAGGAGCTGCATGGCAGCTTGCCGCTCGAGAAACAAGATACGGCTGTAGCGCCATGCGCTGATGGCGAACGCAAGGTTGTGCTTGCGACTTCCATTGCAGAATCAAGTCTGACCGTTGAAGGAGTTAAGGTTGTGGTAGACAGCGGCTTAATGCGAGTTCCTCGGTTTTCTCCAAGAACAGGCATGACTCGGCTGGAAACATTGCCTGTTTCGATCGCTTCCGCGGATCAGCGTCGAGGGAGAGCAGGAAGGTTGGCTAAAGGCGTTTGTTATCGGTTATGGACAGAGCAAGAGCATGTTTATTTGCCGAAACAGAGTTCACCCGAGCTGCTTGAGGCAGATCTTGCTTCCCTTGCCCTTGAGCTAGCCATTTGGGGAATAAAAGATCCGCTGGAGCTTAATTGGTTGACGCCGCCGCCTGCAGCTGCTTATGAGCAAGCGGTTGCTTTGCTGAAAGAGCTAAACGCAATAGATGGTGACAGTAAACCAACAGCCGAGGGAGTGAAGATGGCACAGTTTGGTTTGCATCCGCGGCTCGGTGCCATGATTTTGCAGGCTTCAGAGCTAGGTTCTGCGAGACTCGCATGTGATGCAGCAGCTTTGCTAAGCGAACGTGATTTACTTCCACAGGAGCGCAATGTAGATGTGCAGCTACGGTTGGATTTGTTATATCAGCTATCCGGAAAAGATGGCAAACTGCTTATAGGCGGCAGCTCCGAGCATCCTAGCAGTGGCGCAGTACGCCGAATTGTCGCGCAAGCGGATCAATGGGAGCGGAAATTGTCAGCGCAAACCGCTGCCGAGACAGCTTCTGAGAAAACAGCTCAGCACAAGTCGCCTATTCCGATTGGCATTTTGCTGGCATTTGCGTATCCGGACCGAATCGCTCAAAGGCGCAGCGATGGCCGATACTTATTAGCTAATGGCAGAGGCGCTGTACTGCCTGAACTTCAGCCGCTATCGCGATCAGCTTATCTTGCTGCTTGCGAGCTCGATGATACAGGCTCCGAAAGCCGGATACGGTTAGCGGCTGAACTTCATCTAAGCGATATCGAGCATTATCTAAGTGGCTATATAACAGCTGAAGAGGTCGTAGAGTGGGATGCAGCTGCACAAGCTGTTCGTGCAAGGAAACGATTGCGGCTTGGCAGTATTGTGATGAAAGAAACCATTCTTCAGAAACCGGATGAACAACTTGTTGCGGATGCTTTGATTACTGCGATTCAGGAAACTGGATTTGTAATGCTGCCAATGAGCAAGCAAGCGCAGCAGTTGAAAGCAAGGATGAAGCTGATGGCGCTTGCTGGCGATGATTGGCCTGATGCTTCCGATGAAGCGCTTCTCGGCACGCTCAAAGAGTGGCTGAAGCCGCATCTATTTGGGATGAAGAGCCGTGCTGATTTACAGAAGCTCTCCATGCTTCAACTGCTTGAAGGCAAGCTTAGCTGGAAGCAAAAACAAGAGCTTGATGAGCAGGTTCCTACCCATATCGTTGTACCTAGCGGTTCTCGCATACCGATAGACTACAGTGATCCGGAGTCGCCAGTGCTCGCTGTAAGGTTACAGGAGCTATTCGGTCTAACAGATACACCACGACTAGCAAGGGGCAGATTGCCGATTACACTGCATCTTTTATCTCCGTCGCAGCGACCGGTTCAAGTCACACGTGATTTAAGCAGCTTTTGGGAAAATACGTATTTCGAAGTAAAGAAGGATTTGAAAGGACGTTATCCGAAGCATTATTGGCCGGATGATCCTTACACAGCGATGCCGACGAATCGAGCGAAGCCGAGAAACACATAAAGGACTCAGCTGTTTCTGCCTAAGCACGAGAAATCTCCCTATTCTGAGAGGATGTGTGCCAAAGCAATGATCATTTATTTAGTCATACTATATTTGCTGTTTATAAATATTTACACATTTGCACTTATGGGCTTTGATAAGAAAAGCGCTAAGAAGCAGCGCAGGCGTGTTCCCGAAAAACGATTGTTTTTGCTGAGTGCCATTGGCGGTGCAGGCGGAACATGGCTTGCGATGAAAAAATGGCGTCATAAAACAAAACATCGCTCGTTTACGGTAGGAATTCCTTTTCTGTTTGTACTAAATATATTACTCATTCTAGGAGCTGCCAAGCTTATTGGAATGACTGTAAACTCTTGATTGCTTTGAGAAGCCTTCCTATGGTATATTGGGGCTTCTCTTTTTTTCTAGCACACCACAAACTTAGGAGGTAACTGACATGACCGTTCAAAGTGCCTATCAAGAAGAGCAGGATCGATTAACCGAGTCGCTGAATGATATTGTAAATCAGCTTCAAGAAATTGGTCCACGCTATAAAGGCGATGATTTCACAGAGCAAATGCTCGATTTACAGCAAGAGGAACGTAGACTTAGACTTGAAATATCGAAGCGTGAGCCTTATTTTGGCCGCATTGATTTTCAAGAGTTGCCAGTGGGCGAAACAAAGCCCTTATATATTGGAAAAGCCGGCGTGGCAAAGCAAGGCAGCAATGAGCTGCTTGTCATCGATTGGCGTGCGCCAGCAGCAAGCTTGTTTTATTCCTTCACAGGCGGAGAAGCGCCAGCTTCTTATCAATCGCCTGACGGAGAAATTGAAGGATATGTCCATTTAAAGCGAAATTTCATGATCCGCCAGGGAGAAATCATTCGTCTGGTTGATAGTTATGTACGCGGCCAAGAAGAAGGCTCGGTAACGGATGAATTCCTTTTGTATCGCTTAGGAGAGAACAAGGATAATAAGCTGCGTGATATCGTTTCTACGATTCAAGGCGAGCAAGACCGTATTATTCGTGCGGATCGTAACAAAGCGTTGTTTATACAGGGCGTCGCGGGAAGCGGTAAAACGACCGTTGCGCTGCATAGACTTGCTTTCTTGCTTTATCAGTACGCCGATCGGATGCGAGCGGAGCGTATGATCATTTTTGCGCCGAACCGAATGTTCCTAGACTACATATCCGGTGTATTGCCAGAGCTAGGCGTGGGTGATATTCAGCAAACGACGTTCAGTGACTGGTCTCTTGAGCTCCTTGAGAAAACAGTATCTGTCAGCGATCCGTCTGATACGATGGCTTATTGGTTCGAAGAACGCAGAACCGCTTCAGAAGTGGAGAATGCATCGGGGCGCTTTAAAGGGAATCTCGATTTTAAAGCAATTATAGATGAGCGAATCGCTAACTTTGAGCAACGAATTGTGCCAACGACATCTTTTATGCCAATTGACGGGCTTGAGCTGTCGCCAGAGCAAATTCGCGAGTGGTATGATACCGATTATGGCGAAGAGACGCTCATGAAGAAACGAGATCGACTTGTTAGTCGGATTCGTCGCTGGATGGAGTCCGAGCTTAAGATGAAGCGGATTGTTGATAAAAAAATAAGAGCGAAGGCGCTCACTAAGTTTAATAGCTACACCAAAAAAATTCCGGCATATACCTCTTTACAGCTATATGCTTCGTTATTCAGCGGCAAACAGCTTGAGAGCTCTATTCCTAAGGTTATCGCAGCTGCAACTGCCGAACGATTAAAGAAAGAAATGGCTGCTGCGGAGGATTTGGCACCACTCGCCTATATCCAGCTTCAGCTATTTGGATTGCCGAAGCAGTTTTTCGATCATATCGTTATAGATGAAGCACAGGATTATTCTCCGTTTCAGCTGGAAGTACTGCGGCTGTGTCAAAGAACAGCATCGATGACCGTGCTAGGCGATTTGCAGCAAGGTATTCATGCCTACGCAGGCGTACAAAGTTGGACAGAGCTTACCGCTTTGTTTAATGAAGAGCAAATTGACTTTTATGAGCTCAACCGAAGCTATCGTTCAACAATGGAAATTATCGAATTTGCCAACAAAATTTTAGGAAGCATGATCGGCGAAGTCAAACCTGCGGTGCCTGTTTTCCGAAGCGGAGATGCCGTTCTTGCCGTGCCAGTTGAAAATGATAATTGGTTAGCTTCCATTGATGGTACAATCCGTGAATGGCAATCGAAGGCAGAGTATGAGACGATTTCTGTCATTGGCCGTACAGCGATTGAATGCGAAGAGATTTATAACTTCTTGATTAAGCAAGGTTTGGACGCTTCGTTAGTGCAGAGCAAGCAGCCTGCATATGGCGGCGGCCTGTCTGTAGTACCTGTCTATTTGTCTAAAGGATTGGAATTCGATGCCGTTCTTGTAGCAGATGCGAGCGAGGAAGCTTATTCTGAGCTTGATGCGAAGCTATTGTACGTCGGATGCACGCGCGCCTTGCATAAGCTTAAGCTGTTTTATCGCGGAAGACTCACATCACTGCTGGGCGACGAAGCTTAATTTCGATATAATAGGCAGCAACATAACGTCTATCCGGAGGCTACTTATTTATGAACTGGGACGAATGGCTGCCGCCAGTATGGCTCTCTTTAAGAGTATCTATTATTGCTAGCATTATCGTTGCCATTATAGGAATGCTCGTAGCACGCTTCATGTCACGGCATTCTTTTAAAGGCAAAAGTATCATAGAAACCTTCTTCATGCTTCCGCTTGTCCTCCCCCCAACCGTCGTTGGATTCATTCTTCTCATTACGCTTGGAAGAGGGAGCTGGATTGGTAAAGCGTACGAGTGGTTATTTACTCAACCTATCGTTTTCTCATGGATCGCCGCGGTTATCGCGGCGGTCATTGTTGCGTTTCCGCTCGTTTATCAGACGATGAAGGTTGGTTTTCTTTCTGTCGATCGCCATCTTGAGGATGCTGCACGTTCAGCAGGAGCCGGTGAGCTGCAGGTGCTGAGATATATCACGCTGCCGCTTGCTAAACGATCACTGACTACGGCATACCTGCTAGGATTTGCTAGAGGCCTTGGCGAGTTTGGCGCAACCTTGATGATTGCAGGAAATATACCAGGTCGCACGCAGACAGTACCTACTGCTATATACATTGCTGTTGAGACAGGTGAAATGGGAATGGCTTGGGCTTGGACGATAGCCATCATTTCGTTCTCTTTTGTCATGCTGCTGTTTACGGGGCGCAAATTGGAACAATAATGTGAAGGACGAATCCGAATCTAGTTTTCTGCGTATTACTTGCGGAGAAGGAGCGTGCCCGAAGATGCCTACTGTCAAGGATTCACCTGAAAATTTGAAATCTGCTTTGCTTGAAATAGAGAAATGGGAAAAAGAACAGAAGGATTTATGGTTTTGGGAAAAGCTTGGGCGTTTGCCATTTATGCTGCTCGACAAAATTACTCCAAAGTTTATACAGGAAAAACTTGGACTTGCAGTGGATGAGATCGGAAGCTATATTCAAAATGGCGGGAAATATTTGATTTCGGAGCGTTCGGTTATTGATAAACTGCATCAAAATGCTGCTCAGAACGATGTGTTTCTTGGAGCCGATCATGAAGTGACGACCATTAACGATGCGGCTGATATGCCGTTGTCTATTTTAAACTTAACTGCTGAGCAATTGGCCTCCAGTCGTTCGAAAATGGCCACGCTTCAAGGGGCAACGACAGGAATTGGCGGCATTTTTACATTAGCGATCGATATTCCAGCCATACTCGGCTTATCGCTGAAGATCATTCAAGAAATTGCGATTTGCTACGGATTTGATCCAAAAAGCAAGGAAGAACGTGTATTTGCAGTTAAAGTAATGCAATTTGCTTCTTCAGATATTGTAGGGAAAAAAGCGATACTTGATGAGCTCAGTGCTTATGAGGAAGTGAACCGTAGCAATCAAATGCTGTCGCAGCTGCAGGGCTGGAGTGAAGTGGTTGCTGTTTATCGGGACAATTTTGGCTGGAAGAAGCTATTTCAAATGATACCTGTGGCAGGCATGTTATTCGGAGCGTTCATCAATCGGGGCATGCTGAACGATGTTGCAGAAGCAGCAACCATGCTGTATCGAAAACGCAGAGTATTGATAAAGCTGGGGGAAAATGAGGCGAAAGCATAATGACGACGAGCAGCATGAGAAAGAACATAGCCGAGCAAGCGATTGCTTTCCTAGGTGAAGCGTATTATGAGCTTGGAAAAACCGAAGAAGAAGCGAAGCGGCGAATTGAAGAAGTGCTGAAGCAATTAGAGGATACTGGTTATTATACACATACGTATGAAGAGCTAAGGCATGGTGCAAAGATGGCGTGGCGGAACAATAACCGCTGTATCGGTCGATTGTTTTGGCAGACGCTGGAAGTATTCGACGCACGCGATATAGTGGATGAGCTAGATGCCGCAAAACGAATCTTCCAACATATGAGCTATGCAACAAATGGAGGCAGGATTAGGCCAGCTATTACGATTTTTCCTGCCAGCCACTCCCAAAATAACATAAGAATTTGGAATCATCAGCTCGTACGCTATGCAGGTTACCGCGAGGGGGAAGTTATTATTGGCGATCCTGACTCCGCAGCCTTTACAGCTGTTTGTGAGAAGCTTGGCTGGAGTGGTGAAGGTACTCGATTTGACGTGCTTCCGCTAGTCATTTCGCTTTCAGGGAAATCGCCTAAATGGTATGAGCTGCCTAAAGAGAACGTGCTTGAGGTTGCTTTGACTCATCCTGAAAATCAGGAGTTCGAGCAGCTCGCATTGCAGTGGTACGCCGTTCCTTTTATATCCGATATGGAGCTTGAAATTGGTGGAATCATGTATAAGGCTGCTCCTTTTAATGGATGGTACATGGGTACAGAAATCGGAGCGAGAAACCTATCAGACACCAGTCGCTATAATCAGCTACCGAGTGTTGCAAAACTTTTTCAATTTGATATGTCAACGAATACTTCGTTATGGAAGGACCGTGCTTTAACGGAGCTAAATGTAGCTGTACTGCATTCATTCAAAAAGCAGGGCGTCAGCATTGTTGACCATCATACAGCATCGGAGCAGTTTCTACGTTTTGAGAAGCAAGAGCAGGAGCAGGGGAGAGCAGTGACCGGTCGTTGGTCATGGCTAATTCCGCCTATGTCACCCGCTACAACAGGCATATGGCATCGCAGCTTTGATGATACGGAACGAACGCCTGCATATCGAGTGCAAGCTGTTCCATATTAAACAAATAATGTGTTAAATGTAGTAAGATAAATAGAGGAATGTTAGTCCATGAATTGGGCTAATCTCCTCTATTTTTTTATTTTAAGCATGTGAGGTTGAATTTTGAGATGAACTGGCTTTTACAGAGAAAATTATGAATGCCTAATTGTTTTAATAGGAGACTAAAAAAATAGGGAGGCTCTTTATGGGTGAATTTATTAGTCATGTACAGATTCCAGTGAAAAACTTGGAAGAAGCAGCTTCATGGTATATTACCAATCTCGATTGTACGTTACATGCTAATTTCGGTGAATTTGCTATTATAGGCTTTAAGGAAGATAAAACGCATATCTTTTTGTGGCAGTCTTCAGATAAGGAAACATCAACGTTTACAGTTAACGGGGAACCGTTTCCGAGCATCGGTTTTCAGGTAGAGGATATGGATGAGCTTTGCAGAAAGCTATTTGAAGCTGGCGTTAAGGTACACGGTGACCCACAAGCACCGTCAGGAGAAGAAGGAAGAAGGTTTTTGAAATTTTTTGATCCTGATGGCAATATGTTGGTCGCACATACCATATAGGAATGTTAATTTTGGTAAACTGTAATCAACTGATAGACTTTTATTAGCTGACGTTAAATGATATTTGAATCATATATTTGGATGAGCAGGCGCTAATCAGCCTGCTCTTTTTATTGGCTATAACGATTTCTACTAAAAGCTTTCATCTAGCGTTTCTTAGCAGGAGATCCTCAAAAATTACGCAACATAAAATTATGAATATACGTCGAAGTAGATGTATGTACTTTTAATTTGAATGTTAGAGAGGCAGGGGTTCTTGTGCAAAAGTTTGTCTGCTTGGTATTGTTTATTGCGGTTTGTATATCTGGTTGTTCCACAAAGTCTGATTCCGCAGCATCAGACCGAACTACCGAAAATACTGTAGTTGAAGAAAATCTGCCATTGGCACAATTGCCAGTGAATGAAATAAAGGAAATTGTTATCATAGAACCTGATGGCATAGATTTAGAGCCAATGACTAAACCATTAGCGACTCTTAGCGAGAAAAACGAATTTCAAGCAATCTCAGATGCAATAAAAGATGCGGTTAGAGCTACAGGGGAGGTTGTTGCTATCGGACCGAACTATGACATTGTCGTAAAATATTCATCTTCAGAGCAACGTTTTCGATATTGGAATAGCAAACCTCTAAAAATGATTACAGATCTTGAAGTACAAAAGTCATATTTCATAAGTGAAGAAGCGATCAATCAAATTGATGAGTTAATCAACAAGCGGATGACAAACGGTGTAAAGGATTAGGTTAACAATGATCTGAACAAATAACTGAACGAGGCAGCCGTTAGGATGACAGCTTTCCCGTGCTACTTTGAGGTTTAGTTCGATTTATTTTAAAGGGAAGATGGAGGCATTACAAAGGTGAGGAAAAATATGAATATCGTACTAATCGGTATGTCAGGAGCAGGTAAAAGCACTTTAGGTGTGCTGCTTGCAAAAGCTTTAGGAATGGATTTCATCGATACAGATCTCGTTATTCAACAACAAGAAGGTAGGTTGCTGCAAGAAATAATTGATCATGATGGTATCGACAAATTTATGGAAATCGAAGAGAAAATAGTTTCTGAATTGAAACTCAAAAACTGTGTTATTTCTACAGGTGGAAGTGTTATCTATTCAAATAAAGCTATGAAAGCCTTGAAACAGTTTGGGCATACCGTTTATTTGCATGTCCCATATGAAGAGATTCAAAGGCGACTCATAAACATAACAACTAGAGGGATTGTAATGAAGAAAGGAAATAGCCTGAAGGACGTTTATGAGGAAAGAGTGCCGCTATACATGAAGTATAGTGATAAAACTTTTGATTGCTCAAATAAGGATATCGAACATTGTGTTAGTGAAATTATAGAGAGCATGAAGAAATAAAGGAGCGAAATAGCGCACCTAATGTTTAACATGTATTACATAATTACTCGTGTAAGGGGAGTAGAAACAGCTTGAGGCCGTACGGGAGAATAATATTCATCTCATTTCGGGCCATGCTGAAGATGATTGCTATATCGTATTTTTAAGCTCTTTCGCCTGCATATCCAGCTGTCGCGCCGCTTCCCCGATGCTCATGAATTCATCGACAGCCCGTTGAATGCGCAGCTGGCTTTCCGCAACAACCTCTTGTGAGAGTTTGGTGCCGTTTACGACCTCTTGAACATGGTTTACGATATCTTCTACATACCCATTAACTTCTTTGGTTGCTTCCTGGACTTGACCAGCCAGCTTGCGCACCTCTATCGCGACCACATTGAAGCCCCGGCCATGCTCACCGGCATGTGCAGCTTCGATTGCCGCATTTAAAGACAAAATATTCGTTTGCGACGCAATATCGCGGATGGTACGAACGATTTTACGAATGAAGCTTGTTTGTTGTTCCAGAAGGTGAAGGACAGTCATATTATCGCTTGCACCTACAGCCACTTTTTCAATTGCTGCTTCCACTTCTTGGCTGTGTGATATCCCTTCTTGGGCACGGCTGAGCAGCTCCTCGGACATTTTTAGCAAATTTTCTGTCATCTGAGAAGTAGCCTGTTCGCGGGCATTAATATCGGTTGCCATTTTTAAAATCGCAATAACACGACCTTCTTCATCTCTGACCGGCATGTAAGTGGCCTCCAGCCAGATTGCATTTCCGGTTTTTGTAATCCGCAAAATTTTATTCTGAAAGGGTAGTCCATTGCGCAAGTCTTCCCAGAGTTTGGCATACTCAGTGCTATTCACAAATTGTGGCGAACAAAATTGCTTATGCAGCATGCCTGGCATCTCTGAGGAGTGATAACCCATAGCTTGCGCAAAATTTTCGTTTGCCCATAAAACCTTCCCTTGAATATCGAATTCAATCATGGCGAGCGACTGCTCAATAGCTGTAAGAACAGCTCGCTTGTCCAATACCTGGGTAGTCATATGTAGCACGGCGTTCGATTCTGTCATGTAGAGATTCTCCTTCATTCGTTCGAATGCTTATAGTAAGCAAAAATAGCCTCCACAACATTCTACAAACATTATACAAGTTGTGCAAGATATTATTATCAAGGGTTTGAAACGCACTTGGAACATGTTTGAAATTCTATCATTTTCAGTTGAGAGATTAATGTGATTGGTTCTCTCATCTGATGTCGCGAAGAGGCGAGATATGCTATTCTAAGTAGATGACATCAGCTTGTTTGGAGGAATTATAAACGTGGATTTTAATATGCATTATTTATCCTTTTTCGTTATTCATACCGATGGTGAAGAGAGTGCCACATCATCAGGAAAACGGTTTAAACATTATCAGACTCTAGAAGAGGACACGTATGAAGATAGTGAAATTCAAAGGTTTTTGGATGATGAATTTAAACGGATCGTCAAAAGAAAAGTAGAGCGCAATCCTAACTCAGCAGGCGCGCCAACGAAGATTGGACGATTTATGGTTGAGCCCGGTTATGAACTCGGCAGCAATCAGAACTACAATTTATTTCAGCGGCTGCGTGACGCGGATTCCAAGGAGCGCTTTATCGGCATTGCCGACGAGCTCGTTCGAATCTACATGGATACGAGTGCAGTAAGGGGAGGCGCATTTATTATTGCGTTATCCAAGCTTAATACATATTTCGATGAGCCGTTTTTATTTTTGCTGAAATGTGATTTTGAGCCTAAGATTGCTCGTATTTCGGATGAAAAAAGCTTAATCTCCCAGGTGGAGATGGCGATATCTGCTCGCAGCATCAAATCGATTCAGTATCCGCATATGCCGGAGGAGGGCATGCTAGAGCATTGGGAGCTAAAAATTCATCAGGCGTCGCACGCTCGATATTTTGAAGATTTCTTAAAATATGTTTCTTATGAGAAGCCTTTACCTGAGGTCATGGGTGAGCAAGTGGTGGAGATGGTTCATCAATATATTGCGGATAAGTGGCAAGAGGATGAAAGCTCGGAGCGCCGCGAGGAAGAAAATGCGGTTGAGGTGTGGGCGGCAAGTGAGAAGCGCGACCTTCAGGAGTGGTGGACGCCGGAGCAGGTAGAAGTTGCAGCAGCGGCATTAGTTGAGCAGAAGCCGGATTTACCTTTTACATTTAAACTAGGCGACGTTACAGTAAAAGGACTGCTTGCTGACTTTGGCGACAGCATCCATTTTGCCAAGCATAACGGACGTTACGTCGTCGTAATTGAAGGGGATTCCTTCCAATTCGATAAAGGCATGTCGCCGGTTGAGCTCGTACAGCCGCTTGATCTGGTTGATGTTATGCCTCGTATCGGAAGCAAGAAGCCTACTGAGGATGCGGATTCCGGATATAGCTACACCCCTGCTGGAGAAGGCACAGGCAATAACGATGATGTTCCATGGTAAGTCATCTAGTACGTATGAAATTTCACTTTGAAGGAGAGGATATTTAAGTGGACAACTTATTTTTTATAGAAATAGGCATGGGATGCGATCTACACGGTCAAAATATTACAAAGGCATCGGTGCGCGCGGTACAAAACGCGATTCATCATAACTCGATGCCCGGACTGCGATCCGTACTGCCAGGAGGAACGCTTGATAACATGAAGGTGCGGGTAAGGCTTGCACTTCCTTGTGATCATGAGCTTCTTGACGTTGAGCAGGTAAAAGCAGTGCTGCCGTATGGACAAGTGACTGTAGAAGTCATACACGGCGGCATGCTGACGACTAGCGGTGTAGTACTGCCGGACAAAGATGATAAAAACGATTTGATTTACATCGTTAATGCATCGGTTGAGGTGGGCTACTAGTAGCATCTCCATTGCAAAAGGGAGAAGACGATGGTTTTAAAGCTTGCACTATTCGTATTATTGCTTGTATTTACAGCTTTTTTTGTCGCGACTGAATTTGCAATTATTCGTATGCGATCAAGCCGCGTCAATCAGATGGTAGCAGAGGGCATGAAAAATGCTAGAGCGGTTGAGCAGGTAACGAGCAAGCTGGACGGTTATTTATCTGCCTGCCAGCTCGGCATTACGATTACAGCGCTTGGCCTCGGATGGTTGGGAGAACCAACGATTGAGCTTATATTGCACCCTTTATTTGATCGGATACATATCGAGGGCGAGCTAAGCTCGGTGCTTTCGTTTGTCATTTCCTTCATCATTGTAACGTACTTGCATGTCGTGCTAGGAGAACTTGCTCCCAAAACGTTAGCCATCATTAAATCGGAAGAAGTCAGTCAGTTTACAGCTCCGATTATCATCGTTTTTTATAAGGTGATGTATCCGTTTATTTGGCTTCTCAACGGATCTGCGAACTCCTTGGTAAGATTGCTGGGCTTAAAGCCAGCGAATGAGCATGAGGCTCATTCCGAAGAAGAAATTCGCATCATTTTGTCGGAAAGCTATGAGAGCGGAAAAATTAATAAAAGTGAGTATGGCTATGTCAACCGGATTTTTGCGTTTGATGAGCGGCTTGCAAGAGAAATTATGGTTCCTCGGACGGATATGGCCTGTTTGTATGTAGAACATACTCGCGAGGAGAACCTCGAAATTATAATAAGAGAACAATACACCCGTTTCCCTGTAGCCAAAGGAAGCAAAGACAATATCATTGGGATCTTAAATACAAAGCAATTTTTTCTCCGCTATGAAACAAACCGAGATATCGACGTAACATCTCTGCTTCAGCCCGTTATGTCGGTTCCTGAAGTCATGCCGATCAATAAGCTGCTCCGCAAAATGCAGCAGGAACGCGTTCAAATTGCAATTCTGTTGGACGAGTATGGTGGAACGGCGGGGCTCATCACTATCGAAGACATCATAGAAGAAATTGTAGGGGAAATCCGTGATGAGTTCGATGAGGATGAAGTGAAAGAAATCGAATATATTGAGCAGCAGCGTTATTTGGTTAACGGCAAGGCACTGATTAGTGATTGGAATGAGATTGCTGGAACTGATCTTGAAAGTGAAGAAGTAGATTCTGTAGGCGGTTGGCTCTTTAATCAGAAGCCCGAGCTTCCTATCGGAGAGCCGTGGACCTATGGGAATATGACCTTTATTATTCGTGAACGTGACGACAATCGAATCCGGAAAATCGAAATTCATACCGATTTGATCGAAAATGAAATGGGAACCTACGGACATGCATAGGCTTGTATAGAGTGAGTAATTTTCAGTCTATTTCTAGGAGGAGATTGGGCGTTGGGCGATTTAATTAATGCGATTATTATGGGTATCGTGGAGGGCCTTACTGAGTTTTTACCAGTTTCATCAACGGGTCACTTGATTTTAACAGCGGAGCTGTTGAATTTCACAGGTGATCGAGCGAAAACCTTTGAGGTGGTCATTCAATTTGGCGCAGTGCTGGCTGTGCTTGTGTTATACCGAAATCGGTTTGCGAGTTTACTTAATTTCAAGGTAGGCAAAAATTCGGGTTTGAATGCTCTTCACATCATTATTGCAATGGCACCGGCGGGAGCTTGTGCTGTTTTGCTTCATTCGTTTATAAAAGGCGAGTTGTTCGTTGCTGAGAAGGTGCTGATTGGTCTTGTAGCGGGCGGAATACTGATGATTATCGCCGACCGTGTACGAAAGAAGCCAACTGCAGAGGAGCTTGATGACATTACCTACAAGCAGGCCTTTGCTGTTGGATGTTTTCAGATACTCGCATTATGGCCGGGCTTCTCGCGTTCAGGCTCGACGATATCTGGCGGCATGCTGTTTGGTGTGAGCCAGAAGGCTGCGGCCGAATTTACTTTTTTAGTATCCGTTCCGATTATGGCTGGAGCGAGCGGAATAGACCTACTTAAAAGCCGAGAGTTTCTCACGATGTCGGATTTGCCTCTGTTTCTAGTTGGACTAATAGCTGCATTTATTGTAGGGATGATTGCGGTCGTAACGTTCATAAACATGATGAAAAAAATTAGGCTTTCATGGTTTGCCTATTATCGTTTTGCGCTCGCAGCACTTTTTTATTTTATTATTTTATAAATGGAGAAAACACTGATTTTCGACAAAATTATCGAGAATGATTTTCAACTACATATAATGTAGCAAAAATTCGCTTGGATCAACTATCATTAATTTATATCCAATCGATCATTTTTTCTAATAAATCCAAGATAATCAGGGCAAATTGCCCTGATTTCTTTGTTTTGTGGATGAATAACGATCTTTTTCCATAAAATTGTAATTTAGGAGCGTGAAATCATCGTTGATGGATTTGTCTGATTATGTTAGGTTAATAATTATTGAAGCACTTTTGAAGCACTAATTTTAAGTTAACTATGAAAACTAATGATGATTTTATGTTTATGAGAGGTGGATATTGTTGCAACTTCAGGTAACGAACAGTCCTTTTAATCAAGAGCAAGTTGACCTTCTGAATCGCCTTGTACCATCACTAACGGAGTCTCAGCAAATTTGGCTGACAGGTTATTTGTTTGCTCGTCAAGCATCAGCAGGTCCGTTAACGATTAGTGCGGATGTGCAGGCTGTCTCCGAGGGAGCAGCAGTTGCAGAAGTTATTTCAGCTATCAGTCAACCAGCGGTTTCCCGTGAGGTAACGGTATTGTTTGGCTCTCAAACCGGCAATTGCCAGCGGGTAGCTACCAGCTTATCGCGCAAGCTGGAAGAACAGGGTCTGCAAGTAACACTTGCGCCAATGAATAAGTTTAAGACGAACAATTTGAAAAAAGTCGAAAACCTGTTTTTGGTTGTCAGTACTCATGGTGAAGGGGAACCGCCGGATAATGCGAAGAGCTTCCACGAGTTCCTTTACAGCAAGCGAGCTCCACAGCTAGAAAATGTAAGCTTTTCTGTCTTGTCGCTTGGCGATACGTCGTATGAATTTTTCTGTCAAACGGGTAAAGACTTTGATCAACGTCTTGAAGAGCTTGGCGCAAAACGTATTGTTCCTCGTGTAGATTGTGACCTCGATTACGATGAGGCTGTTGCTGGCTGGTCAGCAGAGGTTATCAGCTCATTAAATGATCGTTTGAATGCTGCCTCGGGAACGACTGCAGCTATAGCGCAAACTAGCAGCGAAACAACACCAGAACAATCCGCCTATTCGCGAAACAACCCTTTTAAGGCTGAAGTTCTTGCGAATATTAACTTGAATGGCCGTGGCTCTGATCGGGAAACTCGTCATTTGGAGCTGTCGCTTGAAGGCTCTAATTTACAATATGAACCAGGGGATAGCCTTGGTATTTATCCGGAAAATCATCCAGAGCTCGTGGATGCGATTATTAAGCAAATGAATTGGAACGCTGAAGAAGTTGTTCCGATCAATAAGAGCGGTGAGCAAGGCTCATTGCGTGAAGCTCTACTTAAGTATTATGAAATTACAGCCCTAACGAAACCGCTGATCACGCAAGCAGCCGAACTGACTTCGAACTCAGCACTTCGTGAACTGCTGGCTCAAGGGCAAGAACAAGCGCTTAGAAGCTATATCAACGGTCGGGATCTGCTTGATTTATTGCAGGATTTTGAGCCTTGGCAAGGAAGCGCAAAACAATTTGTTGCTATCTTGCGTAAGCTGCCAGCAAGACTTTATTCCATTGCGAGCAGTTTTAAAGCGAATGAGGATGAGGTTCATCTTACCGTGAGAGCTGTTCGTTATGAGTCTCATGGTCGTGAGCGTTATGGGGTATGCTCCGTACATTGTGCAGAGCGTGTACAACCAGGCGACAGTCTGCCGATCTATATCCAACAAAATCCGAATTTCAAGCTGCCTGCGGATACGAATACTCCAATTATTATGATTGGTCCAGGTACTGGTGTTGCTCCATTCCGTGCATTCCTTGAAGAGCGCGAGGAAATTGGCGCAGAAGGAAAATCATGGCTGTTTTATGGAGATCGCCACTTTGTTACGGATTTCCTATATCAGACCGATTGGCAAAGAATGCTTAAAGACGGCGTTTTGACCAAACTTGATGTGGCTTTCTCCCGCGATACGGAAGAGAAGGTATATGTACAGCATCGTTTGCTGCAGAAGAGCCGTGAACTATTCGAATGGCTTCAAGCCGGCGCTTATGTTTATATTTGCGGTGATGAGAAACATATGGCACATGATGTGCATACGGCTCTATTAACTGTCATTGAGCAAGAGGGCGGATTAAGCGCTGAGCAAGCGGCAGCTTATTTGAATGATATGCAGGATCAACAACGCTACCAACGTGATGTTTATTAATAAATAGATAACAACAAGAGTACTTGAATGATTGCGAGAGGAGACAGCAACAATGGCGAAAGAGCAGTTGGTAAAACCTATCGGTGGACCGCCAAGTGAAGTTGAGCATATCAAAAGCGAAAGCAACTATTTGCGCGGCGCATTAGTAGAAACGATGAGCAATCCGATTACAGGCGGTTTGCCTGAGGATGACAATCGGTTGTTGAAGTTTCATGGAAGTTATATGCAGGATGACAGGGATTTGCGCAACGAACGTGAAAAGCAGAAGCTTGAGCCTGCATTTCAATTCATGATCCGGGTGGTACTGCCAAGCGGTGTAGCAACCTCTGATCAATGGCTTGCCATGGATGAATTAGCTCACAAGTACGGAAACGGGACTTTGCGTCTCACGACACGTCAAACGTTCCAAATGCATGGCATTTTGAAATGGAATTTGAAGCCTACGCTTCAAAAAATCAATAGCGAGCTGATGACTACACTTGCTGCCTGCGGTGACGTCAATCGGAACGTTATGTGCAGTCCAAATCCTTTTCAATCGAACCATCATGAGGAAGTAAGCTACTGGGCACGTCAAGTGAATGATCATTTGGCGCCGCGTACTCGCGCTTATCATGAAATTTGGTTGGATGGAGAAAAGGTAATCGATGGTAACGAGGATGGAGCGGAAGTAGAGCCGATCTACGGACCTGTATATTTGCCGCGTAAGTTCAAGATTGGATTTGCGATTCCGCCTTTTAATGATGTAGATGTATTCTCTCAAGACATCGGCTACATTGCAATCGTAGAAGATGGCAAGCTGAAGGGCTTTAACATTTCCGTTGGCGGCGGTATGGGGATGACACACGGCGATACAACGACTTATCCGCAGCTTGGTAAAGTGATTGGCTTCTGTCCGCCGGAGCGAATTGTCGAGTTAGCAGAGAAAACCGTTATGATTCAACGTGATTATGGCAACCGTTCGGTTCGCAAAAACGCTCGGTTTAAATATACGATTGACCGTCATGGGATTGAATGGTTCAAAACCGAGCTGCAAAACCGTCTTGGCTGGCATCTTGAAGAGGTACGCCCTTATCAATTCCAAAATAACGGAGACCGTTATGGCTGGTTGAAGGGAAGCAACGGTAAATGGAATTTGACGTTGTTTATCCAGAGCGGACGTATTGAGGATCAAGAAGGCAACCCGCAAATGACTGGTTTACGCGAAATCGCCAAAATTCATACAGGCGACTTCCGCATTACTCCGAATCAGAATCTTATTATCGGTAATGTCAGCAGCCAGAAGAAACGTAAAATTACGGAGCTAGCAGAGCAATACGGACTTACGGACGGTACGCAGCACTCTGCGCTGCGCCGAAGCTCATTATCTTGTGTTTCGTTGCCGACTTGCGGTCTTGCTATGGCGGAAGCAGAACGTTACCTTCCAACACTGATCGATAAGCTGGAGCCGATTATTAATGAAGCAGGACTGCGTGACCAGGAGATCAACATTAGGATGACTGGATGCCCGAACGGCTGCGCAAGACCAGCGCTTGGAGAAATCTCATTTATCGGCAAGGCACTCGGCAAATACAATATGTATATGGGCGCGGGCTATGCAGGTGATAGATTAAACAAGCTTTACCGTGAAAATATCGATGAGACCGAAATACTCGATACTTTAAAACCGATTATTAATCAGTATGCGAAGGAACGGGAAACGGGCGAGCATTTCGGAGATTTCGTAATCCGCGCGGGTTATGTAAAGGCTGTTCATGATGGTCAACAATTCCATAACTAATATAAGCATAATTTAAGCAAAAGAAGACTAAGGCGATATGCCTTAGTCTTCTTTGTTATGAAGAGCACGATGAATCATCGATGAAATAAGATTGACCCTATTCATTAAATGTGTTAATTTGGTGAAAATCATCGGAGTGGAGCGTGCTTATGCCAAAATCAGCGATATTAATTAAACCAACGATCGAATACCGCGACGCGTATATATCCTTTTATGAGGACTGGATAAAGAGCGGCGAAGATATGGTGCCGTGGGTCATTGAGAGAGAACCGGAAGATTTTAATGCCATGATAGATTTTTTGTATGCTGAAGATACCGAATCCAAAATATCAAGCAGTGATCGTGTTCCACATTCCACTTATTGGCTCCTAAGTGAGGACAACTTAATTGTAGGAGCGGTTAATATTCGGCATCGCTTAAATGAAAAACTGCTCAATCAAGGCGGCCATATCGGATATGGCGTTCGTCCATCGGAGAGAAGAAAAGGGTATGCTAATATCATATTATCAAACACGTTGGAGCTGTTAAAAGATTGGGGCCATCAAAAAGTGCTAGTTGTTTGCGATAAAGGGAATATCGGGTCAGAAAAAACGATTTTAAAAAACGGTGGCGTGATGGAATCAGAATTCGTAGAGGAAAATGGCAATATTATTAAAAGGTTTTGGATAGACCTATAATCAATGCAGCTAGCTATTTTTTTAGCATTTGCAAACCATAAGCAGGTTTCCGTCAGGGTCTTTAAAGCTGAAAAAGTGACCATGTTCAATTTCGCTTACAAGCTCTACATTCTTATCACGCATGAATTGAAAAGCTGCATGGATGTCATCCGTATTAAAATGAAAAATAGGTGTTCTTGCATAGGTGTCTTCTGTATAGATTTTACTGTCTAAAACAAGGTTTTGGCCGTTGTTATCTAAAGGAATACAGCATAAATGACCTGCGATGATATCATAGGTAGGATCCAATTCAAGAATGGAGCAATACCATTCACGAGCTTTTTCAATATCGCTAACCGTAACAAAGATTGCTCCTACTCTATTCATAATAATACCCATCATGAAACACTCTCCTTTAATTTTACATTTATTCTATCATGCTTTGAGGGCTAGCTCACATCATTTCTTCCATTATTATTAAAAAAAGAGGTTATTCCAATTGCTCGGAATAACCTCTTTAACTTATTGATCGCGAAGCAGTTTCTTATCAAGAATAAATGTGCCAAACGGAAGGAAAGCTGCGATAAACGCTGCTGCTGCCTTTAGAATCGACCAGCGGTGTTTAATCCATACATGGAAGACAGCAAGGATATAAAGAACGAATAAGAGGCCATGAAGTCCGCCTACAATAGTCACGGGTTCTGGAATATCAGCCCAGTATTTGAGGGGCATTGCTATTAAAAGCAGTAATAGAAAAGATAACCCTTCGATGAAACCAACGACCCGCAGACGACCCATTGCGGTTTTAAGCATTAAAAAACCTCCAATTAATAAGATTACGAGCGAGGCTCTAGTCCTGCCCACAATAGTTCTACGATTTCGAACGCGGCTTGTTCCACTGTTTTTTCATTATTAATGATTTCTTTACGATTTCGAACCGTTAACATAGCTGTAAAGACATGAGCAAGCAGCATCGAATCACCTCGTTTGATTTCGCCCTCGTCCATTGCCTTCTGAAATACACTCCCAATTAATTCGTGTATCGCTTGCTCACTCGTACGAATGCTCGTAATTTGCTCCTCAGTCAAACCGCTGGAAGCTTCTCGCATCATCGTTTCAAACTCAACATGAGCATTGTTCATATGGCGTTCAGCAACAACAAGCATTCTTTCCTTCAGTGACCCGGTGCTGCTAACAATTTTTGAAGTTTGATCATAAGCCATCTTTAGAACAAATTGAAGACATTCCGTGAACAAAACGCTTTTATTATTAAAATAATAATAAACGCTTGCTTTAGTAACCCCGCATGCTTGGGCTACACTTTCTAATGAAACTTTTTCGAAACCTTGCTCCATAAATAAAAAGGCTGCTGTGCGCAAAATTTGCTGCATCGTCTGAATTGAACCTGTGCCTTTGGGCCGGCCTGGTTTGCGTTTTATTTGGTCCTCGCTCATCGACATGCCCTCCATTCATCAAATTGTAATAAATATGAATTGATTAATTAACCTTTCGGTATATATAATTAAATTATCGCTTGAGTTAATTTTAAACGATATTAGTCGTAATGTGAAATGGAGGATTTGTCAAATGATCGAAAGATTAGCAGGAATGGTCGCTGGACGACGTACAAGGTGGATAACATTAGTTGCGTGGATTGTATTAGCCGGGCTGCTAACTGTATTTCTGCCAGCTGTGGGCGACAAAGAAGTAAGCAATGCTCCAAACCTAGAGGCTGACAGCCCGTCCGTTGTCGCTGATCAATTAATAAAGGATAAGTTTCCAAGCTCCTCTGGCATTCCAGCTTTGGTGGTCTGGCATCGAGAAGGCGGCTTAACAGAAGCGGATTATGCGCTTATTCAAAAAACGACGCAGAAGATTGTTGAAAATCCGTTGAAAGAGCAAGGCGAGGTTATACCTCTTCATCAAATGCCTTTACCTGCTTTGCAAAAATTTGCTTCTGAAGACGGAACGACACTCGTTCAGCCGATTCAGTTCGGTGAAGCAACAGAAACTGAAGTTTTGAAGGAAAATATTGAGTCCATAAAAGCTATCATCGGAGAAGCATCAGGTAAAGAACCTTTTTCCGTACCTATCGATGATGATGCTGAATTAAGCGTGCGTGTTAGCGGTCCTGTTGGTATTTCAGTTGATGCAACCGATTTGTTCAAAGGAGCGGATGTATCACTGATGATCGCAACGGTACTTATCGTACTAGTCTTGCTGCTCCTCATCTACCGCTCACCGATTCTTGCTATCATTCCACTAATTGGTGTTGGATTTGCTTATGCTGTTACAGGACCATTGCTTGGCTTTATGGCAGGTGAAGGCTGGATAACGGTGGATGGGCAAGCTATATCCATTATGACTGTGCTCTTATTCGGAGCGGGTACTGATTATTGTTTATTTTTCATCTCGCATTTCCGTCAAGAGCTTACTCGTGAAAGTGATAAAATGAAAGCACTAAAACGATCGTTCAAGGACGCCTCAGGTGCTATTGCAATGAGCGGCTTTACGGTAGTTCTTTCTTTGCTAGCTTTGCTTGCGGCTAAGTACGGTGCTTATGATCGCTTCGCAATTCCATTCAGTTTATCGATCCTTATTATGGGAATCGCAAGTTTGACGCTGGTTCCGGCATTGCTTTCAATTATTGGAAGAGCCTCATTTTACCCGTTTATTCCGCGTACAGATGCAATGGCGCATGCACATGCGGACAAAAAAGGAAAAGTGTACCGTAAGCCGAACACGGAGAAGAAGCTCGGCACCAAAATTGGAAAGCTTGTTATAACGAAGCCGTGGATGGTTGTTATCACCTCTGTTTTGATACTAGGAATTTTCGCAAGCTTCTCCAGTCAAATTAAATTTACTTATGATCTGCTGTCTTCTTTTCCAGAGGATATGCCTTCAAGAGAGGGTTTTGAAGTAATTTCGAAGTCATTTACGCCAGGAGATTTAGCACCGATTACAGTGGTTGCTGCGACGGATGGTGCAGTGCCTGAGTTAGCAGAAAAGCTTGCTGCTGTGCCGCTTGTTGATCATGTTCAGGAGCCGCAGCCGAGCGTTAATGACCCTAATTTACAATCGTATACGGTCATCTTGAATACGAATCCATATTCCCAGGAAGCAATGGAGACGATTCCGTTACTCCGTGCGGCGGCAGAAGCTGCGCTTACGAATGGAAACGTTGCTGAGGCTGATCAAAAAGTATGGATCGCTGGCCAGACAGCTACGCAATATGATGCCAAGGTGCTGACGGATCATGATAATAATGTCATTATTCCTTTAGTTATCGGACTCATCATGATTCTGCTGTTTGCTTATTTAAGATCCATTACTGCAACATTGTACTTAATCGGCACTGTATTGCTGTCGTATGCAGCCGCACTAGGCTTAGGCTGGGTGATCCTGCATTACATCATGGGCGTTGACGCCATTCAAGGTGCAATTCCGCTTTATGCATTCGTTTTCCTCATTGCGCTTGGTGAAGATTACAATATATTTATGATCTCAAGCATTTGGAAAAAGAGCAAAACGCTGCCGCTGAAGCAAGCCATCAAAGAAGGGGTAAGCGAAACAGGCGGCGTTATCACTTCAGCAGGACTTATACTTGCGGCTACGTTTGCCGTGCTTGCAACGCTTCCTATCCAAGTGCTTGTCCAGTTTGGCCTCATAACAGCGATTGGGGTATTAATGGATACCTTTATCGTTCGTCCATTCCTCGTACCGGCTATTACGACTTTACTAGGCAAGAGAGCGTTCTGGCCAGCGAAAGTATCGCTAGTAGAGGAATCCAAGCAGAAGGTAAAAGGATAACAACTAAAAAAGCTGTTTCGAACGTAGCTTCCACTACGGGAGAAACAGCTTTTTTATTGCTATAAATGAAACATTTTTCCAAAAGAAACCGTCTTAACCTAAAGGCATAAATGCCTGCTATAGAGAAAAGGTTGGGGGAGTAGATATGATCAATAAAAAACAGAGACTTTCAGTTGGATTCATTTTCATATTTTTTATTAGCAGCTTATTGTTTATTCCATCGAATGTCCAAGCCTGTTCTTGCGTAAAACCAGGTACGGTGGAGGAGAGCAAAATCAAAAGTGACGCAGTGTTTGAAGGAACGGCAACTTCTGTTAAAACATCCTCACAATCCTTGTTTCGCTCCTCTGAGAGAGCGGTCAAAGCCAGCTTCCAAGTCAATGAAGTGTGGAAAGGACATGTTGCTCCAACGCTTGAAGTGAAAACGGCTGAAAGCGAAGACAGCTGCGGCTATACGTTTAAAGAAGGAGAACGTTATTTGGTTTACGCAAAAACAACTGGAAAATCGCTACAAGCACTCTGCAGCGCAACATTATTGCATAGTGAAGCAAATGAACATATCAAGCTGCTTGGTATTGGTTCATTGCCGCCGCAGCCGGAGATCCCCTTGCAGAAAACGAAAAGCTCATTAACACAAGGCTGGTACATAGGGCTTGGCGGTATTGCTGTAGTATCACTCATCTCCGTATTTTATCGTCAACGAAAGCAATCTAAATCAAGAACATAGCAACGATTGTTGTGACACAAAGCCCGATGAGCACCGGTTTTAAATTGCGACGCGCAAGTTCAAACGGATCTACCCCGCAAATGGCTGCAGCAGGGATAAGCGCCCAAGGAATGATTGTACCGCCGCCTACCCAGATTGCAGCAACTTGACCAAGAGCCGTCAAAGTGGCAATCCCGGAGCCTATGGCGTGGCCAAAGAGCTGCGCGATCGAGCCTGCAAGCGAGATACCAGAGAAGCCTGAGCCATCAAGGCCTGTCACTGCTCCGACTACTGTTAACGTAATCGAGCCAACAACTCCATTAACGGGCACGACATGAGCAAGGGCAATGCCGAGGTCATTAACTATTCCGTGCGACGCTTCAGGAAGCTTGTCGCCGAACATGGCTAGAAATCCAGAGTCGCCCAAGTAAAAGAAAGCCGCAATCGGTATAACCGGTCCAAATACTTTGAAGCCGAATAGGAAGCCTTCAATTAAATAACTAGTCGTTTTCTCGAACCCTTTGCCACGGTGTGTCAGCATTGTAATGAACAGCATAATGAGTATGGCTGTTCCGCCAATCAGCGCAGTGGCATCACCGCCTTGAAGCTTAAGCACGAACATGGCTGCCACATCAAGTGCGAATAACAAAGGAATAATTGCTGCGAGCCAGCGCTTTGTACTCAGTGACAGCGCATTCCGGTCGGCATCGAAGCTGGGGTCGTTTGATGGATCTGGCCCTGTGGCTGAAAGGACAAGTCCATCACGCCATGTACCAAGTTTCTGATCACGTCGCATTATCCAGTAGGCAGCGACGGTTGTGACAACCCCCATGACAATGACTAACGGAATGCTGGCCTGCATGACGGAGCTGACAGGAATACCAGCAGCATCCGCAGTAAGCTTAGGTGCGCCTTGGATGATATAATCACCAGACAAGGCGATGCCATGTCCGAATAAATTCATCGCGACTGCTGCTCCGAGTGCAGGCAGCCCAACACGCAAAGCTACAGGGAGTAAGACGGCACCGATGAGTGCAACCGCTGGCGAAGGCCAGAAGAAAAATGAGGTTACCATCATAATTAAGCCGATTCCCCAGAAGGCGAGCGCGGGTGTTCTAAGAAAACGGGTAAACGGAGATATCATAATCTCGTTTATACCGGTTCGAATAAGGATACGACTCATGGCGACGATGATGGATATAATTAAAATCGTTCCCAGCAATTCTTTTATGGCAAAGATAAAGCTGTTAAAAATACCGCTTACAGAACCGCTTGCCGATGTGGTTGCTAGTATTCCAATTCCTAAGATCCCGGCAATACAAATAAGCGTTGTATCGCGTCGCATCAGCATAAATCCAATGATTGCGATAATAAAGGTCAAATAAACCCAGTGAATCGCCGATAAATGAATATCCATCTCGATCATCTCCTTGTGACATACACGAAACCAGCATGAGCTGTTAATCGTACAGTAATGTATGCATCAACTCGAATAGGCGTTCATCTCGGTAGTAGGATGATTATGACAAGGAGGTTGCTTATGATTAAACGGGGCGTTTCGATAATATTGCTCTCCATAATGCTAATGACATCTGGGTGTGGTATTATTGATCAAGTAGGTCAAACGGTAAATTTTGCAACAGAAACGACGGATTACTTACAAACGTTAACGGATTTCGGACAAGATATGAATACACTTGCAGAGCAAGCAGTGACGGATTTGGACAAAAGAACGGATTTAAAGGAGAAGCTTCTTGCTTTGAAGGAACAGGTTGTCCATTATGAGGGACTGCAGGTACCTGATTACGCAAAAGATATCCATCAATCGATTGCCGATTACAACGCGACGCTGCAGCAAGGTATCGATCAAGCTCTAACGAATATTGAGCAGGGTAGAGCTGCTTTTGAATCGACGGGTATTCCAGATACGATCAACAAAATTAACGAGCTGTTAAATCAAATCAATCAGCTCGCACCGTAATGAACGATGAGAAAGGAAGAACAGAAGTGATTAACATCAATGTATTACAGGCCACTATGACGTATTCGAAAGAAGACGGTTACGTAGGCAATGTTCAATTTGGGGTAGAAGGACATAAGAATGAGTATGAAATTGCACTGCACAGTAAGCGGGGCAAAGAGTGGGGTTATGGCTTGTTTTTCCTTCATGAATCAGGCAAGGAAGAAGAACTGCTGGCACTTGAGGATTTGTTAGAGGAAGATGACGAGTTGTTTGATTTCTTCATCGATACAGCCAAGGAAAAGCTAGTTAAGGAAGAAAAACAGGAATAAAAAATGATTAGAAAAGCTCATGCTGGCACACCGACAGGTGCACTTGCATGAGCTTTGTTTGTTAATGACCGCCTGATGAAGTTAAGCCCAAATGACGTATAATTAATTTGCTTTCCTCATTGAGCCCCGTAAATGAAACTTTCTTGTTCAGCTGCTCATATTTGTTTTTAACCTTCGCTATGGCGGTTACCGCGGATTGATCCCATACATGCGAGCCGCTAAAGTTAATGGTCACATGTGTTGGATCGTCTTTATAATTAAAAAGAGTCACAAAACGACTGGTTGTCCCGAAAAACAACTGTCCGGTTACATGATACGTAAGATTCTTTGAGCGTTCACCTGCGATGGAAACGCGGATTTTCGCCATTTTACCAACGAATACAAATGCACTTAGCACAACTCCAGCAAATACGCCTTTAGACAAGTCATGTGTGATAAGAACAATAACTACTGTAACGATCATGATTAGCGCATCGGTACGTGGAACTTTATGAATATGAAATACTGATTTCCAATCAAATGTGCTAATAGATACCATAATCATGACGCCGACTAAAGCAGCCATCGGAATTTTATTGACGACATCACTTAATACCATAATAAGAAAGAGCAGGAACGAGCCAGCTACGAATGTGGAAAGCCTAGTTCGGCCGCCTGATTTCACATTGATAACCGATTGACCAATTAATGCACAGCCTGCCATTCCGCCAAAGAAGCCTGTCACCATGTTTGCAATGCCTTGACCGCGTACCTCTTTGTTTTTGTTGCTTGTTGTATCTGTCATTTCATCAAGCACCGAAGCTGTTAAAAGCGACTCCAAAATTCCTACGATGGAAAGTGAGAAGGAGTACGGCAATATGATCCACAACGTATGAAGCGAAAATAAGGTATCCGGAATATGAAATAGCGGCAATGTACTTTCGATTAAACCTCTGTCGCCAACGGTTTTGAGATCCGCGCCAATGGCAACGGCTATAATGGAAACGATAATAATTGCAGCCAGCGGCGAAGGTATAACCTTTGTGAATTTAGGCAGCGTATAGATAATGACTAATGTTAATGCAACGAGAGCATACATAATCCAAGTAGCACCCACAAAATGAACAAGCTGGGTAGTGAAGATGAGGATGCCTAATGCATTGACAAAGCCGAGCATGACGGATTGCGGAATAAATTGAATAAGCTGCCCTAGCTTGAGAACGCCCATAATATACTGCAATACACCCGCCAAAATCGTAGCAGCGAACAAATACTCGATGCCATGATCTTTAACTAGAGAGACCATCAGTAACGCCATCGCTCCTGTCGCAGCGGAAATCATTCCGGGCCTGCCGCCAACAATGGAAATAATGACAGCGATGCAAAAGGAGGCGTACAATCCAACCATTGGCCCAACACCTACCATTAAAGAAAAAGAGATAGACTCCGGTATGAGCGCTAACGCAACTGTAATGCCCGCCAAAATATCACCGCGTACATTTGAAAACCAAGATTTTTTTAGTTGTTCAAGCAAAGCAAATAAACCTCCCAAATTGCAGTCATTTGTCTAATTTTACTGACACCAATAACATAACAATGATATTGATTGACTTTCCTCTCGCAGAAAAGTCGGGGCCGTTGCACACTGTTCGTTATTATACAACAAATAACGTGAAAACAACGAGGCACGATGTCTTGAGAAAGCGATTACATCCAGTGAATTCGCCAGTTATCTTACATTATCTAATTTTCAGGCATAAGGCTAGGAATAGAAAAGAACCACCGCGGCTTGCGATGGTTCTTAAATCTGTAACGGCTACATTGGCCGTTCGATATGATCCTTTTGTTGTTTGCTTTTATAATATTTATAAATGATAAAACCAACAACGATAACAATGATGGCATAAATGACCCATATTAAGTATTTGTAAATATGATCAGAGAGGTCTTGCACTTGATCTCCCACGAACGTACCAATAATAAAGTAGATGAGTGTCCATACAAATGCGGATGGGTAAGCGAAGATTGCGAATCTTTTGTAAGGCATGCGATTCATCCCCATAACATAAGGCGTGACATGTCTTAAAAAAGGAAGACAAAGGCTAAGGCTGATGGCGTAGCCGCCGTACTTTTCACTTAACTGTTCGGATTTAGCGACAAATTTACTTATGTTTTTCTTCTGGCTGAACCAGTTGGACAACTTGCTTCCTGCAAATCTACCGATGCTGAATCCAAAGGTCATCGCGGAGCAAATACCAAGACACGTCATAATAAAAGCGGGTATCGGCGATAATACACCGGATTCAGCTAAGGCTCCGCCAGTCATCACGACTGCTTCGTTAGGTATGGGCAAACCGATTAAACCAAGACATAAAACGAGGAATAAAGCGAAATAACCAAAATCATCTATTATGTTCAATAATAAATCATACACTCGGCAACATCCTAACCTACCAAAAAATAGAATTTTTATTATTCCACTTCAAACATGTTAACATATCCGAATCCGAAAGGATACCATACATACGATTGGTGAGAGGAAAGGATTCAAATTTAACCATTTCGTAACTAATTGCTTTTCAGGAACAGTTACAATAGGGAATAGGTTTTATGTGTATGAAGGGGCGACTATTCTCATGCTGGATTTCCAAAAAAAGGTGGATGCGTTACGGCGATATGAATCGCTATGTTTTACGGTTTGCGTCACAATCTTAATAGAAGAACATGCTTCATATAAAACAGCTGAACAGGCTTTATGTCAGCTTTTTGGCGATCGTGAATTTTGGCGTACAGCTGAAGTTGATCGATCACAATATATATTGCGGGTTTGTACTAAATTATGCATGCAAAAGAAGGAGATTCGTTTATCGCGAACGTCTTGATTGAAATAAATACGTTGATATTTCATGCTTCCAGCGACCATAATAGAAAGGTCGTGTGAATATTTTTTTTATTTATCATGTTATTCACAGAAAGGATGAACAATGAACGCTAATCAGACTCGGAAAAAAGTAACCATTGCATTATTCGTCGCCACATTTCTTGCTGCCATCGAGGGGACGATCGTTAGTACAGCCATGCCTAGCATTACGGGAGAACTTCAAGGAATCCAGCAGTACAGCTGGATTATTTCGATCTATTTGCTCGCAACCGTTATTACTACTCCTGTTTACGGCAAGCTATCCGATCTTTACGGTCGAAAGAAAATTTTTATTATCGGTGCATTGATTTTTCTTGCAGGCTCCATGTTATCTGGTGTAGCGCAATCCATGAATCAGCTTATTATGTTTCGTGCTTTGCAAGGACTCGGAGCAGGTGCGCTCACGACGATACCTTATACGATCATTGGAGATTTATATCCCTATGAACAGCGTGCGAAGGTACAGGGCTGGATGTCAAGCATATGGGGGATAGCGGGTATTTCAGGCCCATTGTTTGGCGGTCTGTTGGTCGATTACATATCCTGGCGGGCAATCTTCTATATGAATTTGCCGTTTGGAATCGTTGCTATTTATTTGCTCTCCACTTCACTGCGGGAGACATTGGAGAAGAAAAAGAGACATATTGATTATCCTGGCATCATTACCTTTACGATCGCTATGTTTAGCTTCTTATATGCGATGACGCTAATTCGCGATGCCGATGGTGGCAACGGCGGAAAACTAACGATTAGCGTATTATTTGGTGTAGCTGTACTATTTTTCGTCATTTTTGCTCGTATCGAAAAACGTTCTCCAGAACCGATCATTCCATTCCAGCTATTTCGGAATCCGATTATTAGCATGGCGAATCTTAGCAGTTTCTTATTGTGTGTGATCAATGTCGTCATAATATTTTATTTGCCTTTATGGATTCAAGGCGTTTACGGCAAACCAGCTACCTATTCTGGACTTGCCATGATTCCATTATCCGTAGCATGGCCGCTGGGCTCAATATTAGCAGGAAACTGGATAGCCAAAAAAGGATTGCGCTTTATTAGTGTGGCGGGCTCTTGCTTCTTGTTCGTCAGCAGTATTGGTTTCGCTTTTATGACAGCTTCAACATCCATTGTATTATTTATCATTTATACGTTTTTGGCGGGACTTTCGTTTGGCCTTTCTCTTACATCCATAACGGTAGCCGTATCTTCAGCTGTTGGCTGGGAGCTTCGTGGATCTGCTGTGGCCAGCAACAATTTCATTCGTACACTCGGCCAGACCATTGGGATTACTGTGTTTGGTTTGCTGCTTCATACCGGTCAAGCTGATCGAATTGAAGCAACGGTTCTTGCAGGAAGCTTGCATACGATATTCATATGGGTAGCGGTATTATCTGTTTTTGTTGTATTTGTATCAATTGGCATGCCTA
This sequence comes from Paenibacillus sp. NRS-1760, assembly GCF_050467785.1. Taxonomy (NCBI): domain Bacteria; kingdom Bacillati; phylum Bacillota; class Bacilli; order Caryophanales; family Paenibacillaceae; genus Paenibacillus; species Paenibacillus sp. NRS-1760. The sequence goes on along the minus strand of NZ_JBITPK010000006.1, from coordinate 45,575 downwards.
AGATTAAGCAGCCTGAACAGCAGCAAAGAAATGCTTCTTAGAAAGGTCGATTAAACAGATGAATCCTATAGATTTGGAAGCAAGTAACAAGCTGTTAGCCGAATGGAAAATGAAATCTGTTATCGTGCTTCAAGGACAAAAGCTGCTTGGCGAATGGTATGAGAGCGGACAGGATTCAATCGGTCCGCTCTATTCTTGTACAAAAAGCGTCTTATCCGCGTTGATTGGAATCTCGATTGATAAACATTTTCTGAAGAGTGTGGACGAGCCCATTACGAATTATTTGGAGCATCCGCCGGAAATAAGCGAAGCGCTCAGCCAAATCTCAATCAAGCATTTGCTTACCATGACGCCTGGGTTTGATTGGCCTGACTTTGACAAGCCATATAAAGCCTTGAAAGCAGCGAGAGATCCCATACAATTCGTATTTAATCAGCCACTGATTTCTGAACCTGGAACGGCTTTTGCTTATAACTCGGGTGGATCTCATCTGTTGTCTGCGATATTGACTTCAGCGACTGGGATGCCTGCTCTTTCGTTTGCCAAAGATTATTTGTTTGGTCCGCTTGGCTTTCGCAGTGCGAGATGGATGGAACGGGCAGGTATTAATGAAGGCGGAACCGGGCTTCAACTGTATGGCAGAGATCTTGCGAAGATAGGCAGTTTATTTGTAGGTAGTGGACATTTTGACAACGAGCAGCTGCTGTCAGCTTCATGGATAGCAGAATCGACGCAGCTCCATCATCGCGGATTGATGCAGTATGAACCGCCGATATATGGCGGCTATGGCTATCACTGGTGGTATTCGCCGGAGAGTCACAACGGGCAATGCGATTGTTATTTTGCTTTTGGCCATGGCGGTCAATATTTGCTCATCGCGCCAGAACATGAGCTTGTGATCGTCGTTCGAAAACAAATAACGAAACGAAATGAGGCAATATGGTCAAGACGCCTTATATTTGAACATATTATTCCGTCTTGTTTAGGAACAAATAAACAATAAACGGTATGTGAATAAATCAAAAGCCGCTCCAAACGCGATTTTTTCGTGTTTGGAGCGGCTTTTGTTCTTTTTGCTGAATTGAATTTTTTCGATGGAACATTAATGTCACATTAATGTTAAGTAGTTCCGATATTTCATAGTGAAGCATATAAATATTTAAATAAACGTATTGCCTAACGATCAATTCTGCATTATTATGTTAGATAACCTTACACAAAGAAAGTGAATGCCTGCATTGTCTTTCCGTTTGTAGGATGACGGTGATGCTGTAATTAATAAAGGCAGAATATTTGGTGAATTTTACATACTAGCACTTGAGGCATGAGGGGGAATTTTTGAATGACAACTATACTTATTCGGAACGCAGTAGTTATGACTATGAACCACGACAATCAGATTTTCACAGGTGATGTCTTAATAGAGGGAAGCCGAATTGCCCAAATGGGCGAACGGTTGGAGACACAGAATGTTGATCGTGTTATTGAAGCAGGCGGCAAAGTGCTGCTGCCCGGGTTTGTACAAACGCATATCCATTTATGCCAAACGCTGTTTCGAGGGAGGGCTGATGATTTATCGCTCATTGAATGGTTGAAGGAAAAGATTTGGCCGCTTGAGGCTGCTCATAGTGAGGATTCTGTTTACTACTCAGCCATGCTCGGGATTGGCGAACTGATTCGCAGCGGTACAACGACAATTCTGGATATGGAGACGGTTCATTATACAGAATCGGCTTTCCAAGCTATTAAAGAAAGCGGCATTCGAGCACTCTCTGGAAAAGTGATGATGGATCATGGTACGGAGGTGCCGCTTGCTCTGCAGGAAAATACTCAAAAATCGCTGCAGGACAGTGTGGATCTTCTCGAAAAATGGCATGGTGCTGAAAATGGGAGAATTCAATACGCCTTTTGCCCGCGTTTTGTTGTTTCATGCACCGAGGAATTGCTTATTGGCGTTCGTGACTTGTCTGCCAAGTATGGCGTAATGGTGCACACGCATGCATCGGAAAACCAGGGCGAAATTGCAATGGTTGAGGCGGAACGCGGAATGAGAAATGTCGTCTATCTCGATCATATTGGACTTGCGAAGCCGAATCTCATTTTGGCACATAGCATTTGGTTAGATGAAGAGGAAAAAAGAATTATACGGGAGAGGGGAGTCAAGATTACTCATTGTCCGGGCTCTAATATGAAGCTTGCGTCAGGAGTTGCAGAAATTCCGCATCTTCTTGAGCAAGGGATTGATATTGGCATTGGTGCGGATGGCGCGCCTTGCAACAATAATTTGGATATGTTTCAGGAGATGCGCTTAACCGCTTATATGCAAAAAGTGAAGCATGGTCCTACGATTATGAATGCAAAAACGGTACTGCGGATGGCGACGATGGGCGGTGCGAAGGTGCTTGGCTTAGAAAATGAGATTGGCAGTATTGAGACTGGGAAACTCGCGGATTTGCAGCTGCATGATTTGGAGGATTTCCATGTGTATCCATCATTCGATGCAGATTGGTATTCAAGAGTTGTTTATGCGGCGACAAGAGGCGATGTTGATACCGTTCTTATCGATGGGCAAGTGGTCATGGAAAACAAGATTGTGAGAACGGTTGATAAAAAAGTTGTCTTAAAGGAAGCGGATCGCTCGCTCAAAAAATTGATCGCTCGATTGTAGCTGATTGGTTGAAGGCTAGACTGAATGATTACCATGCGAGGGCTAAATGCGCTAATGCTAATGGAGGGATAGCGGATGGATATGCATGATGTATTGGAATCGTTGAAGGCAAGCGACGAGCCGAGTGTGCTCGCTACCATTGTATGTGTTGAGGGTCATTCCTATCGTAAGACCGGAGCGTCGATGTTGTTCAGCTTCAGCGGTGATCAGATTGGATCGGTTAGCCCTGGCTGCTTGGAGCAAGATTTGTTGGAAAGGGCGGCGGGTGTATGGGATTCCGGTCAATTCATTTGTGTCGATTATAATATGAAGCCTGAAGAGGATGCTATATGGGGTGAGAGTGTGGGCTGCGGCGGCGAGATTCGCATGTTGCTGGAGCCTGTGGAAGGGCGATTGCGGGCGATTTTGCTTGAAGCGAAAGCAAAAAATGATGCCGGTATTTCCGTTAAGCTAATGCGAAGCTGGGATGAGAAAGAAATCAGCTACGCTCTTATTGATAACCTTGGCGATCACTCACTGGTGGACTATGAAGATGAACTGAACAACAATTCCAATCAAATGACGATCGTAATTACGCCTAGACCTCGTTTGGTGTTATTCGGGCTAGGAAAAGACGCGGAAGCTATCTATTCGTTAGCGATACAAATTGGCTTTCGTGTTATAGCAGCTGATTGGCGGCTGGCGTTATGTACGAAGGAAAGGTTTCCACACGCCGAATGTGTAATTGGATCTCCCGTACAAATAATGGAGCAGGTGCAACTCCGTCCAGATGATTATTTAATCGTATGCAGCCATAATTTGTCTCAGGATAAGGACATGATTAGGCTTGCATTGCCTCTAAAGCTTGTTTACATTGGCGTTCTTGGTTCAAAGAAGCGGATACGGATGCTGTTTGAGACCTTTCTCATTCCATCCAATGTGCACGCTCCGATAGGCCTCTCCATTCATGCAGATGGACCGTATGAAATAGCTGTCAGTGTTGCGGCTGAATTAATTGCCATACGTGCAGCAAGGAAAGGGAGCCAGCGACAGGAGGGGAGCAAACATGCGAATATCAGCCCTTTATTTAGCAGCAGGACAGAGCAAGCGCATGGGAGTTCGAAAGCAATCGCTCGAGCTGTCGAAGAACAAGCCGCTGGCACGGATGGGGCTGCTGGCTCTGTTGTCCAGCGATCTTCATGAGATCAAGGTTGTTGTTAATCCCGAAGATTCAAATGATTGGATCCAGGCAGAGGATAGTGCTGTAAGTGCTGCTCATCATTTTCAGTCTAGCGGTGTCACTGTGATTGAATGTGCGGATGCGCAGAAGGGAATGTCCTATTCGATACGCTGCGGCCTTGAAACGCTTCTGAGAGAGGGAGCTGCGCTTGATGCAGTTGTGGTTGTACTCGCTGATCAACCCTTTATTACTTCCGGAATGATTAATAGGCTTATCCGCTGCTGGAGCGAGCGTCAGGAGCTCGATTTTGTCGCAACCGCAGTGCATGAAGCGAATGAAGGGGAAATTGTTCTAATGCCTCCGGCGATATTATCCCGCTCCATGTTCGATTCTTTATTTCAATTAAGGGGCGATGCTGGAGCTCGTAAACTGTTCGAATCAACTGAATTTCAAGGCTATGGGCTGCTGGCGTTAGATCGTGAGACATTATTTGACGTAGATACGCCAGCTGATTTTGCTTTAGCTAAAAAAAGATATTTGGGTTTGTCTAAAGAGTGCTAGAGATACCTTTTTTTAGCAGATCACTTCGGGCCAAACAAATGGTACGCAGGCTTGCAATGACCATGTTTGGAGCGGGGGAACGCACTTATTTAGATGCAAACGGATCGGGGGAGTAATGTGAACATGAATGCTCAGGAGATCATGTCATCTCCTCTTGTATGGCATCCTCAGACGGCCGCAGAGGCATGGCTGCTTAAACAAAGCTATGGGTTTGATGGATTATATATTTCAGGTGGAACCTTGCTTCGAACGCAGTGGGAATCTGGTGTTTCTGCTATCCCGAAACATTTGATCAATTTGAGTGCTATTCGTGGATTAAATGAAGTTAAAATCGGCGAATCAGGCGTCATTATTGGCGGCCAAGTGACTTTGCAGGCTTGTCGGACGAATGCATTCCTGCAGCGTAATTTTCCACTAGTCACCGATGCTGTACGCGCAATAGCAGCGCCGTCCATACGGCGTTTAGCAACGATTGGCGGCAATGTTTCCTCATTAATTGGTGACGCTATTCCCGCTCTCCTTGCCTATGATGCTGAAGTGATTTGGTACAACGGTGCAATAGAGCAGCGCGCTCCTTTATCCAGCTATTTGCTTCTAGCAAACGATCCGGCTCAAGGATGTGAGAGATTGCTCCTCAGCATCGTCCTGCCTTTCACATTATTTACGGAAGAGAGCACGGCGTGTGGGGATGAAGAGGAAAATACTATTTCGAAAATCAAGCATTTTGGCGCCTACCATAAAGTAGGACGTCGTGAAGCATTTACTCCTTCTATTGTAACTGCAGCCATATTAGGCGCGATTTCGTCAGCTGGCGTGCTCATGGAACTAAGAATCGCGCTTGGAGGAGGACAAACGCTTCCGCAAAGACTAGAACGATTAGAAACAGAAATCGTAGGAACGGTTGTAGATCATCAGCTTCTTCAGCAAGCCTATGATTGTATTTTGCAAGAGTACGAACCTAGGGAAGATTTATTCGCATCATCGTCGTATAGGAAGATTACAGCAGCTAACGTCATCGCAGCGGAGCTTTGGCAGGCAGCTAGAGATTGAGGAATGACAGGAAGGAGTGAGCGTATGCTCTTAAACCGCACAAGCAGCGGAGGTAGATGGCGAATCCGTCCTGATGGTCCAGGTAAAGTAACAGGCAATCTGGCTTATTTAACCGATATGACTAGGGAGCATATGCTTTATGGCCTTGTTCTACGAAGTGAATATCCTCATGCGCGTATTCTGTCCATTCATACAGATAAAGCCAAGCGACTAACCGGCGTCCACGCCGTGCTTACCTTTGAAGATGTCCCTGGATTAAATGCTTTTGGCATTGCGCATCCTGACCAGCCTGTTTTATGCGAGGATCGGGTGAGATATGTGGGTGATGCAATAGCGACAGTAGCTGCTGAATCCCTTGCCATTGCACAAAGAGCTATTGCACTTATCGAAGTTGAATATGAAGTTTTGCAGGTAGTGGATGATCCTGAGCATGCGCTGCGGGATGATTCACCTCTGCTTCATCCAAAAGGCAATGCGATGCACCGGGCATCCTTTCATAGAGGGAACGCTGAAGCTGGATTCGAGCAATGTGCTTATATCATAGAGGAAACCTATTACACGCCGCGCCAAATGCACACCTATATGGAAACGGAAGGCGGCTTGTTCGTGCCGGAGGCGAATCATCGGTTAACCGTATATTCACCAACGCAGCACGGCTTTATGGATCGTATGCAATTATCACGTATTTTAGCTGTACCACAAGAGGATATTCGGATCGTATCCAGCCCCATTGGAGGTTCATTTGGCGGAAAGGACGAGTTGAATGTGCAGCCTTATGGGGCACTGCTCGCCACTTACACAGGAAAACCAGTCAAGATGCATAATTCGAGGCAGGAATCGGTTCGTGCTGGCTTAAAGCGGCATCCGATGAAAATTACGATGAAAACGGGCACTGACGCAGCAGGGAGATTAATCGCCCACCAAGTCAGACTTATTTCTGATACGGGTCCCTATTCAACGCTTGGAGCCGAGGTGCTTAATTTTGCTGTAGAGCATGTAATTGGCCCTTATAAATACGATCATTTGGACGTTGAAGGCGTATCGGTATTTACGAACAATGGTATGTCGGGTGAATTCCGTGGTTTTGGCGGCAATCAAGCTATCTTCGCACTTGAGGGGCAATTGGATCGACTGGCTGAGCAGGTTGGCTTAGAGCCTTGGGCATTTCGTCAATTAAATATGCGCCAAATGGACGATCTCGGGCCATTTGATCAACCGATCGTGATGACGGAAGGTGCCGAGCGAGTATGGAGTGCTATAGCAAAGAGCCCATTGATGCAGGAAAAGCTGCAAAACAAGTCACGAAGCAAAGATGGCGCAGAACCTTGGGTGAAAACGGGCATCGGAGCAGCTTTTACGATGCATGGCGCAGGACTTGGGGTTGGTATTCCTGACCCTGCAGGCGGTCGCTTAGAACTTGCGAAAGACGGGAAGATTGAAGCTGTATTCGGCTATGAGGAGTTTGGGCAAGGTCTCATTGCATCGCTGGAGCAGATGCTCATCGAGCAGTTCAAGTTAGGAGCAGATGATTTGCGGATCATTATCGGCGATACCGATGTCGTGCCAAACAGTGGTTCAACAACGGCTTCGCGTGCAACAGCAATGATGTGGAAATCACTTCAAAAGTTAAAGCAGCCATTTACAGAGCAGTTGCTAAAACGAGCTGAAGCAGTGTTAGGACAGCCAGTTCAGGAGCTGCAATTGGGTGAAGGCGGCATAAGAGAGACGTTGAGTAACGCACTGCTGCTTACCTACCATGAGCTTGCCGAAGAATGCGATTTCCCTATTCGCTGTGAAACTTCGTTTTCATTTCCAACCTCATCTACAGAACGAGTAGGCGCACATTTTATGTATACCTATTCGGCCGTAGTTGTAAAGGTTGAGATTAATACGCTGACAGGGCGAGTTAAGGTACTGCAGCAGTATCATGCGGTAGCGGCAGGACCTGTCATAAATCCACAAGGCTTCCTTGGTCAAATCGAAGGAGGCAGCAGTATGGCTCTTGGTTTTACACTTATGGAAGATGCGATTATGGAAAAAGGTCAATATATTACGCGAAATTTGGATACGTATCTTGTTCCAACGATCATCGACCAAAAAGGGTTAGTAGAAGTGGAAGCCATTGAGCATTTGCCTGAGGGGGATGATTATGGGCCACGCGGTATTGGCGAGGTCGGATCGGTCACTCTAGCACCAGCTATCGCAGCTGCTATAAGGCAAGCTTGCGGGAAATGGGTGACTAAACTGCCGGTAGACCCTGCTTTTTTGCAAGAAAAGCCATTTTTTCTTATGAAGGGGTGAACGGAGATGAGCGATCTTACTGCAAAAGCCCAAACACCGTTTGCACTCCAATGCTTCATTAATGAACAGGAGCTTAAGATTGAAACGGCAGCTTCCACCAGATTGCTGAGCATATTGCGTGATGACTTGGCGCTTACGGGGACGAAGCGATCATGTGATATCGGCAGGTGCGGTGCATGTATGGTATTGATTGACGGCCAGGCGGTCAATTCTTGTTTAACGATGGCTTATCAATGCACCAGCAAGCGGATTACGACGATAGAAGGTATTTCGTCAGAGGGGATCGACCCGATTGGGCAAGCCTTTCTAGAGGAAGGCGGCTTTCAATGCGGCTATTGCACACCGGGAATGATCGTTTCCGTAAAAGCGCTGCTCGACCACCAGCCAGAGCCGTCAGACGAAGAAATTGCAGAAGCCTTGTCAGGTAATTTGTGTCGCTGTACTGGATATGGCGGAATATGGAGAGCTGTGAAGCGAGCCATTGAAGGGAGGCGTCAAGCGATATGAGAGATGGGCATGAGATCGATTCACGAGGGGTACTGGAAATGAAATTAAATATGGATCAAATCAATGCATGCACCCGCGAGCAGTTCATAACATGGCTTGGAACGATATTTGAGCATTCGCCTTGGGTGGCGGCTTCGGCAAGTGCAGCACGTCCGTTTGCTTCGGTCGAAGCGCTTCATGACGCGATGATGAACGTTGTGCGGGAATCAAGAGTAGAGACGATTATTGATTTGTTCCGCGCCCATCCCGATCTTGGAACCAGGCTTGCGGTTGCCGAGTATTCCGCGATAGAGCAGCAAGGTGCTGGTTTGGATCAATTGACGGCAGATGAATATGAGCTCTTCCTCGGATTAAATCAAACGTATGTAAAATCTTTTGGTTTTCCCTTTATTTTCGCAGTAAGAGGAAAAAAGAAAGAGGATATACTCGCAGCGATGGAAGCTAGATTATGGCATTCTGCTCCTGAAGAAATAGAGCAAGCATTGCGAGAAATTGAGAAAATTTCCGGATTTCGTTTAAGAGATCTCATCATGGAGTAGAGAAAGGAACGATCATTATGCTAAAATTACGCAGCGGACGAACATTATATTATGGCAAAGGCGATGTGCTGAGCTACCGGACATACGCAATACCGCTTTCTGTTAAATCGATCCCTCAATCAACGTATACGGGTGATCCTAATATTATTTTTGCTCATAACATAACCTTCTCCGTGAGCAGCGAGGTGCTGCTTACCTCCTTTACGGAGGGTGACAATGCGCAGGTCGTAGCTACTGACTCGATGAAAAATTTTATATTACAGCAAACTGCTCATTATGAAGGAAGTACAACAGAGGGACTGCTAGCTTTCATAAGCGAGCGATTTATGGAGCGTTATTCGCATATTGATGCGATTGAGATTCGTGCGGATCGGCTGCCTTTTAGCTCCGTCACGATTGCAGAAGGCAGCGGCTGGAACGATAGCGAGCTTGTGTTTCGAAGATCGCACAACGAGCATGCGAGCGCTTCGCAAAAATGGATACGTACAGCTAATAGCTTGCAACTCGCTGAGCAAGAAAGTGCTTTGTCCCACATTCAGCTAATTAAGGTGAGGGGCAGCTCGTTTTATGGATTCGTTCGCGATGAATATACAACTTTGCCTGAAAGCTATGATCGTCCTTTATTTATTTTCCTTCATATCTTTTGGACTTATGAGCATGAAGAGGATGCATTGGACAGTCGGCGCGGAAATTATGTTCCATCCGAGCAGATTCATGATTTAGCCCACACGTTGTTCCATCTTGCAAACTCACCTTCCATTCAGTATTTAATCTATCAAATTGGAAAAAGCATTCTTACTACCTTCCCGCAGCTGTCTGAGGTTCGATTCGAGTCGAACAATCGGACATGGGAAACGGTAATGGAGCCTGAGCATTCCGCAGCAGCAGGCGTGTTCACTGAACCACGTCCGCCTTATGGCTTCCAAGGATTCACTCTTACAAGAGCTGACCTGATTGAGGGAGAGTGATCCAGTTTGAACGGGAAAGTTACGACGCATGTTCTTGATCTCGCTGGAGGCAAACCGGTTGTTGGCATAACCATAGAGCTATGGTATTTGGGTAAGGAGAGCGCGGAAGCTGCAAACCAGCCTAGGCTCATTGGTTCTTATCAGACGAATGAAGATGGACGCGTTGATGAGCCATTGCTTCTGGGTGAAAGTATGGAGTGCGGAACCTATGAGATCGTTTTTGATGCAGGAGAATTTTTTCGGCGATCGGAACATTTGTCGGCGATAGATGAGAGCATATTTGATGAAATTCCGATTAGGTTCCGAATTCGCGATAAAAACTCGCATTATCACGTGCCATTATTAGTTGCTCCTGGCGGCTACAGCACCTATCGCGGAAGCTAGCCCAATCTGCGTTCATGTATACAAACAATCAGGATAGTGTATGAATATACCGAAAGGGGATTTGACGATGGCGTTAATGAATGAAAAAACTGCAGCTATGACAACGTTATTGTCGCAGCTGCCAAAGGTTGATTTGCATGTGCATTTGGATGGGAGCGTAAAGCCGGAGACCATTAGGGAGCTCGCTATAGAGCAAGGGAATCCTTTACAAATAGACTCGGAAACGGAGCTTCTGTCTCATATGCAGGTTGGAGAAACTTGCGAGAGCTTAAAGGAGTATTTGGACAAGTTTGGTTTTGTATTGCCGTACTTGCAAACGGGATCAGCGTTAGAGAGAGTTGCTTATGAGCTTGTTGAGCAGGCTGCAATCGATAAGGTAAGCTACATTGAGGTTCGCTTTGCTCCTCAGCTGCATCGCACACAAGGATTAACCATTCAGGATGTCATCCAGCATGTGATAAATGGCTTAAAGCGCGGTGAGCAAGCATTTGGCACGGTAGCTAGAGCCATCATTATTTGTATGAGGCATCATTCCTATGCGCTCAATAAGGACGTTGTTGAAGAAGCAGCGCGATTTTATAATAAAGGTGTCGTTGCCGTCGATTTGGCTGGTGACGAGGCAGGATTTCCCGCCAAGCTGTTCCTTCAGCTCTTTGAAGAGGCACAGCAGCTGGGGCTGCCGATTACGATCCACGCTGGAGAAGCGGCAGGTGCGGAAAACGTCCGAGTCGCTGTTACGGGCTTAGGTGCTGTACGTATCGGCCACGGCATTCGAATGCCGGAAGACCCGGAGGTCGTTGCTCTCGTGAGGGAACGGCAAATACCTTTGGAGATGTGCCCGCTCAGCAACATCCAGACAAAAGCTGTTCCAAGCTGGGACGCGTATCCGATCCGCCGTTATTTGGAGGATGGGATCATTGTTACAGTAAATACCGACAACCGAACGGTTTCGAATACGACGATTCAGAAGGAATACGAACAGCTGGCTGAGCATTGCGGCTTAACGATGAATGATATCGCCAAAATCGTGCTAAACGGCGCTAAGGCTGCTTTCTTAGAGGAAGCAGAGAAACAATTATTGATTGCTAAGCTGGAAAATGAATGGGCAGCAAAAGGATTTAAGGTTTAACAAAATATAAGGTAAAAGGCTTCACGTCAGATTTTGACGTGGAGCCTTTGTTTTTGCCCCTAAATCCTTGAATTTATTGAAAATGTTTCATCTGTGCTTTGACAGATAGACATTACTCCCAATCGCAACCATTTTCTGCTATATCCTGTGCACCTTGGGCTTTGTAATCCCTTACATCATGAACTAAGATGGAAAAAGTTATTAATTGTGTTTCGGGAGGGATTCACATTAGTCCAGTTAAACGATATTTACTATGGGCAAAACCTTATTGGTGGTCGATAGGACTTATCATTTTGTTAGGCATGGTTCAATTCGTTGCACCTCTATCAACACCCATCTACACGCAAATTTTGCTCGACGATGTACTTGCAGGCAAAGGGGACTGGGGGCTTTATCAAATTGTAGGCATCATGGCTATTATTTTATTTTTTGGTGTTATTGTCAGCTTTTTAAGAAATTATTTCTCAGCGATGCTTGGCAATCGGATGATGAAGGATCTTCGCGAGCAGCTGTATCATCATCTACAAAAAATGCCTGTCAGCTTCTATGATCAGAGGCAAGTAGGAGGAATATCCTCTAGAGTCATTCATGACATCGGAGGGGCTCAAAACTTGATTGGCGGGGGCATCATTAACCTTGTTCTCGATTTGTTTATGGTGCTTTTTGCGGGGTTTCTGTTATTTCGGATGAATGTGTACTTAGCATCGCTTTCACTTATTATTTTGCCTTTTTATTACTTGTCATTTACGAACATGAATGTGCATATTCGGCTTGCATGGCGTTCCGTTCATCGGCAGATGGAGCGAATCTCAGGCACACTTGTCGAGCGTATGGCGGGAATACGGATCGTGCAAGCATTCAATGGTGAAAGACAGGAGCGGGCCCGGTTTGGCAAGCAGACAAAGCAGCATTATAACCATACGGTGTACGCTCATTTATTCTCAAATGTACTTGGCAGGCTAAGTGAATCTTTTGCCCATATCGGCGGCATTATCATTTGGCTCGGTGGAGGCAGCTTAGTGCTTGCCGGTAAAATGACAGCAGGTGAAATCATCGCTTTTCAATTGCTGCTTGGCAATCTTTATGGGCCGATACAGCGATTCGCAGATGTTAATGTCACCATTCAAAACTCGATTACAAATATCGAACGAGTGTTTGAAATGCTGGATGAGAAACCTTCGATTAAGGAGTCAGAAGATGCGCTTCCTATGCCAACGTGTGATGGGCATGTCGTTTTCGTTAATGTTACCTATAACTATAAAACGAGAAATATAATACCTGCACAAACCGTTAACGGTACTGAAGACACGGATATTATCGAACGTGAGAAGGCGACTAAACGCTTTTATTGGAAACCAACGAATGTACATCCATTCCCGCCGGAAGTCACGATTGAAGAAAGACAGGGCATAAAGGATATTACGTTTGAAGCGCGCTCCGGCGAAGTGATTGCGCTTGTGGGGCCAAGCGGCGCAGGCAAATCGACTTTAATCAACCTTATTCCGCGATTTTATGAGCCTGTAGAAGGTTCGGTATTTATTGACGGCGTCGATGTGCGTGATTACAATCTGGATGATTTGCGAAAGCATATTGCATTGGTTTTACAGGAAAACATACTTTTTTCCGGCACGATCAGGGATAATCTGGTTTATGGTCGACCCGATGCTACGGATGACGAGGTTGTTGCAGCTGCAAAAGCAGCAAATGCCCATGATTTCATTATCGCGTTTAAGGACGGTTATGAAGCTGTCATCGGCGAACGAGGCATGCGATTGTCGGGCGGACAAAAGCAAAGGCTGGCCATTGCGAGAGCGATTTTGAAGGATCCCAAAATATTAATTTTGGACGAAGCGACATCTGCTCTTGATTCCGAGTCGGAAGCTATGGTCACAGAAGCGCTTGAACGCCTCATGGTTGGAAGGACAACATTTGTCATTGCGCATCGTTTAGCTACTGTTGTTCGCGCCAATCAGATATTGGTTATCGATGATGGAGAAATTGTACAAAGAGGAAGCCATCGCACGCTGCTTCGGGAAGGCGGGCTTTATCGCAAATTGTATGAACAGCAATTGAAGGCGATGAAGCCTGAAGAGATGACAGGATTGGCGCAATAAAGAACAAAAGAAGAGGCTGTCCTTCAAGGTCTAGATCTACATTGACCTTGAGGGACAGCCTTTTTTGTTACGAGGCATTTATTGTACTCATTCGAGGTTTGAAACCCAATTGGCTCAGAGAAGCCCGAATTATTTCAAAAGCCATAGCGAAGGAACATTAGAAGGTTCCCAGCCTACAAGCGAGGTATGAGATTGACGACACTCGTATGTGGAGCCATTGTACGAAACAAGTGTACCTGTTGTGTATGCTGTATTTGCAGCCCAAGGTGCAGCCGTTGAAGCGGCAGCCGTTGTTCCAGTAACCGTGCTTGCAGCGGAAACATTGCCGGCAGCATCGATCGCTTGAACATTAAATGTATAAGCTGTGCTTGCGCTAAGTCCTGTAACCGTGTAGAAAGTTGCAGTGCCGGCTACTGTTGTAACTAACGTTGTTCCGTTATAAATGCGGTAGCCTGATACTCCTACATTATCAGTTGATGGGTTCCACATAAGCATTAAGCTGCTGGATGTTGGCGCACCCATTACATGAAGGGCGCCTGGTGCAGTTGGCGCTTGTGTATCATTGCCGACCGTAGCGTTCGTTGTAACTGACAGCGAGTTGCTTGCACTGGATTCATTGCCAGCATTGTCGATGGCCTTGATGCTGAATGTGTAAGCTGTATTCGCAGCTAATCCCGTTACATTGTAAGCAAGAGTTGTTCCAGAAACGGAACCAGTTAAAGTGCTGCCGTTATATATCCGGTATCCGGTAACGCTTACATTGTCTGTCGAAGCATTCCATGCTAAGGACACGCTGTTCGTAGTTTTCGCTGTAGCCGTTAAAGCGGAGGGTGCTGTAGGGGCTTGTGTATCAACAGGATTGCTGCCGCTGAAGTTTGCATCAATGACATTGTAGAAAGCGTTCGGTGTGTCAGCGACTTCCCAAACCGCCAAAATGATATGATATCCGCTGCGTTCAGGTACGTTGCAGCTGTTCGAATAGGAGAATGGAGGCTGCGTGCCGCCATAATTTACAGAACAGAATGGCGTTAAATCAAAGGAGTCCCGAGTTAGCGCAGCATTTGGATTCCAATTTGGTTTCGTTATATAGTATTTCCAGCTAGCTGTTGCATGATTAGCAGTCAGCTTCCAAGTAAATGTATTTGGACCGGAAGACATATTCACTTTCGACCAGCGAGTAGCGGATTGCTCATCAAGTTTAGGGAAAGCGCCATTAGCGCTAGCTATTTTACCGTCAGCAGGACCTGCTGCGGGGAAACCCTTAGGTGCTTCAAGGCTTTGAGGCTCATAAACGATTGGACCACAATCGGTATTTTGACCAGATTTACAAAGTGCAGCACGGCTGGCAGGCCCTTCAACATAACCATGTGCAAAAAGCTGTTGCGAGAATAGCGTTAATCCTAGAGCAGTAATAAGCAGAATGCCAATGTAAGTACGCAGATTTTTTACCTTAAGATGTGATGAACGAATAGTTGACAATGCAGTAGCCTCCTTCAAATTTGGGGAAGATGGAATTGCCGTCACGTCTAAGAGCTGGAATGACCAACGCTTATTCGTTTCGTGTTGCATTTGAGCAAACGTGCGGGAACAAACCTCCTGTTCGTAGAGATTGTATATATAAACTCCAAAGAGTTCATATCCAGTTTAGTTTGTGTATTCTGCGCTGTTCAAAAGGGCAATTGGCTCTAGATTGATGAATGGCTAAATCATTTTAGGAGGTCATTACGGGTGTTTAGGGGGGACAAATGTATAATGTGTTTGTCGCTGAACTCAGTGTACTACATTTTCGCGACAATTATGAGTGTATTTTGGAGCATTTAATCAAACTTTTGATTGAATACCACAAATAAAGGATTAAAACGATTATAAAATGACGCTTATGCCGCATGGATAAAGGCTTTTTTGATGAATGGTGAAAGGTATTATTATCTTTTTTACATTGATTTTGGAAGATATTATAGGACTTTGGATAGGAGAAAAATCTCTTTTTACTGAAAAACCCAGCAAAGACAGCCATATTGCAAAAAAAGTGGTTTGACTATGAATAGTATTTAATTAGCTTACATATAGAAAAGCATAAAAAAAGCGAATTTTCATTCCTAATAGAATGGAAATTCGCCTTTATCGCTTTAGATATATTTTTTAATTATCAGTAGATTATTTAGTTGCAGCAGCTGCGCTGTAAACTACAGGGAAGTGCTCGCCTGATAAAATATCTCCCTCATTAACCGTTACATAAGGCACCATGGGATGATTGCTTGTTGGCGAATAGATGGTGTGGCCAGGCATGTAATGAACAGCGATTGCTCTACGTTTAAGCTCGGAACGGTTATGCGGGCTGCCATGCCAAGTGAGGCTGTGATGGTAGCCGACCTGCCCTTTCTTTATCTCGAACGGTACAGCTTCAACGACTGCGCCTTCAGGCAGCAATTCGGGCTTGCGATGAAAAGGCATAAAGTCAGGCGTACTTGCAAGATATTTCTGGTGATCGCCCCATCTATGACTGCCGGGTACCATCCACATGCAGCCGTTTTCAATGACTGCATTGTCAAGGGCAACCCATGCACTGACGAGGTCAGCTGGCTGAATAACCGGCCACAGCGGATGATCCTGATGCCATGGCGTCGGTCCACCCGTTACTGGTGGTTTATACTGGATCTGATCATGCCAGACACGAAGGGTATCGGTTTTGCATAATTGTGCGATTTCTTCGCAAATAACCGAATGTCCGGCATGTTGCAAATAAGCATCGCTAGCCATCCATATATTTACGATTTGGACTACCTTTTCACTGACGCTCATCTTCATGCCTTTGTATAAGGAGTCAGCTTCTTCCTCACGCATATTATGGTTAAGAATGGGTTTCTTGACCGCTTTTCCTTCCATAACCAGATCTAGTTCCTCGCGTAAACGTTCAACCTCAGCATCGTTTAAGACCACATCGCCTTTCAAAAAACCATTTTTCTCAAATTCAGCTAACTGTGCAGCATTCAACATACTCTTGCACCTCTCCTCAAGCTTGATTATGATTGTTGATAACTTAATCATAATGAAAGCGTGAAGCATTGTATTTTCCTAAAACAATGAATCATTTGTGTTTTTCTTATCATGTGGAGAAAAGGAGCGCATATGTCTACTATCGAGCTTGAGAAAATAGCGCCAACAGTCAACTTCGCCGTTAGACAAACGGCGGAAGCAGGCGAGAATTGGGGAGTAAGAGTCATTCCCGACTGCCAAATCATGAACGTCATTACGGGCTGTGCCGAGCTATATATCAATAATCAGACCTATACGATCGGACCTGGAGAATGCGTGTACTACGGTCCTGATTGTCAGTCCTATTTGAAAGCAACGGAGAAAACGGACTTTTACAGCATTCATTTCAGTTGGCAGCATGATTCTCCAGAGCCTGTGCATCCTGGACTTGGCATTCGGTTTTTCAATTCATGGCCGCCACAGGGTGTTTCTATCAATCCGGTACTTGTGTGCGGGACGGCAAGCCAGCTTCTTATGCCCACATTGTTTGAAGTGCCTGGGCTGGAAGCGATATGGACGCGTATGGTTAAGGAGTACAAAGGGGAGCAGCCGGGGTATACCATGGCACTGCGTGCCTTAATGATACAAGCAATCACGGTTATGTATCGGCATATGCTGGAAGGCAGTTTGTCGGCTAATGCCAATCATAAAATAGAACCTGCTATTCAAGCGATGCAGCTGCAGCCCGATTACAACTGGTCGGTAGCGGAGCTTGCTGCATTATGCGGTTATCATCCTATCCATTTCTCTAAATTGTTCAAGGAAGAAGCGGGTCTTACACCGAAGCATTTTATGATTAGAGAACGGATAAAGAGAGCGAAGCAGGCACTTCTTCTAGGGGAGAAGATGGAGTCGCTTTCGATAAGGCTCGGATTCAAAAGTATTCATTATTTCAGCCATCAATTTAAGGAAGTAACGGGGCTTACGCCGTCTCAATTTCGCATGCTTGGACAAACGAAGAAAACAATAAATGATAAGAAGCAAGAATGAGGTATCGAAATCATTATATAGTTGCTATACTAGTTGGACATTTGTTTATAGGTATAATTTGAAGGTGGAGATAGAATGGTAGACACGAATAGTCGTGCACAAGAGTTATTCATTGCCTACTACGGCAATTATTTTCAAATGCACCGCGCGGGAGAGCTAGAGGAGTACAAGTCCTACGAGATTGCAAAAGAAACGGAAACGGCATGGTTCGATGTTATGATTGCCAAAAACGCCAGTGAGCTGTCGATTAGAAACTGGGACGCTGTACTTGAGCTGCTGTCGATCGCCAAAAACAATCCAGATCCAATAATAGTAGAGCATGTTATGGCTTTCGCTAATCGCCACGTCAAGTCGTCCGATAGTATCGTAAAGCTGATGTATGCTGAAAATATGATCGAAATAATTAAACTAGTTAGAAGTAAAGCGAGTACCGAGCTGCTTCATCAAGCGTATAAATCAGCCGCTCAGCTTCTGGATGACGTTATGTCGAGTGCGTTGATCATCGATCCGGGTCATGATTTAAAATCGTTAAACCTAAAGGACAAAAAGTCCTTGAATCATCGAGCAGCAATAAATATTGAGATGATAAAAGAAATGCTTGCTGAGGATCAACAAGCTTAATTTTGGAGGTAGATATGAAAAAGACTAACAGGCTCGCTGCCATCGGAATGATCCTATTGCTCTTGTTTGCATTAGCGATATGGAATTCTTACTCGAATGTAACAGGAGCACAGGTGAAAGTGATTGAGGTTCATGAAACAGCCATCAAAATTCAGGATTTGAGCGGGCAGCAAGACATGATTCAAATTCCTAAAGGCATCTATAAATTAATTGAAGTGGATCATGATTATTTTATTAAATATGAACACCGAAAATGGGAAAGACCTACGCTCGTTTCCATTGAGCCATAATAAATCTAAAGGGATTGCTCGGCGCGAGTCAGCAATTCCTTTTTTTTTATTTACCCATTAATTATGCGATACCTGTGTAAAATTTTGTTGCTTCCACCTCATCGTTATGTCAGGATTTAAGTAGACCTATCAATATTACCCAGTACGCCACATAAAAGAGAGAGGGTTTTTTTATGGATGAGAGGGTAGCGAGAATTAGAGAGGAAGAGAAAAAATATCACGAAGCCTGCTATGATGATTATAAATTGTTTGAGGAAGGCTCGTGGCTGCATAAGCCTGTGCTGACGGTTATGAAAAATCTTGACTTACTTGATCAATCAGGCCCACTATCTGTTCTTGATTTAGGCTGCGGAGTAGGTAGAAATAGCATACCGATAGCGAAGGTATTGCAAGAACATCATATTCAGGGACAAGTGGTATGCGTGGATCTCTTGGAGTTAGCCCTGCGTAAGCTAATGAGTTAT
This sequence comes from Paenibacillus sp. NRS-1760, assembly GCF_050467785.1. Classification (NCBI taxonomy): domain Bacteria; kingdom Bacillati; phylum Bacillota; class Bacilli; order Caryophanales; family Paenibacillaceae; genus Paenibacillus; species Paenibacillus sp. NRS-1760. Next base: position 26,794 of record NZ_JBITPK010000006.1, on the reverse strand, counting down.
GGCGAGCAATTTGGAGTGCATCCTTTACTAAAGCCGGTTGCAAGCGATATAGGCAATTTTACAATTTCAGAGAAAGAATATGATTATATTGTAGCAGTATCCTCGCTGGAACATGTGAATACTGAAGCGATGCTGCATCATACACTGCATCATATGACTGCAGGTACAAAAGATAATGGAATCAATTGTATCATCATAAACACCAATATTCGCGAAACAGATATACGAAGCGGTGAAAGTCTAGAAGTTCTTATTGAAGTAAATATGGAAACACAAGCGATGGAGCATTTGTTAAGCAAAGCATATACGAGCTGGGAAGTCATTGACCACCACGTCAAACAGCTGGAATTTGCAATCGTTAGAAATGAAAGGGATATTTTGCTGAGCAGTGATTGCATCACTTTTGTCGTCCGTAAGATAGGATAAGTTGTACGTTGACAGTAACATTGAGGGGGTTGAGCATATGAATCTTAAACCGATGAAGTCCATCTACACGGGTCTTCTGGCAAGCTTTGTATTTGTTTTGAATGCCGTTATTCAATTTATAAACATTTATTTGAATGATGGTCCTGAAGCTCTAGGATTCTTTTTCTTTCTTGTAACATTTGTAATGATTGTTTTTTTTATAGTATACGTCGTGGATGTATTCAACAAAAACTACCAAATCATCCATGCCAAAATGGTTAGCAAGCATAAAAATATTATTTATGTTTTAAACGAAAACGGCAAAGTGAAACGAATTAGAATCATCTATCCTGAAATTTTAAATGAGTTAGTTCCTGGGCAGCAGCTCGAAATCACATTGTCATCGACTCTATCAATACCGCTTCATATTGTTACAGTTGGCAAATCTAATGAAGGGCATTTACATAACCATTTTGTGAAGTGTTTCCAACATATCGCGTGGGCGAATGCTCAAGTTATTATGGTGTTGAAATCGAGTGACCTTCCTATGGAGAAGCCATTAAGCTTGCTTAGTCATGTTCTTGCTGCCGAGAAGGTATGGCTAACCCGTATTAATGGAGAAGATAGTGCGGGGATGGCGATTTGGCCGACGCATACCTTAGAGCAATGTGAACGCATCGCTGAGCAAAATAAAGCGGACTATGAAATTTTGTTCTCCAAGCTGGTTGAATCGGACTATGGGAATGAAAGTGATAAAATCCGTTTACTACAAAAATATGTGATATCCTTACGCAGGTTGTTTTGCATGGCAGCTACCACCGCGGACAAATCGCTTTATTGCTTAGGCAAGCTGGAGCAGAACCGATACTTACAGATTATATTATCTATGAGCGACAGTCAGCTTTAATAGAAAAAAGTATTCCAATTTCGAAATAGAAGTTGAATATAACGAAGCGAATCGTTAGTATAGAACAATGATATGACAATGATGTCGAGGTGACAGTCATGATTATATGGATTAATGGCGCGTTTGGCGCTGGGAAGACACAAACTGCGTATGAACTGCATAAAAGAGCGGAACATTCATTTGTATACGATCCAGAGAATGTTGGTTATTTTATTCGTAAAAATACGCCGCGTTCAACTCATACGAGTGATTTTCAACAAAATCCGATGTGGCGTGACTTTAATTATGCGATGCTGAAGCATCTCGATGAAACCTATGATGGCATCATAATCGTACCGATGACAGTCGTAAATCCGCAATATTTTGAGGAAATCATTGGTCGCTTGCGGGGAGATGGAGTGGAAATTAATCACTATGCTCTGTGTGCAACGGAAGAGACTTTAATGAAACGGCTTCGGGGCAGAGGCGAGCGGAAAAACTCTTGGCCGATACAGCAAATAAAGAGATGTGTGGCAGCTCTTTCGGATGAAAGGTTTGGTCACCATCTGCAAACGGATCATTCGTCCATCATGGATAATGTGGAACATATCGCTTCTCTTTCGAATATTCAATTGCTGCCGGACCAAAGAAGCTCGTTAAAAAGATCGTTTGACCGCGTGATCACGCAGGTGAAGCACATTCGATTTTAAGAAAAAGAACTTAGGAAACTGGGAGGAACATCATGTCTAACTTAATGAACAACAAGGTAATCGTAATTATGGGTGTAGCCAATGAACGCAGCATAGCTTGGGGAGTAGCTAAATCACTGCACAATCAAGGTGCTAAGCTGGTTTTCACTTACCGTAAGGAAAGATCATTGGAAAAACTCAAAAAACTGCTCGAGCAGCATCAAATTGAAGCGTTGGAAGCCGTTTCCTGCGATGTGCTTGATGACAATAGTGTTATTGAGGCATTTAAGCAATTGGAGCAGAAGGTTGGCGTTATTCATGGCGTAGTTCATTCCGTCGCGTTTGCTGAGAAGGATGAGCTGCAAGGCGAATATGTAGACACAACAAGAGAAGGTTATTTGCTTGCGCAAAACTCCAGCTCCTACTCGTTAGTTGCCGTTGCGCGTGAAGCGAAGAAGCTTATGACCGAAGGCGGAAGCATCGTTACGCAAACGTATATCGGCGCAGAACGAGTGGTAAAAAACTATAATGTTATGGGCGTTGCGAAAGCCGCGCTTGAAGCCAGTGTAATGTACCTCGCTGAGGATTTGGGCAAATATGGCATTCGTGTTAACGCGGTATCTGCAGGTCCAATTCGGACGCTTGCTGCAAAAGGCGTTTCAGGCTTTAATGACATTATGTCCACGATCGAAGAAAGAGCGCCGCTTCGTCGCAATATAGATCAGGATGAAGTTGGAGATGCAACGATGTTCTTGCTTAGCCAGTTGTCGAGAGGCATCACAGGGGAAGTACTTCACGTGGATGCCGGTTATCACATTCTTGCTTTGTAATTCGTTCAAATAAAAAATGGCTCAGATCTCATAACGAGGTCTGAGCTTTTTTTATGGATGTTTTTACTTATACTGTAGAGTCGATTTGAACAATAGGTAGATCTGTCTCCTGCAATTCACTTTATTTTGATTGAATAGCGGCTTTGATTTGAAGATTGACAGCTTTTACATCTATAGAAGGTAGTGTTTTATCTTCAAGCTTATACTTTTCTTTTAAGCTTAAAATGCGATAAACGCTTTTATCCAGCATATCCCTCGAAATAACGCCGTCGCGTGCACTTTTTTTGAGCGATTGGAGGACGGATAGCTGCGTTTTGTAATCATGTCCGATGAGGATGATATCACTTCCAGCCAAAATCGAGGTGACTGCAGCTTTCCCAACATCAAAATGCTCCGTTATGCCGCCCATCGTCATATCATCAGTCATAACGACTCCTTCATAACCTAGTTCCTCGCGCAATAATTTAGAAATCATCTTTTTGGAAAGGGAAGCAGGGTAGTCTTTATCGATCTTCGGAATTAACAAATGGGCAATCATAATCGCATCGGTATCCTGCTGGATCGCTTCGACGAATGGAAGCAGCTCAAATGCCTTAAGCTCTGCCAAGGATTTATTCACGACAGGCAGATCGAGATGAGAATCTACTGAAGTATCGCCGTGTCCTGGAAAATGCTTGACGACTGCAGCCACTTGCTTAGACTGAATGGCTTTCATCGTTTCCAGGCCATGTGTAATGACTGTTTCTGCGTTGGTCCCGTAGGATCGATTGCCGATGACAGGATTTTTTGGGTTGCTGTTAATATCTAATACAGGCGCAAAATCCATGTTAAATCCGATGGAGCGAACTTCTTCACCAAGAGCTTGTCCAATTTGAAATGTGTAATCGGTATTGCCAGCTTTACCAACCTCAGCGGGGGGAGGAAGCTTAATGTATTCTTCGGGCATACGATTCACTTTCCCGCCCTCTTGATCGACACTTAGCCATAGAGGTGTTAGGTTTTTTTGATTGGTTACTTTTAGCTGATTAAGCAGTTTTAATATTTGTGCTGCATCGTTCATATTGTCCTTATACAAAATAAATCCACCAACCCGGTATTTTTCAATCAGCTCTTTTGCCTGCTTATCCATTGAAGTACCTTCAAGGCCTACGATGACCATTTGGCCGATTTTCTCATCTAAAGTCATGTTGGCGATTTTTTGTTTAAGCGGATCATTTTGTTCCGCTGGCTTGTCAGTCGATCTGTCAGTCGGTTTCGGACTAGGCATAATCGTTGGCTGGTCACTTGGACTTATTGTTGGTGATGGAGATGTTGAAGTGTTACCCGTGCTGCAACTTGAACAAATGATTAAAAGGGTTAGTAGTGTAACTGCTTTTTTTATCATCATAAAATCCTCCCTCGTTGCATGATCACCTTTATTGGCACGACTTATGCCTGCTGACAATTTGAATATTCCTCATTTTCCCATCATAAGCTGTATAGGTTATGAAAGCTACTACACATATTTTAAAATCGAGGAGGACTATGATGGAGGATCATCCCCAAGATCCAAATAACAGCACAGTTATCCCTCAGCCCATTCGAGCAAGTGATGGAACGGGAAATATAGACCAAGGACCGCGTGATATTATGCGTGATATTGAAAACCCGAACATGCTCGTTCCCCCCGTTACCGATTCGGGTTTGCTTCCTAATTTGAAATTTTCATTCTCGGATACACATATGCAATTAAACAAAGGCGGCTGGTCACGCGAGGTAACGGTTCGAGATTTACCGATTGCAACAACTCTCGCGGCAGTCAATATGAGTCTCACAGCAGGCGGCGTTCGGGAGATGCACTGGCATCAGCAAGCCGAATGGGCTTATATGCTGCTTGGTAAAGCGCGAATTACTTCAGTTGATCAAGCTGGACGCAATATGATCGCTGACATTGGTGAAGGAGATCTTTGGTATTTTCCAGCTGGCATCCCTCATTCCATTCAAGGGCTTGAGGGCGGCTGCGAATTTTTGCTTGTTTTTGATGATGGCACCTTCTCTGATTTGAATACATTATCCATCTCCGATTGGTTTGCACATACCCCAAAAGACGTGTTGTCTGCAAATTTTGGCGTTCCCGAAAGCGCTTTTCAACATATTCCTTCCGATCAGGTTTATATTTATCAAGATAAGGTGCCAGGGTCGATTGAAAGCCAAAAGGTGCAATCTCCCTATGGTGAGGTTCCATCTCCTTTTACACATCGCTTGTTGGCGCAGCCACCACTTAAAACTCCTGGCGGAAGTGTGCGGATTGTGGATTCCTCGAACTTTCCCATCTCGAAAACGATTGCTGCTGCCCTCGTAGAGATACTACCGGGAGGAATGCGTGAGCTTCACTGGCATCCAAACAACGATGAGTGGCAATATTATCTTGCTGGCCAGGGTCGAATGACCGTGTTTGCTGGAAACGGTATCGCTCGAACCTTTGATTATCGTGCTGGTGACGTTGGATACGTTCCATTTGCTTATGGACATTATATCCAAAATACGGGCAGCCAATCACTTTGGTTTTTGGAGATGTTCAAAAGTGATCGCTTTGTTGATGTGTCATTGAACCAGTGGATGGCGCTAACTCCGTGTGAACTGGTTGAAAGTAATTTACATGTCGGTCCGGAGCTGATGGATGCCCTGCGCAAAGAGAAATGGCCTGTCGTAAAATATCCAAACTTCTCCTATAAACCGAAATAAGCAGATATGATGATAATGAAGATTTTCTAAAAAGTGATTTCATGCTTTTTGGGAAATCTTCTTAATTTTGTGGACAGGTTCTCTTCTAAAACAGCAATGTGGTAAAGTATAGCTATGATGATAGGTAGGAATAGTACAAATTTTATATAAGAACACGAACATAGGAGAACGATCATGCTGAAATATAATATTTGTTTTATTAAACGCTCAAATGAAATATTATTGCTTAATCGTGAGAGATCCAGCTGGATGGGCTGCTGGAATGGGATTGGCGGCAAGCTCGAAGCGCAGGAGTCTCCGAGGGAAGCGATGATTAGAGAGATTGAAGAAGAAACGGGTATTTGTCATTACGATTTGCATTTTAAAGGATTAGTTACCTGGTCTGGCGATAATTTTGATTTTGGCGGCATGTATGCGTATATAGCGGAAGTGCCGGCTTCCTTTGAATATGCGACACCTAAGAAAACAGATGAAGGGATTTTAGATTGGAAAACATTCGAATGGATTATGGATAAAAACAATGTCGGCATCGTGTCCAATATTCCAATCACACTGCCTATGATGCTGAATGAAGCCATTAGTTACGATCATCATTGTGTCTATAAAAACGAGAATTTAATCGATATTAAACATAAAGATATTTCTTCCAGCATCGAATCAGATACTTCTAGTAGAGAGCTATATTTAAGCAGTTACGCGATCAAACAAGAATCGCATAGATAATGATTGTACAGTAGAGAGGATGAGTCGATTGATTAAAGCGTTGGTCTTTGATTTTGACGGTCTTATTATTGATACGGAAACGCCATCTTATTATGCTTTTCGTCAAGTTTATGAGGAGTATGGAGTAGAGCTGCCTGTGTCGCTGTATGCCAAATGTGTAGGGACGTCGCTGGATCAATTTAACCCTTATACTTATATTGCCGATTGTGTAACAGAAACGATAGATTTAGCAGCTGTTAAAGCAAAATTCAAAGAAGTCTATACAGAGCTTCTTAAGTCAGCTGATATTCGCCCAGGCGTGATGGACTACTTGAATGAGGCGAAGCGAATGAATCTCAAAGTTGGTCTCGCATCCAGCTCTCAGCTTTCTTGGATAAAGCCATATTTGATTAAACATCAATTGGATCATTATTTTGACAGCTTCAGTACGGCTGATGAGGTCGAAATGGTCAAACCTAATCCGGAGCTGTATTTGCTGGCGCTGCAGAAGCTTGGAGTTGAAGCGAGTGAAGCAATTTCATTCGAGGATTCTTTAAATGGCTTTTTGGCAGCTAAAGCAGCGGGACTAAATACTGTGATCGTTCCAAACGAGCTGACGAAGGATTTTGCTTTCATGGATTATGATTTACTGATTCCTTCAATGGCAGATAGAAGCTTGTCTGAGCTTATTGAAACGATAGAATTAAAGGCACCACGTATAGTGGAGAAGCGTTAAGTATAAGTAATATATACATCAAGATTGTGCAGCATTGTTGATTTACATAAAGGATTAGGTTATTTTTCATATAAGAGAATATTCATACTTACAACATACAGAATTGAGGAATGAAAATTGAAATTTAGACCTTGTATCGATTTGCATGACGGTAAGGTAAAACAAATCGTCGGTGAAACTTTGAATGCCGAAATTATAGAAAACTTTGTATCCAAACAAGATTCAGCTTATTATGCAGAACTTTTTAAGAAAGACGCGCTTACGGGCGGCCATGTTATTATGCTCGGCGGCGGAAACGAGGAAGCGGCAGTTCGGGCTCTTGCAGCATATCCAGGCGGCTTGCAAATTGGCGGTGGTATTACTGCAGATAACGCTGCCTTTTATTTGGAGAAGGGCGCATCGCATATTATTGTGACCTCCTATATTTTTAAAGATGGTCAGCTGAATGAGGATCATCTTGCAAAGATCGTCGCTGAAGTGGGGAAAGACCGTTTAGTAATCGATCTAAGCTGCAAGGAGAAGGACGGGCAATGGTTTGTTGTGACGAATCAATGGAAGCAATTCAGCGAGTTCGTTGTTAACCAACAAAACATCTCATTCCTTGAGCAGTATTGCAATGAGTTTCTTGTTCATGCTGTTGATGTGGAAGGCAAGCAAAGCGGCATTCAGCAAAGTCTCGTTCGTTCATTAGCTGATTGGGTAACGATTCCGACAACCTATGCCGGCGGAGCAAGGTCGATTGCGGATATGGATCAATTTAATGAGCTTTCAAACGGCAAGCTGGATTTAACAATCGGAAGTGCGCTTGATATTTTTGGCGGGCAATTATCCTATGAGGAAGTTGTTGCCTACAGTAACAAGGCTTAGAGAGAAAACAGCAACGAAGCTGGCTAAGTGAGACTTCGTTTCCTAGGTGGTGTTAAGGATGGATGTGGAAGAATATTATTGCAGGTTAAGAAACACTTTTCCAGCAAACCCAGAACGCGAGCCTATTTTTTTATCCATGGAACGGATCTGCGACATATTGTCTTGTACACGCAGAAATGTACAAATACTTTTAACAAAAATGATGGAAAAGAGCTATATCGAATGGTTGCCCGGTCGTGGCCGCGGAAATCTCTCGCAAATCGTATTTCTTGTTTCATACCGTGATATCGTACTCGGCAAAGCGAAGGGGCTAGTCGAGAAAGGGAAGATCAACGAGGCTTGGAGCATGCTCGAGATGCTTCAGGATCCAGCTGTGAAATCCGAAATTATGACATGGTTGTCTGAATTGTTTGGCGTGAAGCGGGATATGGAGGAGAAGGATATACTGAGGTTTCCCTTTTATCGTCCTCTCTTGCGCTTAGATCCTGCTTTCGTCTGTCGCCGCATGGAGACGCATTGGATAGAGCAGGTTTTTAATACATTGGTCAGATATTCAAATCAGGATGGTAAATTCCACCCTCAGCTTGCTCATTACTGGGAAAGCAACGTTATGAAAACGAGCTGGACGTTTTTTTTGCGCAAGGGCGTTCGTTTTCACAATGATAAGATAATGACCTCGCGAGACGTCGCATTTACTTTTCAAAGACTGCTCACAAGCTCGCCTGCGGAGTGGTTAACGTCCAAGATAAAGGAAATAAAAGAAACGAGCAAGTACAGCATTACCTTTGAGCTAAACGAGCCTAATGCGCTGTTTCTTCATTTCCTTTGTACGGAACGTTATTCCATTGTACCTGAAATGCTCGATGGTACTGGTTCTGATGAGCAGTTTGCCGTCATGCCTATTGGGACTGGACCGTTCAAAATTACCAAAAACAATGAGTCTATGCTCGTTGCAGAAGCCAATGAGTATTATTTGGAAGGTTGTCCTCATCTGGATCGCATTGAAATGTGGGTGTGGCCAAACTATGAGGAAAATCAAGAGCAGCTGCAGTCGGACGGTGAAGATCAACTGGTTTATTTTGAAGCGCAAATCAAGGAGAGTTTAAGGCCAGCGCTGGCCCAATTGGAGAAAGGCAGCACTTTTATTACCATCAATACAGCTAAAAAAGGCATCACACAGCAAAAGAAGTTCCGCCAAGCTTTGCACTTCGGAATAGATCGGCAGCAAATGATCCACGAATTAGGCGGCATTAGGCACCAGCCTTCAACCGGCTTTAATTTAGAGGATACGGATAAGGCTTTCTATAACGAATATGATACGCAACTAGCGGCAACATTGCTTGAAGAGTCAGGATATAAGGGCGAGACCATAACGCTATATACTTATGAAATGCCTGCGAATGATCAAACTTCGAAATGGCTGCAAAGGGTATACAAGCATTTAGGCATTTCAGTAGAAATCGTAAAGCTTTCGCTCGAAGAGCTTGCTAATCCCGAAATCATAATTAAAGCGGATATGATACTTAGTGGGGAAGTACTCGGAGAGCAGCCCGATATTTCGCTTATTGAGATGTATATGTCAAAGAACAGTTTTATTACGAACCATTTGGGTCCGGTTGACAAGATGAATATCAATCAACAAATTTCGAATTGTTTGCGGTATGAGAATTCAGATATTAGAATGGGTTATTTAATAAGCATACAAGAGGAGCTCAAACGAAATTTCAGCATATTGTTCTTATATCATAGCCTGCAGATTGTAGGACATCATCAAACGCTGCAAGGAATTTCGTTAAACGCATGGGGTAAAATCGATTATAAAAACGTCTGGTTAAGAAATACGTGATGAATAGATCGTTTTTATTTGGATTTGCGAGGTGGGATTATGAACGAGCAGGAGCTCATCGACAACATTGTCAAAGGTATAGACACCCTTCATGGCAGCAGACGAATTTCAAAAATAAATAAAGGTTATATATACAATTGAATTGGAAGCGGGCCAAGAGCTTGCTAAGATGCATAAGTGGCATGCTCCTGCTTCAGTCTTGTCATGGCATGACCGTAAGCTTGCAAAGCATAAAAGCTATATCGAGCAGTGGGGCTCGAATGAAAGACGATGCGCAGATTCTATCCTTTATTGAACAAAATCTGTATCTGATGAAGGATAGGCCTAACGTTTTTCAGCACGATGATTTCCATGTGGGCAATTTAATTGTAAAAGAAGGCAGATTAGCCGGCGTCATTGATTTTAATCGATGGGACTGGGGAGATCCGGTACATGAATTTCTGAAGGCCGGGATGTTCAGCAGTGAAATCAGCATTCCATTTACGATGGGTACGATTAAAGGGTATCATGGCAATCGAGAGCCTGATGAGAAGTTCTGGACCTTATATTCTCTTTATCTTGCGATGACGATTATCTCCTCAATCGTATGGATATTGAAGGTTCGACCAGTTGAGCTGCCTATTATGGTAGAGAAGCTGGAGCGAGTGTTAGAGGATCATCATTATTTTGACAGCATAGTTCCACGATGGTATTTGGAGGTACATGAATATGAGACCGGATCATTATAAGCTTATGTACGAATTTGTGAAATGGGCAGGCGGACATTCGCATATTACTGGAATTGCTTTGGTTGGGCCTTGTGCGGACGATGAGAGTGAAGATGATTCGAATTTAAGCTTTCTTCTCATTACCGATAAGAAGCAAAAAACAGTAGATGCCATTTTATATCAGTTCCAATACGAGGCTATAGAGCAAGCGACGAAAGAGGAATATGATTTGCTAACTTCTCTAAAAATAGAGTATGCAAGTGGAATCGAAGCTGACTTTGGTGTTGCAGATACCGAGTGGCTGCATAGGCCTTTGGAGCAGGGATTGGGTGACTTGTTAGTGCAAGGCTTCAAAGTCATTTGGGAACAAGAAGAAATGTTCGATGATATTTTAAGGGCGATTGCTAGACATGCTGTTGAACTAGAAAATGGGGCTCTTTAATATAAAGCAGGCTGTACCTAATGGTCAAAAACCTTTAGATCCAGCCTGCTTTTTTATTAAGAACGAAATGTGAAAGAGACTAGCTCTGCTGTTAGTACATATTTGGTTTCTAACGCAGTTGTCGTAATGGTCAAAAAGTTAGCGTTAAATGCCATCAACTGGCCTTCTTCATTTCCTGTTGAGGTCGTTATATAAATAATGCTGCCAATATGGCGCTTGAGTAAACTATAAATAGCAGTACCTGGAAGAATCTGATTTCCATTTGAAATAATAGACATCGCAAGCCTACTCTCCTTAGAATCTTGTTTATGAAACTGCTGGATTCTCGTGGACATAAATAATGTTTGCATAAAAGATTCTCAGCTCGTAAAGAAAGCTATCTTGATCGAAGGAAACGAGTATAAAGTCGTTACCAACCTGATCGAGTCTTCCGATTACAGCAAGCTGACCAAAGCCATTTGTCATGACAAACACTTCTTTGCCGAGTAATGCGATCAAATCGCCCGAAAGCGTTGTAGACATGAGCACAAACCTCTTCTCATAGGGAGTTATGATATTGTTTCAATGTTCGTGATGAAGGAAAGCGGGATGAACATCAAAGTGCCTGCGACCGTGTTTAATTGGACTAGTGTCGATTGCACGCTGATTACTGTTCCAGTGAACCCGGTCGGCTGTCCCGGTGTCATGACATTAATGATAGTGCCAACAATAAGGTAGCCGTTAAGTAGTGTAATGAGTTCTGTAAAGTCAAACTCGCTTGACGGACCCGGGGGACCTTGAACGCCTTGAGGACCCTGAAGGCCCTGCGGTCCTAATGGACCGGGAACGCCTTGTGGTCCTTGAATGCCTTGAGGACCAACAGCTCCAGCCGCTCCTTGTGCTCCTGCTGAGCCTTGAGGACCTGTAAGACCGGTTGGACCGGCAGGGCCTTGCAAACCTCTTTGCCCACTTGGACATCCCTTTTTCTGTACATTAAGGTGGCAGCGATCGGTCTTTCTGTTTTTGTGTTTCCGCACAACTTTAGGCTTACATTCCGTATTGCTCAGACTGCCATTGCTATGTTGTAAGTGCAGCTTGCCATGAATAACGACATTTCTCTTTTTACTCACTATTTTTTTCCGTTTTTTGCTCACAGTCTGAAGCTGCACTGTGGGTGATTTTGCAGAAGCTATCAAAATATAATCCCTCCTATAAAGCTATTGCTCCTATATATGTATTTCTTTTTGCCAGAAAAGGGACTAGGGATTACCCCAATTATGCTAGTGAAGAGGATAGATAGGCGTATTTTCATAGTTTTCAAAAATGATTTCAATGGCAAAAGGGATGATAAAAACAATCTACCCTAATATGAACTTAAGATGTATAATCATGGGAATCAATAAGCAAAGGAGAGAGGAATAGTTATGATACATTATCAGAACGATAAAAATTTGTCCGCGCAAGACTTGTCGCAAGTATTTGCGAGCTCTGGGATTAAAAGACCCTATCAAGATTTAGAACGCTTGCAAAAAATGATCGAACATGCAGATATCATTATTAGTGCATGGGACGGCAATAAACTGGTCGGAATAGCGCGGGCGATTACAGACTATTCCTATTGCTGCTATCTGTCTGATTTGGCAATTGATCACGACTACCAAAGATTAGGCATCGGCAAGGAGCTGGTAGAGCGACTTAGGCAAACACTTGGTGCGGAAGTGTCACTTGTCTTGTTGTCTGCGCCTTCAGCTGTCGACTATTACCCGAGAATTGGATTTGCCTCTACGGATAAAGGCTTTGTTATAGCAAGAGAACGTTAAGTCTAATTAGAAACGTAGAGAGGGGGAGAGTCAGTGATCGATTCGAAAATTGCTATAAATCAAGATGTTCAAATTCATTACTTAGATTCAAAACCAGATGCAGATCAAAAATTAACCCCATTAATCATATGCCCAGGGTTATCGGAAACAGCTGAAGAATATGAGGATTTATTGTTATATTTATTGCCTCGAAGAGCAATTGTTCTCTCGTTCCGCGGGAGAGGACAAAGCGATACGCCGTTTAGTCATTACGATCTAAAAGATCACATAGCAGATCTTTCAGCTGTTGTTGAAGCTGCTGCCGTGGATCGCTTTCATCTGATGGGATACTCTCGCGGTGTATCTTATGCGCTTGGTTATGCTCAAACGAACGAGCATCACTTAGAATCACTTATTTTAGAAGATTATCCTGCAGAGCATAAACAAATGTCGGCGGAATGGCGTCACGATTATATTTTTAATTATTTGAAGCCGATGAAGCGGGAAGAGAAAATAAGAGAACAAGCGGTTATCGGCATTGAACGGGACTCTTCACAGCTGCAGCTGGATGTGAAGCTTAAGCTGCCTGTTCTTGTTATGAGAGGAATGCTGGAGGGATCATTGCTTAGCGATGCGGATCTAATTCATTACAAGCAGTTGTTCAGCAATATAACGGTTAAAGAGTTTTTTGAGTCCGCTCATAATATTCGCGGTACCGAAAAGGAAGAGCTATATCAAACAATCGAACAGTTTATCGAGCATCGTTAGAAAAAGTAGGACGGTTGCGGTTCAACTTGAAAACCCAGTTGACAATGAAAATGATAATTGTTATCATTAGATGACTTTTGAGGTGAAACTATTTTTACTTCACAGCCATATATCGTCTTACAGGGGGAACTATCGTGAGTAACCGCAACAAGAGATTTGTACTTATATTTATGAGTTTGATTGTCCTATCCATTTGTCTAGCAGCTTGCGGAGGTAATAAAACAAATAATACACCTGCTGCTACAGTGGCTCCAACAGATGCGCCAACAGATAGAAAACTAACAGATGCATTAGGTAACGAGGTTACCATTCCAGCTAATCCTCAGCGCGTCATCGCTTCTTATTTAGAAGATCACTTAGTAGCTATAGGCATTAAGCCAGTTGCTCAGTGGTCCGTTCCTAACGGTATTCAAGATTACTTGCATGATTCACTTGCTGACGTTCCAACTATACCGTATGATCTTCCATTCGAAGCCGTAACAAGCTTTGAACCAGACCTTATTCTTATGGCATATGATGCGAATGTGGAAGGCGATAAATTTGCGCAATACTCCAAAATTGCTCCAACCTTCACCATTGGCGATAAATTGATTGCTGACTGGCGTGCTACTTTGCTGAAAGTCGGAGAGGTTTTTGGAAAGAGTGCAGAAGCGCAAAAAGCTTTGGATGAGTATGATGCAAAAGCGAAAGCTGCTAAAGAAAAATTGCAAAGCGCAATCCCAGGTGAATCAGCTGCAGCTCTTTGGTTTGTACAAGGCAACTTTTATATCGTAAGTGAAAAGCTATCGAGTGGTGATCTTCTTTATAATCAATTAGGTTTGACTGTTCCAGAGGTTGTAAAAGAAGTTTCTGCAACAGGAACGGGCAACTGGAACGCCATTTCGCTAGAAAAACTAGCTGAACTTGATGCTGACCATTTATTCCTCGTTAACAGCGGCACAGATGCGGATTCGCAAGCATTAAGCGATCCAATCTGGAAAAACATCCCTGCTGTGAAAAACGGTAAAATTTATGAGTACCCAAGCACATCAAGCTGGTTGTACGCAGGTACGATTGCTTACTCGCAAGTCATTGATGATGTATTGGAAAGCATTGTGAAATAATAGCAGTAGAGTTGAACAAAGGGCTGTACCTCCGTGCGAATTGTGCATTGGGGTACAGTCCTTTTCTCTGTGGCATGCCTTCCGTACCTTTTGAAATCCATGTATAATCATGGAAGATAGGACACTGGACAAGGAGTTGTATAATGATGACTTTTCATATGAAATCAACCGTACCGATTCTTCGCATTTTTGATGAAGCAAAAGCACGAGACTTTTATTTCAATTTCTTGGAATTTAAATGCGATTGGGAGCATCGTTTTGAGCCAGACTTGCCGCTCTACATGCAAATCTCTAATGGCGATTGTGTCATCCATTTATCGGAGCATTATGGCGATAGTACGCCTGGTTCAGCAATCCGCATTGAAGTCGACAATGCCAAGGCGCTTCAAGAGCATTTGTTAGCCAAAAAATATAATTTCGCTAGACCAGGCTTTGATGAAGAATGGAATCAAGTGAGTATTACAGATCCATTTGGAAATCGTCTGCACTTTTATTCTGCTAAGACTGAGGAAATTAGTTAGATACGGTTGAATAAGAGACATGTGAAGGGGCTGAAATATTGGATCAATTGATATTAAATACGGCTAGAGAGGTTGCTATTGCTGCAGCTTATGAAGCGGGCCGGCTAACACGCGAGAAGTTTGGAACATTGGATCATTATGAAGAGAAAGGCGACCATGGCGATATCGTTACGGAAGTCGATTATTTGGCAGAGAGCATCATTCTAAATAAGATTAGAAGCGTATTCCCCGATCATCGCATTCGATCAGAGGAATATGGCGAGAATGATCTGACTAGCGAATGGCTGTGGTTGGTCGATCCCCTTGATGGAACTAATAATTTTGCGGTAGGATTGCCGTTGTTCGGCATCTCGATCACGCTCTCTTATAACTTTAAACCGGTGTTGGCGGTCATTTATGAGCCGATGACAGATCGTTTGTACGTGGCAAGCTCAGGCGAAGGCACTTTATGCAATGCTAGGCCAATACATATGAAACAATCAAAGGCTTTTGCAAAAGCGAGAGTTGGCTGGATACAAGGTCATGCGGTGCAAAATGAACAGCGTGCCGTAACGCTTAGGCATTACATAGACGTTAACACGAAGCGGATGATGCGGCTGTGGGCGCCAACGCTGCAATGGACGATGCTTGCCAGAGGGGATTTGGATGCAATCATCGTTTACAACTCGGAGGGTGAGGATCTATATTCTGGTATTGTAATGGTTCAGGAAGCCGGCGGCGTTGTCATTGATTACGATGGCAATCCCTTTAAGGGCGTAAATGAAGAGCCTTATTTAATTGCATGTCACCCTGATCACCAGACGTATTTTATGAACCTTGTTAAACAAGGACTGTCAACGTAAGAAAAGGATGGAAATCGCATTATTCGTATAAAATAAGGAAACAGTTTTTGGGTAGTGATCGACCCGCTAAGGAGAGACAACATGGTAGAAGCACTCATAGGAAGCTTTATTTCTGCAATGGCTACCGTGCTAGGCGCGGTTCCGCTGCTCTTCGTCAAAAGTCTTTCGGAAAAATGGAAGGACATATTGATTGCTTTTACAGCTGGCATCATGGTTTCTGCGTCTACCTTTGGCTTGCTGCCGCAAGCTCTCAAGGAATCTGGGCTAATCCCACTGACGTTAGGACTTTTAATTGGCGTGATTGCGCTTGACCTCATTGAAAAAAATCTACCCCATATCGATATTGAGCAAAAAAGAGGGATCTCATCCTTTGACAGCAAGTCGCTGCTCGTCATATTTGCATTAATCATCCATAACATTCCGGAGGGCTTAAGCACCGGCTTTAGTTATGCTAGTGCGAATGGCGGACTTGGACCGATGGTAGCTATTGCAATCGGGGCTCAGAACATGCCGGAAGGGCTCGTCCTTGCCATCTTCCTTATTCATTCCAAGGTGAGCAAGCTGAAGCTTATGCTAATCGTAACCTTGACGGGTCTAATGGAGGTTGTCTCTGCGATAGTCGGTTATTTTGCTGCAAGTTATGTGGCTGGGCTTATTGGCTATGGACTTGCGTTTGCATCTGGTGCTATGTTGTTCATCGTCTATAAGGAGCTGATTCCTGAGACACATGGACATGGTTATGAACGTTCTGCAACCTATTCCTTTATCATAGGGCTGCTTGTTATGGTGTATATTAGTCATTTCTTTGGTTAATCATTCCAAAATCAAGATGTAATTTTGAAGGGAAGCACAAACTTTATATTTTAATTGGTTTTTCAAGCTTTATTCGTTTACAATGAACGATAGAAAAGGGAGGTATCATAATATGTCGAAGATAAACAGGATGTTGCTTGACGTTGATACAGGCATTGATGATGCTTTAGCCATCTTATATGCACTGCTTTCACCAGAGATTAAGGTAGAGGGTATTACGACGGGATTTGGGAATATCGACGTTGAACAAGCTACGGAAAATACGCTGCGTGTCATTCAAGTTGCAAATTGCGGTTATGAGGTTCCTGTTGCGAAGGGTGCTTCAGGTCCGCTCAAGCGTGTGTTCCCAGGCGCTGTCGCTCATATTCATGGACATAATGGCATCGGCGATGCAGAATTGCCGCCAACTCATCAGAAGCCTCTGGTGGGTATATCTGCAGCGGAATTCATCGTTCAGAAAGTGAATGAGAGCCCAGGAGAGCTTATTCTTGTAACCGTTGGCAGACAAACGAATCTAGCGCTTGCTTTACAGCTTGATCCTTCCATTGTGACGAAATTCCAAAAGGTCGTTATTATGGGTGGAACAGTGTTCGCACCAGGTAACATTACACCGGTGAGCGAAGCAAATCTGTACGGTGATCCAGAGGCAGCAGCGCTTGTATTCGAATCAGAGCTTCCAATTACAATTGTCGGCTTGGATGTAACACAGAAGACTCGTCTTACAAAAACACATATGGAGCAATTATCACGCGAGATTGCTGATGATAAACATGAAATCCTTGATTTCCTAAATGTCGCTTTAGAGCGTTATTTTGAATTTTATGCATTTTCCAATCACTTTGACGGCGAATGTGCAATGCATGATCCGTTAGCTGTTATTGTAGCTATTAATCCTTCTCTCGTGAAAATAGAAACGATGAATGCGGTTATTGACTGTGGTGAAGGTTTAACGGCAGGGATGATCATTACGGATCGAAGAGTACGTTCGGTTGTAGGCCGTCCTGTTGATTTCTGTTTGGAAGTTGAGCAGGAGAGAGCGATCTCCCAGCTATTATCCGTATTTAAAAAAGGGGAATAATCATCAATGGAGCAGAGGCATTCACGCGAGTCCAGATGTTACAAAACGGCAAGAGTTTTTCCGCCGGACGTCAACAATCACAATACATTGTTTGGCGGGAAACTAATGGCTTACATCGACGATATTGCTTCGATTGCAGCAACCAAGCATTGCCGGCGTTCAGTCGTGACCGCCTCCACAGACTCTGTTGATTTTTTGCATCCCATCAGGCCTTCAGATTCGGTATGCTTAGAAGCATTCGTAACGTGGACAGGCCGAACCTCAGTAGAGGTGTTTGTGAAGGTAATCAAAGAGGATTTGCTAAGCGGCGAACGTAAAATTGCAGCAACCTCTTTTTTAACCTTTGTTGCACTGGATGAGAATCGGAAGCCCGTTCCTGTACCAATCGTTGTACCGGAATCGGAAGAGGAAATAAAATTGTTCGAGACAGCTGAGCACCGAGCGGACATGCGCAAGGTGAGAAGAGATGAAAGCAAAAAGTTTGCTGGATTTTTGACGGTTACTTATCCTTGGGATTAACTTTTGATTTCTCAAAAGACTGCGACAGCATAATAATTGCTGTCGTGGTCTTTTTTTTTGATGAAATTTAATTTTTAGCAATATATTTGTTGAATCGCTCTCTGTTTTTTGTGGGGAATGAGAGAAAATACAGCGTATTTGTATCGATTTATGTATAAAAATGATCCGAAATACGGGTGTAGAACGAATGTTCTCGTATAATTCAGCCTAATTAGATGATATTTTTCATCATCTTGGGCAAAATTTACTTAAATGCCGACCTGATAGGAGCTATTGCATTAAAAATTGGGTGAATTGACTAAAATTAATGGTTTTTATCACCAATATGCTCGTTTTGCGACTAGGAAACATCTGTTCCCTTTTTGTAATTTAGCGCTCAGATAGTAAAGGCAGCTCTTTTTATCGGAGCTGCCTAAACATTAAATTAGCAGCTTTTGTCCTTTTTCTTCGGTATAGCTTCGTCGTTTCTGCTTTGTTTATCACCAAATTGATCGAGCCTGGATGGACTTGAAGCTGGTCCATCATTATCCGGTTTATTGTTTCTTCCTGTCAATGTCATCACCTCCAGCATTATAGGGTGAGCAGGATCTGTCCATTTCATACCTACAAAAAATCGATGAATTGGAGCCTGTTTGTCCAATTAGACGTAGTAGTGTATGTACATCATTTTTTCAGTCTAATTATTCAGAGTATGGAGAGTGCTGCAGGATGAATTTCACTTTCGTTTTTACACGTGCATTTTTGTTAAGTTTAATGGGTGCAATCGGGTTCATATGGATATCCATTTGGATTGGCGATCAGCGAATTGCAAATTTTGATCAGAGCATCATCAGTAAAATTCAAGGATCGGAATCTGATACTCTTACAGCGATAATGAAGTTTTTTTCGTTTATTGGATCAGGAGTTATGGTTTCTATTTTAGCCATCATCATGTTAGTCGTATTAGCAAAATTGCAATATAGAAGAGAACTGTACTTTTTTGCAGGAATCTTAATTGGATCAACCATTTTAAATAGTGTGCTAAAATTGAGTTTTCAACGTGTCAGGCCAACGATTTACCGCATTATTGAAGAAAATGGCTACAGTTTTCCGAGTGGACATTCCATGGCCGCTTTCACTTTTTACGGGATTATCATTTTTCTATTATGGAAGCATATTCCGAAGGCGTATTGGCGTATCATTTTGATCTTAGTTGGTTCAGTTATGATACTGGGGATAGGGATTAGCCGGATTTATTTAGGGGTCCATTTTCCAAGTGATATTGTAGGTGGATATTTGGCTAGTGGGACATGGCTTACTGTATCGATCGGTTTGTATCAGTATGTGCTCGATAGAAGAAATGGGAAATTGAAAAGTTAACTGGGCTGGGACTTTATCAAGCATCATTATATGTATATGAATGATTAAAACAACGGGTTTGGCCAAAATTATCCTAATTCTTAATAAAATGATCGGAAGAGAGTGTCTCTTTCCGGTCATTTTTTTGTAAAGTGTAGAGACTATTTGGTATAGTTGTCGTTAATGACGAAGCATTGAGGAGTAAATATGAATTGTATTGCTATCCAGCATTATTATAAAGTGAAAAGAGAAATCACAAGTGTAGAACAAAAAACAGTAGTGGATGAACGTCTTATGTATTTATACAAAGAGAAAATTGTTACTAAGTACCGTGAGTTTCCGATAACGGAAGTATTCGATCTATCTTTTAAACCGATTGGCGGGGATGGTGGTATTTTCTATTTGCACACGCTGCAGGGTGTTTTCTCGTATATGATATCCGCAGATCCAGTGTCTTTTATAGAAGCGTTTAAGGATTTAAGCAGCTCTTCTCCAAAAGAATGACTCATGTAGAAAATGAACCAATAGCGTTGTAGCTCTTGATGAGACCGCCCTTGATTAAAGGCGGTCTTTACATGTTTAAACAGGTATCCATTTCGCCGAATTTGAAGAAGAACGAACCTATCTGCTGTAATCTTAGCTGTAATCTTAATGGAAGCTTAATTGTTGGCTCCAATAATGAATAAGAGTTAAGGTCTAGTTAAAACTGAGTTACACAAGATCTAAGAGTGGTTTGTTAGTATGAGGAAGACAAAAGCAAAGCTATATAAATAAGCAGGTGATTTATCGGAGATTCAACTGAATTGGTTAAAACAAAGAATGTAGAATAAGGGGAGAAAATGAATGATGAAAAAAATACTTAGATTTTTACTTAAAGCTGTAATTGTCATTATTATAGCTATTGTAGTTTTTCTAGCCGTCGTTTTTATCGTTAATATCATCAGCAATAAAACGGACAAAGATAAAATCGTATCTTATGGTCAGCTTGTACCTGTAGATGGAAAAAATATGAATGTTTTAATTCAAGGGGATGGCACAGAAACGGTTGTCCTGCTGCCTGGTTACGGAACAGGAGCGCCAGCGCTTGATTTCAAACCACTAATTGATGAGTTGGCACCATTTTACAAAGTAGTCGTGATTGAGCCATTTGGGTATGGCTTAAGTGATGTTACAGAAAAAGAACGTACTACTGAAAATATAGTGAAAGAAATTCATGAAGCGCTGCAACAGCTAAATATTAACCGCTACACGTTAATGGGCCACTCTATAGCTGGTATTTACGGTCTAGATTATGTGAACAAATATGAGAATGAAGTTACAGCATTTGTTGGGATAGACAGCAGTGTTCCAACACAAGGCGGTTTAGATGAACCATTTCCATCAGATGTTTATAAAATACTCAAAAAGACTGGTTTCTTGCGATTGTTATCGAAACTAACCGACGATCAGCTTATTGCACCAGAAGTTAATGATGAAATGAGAGAGCAGATTAGAATAATCTCTCTCAAAAATATGATGAACCCCAATATCATTAGTGAAGGGGAAAATTTCAAGCCTAATTTTGCCGCTGTTGAGAATTCGAAATTCCCGAAAGACCTTCCTGTTATTTTCTTTTTAGAAGCGAATAATACGGATGTTGAAGGCTGGGGAAAATTGCATGATGAACAGATAAAAGATCTAGTTCATGGAAAATTGATGACATTTGAAGGCACGCATTATCTACACCATACAAGGTCCAAAGAAATCGTGGAAAACTATAGGAGCTTTATGGAGGATGTAAATAAAGGCCAGTAGAAAGTTCTGGCAATATACAATTGAATATAAAGCAGGCGCTCCTGGACTACTGCCGGGAGCGCCTTTTTTCGTGTTAAGTATGATAATACATAGAAGAAACCTCGATTTTGTTTCCTTAAGCATGGATTTGAAAACCCTGAAATCATCATCTACCTTTCTATACAAGAGTGAACAGCCGGAATGAGAGAAGTAGGGAAATAAACTGACAGCGTGATCCTTCCGGAGCCTATGCCCTTAGAAAGGGTTGGGATAATCAGCAGCTTGGAAGAAGGGAGAAATAGAAATGAAGTATTGGGCTTTGTGATATAATAAGGTAAAATCTTCAACACCATAAACGAAGAGACGATCCCACATGTAGCGTCATCTTTCAGAGAAATTATCTCTCAATAACCGTTGTTTCCGGAGTTCCTGGATTTGAAGACATCCCAAGAGGAGGAAAACAGAAATGAAGAAGAAGATGGTTACGACTTTATGCGGTACCATGATACTTTTGGTAGGCATAGGCACAGGTGCTTTCGCGAGCTCGAATCTCCAAGAAATTAAAGCGTTGTTAAACGGAGATTTAAAAATCAGAGTGAATGGGGAGATTACCCCTCTCAAAGATGGCAATGGCAAAGCGGTACTTCCTATAACTTATAAAGGAACTACATATCTTCCGGTACGATCTGTTTCTGAGCTGCTGGATGTTCCGGTGAAATATGACGGGACAGCCAAAGAGGTGATTATTGGCGAACAGCAGGCAGGCATTTCCGTGAAGCAGGAGGATTTTAACACCAGTCTGCATACCAAGGACCCTGCACTGACCAAATACGGCGGCAAGAATTATAAGGAAGTTCTGTACAGCGCACCTAATTCCAATATTAAATATACCGCGCTCAGCCCTAACGGCAAATATCAGAAGCTTGTTCTGCAATTCGCTGCAATCGGCAAGGAAGTGGAGATTCTTGAAATTAGGGATAATGACAAGAATGTGCTCCTTAAAAAAGTAGAGAAGATTCTCCCTAATAGTGATCTCCAGACGATTGAGGTAGATATTTCTGGAGTAAAGAACATCGCAATAAATGTGACACAAGCTGTTGACGGCGGGTTCATTATTCCGCTAGATACTTCAATTTACAAGTAATATTAAGCAGAGAAGCCCACAATGCCCGTATAGGCGTAGTGGGCTTATTTTCATGTGAAATTACATTAGATTTTTTCTTGTTCTTTTGGTTCGAATGACAGACTCATTCTTTAAAATAGGGCGTAATCCCGCTTGAATATAGGTTCTCCACTAGCTTGAAAAATTGTTCTGACGATAAATCCTTTTGACGCTGGAGCCAAAGACGAAATAAAGAAAGGGAAGTTGTCAGGTAAAACTCAATTAAGTATGGCGTTAAGGAATGGTTTTGCGGAACGTTTAATTCTAATTGATCCAGAGTTATTTCATTTTTTAAGCGTTTTAAAAAACGGGCACTTCCATAATCACCCAAAAGGGCATTAAGAACCAGGAGATGTTCTCTTTTGTCCAGACAATAGAGCGTATCTTGAACCGTATGAATCGATAGCTCTTTATTCGCCAATTCTTTTTTCATGTCATTCAATAAGTCATTTTCAACAGAGTCTAACAATTCGTAAATGTCGATAAAGTATTGATAAAAGGTGCTGCGGTTATATCCTGACTTATTCGCAATTTCCTGAACCGAAATTTTCTCAATCGGCTTTTGGCTATATAACTCACAAAAAACTTCTATAAATTTTTGTCTTGTTTTCTCCGTTATTTGGGGTTGCTTTTTCATGTTTCCCTCCTATTAGCGAATCAGAATATCATCCGACAAATAATAAAAAACTGATGGTTGATCAAGGAATAATAAAGATTTACAATCACATCATACAACATGTTGTCTGATAATCAAAAAGGAAATGTTAATAAGTAGGGGGGGGTTAAATGTCAGCAAAACAAGATAGAATTTTAATTTTTGGTGCAGGTGTCATCGGGAGCATGTACGCAATTAAGCTTATTGAAGCAGGGTTTGACGTTACCCTGTTTGCACATTCTAATAGATTTAAATCATTAAGAGAAAATGGCCTGCAATATAAAGTAAAAGATACAGTTAGATCGATACAAGTGAATGTCATTGATACGCTCGAAAATGACGATATATACGATTTTATTTTCGTTACCGTTCGTTATGATCGGTCCGAATCAGCGTTGTTAGCGCTAAAAGATAATCAAAGCAAAAATATAGTTACGATGACTAGTAATTCAATTGGATTTTCTTCGTGGCTGGATATCGTAGGGGATAGACTTTTACCAGCTTTCCCCGGCTTCGGCGGACAGATTATAGATGGAGTATTGCATGCTCGATTTCTACCAAAGATTATAGCGGCAACTTCATTTGGGGAAATGAATGGTGTAGTGACAGAACGCATAGAAAACCTAGCAAAATTATTTAAAACAGCAAAGCTTCCCTACGTTATTAAAAAGGATATGCAGGCGTATCTAATCACACATTCCGTATCAGACATTGCTATGTTGAGCGTTTTGCATTCTGAGAATAAGATAATTGACAAAAAAACAGTCAGAACCAGAAAGACGGCACGCCAAATAACAGTCACGTTAAAAGCGTATCTAAGGGCAATACAAAAAGCAGGCGTTTCAATTGATCCACCAATGCTTAAAATAGTGCTTAAATTTCCAAACTTATTTTTGGATCTTTTCTTTATGACATGGCTACGAACTAATATGGTTAGGGATATGATGTTGCCGGATTATGCGAATAATGCTAACAATGAGATTTTGCAGCTAAGTAATGATTTAATGAAATTTTTAAGTCAAAACGATATCAAATCGGAAATTCATGTTCAGTAATATTCGAGTATTTTTAAGGAGTGAGAAAATGAATGTTTACTCGAAACACATTAGAATAATCATTCTTGGTGTTGTTTTAACCATTTGCGTAGTGGGAGGAACTATGGCGTTTCAAAGCGATGCTAAAAGCACGATTAATCAAAGCCTCACAAATCTTCCTAGCTATCCTGAAAATGAAAATGGACAGACATACGGTTCTGCCAATGAAACCACTTCTGTTGAAATGCAGCCTGACTTAATTTTTTCAGGAAGTGTGAATGGCATTGCAGGATATCTGCTGAAAAAAGATTATCTTGGTGAACTTAGTCGTAATGTCCCATTATATGATGTTGATGGAGTGAACATAATTGGTTCTTTGTATATTAGCCCTAAGAATATGAATTATCCTAAAAATAAAAACGGACAGACATACGGTTCTGCTGCAGATGCCACTTCCTACGAAACGGGACCTGATTTAATTAGTGCAACAGGTGTGGATGGCACTACGGGATATTTGCTAAAAAAAGATGTAGATGGTGAGCAGCCTAAGACACCCGAGGAAGCTCTAGCTATACAAAACAGTAGACCCCCAGGTGGTTATGATATCCCGCTATATGACGTTGATGGTAAAACCGTTATTGGTGTCTTTCATATTGGAGGCAATTGATAAAAAAAATGTCTTTCAATTGTTAAGCTAACGGGAGGTTTAGTGCAGGGTAAGCAGGTGCTGAACGAGTTGAGTGTCTTATTTGTGAACTTTACGATGGACTAGCCCGCAATTCAAAGTAAGTCCATTGTCCATGAG
Source organism: Paenibacillus sp. NRS-1760 (assembly GCF_050467785.1). NCBI lineage: Bacteria > Bacillati > Bacillota > Bacilli > Caryophanales > Paenibacillaceae > Paenibacillus > Paenibacillus sp. NRS-1760. The sequence goes on along the minus strand of NZ_JBITPK010000006.1, from coordinate 1,771 downwards.
AAAGTATCTAAGTTTTACTTTGAACGGCTGCAAAAGTTGAAGGAAACAGTGCACTAAAGGGAGACAATAGCGTAATATCCAGGGAGCAATTCGCCGTTGCGGCAATTGCTCCTTCTGTCATTAAGCTAAAGAGTAGGTTAGTGCAGTATTCTGTTCAAGGTCTGGGCTTCAAGACAAGAGAAATTCGTGTTCATAAATCGCTTGAATCCTTTCCAGAACGTTCTGCGCCTGCTCTTTAAACTTTAATTCCGCAACCCGTCCTTTTAGCAAAAATACGCCGTTCTCATGATGGTGTTCACCAAGAGCCCCTTCATATAGCTTGTTGGCACCGAGGGTAGGAGGCGAGAAAAATAGCTTCATCAATACTTCAACCAAAACGGGTAGTCCGGATTGTTTCCCTTTTCTAAGTGTATTGTTGCTACCTGGGTCAACGCTACGGATCTTGATACCATTCTTGGCGAGCTGAGGTGCAATGGCCTGAGTCCACAGAGAAAGAGCTAGCTTTGAGGTCGCGTAAGGACCAAGCAACTTGCGAAAGGTTTTGGGATGCTCCAGGTCTTCGATCGAAAACTCTTTTGTAAATTTTAGAGCAGAAGATGAGGTATTGATTACCGTTTTTAAACGACTGATTTTAATGAGTTCCTTCAATTCCATCAGAATAATATACGGAACGACAGTCATCAGTTCATAATGTTTCTCGCGTCCTTGTTTCGAATAGCTCAGCTCGGGAAAAGACCCTCCGGCGTTATTGAACAAAATATCGATCCGCTGCTCCTTGCTTTTGATCTCTTCCAAAGTAAGTCTCAAGCAGGCATAATCGGCGAGATCATCCGTTTTATAAATTCGAAGCGAACCGCTCTTGACCGCATTGTGGATGCTCCTATCATCGGCTGGAAAATCAGAACGGTTTACAGCAACCACATGCCAGTTCTCCGACAGTAATTTCCGTGTTAGTTCTAACCCGATCCCAGCGCTTGCGCCTGTAATCAATGCGATATGTTCACTCTGGTCCTTGTTCATTGTACATCTCCTTTTTAATTTGATTCGATAGTGCACATTCTATAACTTGAAGTCGACTCCAAGTCAAGACGCGAAAACAAAGCTTTTCTCCAAGGATAAGAGATTTGACTTAGAGCCAGCTTCAAGATGTATAATGTACAAAAATCAATCTTAGGGAGGGAACAGGATGAAGGAAGAGCAATGCTTTACGATAAAGCAAACCGCTGGACAAACCGGAATTACTGAGGATACGATCCGTTATTACGAAAAGATCGGGCTGCTGCCTCGCGCAGAGCGGAAGGATAACGGGCACCGCATCTATCGGCAGGAGGACATCAATACGATCCGGCTGATAGCATGCCTGAAAAAAACGGGGATGCTGCTAGAGGAAATTCGACCTTTTTTGGCGGTCTCGGCCGATACTGATCCAGCGGAATATCCGGAGCTTGTGGAACTCTTAAGAAGTCATCGTGAAAATATTATCAGCCAGATCACATCACTGCAGCAAGTTGTTGATTTTATCGACATGAAGTTGGAGGAGGGGAGATATAGACGGGACTGCAAGGATGAAGGTCTAGACGGCGTACCAGAGAAAATGTTGGGTGAACCGAAAACAAAGCCTGTCTCACCCGGCGAGATGAGGTATTTTTCCGTATCGGCCAAAGCGGGCAAGTCACATGCTTCGGTAAGATAAGCTCGCCATAACAAGAGGAGAGGTTACTTCCCCACATAAACTGTTGTAGTCCGTTGAGCTAAACATTCCTGTTAAGGC
>NZ_JBITPK010000005.1:0-422849 GCF_050467785.1 Paenibacillus sp. NRS-1760 | reverse complement strand
GTGGGAACAAGGCGAATGTTTGCCTGATATCGAAGTTCTGCTAAAACTAGGACAGGTCTTCAGCAAGTCTGTTGAAGAACTTCTTCTAAGTGAAAGGGTATATGGGAAGCCAGTAATTCATGAAGTTATGAATACTAAAATAGAAGTATCGGAACAACTTGATGTCTGGACAAAAGCATTGGACAAAATACAAAGCGAAATTTCAATTCCAAGCTTCAATACATGGTTTAAGAGTACGAAGGCAGAGTACGTGGAAAGTACATATTTAATTTACAGTCCGAACAACTTTACTACGGAATGGTTATACCAAAGATACTCCAGTTTCATTATGCAAATTCTCGAAGAAATTACTGGTGAATCCGACTTTAAAATCGAGTTTCGGTCAATGGATAATTCTTCGACTAATTTTGAATCAAGTCTAATTCCAGGTAGAGCGAGTTTATGGTTAAGCTAACGGGAAACGATAGTTGAAAACTAAAAGGGCTGCCGCGTGCCAGCCCTTCGTCGTTACGCCAACGGGCAGGTCTGCGTGGTAGCAGTGTAGAAACATAGTCATCAAATAGGTTACGGGGGTATGGGGATGAACAGCGAAGTTACAGCGGTTGAATTTTTGGAAATGATTCAACAGGGACAAGGGTCATTCTCAAGACTTTGTGGTGTTTTAACTGAAGTTGATTTATCAAATCTCAACTTTGAGGAGTGCCTATTCTCGGTGAATTTTGCTGGTTCGAATTTTCAAAACTCGAGGTTTATCAATTCAAATCTAAAAGCATGTATTTTTACTAATTGTATTTTTAACAATGCAGTGTTAGTTGGTAACTCACTAGATGGTACAGATTTCTCGGGAGCAAAGGTAGATGGAATGACTTTTAAAGACAACACCATTCATTCCATAGTGCTTACAGAGTCACATCTTGCTGAAATGATACTTTAATTAAGGGAGAAACGAATGACAATAAACAAAAAGAGTTCCAAAAGAATATCAGTCAGAGATGACAATTACATATGGACTATCTCCTCAGGAAGCGGATATATAATCTTGATAGCTGAACATGAAATCACTAGAGGAATGCGGCTTGAAGTTTACGTTGAATCAGATATCGACAGTGCTTGGGTAAACTTCCCTAATACAGAACATCTAAATATTAAAATCATTAGACCTAGAGATGTTGAATATTTTATTTGTCAGTCGCTTGATCAAGGGTGGACTCCAAAAGTAAAAGGAGCACCTGTTGTTTTTGATTTTGACGGTAAGTTTCTGAAAAGAAGATTAGGCTAACGAGGAACGTTAGTTCAATGAAACAGCGATAGTCTAGGACTTTATTTTTTGTCCTTGGCTGTCGCTGTTTCAATTTCTGAGGTCAGTCTAAAACTTATTGTATGAAGTCTGACGATATTACAATTGAGAATCAGCGTGGAATAAAGACACCCAGTCTAATGCTTTATTTTCTACCGCCAGCTGAGTTTTGGGAACGAAATGTGTTGCTGGCAGTGAAGAGGGGCAAATTGCTTTTGACCATTAAGGTTAGCAGCCGTTCGAGAGAGGATCGAAATTAAATCAACCTCGGTGATTTTCTCTTGCCCTATCGTAAACTCAATAACGTAGAGCAGTTCTCTTTGTATAGCTGCAATGGCTCCAACTGATCCATTCACCCGGACTGACTGCGCAGCCCGCGCACTTCCCCTTTAAACGGTCGCTCAAGAGAGCGAACTTGGAGGGGATATTTTTATGGGCTTTTTATCTCCATTCCGTTTTCGATCACGATACTGCTTAGGTGTGATATCGGCATGTTTTTTAAACGATTTAATAAAGTGAGTCTGGTCATAATAGTTCAAACGAGTAGCGATGGTTGAGACCGATTCACTTGTGAAATCGAGCAGCTTCTTAGCTTCTTCTATTTTCTCCTGATGGATGAAATGACCGATCGTGAGTCCTGTTTCTTTTTTGAAAAGGGTGGATAAATAGGTACCATTAAGTCCAGTCAGCTCAGCCAGATCAGAGATAGAAATCACATCATATAAATGATTAAAAATGTATTCGCGGCATTTCGCGATTGGCTTAGAAACGGTGCCTTTCCGATTTTCGCTAACGCGATCCGTAATATCTAAGAAGGCGTTTATCATCGCGGTTTCAACCGAGCGAACATCCGTTAAATCCTCAATATGCTGAATGTAAGTATCGCTTAAGCGATATGCCAGCTCAGTATACAGCCCGCCCTCCATACCCGCTCGAATGGCTACAGCAATTGCGCAGATGGCAATATTTTTGCGGCTTCTCAAATGGCTTCGTTTGGATAGTGTGCCTGCCTCCCCAATTACACCCATTACGAATAGATTCTTAAGTGCAGCTTTATCACCGTTCTTAATATGCCGTAATAATATCTGTTCAAATTCCCGGCTCGTGTGAAGATTAGAAAATTCCTTCATATTAGACATCGATAACTCGATAGCTTCCTCTGACAAAAACCGTTGGCCCAACCGGAAATTATACTCAAGAACATCCGTTAATGCTAACTCCTCTTGATTGACAATCCAATGTGTCATGATGCCAATGTGAAATAATCTCTGCTTGGAAACAAGAGGGAGACTGCGCAAATATTCATCCCAAGCTGGATGGAGTCTTCTAGGAATATTATTATCATTCATGAGATTTCGAACGGTTTCCTCGGAAGGAACATAGTCAATTGAGGGACCAATAATGATGGTTCCTGCTCGCTTCAAATTCGAATAAACGGGCTGCACGATAAAAAATTCCTCAAACTCCGTTGTCTGTATAACGGGAAAAGTTTTATCCCAGGTTCGTTTTATTAATTGCTGGAAGTATTCAGTATTTTGTAAGGCGGAAAATGGGATAGGAGCGTTGGATTCAAAATATTCCTGCCCGCTTGGATCATCCGCACTCAACCAATAAACGGGCAGCTGCAAGCTCTCATGAAGTAATTTAGCTAAAAAGGAAGGATTAAATTCCATCTAATGCCTCCAAATAAATTTACTTTTATTCAAATAATCATACCATATTTCCGATTTTTTGATCATCTATAATGAGTGTGGAGTAAAAAATGAAAACGCTTTACAGTTTGTGAGTTTATTTATGGGGGATTCAGTATGAATCGTGACCTAAAGAAAATGGTTGTACAAACGACATTGGAAGAAAAAGCAGATATGTACTCTGGCTTGGATGCTTGGCATTTAAAGGTGCTTTTTCAGATGAAATGGTCGAACAGCTTCTTCTCCAACTAAACGGACAAAAATAATCAGACAATCGAGGTTGCTACTATGGAACAGACTAAACTTTCATTTTCGGAGAAGCTTGGGTATGGCGTTGGAGATATTTACGCTTACGTGACCTATCTCATTCTCAACATTATTTATTCAGGAGCGAACGTTCCTTATGGTGTGTTGAACTCATTGATTACACAAAATCCTTATGAGCGATCTTTGCTTAACATATTCCGTATGTTAATGGCTATCTTTGGCGCAGTGCTCGTCTCGACCATGACGGTTCCCATCGTAAATGCATTCGGCGGCGGCAAACAGGGATGGATGATGACGTTTACTATTTATGGTGCGATTGCAGCGGTGTTGTTTTTGATTACTTTCCGCACGACGAAAGAGAGAGTTAAGCCAGCAGTAGTCCAAAATACGGTCCCGAGCCGCGATTACGGTTATTGATCCAACTAGCATTAAAATCGTAATCATCGCGTCGGTGATCAAATCACTTGGCGGCGTTCCATTAGCTGCAACGATGTTCGCGATGCTTGCAGACACCGTAGATTATGGAGAATGGAAAACAGGCATGCGAACAGAAGGTTTAGTTTACAGCGCTGGAAGCTTCGGCTCAAAGGCAGGCAGCGGGCTTAGCGCCGCTATAGTCGGTTGTATGCTCGCATTTGGAGGTTATGTTGGTGGTCAGGAGCATATTAGCGAATCCGCTCGTTCCTCAATCTTGTTCATGTACATCTATTTGCCGATTATCATTAGTGCGCTCATGGCCGTTATTCTCTACTTCTATAAATTAGATAAGCAATTCCCGCAAACTGTAAAAGAGTTAGAAGCAGCTAAAAACATATAAATAGGCAGGGAGGGGGCAAGGCCACAGCTAAAATATAATTGAAAAACGCAATGTGCTGAAAGCTGGCTCCGGTATTTTAACGGCGTCAGCTTGTTTGGCTTTATTCGGAGGCTGACTCTTTAATCATGTGAAGCTAGGAATGCATTAGCATTATTGTTTTTGCATAATTCTTTAGGATTAAGCATTAAGGAATGAAATGATAATTAATAAGCTGAGTAGAGGTATTGAAGTGACCCCATAAAGTTAGACAGGTTATTTTATTAGGCGATATTCTGGGAATGAGTCCGGTACAGTACCGGACTCATTCCTTTTAATTTTGTCTTAATACGCTTGTTATTGTAATAATCGATATATTTTGATAGTTCATAATTAAAATGTTCATTACTTTCAAATTCATTTATATAAAGAAATTCAGATTTCATTGTGCCAAAGATGCACTGGAAAAGGTGTTATCGTACCAGTTACCTTTGTCGGGTATCTGGTTGGTAAAGATGTGTTTGTTAATGAACTGGAAAGTATAGTACTGTATTGGTATATGAATAGCTTAAGTTAGTGGTAAACTCCCATTGAAAATATTTCTGGCGAAATGTGGTGATGTACTTGTTAAAAATGCTTGTTGTTGATGATGACAAGTTCGAACGGGACGGCGTTAGGTTTCTCGTTGATAAATACGGTCTGCATTTGGAGATCTTTGAAGCTGACAGTGGTGAAAGCGCTCTCTTGTATATCGAAAGCCATGATATTGACATCTTGCTCACCGATATCCGTATGAACGGGATGGACGGATTGCAGCTAGCAGAGAAGGTTCGTGAACTAGGTAAGCCTATCAAAACGATGTTTATGAGTGCCTATGGTGAGTTCGAGTATGCACAGAAGGCAATCGATCTGAAGGCAATCCATTATATATTAAAACCTGTGCAGGTTAGCGAATTTATTAAAAATATGACCGAGATCATCCAGCTTTGCGAGGAAGCGTTGAAATTGAAGGTTCAGCAGGAAAGGCTCGAAGCTGCCTATTTGAAGGAAGTCAGATACGAAAAGCAGAAGCAGCTTACCGATATTATACTCAGCAAGGCAGAGGAGACGGATGACAAACGAGATCTGAAGGTGCCTACCGGCAGGTTCGATAAGTATCCTTACATGCGGATGCTGATGCTGGATTCTCGTAAACGTTTTTTCGATCGGCTTGATCTCGATATCGAAGAGCAGTTGGGCGAACTCATTCATCGCAACGTCGATTTTATTCATTTGAATGAGTTTCAAGCGTTGCTGTTCTTGGAAACAGCCCCCGACGAGTCGCTGGAAGCTATAACGGAGCTTGGCCAGCAATTGATCCGGATATTCCAGGATATGTACGATAATGATATTTGTGTTGTGATCAGCGGATTGATGGATGATGTGAAGCAGCTCCACAAACAATTTCATGAAATGGAAACGATGCTGGAAAACAAGTTCTTTTTCGATGAGGGTACGGTGATGCTGGCAAACCGCACATCATTTGCTCAGGGCGATATGACAGCAGCAGTAAATGATGTGTTAACGCAATTGACGCAAAATATTCAGCACAACCGATATGATATCGCGCAACTGTATGTCGAGCAACTGTTTGATGCTCTACAAAACAGTGAGCATTTAACGGTTATCTATGTAAAATATGTGTGCACCGAAATTGTCAAAGCTGCATTCAATGCCTCTATAAAAAAGAATAACGATAGATTCAAGCATAGTTTGGAGGACATCTATAAAACGGTAAAGCTGAGCGATTTGCGTAAAGTAGTACTGAGTATTCTAAAGGAAAACGAGTCTTTCTGCGAAACGAATTTGGAAGCGACCTCCAAAGCGATCGATGAAGTCGTCCGAATAATCGAGAACGAATATCAGACTGACTTGTCATTGGAATTATTGTCGGAGCGGGTTTATTTATCTCCTAGTTATTTGAGCCATTTATTCAAGAAACAGAAAGGGATAAGTCTTAATAAGTTCATGACCGTGCACCGAATGGAAAAGGCAAAGGAACTGCTTATAACAACCAATCGTAAAATTATCGATATCGGCCAGGATGTTGGTTATAACAACTTCTCCTACTTCAGCTCGTTATTCAAAAATCATTTTGGCCGAACGCCTTCCAAATACAGAGAAGAGGCATAAACGATGAAACGGCTGATCTATGGTTTGTTCAATCGTTTACGGTTTAATCAAAAACTATTTCTTTCTTATTTAATCGTTATTATCATTCCTATTATGGTGCTTGGCATATACGCCTACAATCAATCAAAGGACATGCTCAAATTGCAGGCATTGCAAGGGATTGATAAGAATGTGAATACCGTTACTCAGAGTATTGACAATTCGGTTGAACGCTACAATCATGCGATTCGGTCGATCGTATTCACTAAGATGTTTCAGAAAATTGTAGCCAACGATTATATCGACTTAGTCAATCTTTCACGGGATTTGAAAGATTTCTTGGATCCGTATTTTATCATGATGATGAACCTTGACAAGGACATTGAGAAAATTACCTTTTACACGCAAAGCACTGTTCCAGAATTCGGCGATTCAGTAGTCTCATATAAACGGGTTAATGAGAAGCCATGGTACAACGAAGCTATGAAGGGGATAGAACCGCTATGGAAATATGAGGATAACGAACTGTTTGTCATTCATAAATTCCCAAAAACTCTAAAAGAGGCTAATACGAATATGGTCTATATGCGAATTAATGAGAATAGTTTCTTCAAAAACATTACCGATCTAGATCAGGAGTATGCTGTCATTATCTCTGATGGCAATAACCGGATCATATATGCGAATCAAAGTGCAAAGTTGATTGCCTTTGACTTCAAAGAAATGACGAAAATGAATGAGGGGACGGTACGCATCGGTCAAACGGAAATGTTTCTTGTCAAGAAGAAGATCGTGCAGGCTAATTGGACGGTCTATTGTTTCGTACCCGCAGCACTTGTGTCCCATAACGCAGGTTCAATCATTAATGCGACGCTAATCGTGATCCTTGCTTGTATTGTCAGCTTGCTGATCATTATTTCGATCTTTTCCAAAACATTTATCAAACGGATATTCTCACTCAATGCGATAATGAAGCGGGTCGAATGGGGGGAGTTGGATTTACAGGTTCAAAGTGAGGCCAGGGATGAAATCGGCGAACTGACTAATCGATTCGGCAAGATGCTTAATCGACTTAATGAACAGATCGATGAAACTTATCGAAGTAAAATCATTCAGAAAGAGGCAGAGCTGAAAGCGCTGCAATCGCAAATCAATCCTCACTTCCTATACAATACGCTCTCATTCATCAATTGGAAGGCGCTCAAAAACGATGCGCCGGAAATTAGTCATATCGTTACATCGATGTCGAAATTTTATCGAACGGCTCTTAATCAAGGCAACAATATTATTACTGTGCGTAACGAATTGGAAAATATCAAATCCTATATTGAGATTATTCAGGTTATGGGTGATTATAGCTTCGATGTGGTTTATAAAATTGATGAGGAGGTTAACGAGTATTCAACAATAAATTTAATTCTTCAACCGCTCGCAGAAAATGCGATCAAGCATGGTATCAAACAGAAAAATAATGGAAAGGGTCTACTGTATGTTAGTGCCTGGCTTGATAAAGGGACGATCAATTTCGCGATTGAAGACAACGGTCCAGGTATGGAGAAGGAGACGATCGATACGATACTTACGATGCAATCGACAGGATATGGCCTCAGAAATGTCAACGAGCGTCTGCAACTGCGGTTCGGCACTAAATACGGCATCTCCATCCAAAGTCGACTTGGCTATGGTACAGTTATGACTATCGTTATTCCACAAAGCTTGTATAGTTCCACAGTATAAACAACTTAATCTCCCAAATTCAACTTTGCCCGCCGGCTAGCCGGACGGGTTTTTTTAACTCCGTAATAAACTGCATCATTTCTAAAATATTTGATAATTATTAAATAAGTTTCCTATGTTATATTCTCTTTAGCACAATGGAACCGCTTACAAAAAGGAGGAAATAAAGCAATGAGCGATACGATTAGGGCAATTAGCACGAAACAGGTGCTGAGGAGGGAGAAGATAAAAAAATATAAACAATACCGTGTGCTGCTGATTATGATGATTCCGGCAGTTGTCTATTACATTTTATTTCATTATCTCCCCATGTACGGCGTATTGTTGGCATTCAAAGATTTTAAAATTACACAGGGCATCATCGGAAGTCCATGGGCTGGACTTCATCATTTCGAAAAGATCATGAACGACACGTATTTCTACACTGTGTTGAAAAATACACTAATTATCAGTTTAAGCAAGCTGGTGTTTGGTTTCCCGGTACCCATTATTTTTGCATTGTTATTGAGTGAGATTTCAAATATGAAATTCAAGAGGTTAGCTCAGACTGTATCCTATTTACCTCATTTTATATCATGGGTTGTCATGGCTGGGATATTCTTTACGTTGTTTTCCTTGGACGGTCCTATCAATGGCATTGTAAAACTATTAGGCGGCGATCCGATGTTATTCTTGGCAGATGATCGCTACTTCCGCACTATACTTGTGGCGACGAGTATTTTTCAAGGCTTCGGTTGGGGTTCAATTATCTATTTCGCAGCCATTTCGAGTATCGATCCGCAGTTGTACGAAGCGGCTGTACTCGACGGAGCTGGTCGGTTTAAACGGATGGTTTATATATCTATACCGATGCTTGCGCCCGTTATAGCCATTATGCTTATTCTATCAATGTCCGGTATTTTGGATGCGGGTTTTGATCAAATATTCAATATGTATAATGTCAAAGTGTATAACGTTTCAGACATAATCGATACTTATGTGTATCGTAAAGGTTTAATTGAGATGAACTATAGCTACGCGACGGCCGTTGGATTGTTCAAATCCGTGGTTGCTTTGATCCTGATCGTTATCGTAAATAAGATAGTGAAATGGATCGGCGGCAAGGAGCATGCCATATGGTAATTTTCTTAATTAGACGAGGGAGCGAGAACGATGATTAACATAAAAAAATCAGCGGCAGACAAAATAGTCGACGTCTTTTTGTATCTCATTCTGGCAGGTATTATCTTTATCACATTGTATCCCTTTTGGACGCAGGTCGTGATTTCTTTAGATGGCGCAGGAGCAGATAGTGCTGCCTATTCATCAGGCTTCATATGGTTGCCGACACAGCTCACATTCGAGAGCTACAAGCTGGCCTTTAAGTTCGATGCGCTATGGACGGGATACTGGAATACGATTATTCGAACCGCGCTGGGTGTTATATTATCTATATTTTTCACAGCCATAACCGCCTATCCATTAGCAAAAAAAGACCTTCCCTTCAACCGATCGTTTACAAGCATGATTTTGTTCACGATGTTGTTTGCTGGGGGGACGATTCCTTCGTATCTGCTTATTAAGGAGCTGAATATGCTTGATACGATTTGGTCTCTTGTTATTCCAGGTATGATTGGTGCGTTTAACGTGTTGATTATGCGAAATTTTTTTCGTTCGATTCCGGAAGAACTGGAAGAATCGGCACGTGTGGATGGTGCAGGTTACTTGCGGATATTTACTCAGATCGTCATTCCATTATCGAAGCCAGTGCTGGCTACGATTGCATTATGGGTAGGTGTGGGCCACTGGAATGCATGGTTTGACAGCATGATCTACATTTCAGATCCTAATAAGCAAGTACTGCAGATTGTTTTACGCAAAATTATTATCCAGAACAACATGGCGGATATTAACAGCGTCATTCAAAATATCGGTAAAACAACAGAGTTTTCGGGAAGACAGCTGCAAGCCACGGTTGTCATGTTCTCGATCATTCCAATGCTGGTCGTATATCCATTTATCCAGAAGTATTTTGTCAAAGGCGTTATGATTGGTGCTATTAAAGGGTAACCCCCCTAATAGATAATATTTCATAAACAGAGAGGGCTGGTTGAAATGATGAAAAAGCGTATATTGCTAGGAGGGCTATCCACAGTCATGCTGATGTCGATCATGGCGGGATGCGGCAAAAATGATTCCTCGGGTAATCAGACTGATAATGGGAATAAACAATCGGCAGTCGGTGGAGAAGCGACGAATAAAAAAATGAAATTGATGTTTTGGAATTTAGATGAGAATCAAACGACAGACTCTGTCGGATTAAATGCACTGAAAGAGAAGTACAACGTCGATTTGGAAAGTATTGCATCAACCAGGGAAGCGATGAAAGAAAAACTGAACCTTCTTATATCCTCTGGTGAAATTCCAGATTGGTGGAAAGAGCCATCGTTTACGGATTACGATAAATTTCTCCAACAGGATGTTGCCGCTGAAATTCCGCAACAATTAATTGAACAAAATATGCCGAAATATACGGAATGGCTCAAACGTTACCTTGGGGAAGATCCATTTAAGTATATAAGAAGAGATGGGAAAATCTATGGATTACCGGTCATCTGGGATATTGGTATCGATGGTATACAGCTTGGTTTTCGTGAAGATTGGTTGAAAAAAGTAGGCATAACAAAAACACCGGAAACGCTTGATGAGATGGAAGCTGCATTGACGAAATTCCGGAACGAGGATCCTGACGGTAATGGTAAAAAAGATACGTATGGCATCACTGCAGCAGGTGAAAATATCGAATCTATTTTCAGCTCCGTGTTTGGCGCATATGATGCTTATCCTAATATATTCCGTGAGAAAGATGGAGTAATCGTCCGCGGAGAAATTGAACCAGGCGCGAAGCAAGCGCTTGAAGTTCTGAATCGTTGGTATAAAAATGAATTGATTGATCCCGAATTTGTCGTTAATAAAGGTAATAATGTTGAAGACAAAGTGCTTACGGACAAAATAGGAGCGATTGAATATTATTGGTGGGCGTTCTTGCCGGGCAACGCATTCCTTGGTGGGGAACAGTGGTATGACAAGCTGGCTAAGAAGTACCCGGGCTTTAATTTTGCAATTGAAGGCGGAATTAAGGGACCCGATGGGAAATACGGCATATCACAGTACAACCCAGCCTTTGCATCGGGTGTTATGTTCGGTAAGCATTTAGAAAAAGACCAGGATAAACTGATTAAATACATGCAAATTTTCGAAGCTAGCCAATTTGATCCGGAAATTTATGAAAAAATGAACTTTGGAGAGAAAGGTGTCCATTGGAATAAGAGCGACAAAGGAACGGTTGAATTCATCGCTCCATATACAGACGAGAAAGAACGCAAAAAAATAGGGCTTGGCGGTTACTCGATGGCAGGCTCGTTCAATGACTACGAATTTCAAACGTCATATACATCTGAAGAAAGTCTGCGTCAGCTTGCGAAGGATACACGTGCCAAGGGAACGAGAAATATTGATATTCTAGCACCATTCAACAAGCCCATCTACAATGAAACGCAAGATAAGTTGAAACAGTATACACTGCAAAATTTTATAGATTTTATTACGGGTCGCAAACCGCTGAGCGAATTCGATAGTTTTGTAGCTGAATGGAAAAAGATGGGCGGCGATGATGTGTTAAACGAAGCGCAACAAGTATATGACGACAATTTAAAATCATAATTATTTTGAAAAGCTAGGTATCGATCTAAGGATGCGCTTAAATGAAAAATTATGCAGCAGGGAGATAAGAGAACTATGTATACCATAAACGCTGGAGCCTTAAAATTGCAGTTGAACGAAAAAGGTCAAATCACAGCTATGAACGATAGTAGGGATCACGCGTATGCATCAACTTCGCAAACTACTGTGCTTATACGCATTGTCATCGATGGTCGAATGGAAGTGCCTTCGCAGGCATCCTTGAATGCGGTACTGGGGCTAATAACATTTGAATTTGCAGATAGCGGTGCTGTGGTCGATGTATTAATAGTAGAAAAATCGCAGTATGCGACATTTGAGATTCAGCGTATTGAAGGCGCCGATGTGGATGGTGTCATATGGGGACCGTATATGACAACGGTTGCCGGTTCAATCGGTGAATCGGTTGGTGTCGTTCATAATGGACAATTCGCAATCGGCCTTCAGGCATTGAATATCAAGACTGTTGGGGGGTGGCCGATCGAGCTTGATCGATTGGAAAATGTGCAGCAAAGTTATTCGGACAACGGGAACGTAAAGCCGGATCCTGACAGTCAGCAAATATCCGATAGTAAATTCGAGTATGATGTTTGCGCAGCATGGCCGACAAGCGAAGGAAGCCTGCTGCAGGCATTTGCTAGAAATCGGTTGAAGAGCTTTCGTCGTCCGGCATGGAACTTACCGCTTGTTCAAGTAGCGCCCATAAGTGGGGACGACGCATCAATCGTTGGAACAAGTATTGCTTTGTTCGGTTGTGAGTTACAGCATGTGCTTGAGACGATTGAAGCGATTGAGATTGGAGAAGGGCTGCCTCATCCTATGATCGAAGGGGTCTGGGGTAAAATATCGCCTATGGCAAACCAATCCTACCTGATTACAGATTTCTCTGAATCTACAATGTCCGAAGCCGTACGTTTTACGAAAATGGCTGGTCTCAAATACGTGTATCATCCCGATCCTTTCATCAATTGGGGACATTTCGCTCTGAAGCCAAAAAGCTTCCCGAATGGGGATGAGGGTTTAAAGTCTTCTGTGGCAATGGCAGAAGGTGAGGGTGTTCATGTCGGCGTGCATACACTATCCAACTTTACGACATTAAATGATTCCTATGTAACGCCAGTGCCGGATGAAAGGCTGCAAATGGCAGGTATGTCGCGATTAGTTGCAATGGTCGACTTAGAAGCAGATTGTATCGAGATTGATGATCCCGCGCCGTTTCAACTACATTTGTTCCGGCATACAGCACAAATCGGAAGTGAACAAATCGAATATGATGGAGTTACAGAAAGCGCGCCGTGGAAGATTACAGGCGTTAAGCGTGGAGCAAATGGAACAACCATCGCGACGCATGAAAGTGGTACGCTTATAGGTCGACTATGGGATCACCCTTACGATGTATTTTTCCCGAACATTGAGCTGCAGGACGAATATTGCGTTCGCATCAACGATCTATTTATGAAAACAGGCTTGAAGCAAATATCATTTGATGGTTTGGAAGGCTGCTATGCAACAGGTCATGACGGGTACGGAGTGAATCGTTTTGTGAAAATGTGTTATGACGGCTGGGGAGAAGAAGTTATTAACGATGCTAGCATTGTCGTTCCGAACTATTTGTGGCATGTATTCACAAGGTTCAATTGGGGCGAGCCTTGGGGTGCTGCAACACGTGAAGGGCAGCTTGAATGGCGGCTTACCAACCAGCGGTATTTTGCCCGTAACTTCATTCCGTCAATGCTTGGATGGTTTCTTGTTCGTTCTGCTTCCGATCAGTTCGAAGCGACGTCACCTGATGAAATAGAGTGGGTATTATCGAAAGCGGCAGGTTTCAACGCTGGTTTTGCTTTAGTTGCCGATATGCAGGTGCTTGGTCGAAACGGTAACATCGAGTCGGTATTTACATCCGTGCGCGAGTGGGAGACAGCAAGACAAGTCGGCGCCTTCACATCCGAACAACGGGAACGGTTGAAGGATCCGAAAAGCGACTGGCATTTGGAAGCCTCAAGTGAAGGGAAGTGGAATTTATACCCTGTCCATATCTCAAAACCGCTCGTATGCAACCCGGCGGAGCTGCAGCCAGGCCAGCCAGGGGGAGCAGATTGGACGTATTTCAACCGTTATGCGGATCAACCGCTAAAATTTACGCTGCGTGTCATTCCTTCATATGGTAACGATGATGCTTCGATTAAACGTCCAACTTTTTATACGAATGGTGTTTATATGACGTTTGATACAGAAGTTTTCGTGAACCAATATCTCGTTTGTGAAGGTGACAGAATCGGTAAAGTTTATGATCAGAACTGGAATCTGCTAAGAACCATTCATGCTTCCGCCGATGCGCCAATCGTAAGAACGGGTGGACAGCCGCTATCATTCAGTTGTAAATTCGAAGGCGATCCGAAGCCTCTAGTTAGCGTCAGAGTGACGACTTGGGGAGAACGGGAAGAAGTAGTAAAATAGTAAATTAAGCGGCGGCCGTTTTCCTATGCATAATAGGGGAACGGTCTTCTTTGGAGGAAGCAAGTTTGCAGGAAACCTACTCCCCATTATGTAATTTTTCCAGTTAAACCCAATTCCGATTTCTGGGATGGTCCTCCCTTTTGTTACCTCGACTTTCCAGCCCTTTGTAATGATCATAAGTCCATTACTACATACTTGTAGTAGCCAGCTTGTCACGCCGCTGATTTCGAGATGAGATATAATGGACAATCTGGTATGTCACTTCAGCGAAGAGAATTCCCCCAAATACATCAATGAGTGCATGCTGCTTGGTGAAGACAGTTGAAATGATAATAAGCCACAACAAAATGTACATAAAGACTCTAACAGACAGTTTGACAACTAATTCACGTTTCAAAGTTATGAATAGCAAATAACTCGTTAAGCAGTGGACACTTGGAAAACAGTTAAAGGGTGCGTCAGACTCGTAAATAAAATTAACAAGCCTGCTTGCCAAGTCAGCGCCATCAACATCGGGCCGAGGTACAAGGGTAGCAAAAAACCAGAAAACAACATTGCACGCCATGACGGAAATATTATAGATCAATAGAGTACGCCAATAAATACTGCGATGTTTAATAGCCAGATACAAAAAGCTAAGATATAAAACGGGCATCCAGCTTATATAAGGGAAGATAAACCATTTTACAAAAGGAATTAACGTATCTATCCAAAAATAATCCAAAATAATGTCTGGTCCAACATTGCTGGCAATCCCCATATAAATAAACCCCTGAAGAGGAATGGAAAGAATGCCTAAAAGGTGTTTCCATTTTTCAATCCACATTCTCATTTTAGTCCTCACTCGCTTCTCTTGAAGTTTTATTCATTCTAAACTTCATCTGATGCCAGAACAATACACAAATGTAATACATTATTTAATTCGTTTTTGGAAAAACATATTTTAACATATGTTATTCTGTATTCTGTAATGGAGTAATGTTGCTCCTGAAGGTGCGGAGGGATCATATATGACAATTTCTCAAAGTAAAAAAGAGTATTTGCGTCGCATTCATAAAGTGCAGGATTATATAGAAGCAAATGTATGTGATTCTCTTTCACTAGATGAGCTTGCTTCCATTGCCGGGTTTTCAAAGTATCACTTTCATAAAATTTTTAAAGGGATCGTGAATGAATCATTGCTGCAATACGTAAATCGAGTGAAGCTGGAGAAAGCATTAAATTTTCTCATTCATCGGCCAGATAGGACAGTTACGGCTATCGCTTATCAATTTGGTTTTACGGATACTGCGATTTTTTCACGGGCGTTTAAAAATTATTATGGTGTAAGCCCGAGCTATTATAGAAATCAACATCGCAAGAATTGCAAAGACTTGATAAAAATATCTCCTTATCATGAAAGTATGCTGAAAATGACAAAAAAGGATGATGAAAATAAGGTAAAAGGAAAGGTAACCATTGAGACGATTGGCGACATGAATGTTGCCTATGTGAGACATCTTGGCAGCTATGAACAATTAAAACTTGTTTTTCAATCACTCATGCGACAGCTGTTCGCTTATTTAAGCAAATGGAACCTCATCGATTCGAGCAGCATAAAAGTGTTGACGATCTATCATGATCATCCGGAAATTACAGAGGATCATCATAGAAGAACCAGCCTTTGTGTGACAATCCCAAGCAGTGCTGCGAAGGTCATCGAAAAAGGGGATAGTGATGTCGGAATCATGATTATACCTTCCGGCAAATACGCTGTAGGTCATTTTGAAATATACCAAAATGAGTATAGTGAGGCTTGGGACTATTTATGCGGCGAATGGCTGCCCCAAAGCGGTTATCTTCCTCGTGACACTTCAAGTTTTGAAGTATATGTCAGCGAACCAGACCCAAACCCACAAACAAAACATTTCGTAGATATTTATTTGCCGGTAGGACCTCTTGCATAGTCAAATCTAGAATAAGGGGCGATGAAATGGAGCAGAAAACCATAACGATAAAAGGGGCACGAATGCATAACCTCAAGAACATCGACATTTCAATTCCAAAAAACAAGCTGGTGGCAGCAACTGGCGTCAGCGGATCAGGCAAATCCAGCCTTGTGTTTGATATTATTTTTGAGGAAGGACGCAAGCAATACTTGCAATCCTTAGGTATTGTTGCTGGGCTTGATAATGAAGACAAATTCGACAGTATACAAGGCTTAAGCCCAGCCATAGCCGTGCAGCAAAATACGATCTGTCAAAGCAACACGCGCTCAACCGTAGGCTCAAAGACCAATATTATGAATAGGCTGGCACTGCTCTATGCTGGAGAAGGGTCAATCCTTTGCTCCAACTGCGGAACAGCTGTGAATGACAACCTATTCTGCTTAGAATGCGGAAATAGCGAGGAGCGATTGTCGCCAAGTTATTTTTCCAACCTTTCTCCAAATGGAATGTGTATCAAGTGCTCTGGGCGAGGATCGTATTTTGAAGTTGACATGGAAAAACTTGTTTCAGATAGCCGTATGACTTTGGAGCAGGTTCTTGATGGAGTCGGCTTAACTCCTGGTTATTTGCGATTATTTCAAAGGAAGTTCCATTCATATTTAGCTATTCCTTTCTTACAGCTGCCAGAAGAAGTAAGGGGAGAAATCATCTATGGGCATTATGCAAACGGCAATTCTGAAAAACGCAGCGCCTGTTTAACGAACATATTTCATACTCGCCTTCATAGAGGAGAACCGTTAAATGGTGTGTATGCTAATATTGTATGTTCCGAGTGCCATGGATTTAGAGTGGGTGAAGAAGCAAGAGCGGTGCTGTTAAATGGCAAGCATATCGGTCAACTTGGGCGGATGACAATCTCAGAAGTGAATGAATTACTTGAAGATTTGTCCCAGCAAAACACGTTCACGATGATGGGGAAAAACTTGCTGCAAGAAATATTGCTTAAAACGAATAATTTGATTAAAGCACGCCTCGGCCATTTGTCCCTTTACAGAGAAATGCCAACTTTGAGTGGTGGTGAAATACAGCGATTATTTCTTCATTCACATTTGGATGCAAAAATGGATTCAATGATCTATGTTCTCGACGAACCTACTGCAGGACTGCATGAGTCTGAAAAATTGGATGTTTTAAAATTTATACAAGAACTCAAAGACCTGGGCAACACGGTGATTGTTGTAGAGCACCATAGTAATGCAATCAAAATAGCTGAGCACATTATTGACATAGGACCCATGGCGGGTATTGAAGGTGGAGAGGTTATTTATGAGGGTGATTTAGAAGGATTGCTCGAGTGCAAGGAGTCTATCACTGGCCAATATCTTTCAGGCAAAATGCCCATGCCATCCAGAACTAAACATCCGTGTATTGAAACAGTACCTTGTCTGACCATTCGACATGCCAAAACGAACAACCTCAAGAATGTGACAGCAGCTATTCCTTTAGGTGTAATGGTCGGGATTGCAGGTATGTCGGGAAGCGGTAAAAGCTCGCTGATTTCAAATACACTGCTTCCTCTTCTGAAAAACCATTTTCGTAATAAGCAGGATGGCAACGAAGAAACCGAAATGGGCAATGAGGTAGAAGCCATGATGACTCAAATGGTTGCGGATAGGCTGGAGGGCTTGGAGCATATTTGTGGCTATGCCGAAATATCACAGGCACCTATAGGCAGGAGCTCGAGCTCCAATCCTGCATCTTATATAGGCATTTGGGATAAAATTCGCAGCCTGTTTGCCAAACAGCCGGCAGCCGTGAAGCGGAAATTATTTTCAGGCCACTTCTCATTCAACTCGAAAGGGGCTTGTTCGGAATGCTGCGGCAGTGGACATACGGCAATCTGGCTGGGCGGCAATTTGAAAATAGAAAAACCATGCACAGCATGCTATGGGAAAAGGTTTAACCATGACACGTTATCGGTCGAATACAAAGGTAAAAATATTTATGACATTCTTGAACTGAGCGTCTCGGAAGCGGTTGTTTTCTTTGAAGACAACAAGGTGATTGTGACAGCTTTGAAAGTAATGGATCGAATGGGGCTCGGATACTTAAAACTGGGCCAGCCCACTCCCACTTTAAGTGGCGGTGAAGCGCAAAGAATTAAACTCGCTAAAGTGATTGGCCGAAGGCGGAAAGGGAATACCCTGTATATACTGGATGAGCCTACTACTGGTCTTAGTCTGTATGATACCGCAAAGCTCATCGAATTGTTAGACCAGCTTATAGCAAATGGGAATTCTGTAATCGTTGTTGAGCATAACCCGGCTGTTCTCACTTCCTGCGACTGGATGATAGAACTTGGACCAGGTGGCGGCCCAGAAGGAGGTTATATTATTGCAGAAGGTTCACCCGATGTGCTGAAAGGAAATCCAAAGTCCTTAACCGGGAGGTATCTATAATGCAAAGAGATTACTGGCCAACAACAGAGTGGCGGACGAGGGAGCCAGCAGCTCTCGGCTTGGACACAGAGAAGTTCTCCGAACTTAACCATTTAATTAAAACCCAATATAGCAATCTAAATGGTATTGTTGTTGTGCATAAGGGTTATATCGCCTTTGAAAAGTATGAAAACAGCTTTATCGCTAGTGATACCCATCATGTAGCTTCGGTAACGAAAAGCGTGACATCTGCCCTCATCGGCATCGCTATTGACAAAGGATTTATCAAAAGTGTAGACGAAAAGATACTGGATTTCTTTCCCGAATATGTTTCCGATGCTAGCGACATTCAGAAGCGGGCGGTAACGATCCGGCAGCTTCTCACGATGACGGCGCCATTTCCTTTTACATGGAAACCAGGAGGGGAAGTGAGGGAGCCGCTGGACAGACTGCGGAGGCAAAAGAATTGGACCCAATATACGCTTGACCTATTAGGACAAAAAGGGCGAATGGGCGAGTTTCAGTATTGTACTGCGGGTGCACATCTGCTGTCGGTTATATTGACACGCACGACAGGTAAAAGCGCTCGTGAGTTTGCAAATGAGCAGTTGTTTGGGCCAATTGGGATGAAAATCATTGCTGATCGCCAAATGAAATCATTTGGTCTCGAAGATGTATTTGGGAAAAACCTAAAAGGATGGATTCATGACCCTAACGGAAATTCGACAGGGGGTTGGGGGCTTTGTTTAACGCTCAGAGACATGGCGCGTTTTGGATTTCTATATTTAAATGACGGTATTTGGGAGGATAAACAGATCGTCTCCAAAACATGGCATGATGAGTCGATCGCAATGAATGCGAACAAATACGGTTATTTGTGGTGGCTGCAGGAAGAGGATGGGTATTTTGCATATATGGCAATGGGTGATGGAGGCAATGCTATTGTTTGCATTCCGGCCAAAGATTTGATAGTAACCATAGCTTCCAAAATCGTCAGCAAACCTCGTGATATATGGCCTCTGATTAAAAATTGCATCATTCCCTCTGTAATAATCCGTTGAATATCCTCTATTTGCTATCGTATAGTGTTTGCTAGTCTGATTGACACATGCCTATAATATTAGATGTAGCATTTGTGGTATTCCATAATCGTATTGAAGAAGAGTTACCCTACGAGATAGCTAAATATAGCCTGCTTTAAGAGATGATAGTAGGATAGGAGACAGGTGAGACTATGACAACGAATAATGAGACAACCAACGAGGAAGTAAATAATAAGGAAGCTGCGATGTCCGAGGAGAAATGGGCTGAGCTTATAAAGGCTGTTCACCATAATGGACTTGTAGCGTTAAAAATGCACTTTAACGAGGTTGAAGCACAGGTATCAAATTTCGTAGATTACGGCCCGGTTTTTGTATTTAACGTGAAGGATGAATCGGGCAGTGTGTATTCGTGCGGATTTTTTCTGCGCGAGTTAATCGCTAGATTCCAATCGGATAATGATCCAGCCGTATGGTTGGCTTCTTTTTTCGTCGATCTTATGGAGACAGAAGGTGGCAAGCCTCTTCCTAAACCGGCTACGAATGAAGATGAGGCTAAAGAGATCATAGACAAAGTACTCGTACCGCAATGTATAAAAGCTGTAACAGAAGAGTTTGCTCCGGAACAGGTACATGCGGGGCTGGCTTGGAAGGAAGACCACGGTCCGATTTTTGAAGTGGGTTTTCCAGAAATCATAGATGGAAATAACGTATGTGCTGTTTCTTTGCATCTATTGCTAACACATTTGCAGTTGAATCGGGATCCAGGGGAGCTGCTAATTCAAGGATTGTATGACATTCGGAATGAGCATGGCTTAGAATAAATAACGAGGATAGGATTTAACGCAGCCTGATTAGGCTGCGTTTTTTTTATATGATAAAATCGATCAAAGATCATAAAAAGTGTACAATTTAAGAGAATAAGAATAATAAATGGGTTGATGCTAATGATTCAAAAATCATAACAAATTGGAGAAGAAAACATGAATATAAATCTACATACTGAGCTTTGCCAACGGTTTAATATTCGTTATCCGCTTTTTTTAGCTGGAATGGCTGGCGGGCCATCAACTGCAAAGTTGGTAGCAGCAGTATCGAATGCAGGTGGTCTAGGAAAGCTTGGTGCTGCATATATGGAGCCGGCTGCCATTCGAGAAGCGATTAATGAAATCCGCAAGCTGACAGATAAGCCTTTTGCAGTTAATCTGTTTGCGACGCAAACTTCGGATCACAATACTCGAATTGGAGAAGTTCAGCGAGAGTTAAACCTTATGCGGAATGTGCTTGGAATTTCTCATGCGAGTGCGGAACATGTGACGACTCCCGATCGTTTTGACCAACAAATGGCTGTTTTGCTCGAAGAGAAGGTTCCTGTAATCAGCACAGCATTCGGTATTCTTCCGGAGCCTTTCTTGCGGCAAGCTAAAGAGGCTAATCTTCTTGTTGTAGCGATGGTAACTACGGTGAACGAAGCGCTTCTGGCGGAGCAAGCAGGCTGCGATGCGATAGTTGCCCAAGGCAGCGAAGCGGGCGGACATCGAGGAACGTTTGATATAACCGAACATCAGCTGGGTGCAAATATTGGAACATTTGCTTTGATACCGCAAATTGTAGATCGTGTGAGCATTCCAGTCATTGCTGCGGGCGGCATTATGGATGGACGAGGTTTAGTAGCGTCACTTATTTTAGGAGCACAGGGAGTCCAGATGGGGACGCGATTTCTTACAGCGATTGAATCTGGTGCGCATGAGGTTTATAAGCAGGCTCTGCTGAAAAGTACAGAGGAGAGCACGGTTATTACGAAAGCTTTCTCGGGTCGACCAGCTAGAGGCATACGTAATTCATTTGTTAAGCAATGGGAAGAGAACGGGATCGAGCCCCTTCCGTTTCCTACGCAAAACACCGTGACTCGTGATATAAGAAACGCTGCAAGCAGCCAAAACAATTCAGAATATATGTCCCTATGGGCTGGTCAAGGAACGAGGATGCTTACTTCTGGCCAAACTGCGGAGGATATTGTTGCGGAGACGATTCGGCAAGCACTTTCCATTTGTGAGACGGGCAAGTCCCAATAACATGAATTTCCGAAAAAAGGAGGGACAACAAAATGTTAACGGAAAAACAAGAAGAATCTCTAAGTAAGTTCATGAGTAAAATTTTAAGACATTCACCTGATGCTTTTGGCATTACTTTAGACCAAGAGGGATTTTGTAAACTGGATGATTTCGTTTCCTCCATTCGGAATGAAGCAAGATGGAGCAGCATTCAAAATAGTGATATTGAGCAGGTCGTTCGCCATTGTAAGAAGCAGCGATATGAAATTGTCGGTGCCTTTATTCGTGCAAACTATGGGCACAGCGTTGAAAGAATAACTTATAAAGAGGCGAAGCCCCCTGCCCTCTTGTTTCATGGTACGAACACTAAGGTTTCGAATATTATTTTAGCTGAAGGTTTAAAGCCAATGGGAAGACAATATGTTCATCTTTCGGAATCGCTTGATTTTGCAACACTTGCAGGAAAAAGGCGAGGAGAACTCGTCATTCTTCATGTTAACACCGAGCTTGCATTATCTCTTGGCGTCAGCTTTTATTTAGCTAATAATGGCGTTTGGCTTTCTGATTTTATACCGCCTTCCTGTATCTTTGTGAAGCTGTAAACAATGAATTCAAAGCAAAACTGAACCAACTTTCACCCAATTTACACACCATTTTTTTGGAAACGGCTCTTTTTTCCTCGTTCCTTTTATTAAATTCAATATCATCGCTTAGCATCATAGAAATGACGTTATTATGAGAGTAGCTCATGTTGGATTTTTCTGTAATTATGGTGGTGTGAAAACCTCCATTTTACACAAATCCGATCATGGGCTTTTTTGTGCATTCGTAGGTGTCGCACTTTATATTACAATCCATCTGTAAATTTCTCTTCCTTATTTCGATTTTTTCGGAAGAAACATAATAAATTTATATCTTCATAAAAAAATGAAGCCCCAAATCATAAAAAAATTAACCTTTCTGTGGAATGAGATATTTTCAAAAAGGGGTTCCAAACCCTATGATCGCATTGTAAATATAAAACGCTTACAAACAAGCCGCAGGCAGAAGGGAGAAATTATTTGAGTCAGGTATCACTAATTACAAGTAAGGATTATCAGGTGCGTAAATCAAAAAGAGGTTTGTTTTATGAGCTGTGGAAAAATGGCTGGTATTACATGATGGCGCTGCCGGGAATATTGTTTTTCTTAGTTTTCAGCTATATGCCGCTTCCGGGCTTAGTCATTGCCTTTAAAGATTACAATTTTCTTGAGGGTATGTTTGGGAGCAAGTGGGTAGGGCTCAATAACTTCAAGTTTTTCTTTCATGGAGAATACGCATGGAGAACCACATTTAACACGCTGTTTATTAATGCCAATTACATTGTTTTCGGTACGCTGTTCTCCATAGCTTTTGCCTTATTGCTAAATGAATTAAGAAATGGTCTGCTCAAGAGGCTGTACCAAAGCCTTATGTTCTTGCCGTATTTCTTCTCCGCAATCGTTGTTGGGAACTTCGTTTATTTGGTCTTCAGTACCAAATACGGCATTGCGAATCAGCTGTTGGACACATGGCACCTTTCAACGATTGATTGGTATTCTAACGCGCAGTACTGGGTTTCTATTCTGGTCGGTGTATTTATTTGGAAAAATACGGGGTATGCGGTGGTTATGTATTTAGCTACGATCGTTGGGATCGACGATGAGCTTTATGAGGCTGCGGCTCTGGACGGCGCAGGAAGATGGCAAAAGGTCCGTTACATTACGCTGCCGTTATTAGTACCAACGATTATTATTCTTACGTTATTGTCGGTGGGTAAAATGTTTTACGGTGATTTTCAAACTATCTATTCCATCGTTGGCGATAACGGGCTGCTCTTCGCAACGACGGACGTTATCGATACTTATGTGTTCAGAGCAGTTAAATCGGTAGGCGACATCAGCATGCCGGCTGCTGTGGGACTCTATCAATCGGTATGCGGATTTATTACCGTTGTTGCATGCAACTGGGCAGTAAAAAAATATAACGATGACCATTCATTGTTTTAGATCGGGGTGGAGTAGTGAGCAACCATAATGGAAGAGCAGCACAAATTCTATTCCATGTCATTTTCCTTGCATTTTGTCTGTTTACGACGATACCTTTTATACTCACCATTATCGTGTCGATCACGAATGAGAACTCGATTGTAAAAAATGGATATCGATTCATTCCTGACCGCTTCTCGCTGGATGCTTATAGACTGATTTTCTCAAGCAGTGAGATCTATAACGCCTATACGATCTCTATTGCCGTGACCGTCTTAGGAACCCTCCTAAGTCTGTTGATTACCTCTATGCTAGCCTATGCGATTGCGGTTCAGAAGGTAAAGTACAGAAATGTTATCGCGCTTCTCGTGTTTATTCCGATGATATTCAACGCGGGACTTGTTCCATGGTATATATTCATTACGAAGTATCTGCATCTAAAAGATTCTATTTTCGCGCTAATTTTACCGATGCTGGTGAGCCCGTTTAATGTTTTTCTCGTGCGAAATTACTTTAAGTCATTGCCGCCGGCGCTTATGGAATCAGCAGAAATAGAAGGAGCAAGCCCGCTTTATATTTTCAGAAAAATAATATTCCCTCTATCGGCGCCCATTATAGCGACTATCGCTCTTTTTTACGCTTTAGCTTACTGGAATGACTGGAATTTAGCCCTGTGGCTCATCGATAGCCGTGAATTATATCCACTTCAATTCATGTTGTTTAAAATTCAATCCATGATCAATTATATGAGCTCTGGCGGCAATTACGGAGTAGGCAGCAGTACATTGCCTTCTGACTCTGCACAAATGGCTATGGTGCTCGTTACCATCGGGCCGATCGTCCTTGTGTATCCTTTTGTTCAAAAGTATTTCATTAAAGGGATCATGATCGGAGCGGTTAAAGGATAGGTTGCAGCCTAGCAATAGGTTCATTATAGAAGAGAAAATAGGGAGGTATTCAATTGAAAAAAGTACAGATTAGAGTATCGGGTGTCGTCATGGTTATCGTTTTATTGCTTAGCATGTTAGCTGCATGCTCGTCTAATGAAGGGGGCAACAAACAAACAAATGCCCCTGCAACAACGACGGGAAATAAGGAGGGTGCTGAGAAGCCCGATGCTACGGAAGAAACCTCCAAGCCTGTAGGAACGGTAAAAATTGTTCTGCCAGGCGATCAACCGAAGGATATGGCAGGTGTTCAAAAGGCGATGGAAGAGAAGCTGAAAGCAGATGGACTTAACATCAAATTGCAATTTACATATTTCCCATGGGATCAGTATTCAAACAAGCTTAATCTAATTGCCGCTTCAGGAGAGGATTATGATATGGCCTGGACGCATGTAAGCTGGCTGTCGCAAATTACGGCCAAAAATGTCATCATTCCTCTCAATGATCTACTCGATGAGCAAGGCATGCAGCTGAAAGAAAGCATACCGGCTGCTAATTTCTTGAGCGCATCTATTGATAATAAGATATACGGCATTCCTACTCTAGTTCCGACTGCTGAGAACAATAACTTTTTTGTCATCCGCGGCGATTTAAGAGAGAAATACAATCTGGCTCCAATTAAAACATTAGCAGATTTCGAAGCCTACTTAGATACGATTAAGAAAAATGAGCCTGACATGGTTCCAATTGCAAATGATAACAATCGCGCCTTATTGAGAGAATTTGGCGATGTCTATTTGCCTCTTGGCGATAACGGCGCAGGTCCAGCTTACATTGACCCGGCAGATCCGAATTTGGAAGTTAAAAGCTTTTTTGAATCTGATATTTTCAGAAAAATAGTAGAAACAAAAAGAAGATGGTATTTGAATGGCTGGATGCCGAAAGATGCACAGGAGATTAAAGATTCTGAAACCGCACTCAACAATGGCAAAATCGCAGCGACATGGTCAAATGTTCTTAAGACATCAGAGCGTATCGATGCCTTCAAACAAACGCTGCCAAACGGCAAGCTGGAGGATGTATTCTTAAATCCGGAAAAACCTAAATATGTTTTTGATGCAGCTGGAAATCTATTGTCTATTTTCTCGACCAGCAAGAACAGCGAAGGAGCTATGGCCTTTATTAACTGGTTCAGAAGCAATCAACAGAATTATGATCTGTTCTCTTATGGCGTTAAAGACGTGAATTATAAGCTTGACGGTGATGCGGTTTCGGTTGAAGGCATTGCTGAGAACTCCACCTACAATCAGGTTTACTGGGCATGGGATGATATCCGCATGAAGCATTTTAGTAAAAATGTTGATCCGAGCTACATTGAGAACTTGAAGGTATGGGATAATGGTTCCGTCGTTGCGCCTACACTTGGCTTCCGTTTCAACGCTGATCCGGTGAAATCCGAAATTGCTCAAATTGACGCGGTTGGGGCGGAGTATGTGGGTGCTGCGTATTCTGGCTTCATCGACTATGAAAAGTTTTATCCTGAATTTAAGAGCAAGCTGAAGTCAGCTGGAATCGATAAAATAATCGCTGAAGTACAGAAGCAATTCAATGATTTCAAAGCAAATCAAGCGTCAAAATGAGTAAAAGTAAGATGACTTGACCGATAAGTGGTAAAGGAGGCCCATTCGAAATGAGAAGAGGAAGGTTTCTGCTTCATTTCTTTCTAAGCTTAGTCATTCTATCTAGTAGTGTTGTGTCTTGGAATGCACAGCCCATTCAGGTTTCAGCAGCAGCGAATACAGGCAATTTGGCATTAGGCAAGGCAGTAACGGCAAGCAGCTCGCTTGCCCAGCATTCACCAAGCTATTTGGCAGACGGCTCGATGGACACGATGTGGTCAACGAGCGATACCGGATATGCTACGAGCCCAATTACGGATGAATGGGCAGTTGTGGATCTTGGAGAAACTTATGCGATTTCTCGTTGGGTCGTGAAGAGCGGTGGTGCTGATACTCTGGTGACAAGTGACTATCAGCTCGAATACAGTACAGATTCGAATAACGGGCCATGGCAAACGGCGGATACCGTGACCGCGAATACCACTCGTTTCACGGACCGCGTATTGGATCAAGCGGTTAGTGCAAGATTTGTGAGGCTTCACATTACGAAGAAAACGTCAGATGGAGCCGATTGGCCAGCCGTTAGAATTGGCGAATTAGAGCTGTATTCGTCTGCTACGGAGGTGCCGGAAATATCAGCTGATTTCCCATCGGGTCTTGTTGAGAGAGGAACCAAAGTGACGCTTACGAGCTCGATCGCAGCTGCAGCCATTTATTACACGACGGATGACAGTGATCCAACACTCTCTTCAAGCAAGCAGCTCTACAATGAGCCGCTTACGATCGATAGCGACATAACGATTAAAGCAGTTGCTATCGATGAGCTGGGAGGAAGCATAAGTGACATTCTGACATTAACATATCAAATACCGAAGGATAGGGTGAAAGGGAATGTAGCGCTTGGCAAGAGTGTAACGGCCAGCAGCTCGTTATCGCAGCATTCGCCTAGCTATATGACAGATGGATCTATGGATACCATGTGGTCAACAAGCGATACGGGTTGGAGATCAAGCCCATTATCCAACGAATGGGCGATGGTTGATTTGGGAGATACTTATGACATTTCTAGGTGGATCGTCAAGCATGCCGCTTCAGGTGATTTAACAACGCAGAACTTTCAACTGGAGTACAGTACAGGGAATGCGGACGGACCATGGCTGATAGCTGACACGGTCACAGACAATACGTCTATTATCACGGATCGGGTACTCCTATCTTCCGTTCAAGCGAAGTATGTTCGGATTCGCGTTACGAAGAAGGCAAAGGAAGGATCTGATTGGCCGGCAGTGAGGATCGGCGAGCTCGAGCTTTATTCGGACCCAGCGATTGTTCCACTGCTCTCGGTTTCGCCAGATTCCGGTTCCGTTATTAAAGGCACTAAGGTTACGCTTAGAAGTACGCCGGCAACCGCCTCAATTTACTATACGATTGACGGAAGCGATCCATCGACATCTCAGAATAGAATACTCTATTCTGAACCGCTAACGATCAACAGTTCTGTAAGCATAAAGGTAGTCGCAGTAGATGAGAAAGGCGGAGGGGTAAGTGAGATACAGACGCTCCATTACACGATTCCGACTGAAGACTTGTCAGCGTATCCCAACCTAGCAAGGGGTTCCGATGCCTCGATGACGGTTGAAGCGGGTTGGGGCAACGTAGCAGGGCGAGCCATTGATGGTGACATGACAACCTACGCTCAACCAGAGCAAGCTGGCGTATGGGATTTGATTGTCGATCTCGGTAATCAACAGCCAGTCAATTACGCGGTCTTACGCAAAAATCCAAATCATCAAAACTATATTACTCAATTTACGATTGATGTTTCGAATAATGGAACCGATTGGAAGACGGTAGCTACGGAGAATAGCAATACAGACTTAGAGGATCTATGGTATAAATTTGAGGTGCAAAGTACTCGGTATGTTAGGTTGCATCAAGTAGCGAAAGTCGGCCTGGCTGCTGCGGTATGGGAATTTGAGCTGTATAACACATCCAAAGCATTTCCTGTTCAAGCAGATGTATCATCTAAAGTAGTTGCTGAGGGTACTAGGATCGGACTATCCACTCTAGAACCTAATGCCGCCATCTACTACACGACTGATGGGAGCGATCCCATAACATCTTTAAGCAAGCAGCTTTATTCGACCGGAGTTCCTCTCATCGCTTCTTCAATAGACTCGACGATAACGATTAAGGCGTATGCGAAAGCAGTAGGGAAGGAAGAAAGCGAAGTCCGCTCATTCTTGTATCAGGTTGTGGCGATATCAGCAAACCCAGAGCCGGGTATCGTAAATGAGAATACTGCTGTTTCATTATCTAGTTCAGTAGCGGGTGCATCCATCTATTACACAATCGATGGTTCGGATCCGATCGTTTCGGCAGCGAAGAAGCTCTATACACAGCCTATTGCGATTACGCAGGATTTGGCTATCAGAGCATATGCCGTTGCAGACGGACATCAAAGCACGGCTATCAATTTTTCATACAGCATCAGCATAGAAGAAACGAATGCAGCGCTAGGTAAGGCGGCAACAGCCTCTTCTGAAGAAAGTGCAAGCTTGGCCGCTCAAGCCGTAGATGGAAATGTTGATACCGCATGGGTTGCCAGCAACTCAGGGAAAGGTCAATGGCTTCAGGTTGATCTAGGCGCGGATTATGAATTGACGGGTACGTCAGTGACTTGGAGGGACAGCAAAAATTACAAGTACAAAATCGAAGTGTCTTCGGATGCCATGAATTGGTACCCGGCTGTCGATCAAACGAGCGCTTCGGATAGAGAGCAAGTGAGTGCGGATCGTTTTCTTGATGCAGCAAGGCGTTATGTTCGGATAACCATTACGGATTTCGAACTTGGAAGCAAAACGGGAATATCGGAGTTCAAAGTTCTCGGATATCCAAGTGAAGAGATGCCAGAAGTACCTGTAGGACCATCGACGAACGGCTGGGCGAGACCGATCATCGCGCCTTTTCCTGATTCTGTAAACGGCGTTCAGAATCCCGTTATCAATTTAAGCGGAACTTGGAAGTTTACACAAACGCCAGAACAAGGATTTTGGAAAAACAGTGTTGAACCTTCGACATGGTCTGATGCTAAGGTGCCGGCAAATTTAGAGGTGCTCGGGTTCGATATTCGTGGTAAACAGGGCGGTGACTGGTTCCCAGACCGAAATATCGAGAATGTGTATAAGAAATCCGTTTCAATTCCGCAGGACTTTCAAGGGCAACGGGTTATGCTGCGTTTCGAAGCGGCGTTTAATGTCGCTAGAATTTGGGTGAACGGAAAGCTCGTTCGTACGCATCGCGGCGGTTTTACAACGTTTGATTGTGATATTACAGATTATGTAACACCCGGCGAAAACGCATGGATAACCGTAGGCATTACAGCTGAGAAGGGCTTCGTCGAGTATCAGCATGTTCGAGGCTTGATTGGTGAAGTGAAGCTGTTTGCGCTGCCTCATAATTACTTGACCCGCTTGCATGCAGAAACGATCTTTGACGGAACTTATACCGATGCGATGTTAAACGTTTCTGTCGGAATGATTTATGGAAGTGAGTCTGATTCTCTTGTCGAGCTTACTTTAATTGACCCGGATGGACAAATCGTACCCATCGAGCCAGGGGACATTGCATTGGATCCACAGCATCTTAATCGAACAGTAAGCATTCCAGTGAAAAATCCGCAGAAATGGGATGCAGAGCATCCAAACCTTTATAAGCTGGTTGCGAATATTAAGGAAGACGGTAAAATCGTGCAAACGATTACTCGCAAGATCGGCTTTCGAACGATTAAGGTTGTCGGGAATAAGGTGCTGGTCAACGGAAAAGAAGTCAAGCTCCGTGGTGTCAATTGGCATCAATCCTCTCCCTCAGCAGGAGTTGCAGTTGATCCAGAGCATGACAAGGAATCCTTGTTAAAGCTCAAGGATGGCAATATCAATTATATTCGGGCTTCTCATTGGCCGCAATTCGAATACGTGCTGGATTATGCGGATGAAATCGGCTTGTATGTCGAGCAGGAAAATTCCGTCATGTTCGTCAATGGTCCTCGGTTGAATGATGCGAATTACCTAAGTTATTTCATGGGTCAATTCTCTGAAACGATTGAGAAGGATCGAAGCCACCCAAGCGTCGTAATCTGGTCACTCACGAACGAGAGCGGTTGGGGAAGCAATGTGGCAGCAACCCATGATTATGTGAAGGCCGTTGATCCGACGCGTGTGATTAAATCGAGTTTCGGTTACAACGCTCCGAGCCAATATAATGACCTATTCAGCGTTCATTATGTGGATAATAGCTTGAAATTTGGAGGACTTGATAAGCCGGAAATCGTGGATGAGTACGCACATCTGTATGTGTATTATGAAGACTGGTTTAATGATGATCCTGCCTTCGAAGATTTCTACGGTGAGTCCATCAAGCGCTCTTGGGACAATATAAATGGCTCAGAGGGTGCTCTGGGAGGTGCAATCTGGCATTCTCGGGATTTAACAACCTATTGCGAGACAGCCGTTTGCGGTTTTAGAGTGGAATGGGGAATTATGGATTCATGGAATCGGGAGAAACCAGAGTACTGGAACGTGAAGAAGGCTTATTCGCCGATTCGAATTAATGCCAATTCCTTGCCGAATCCAGGTGCGAGAACCCAGCTAAGCATTCCGATTGAGAACCGCTTTAACCATACGAATCTGAACGAAATCAAGGTCGAATGGACGGTCGGCAATCAATCAGGCACGTTAACGGGTCCTTCCATTGAACCGATGTCCAGCGGTCATTTGATTATACCGGCTAGAGCATGGAAGCTCGGTGATAACGTGAGCTTGAAGTTTTACCAAAGCGATCGGTACAAGGCCAATCGATTAGTGGATGAGTATAAACTAAGTATCGGCAACAAAATATTCCATTTCACAGGCACGGAGGGTAGCGCCCCAGCCATTACAAAGGATGATACAGCAACCACTATTACGGGGCAAGACTTTAAACTGGTGTTCAATAATGCAACAGGTATGATTCAAGAAGGAACATATAAAGGAGAAACGATCATTACCGGGGGTCCTTATTTGAATATGGGCTTTACGTCCAACCTTGGCTCATGGACTTTCTCAAGCATGAACAGCATGACTGTTGGAAATAAGGCAATCGTGAACATTGCCGGCAGTTATGGTCAAACGGGAGTATTGTTTGTGTTATCCATTGACGGGAGCGGGTTGATTTCCACCACGTATACCGTTACAAACCTGCCTGCTGTCTATGACTCTATTGGCGTTGCATTCGATATTGCTGCCAAAGCAGACCGCATAACATGGAATCGCAATGGTCTATGGTCGACCTATCCAGAGGATCAGGTTGGGAGAAACGAAGGAACGGCATTCCGGGTTAGAGGCGAAGGAAATGAACAGTACGGTGTGAAGCCGACTTGGGCATGGTCGCAGGATGAGAAAAATTTCAGCAAATATGGCAAAGATGATGCCGGGCAGCGCGGGACGGCTGACTTTGTTGCCTCGAAGAACAATTTTAATTATGCTTCCTTGATTTTGGGCGAGACGGGCAAACGTATTACAGCACAAGGAGATGGTTATGGCTCGGTCAAAAGCTCGGTCAATCCAGATGGAACCATTCGGTTTGAGATCAATTCGATCTGGTCGCATCCCGCTGCATTCCCGGGCTGGATAGAGGCGAATTCCATTAGTAAACCGATTACATTAGCTGCTGCGTATATGAACACAATCAATGTCAGACTTGACGATCATGATGATTACACCGTTAGCTTTGCCGATGTGCCAACCTATCTAAGCGATATGAACTGGACTTCGGCGACGACAGGCTGGGGGGAAGTCAAAAAAGATTCCAGCATTCAAGGTAATGTATTAACCTTATTTGACGGCATGGGAAGCAAGTCGTATGCAAAAGGCATTGGCACACATGCAAACTCGGAAATTGTATATGACATCGATGGATTGGGCTTTGAGAGCTTTGAAGCCTACGTAGGCGTCGATCAAGAAACTAGCGTAGGTAAATTGGCCTTCCAAGTATGGGCAGATGGTCAGAAGCTCTTTGATAGTGATGTCATGGAAAGCCGTACAGCAGCGAAGAAGATTAATGTAAACATCACAGGTAAACGCGAGCTGAAGCTAATTGTAACTGATGGCGGCAATGGCGTTGTCAGTGATCATGGGAACTTTGCGGATGCGAAATTGCTGAAACAATCGAATGCGGTGCTTCCTAGTGCCGATGCAGCACTCAGCGGGATAAGCATTAATAATGAAGCGATCATTTCTTTCGAGAAAAACAAGCTGACTTATGATGTGACACTGCCGGCTGGAATGCATTCGGTCCCGAATGTTACAGTCAACACATCGGATAGCCAGGCGACTGTCAAGTTAAGTCCAGCGGCAGGTTTGCCGGGAACAACTTCAATAGAAGTGACAGCTGAGGATGGTATAACTAAGCTTATCTACGTCATCCATTTCACTTTTGTGCACGGCCCGACTGATCCTGAGACGGGAACGCCGACAGGGGAAGGTCAAGGATCCGTTAATGTAAGTAAGGAGCAGCAGATCATATCTGAGCTCAAATCCGAAAACGGAAAGGCTATTATAGCCATTCAAAAAGGTGTTAAGGAGGTGCTGATTCCTGCAAATACTAAGGGGCTTCAGGATCTGAATAAACTCGTATTCCAAGCTGATGGTATATCACTGGAGTTAACGGGCAAAGTCATTGCTCAGCTCCTTGAGCTGGCGAAGGATCAGAAGCATGACTTTATCGCTTTCTTATTTACGAAGAAAGCGCAAGCGGACGTTGATCGTTTGCTGAAGGAGTCATCCAACAAGGCACATGCGGCTATTGCTGCATCAAGTCATATCTATGATTTGTCTCTGGCAGCAGCTAGTTTAAATCAGGTTGAGCGGAAGAAGCTGAACACCTTAGCTGAGCCTATTACGTTAAAGCTTACAGCATCTGAAGAAGCCTTAAGCGATTTGGTTTCTATTTATTACATCAAGGAAGATGGGGAGCTTGAATTTTTACGGAGCAAACAAAACAATGGTTTGCTTGAAACGCAAATCAATCATTTAAGCCTTTATGGGGTGCTCTCTTTTGAAAAGACATTCAGTGACGTTCCTCAAAGTCACTGGGCAGCTCAGGCGATTAGGAGGTTAGCAGCTCAAGGCATCGTGACTGGTGTGAATGCAACACAGTTTGCGCCGCAAGCAAAAATAACCCGTGCTCAGTTTATCACGATGTTGGTTCGTGCATTAGGATTGCAAACTGAAGGGACAACATCGTTTACGGATTTGGAGAAAGACGCATGGTACGAATCCGCGGTAGTAACGGCCTGCAATGCCGGAATTGCGACAGGTCGAAGCCTAACCCGATTTGCGCCTCATGAAACGATAACACGCGAAGAAATGGCGGTTATGATCGTTCGAGCATATGAGGTGAAAACGGGCAAGAAAGCCGAAGCAGCTAAGCAAAGCCAATTTGCGGATAGTGATCAGATTCATGAGTGGGCAAGAGACTCCGTAAATGCCGCTCTTGACCTAGGAATTCTTGAAGGCGTAGGACAAAATCAATTTCAGCCTCAAGGTCTAGCTACTCGTGCGGAAGGTGTTCAGGCAATTGTTAGACTAATGGATTAAAGCAGACTCAGAAGCAACAAATCGAAAGCGCTTGGCCTTCTTTTTACAAAGAGGTATCCAAGCGCTTTTGGATTTGAATTCGTTATTAAATAAGTAGAAAGTCAAAGTAGAACTTGACGTTATTTCAAGATAAAGAGTATATTCTTGTTGCGATGCGGCTCATTGTTAGAGGGTTTGAAAACGTTTACAAAAATAAAAGACAGGGATGGTTCGATGTTGAAGCCTTTAAAGACGCGCGGAAGTTTCTTAAGTCGAATAATCGTTGCGAATGTTGTTATTTTTGTAATAGCGATTATTACGATTTCCATTCTGAACTACGATAATAATACGAGAATTATTGATAAGCATACCTCTGTCATGTACAAGAGATTGCTCTCTCAAACCGACTATAACATTGAGGCATTATATGAGAGGGTATTTCAAATAGGTGAACAGCTTCTAAATGATAGCGAAGTAATAAAAGGTCTCTATTCGAATAAGCTAAGCCCATTGGACTCCCTCAAGGTTCAAAACAGAATTAACGATATCGTAATTACGAACAAATCGATCAATTCGATTTATCTTTATAATGGTGAGAAGGACCGGTTTATACATACGATTCGCAAGAATGTAACCATTCAAACGATAGATAAAAATGCGCCTTCTCTCATTGAGGTTCGGAAGCAAATGAAGAAAATGATATTTTTGCCTCATAAGCAGAGCTATATTTATGAATCCAAAGCCTATGACAACAACTTGCTTTCCTTGATTTTTACATATTCAGGGTCAAAAAACGGCTATGCGATCTTTATCAATTTGGAGCTGAACGCGATTTTGGAACTGTTTAATAAAATGGGCAACTCTGTGTACTCCAACTTCATTATCGTGGATAAAAACGGATTGAATATTATTAATGGCTCAAAGCCAGAGCTATTTCTTCACGATACCAGCGACCAAGCCTACATTAATAAGGTTATTCATGCAGATGCAAAATCCGCTAATTTTATAGGCAGTGTGGATGGCGTGAAATCGCTTGTCACCTACGTTTACAATGACAAATTGGAATGGTATCTCATTAATACGACCAGCTATGAATATTTGGCCAAGGACAATCTTGCTGTACTCAAAAATATTATTATGATTTCCATGATTATTCTGATTGTAAGTATTGCAGCCACGGTGCTGCTCCTTAATAAAATTTATACGCCCTTCGGCAAAATAGTTAAAATGATTAAATTCAATCATCCTTCTTATTCTGAAGAAGAGAGCTACGATGATGTTGAATATATGAGCGATGTATTCAAAGGGCTTATCCAAAAAGTAACGACGCTTGAAGATTCGGCTGTAAAGGATCGTAATCGATTAAAAGCTGCTTTTCTTAGAGATATGCTTAATCATGAGGGACGGATGGATGAGGGCGATATTGCACTGAACTTCAGCAAGCTTAACATTCAACTGAAACCAAACGATCTGCGTGTGCTCGTATTGGTTATTAAAGAGCAACAGGCAATCATCGCTTTGGAGCAGGAGCAATTGGAAAACAGAATGAGCTTTGTCGTCGATGCGATGTATGAGCTTGCTCTGCACGTGTTTGCGGATATTGCAGGCTTGGAAAAAATCGTGACGGGAAGCCATACGTTAGTCTTCATCATAAATGATTACGAAGAAAATGGCATCGAGGCTAAAATGGGTGAATTTCTATATCAGGTCGAGAAATTAATGAGCTTTCAATTGAAAATCGGTGTCGGCGTTCGGGCAGGCACGATTCAAGGGTTGCCAAAATCGTATGAGTCAGCAAAAGAGGCTCTTCATTACCAGTTTGTAGCCAGCGGTGAAAGCGTCTATTACTATGACGAAATACAAACTAAATTAAGCAAGCAGGTTCAGTATCCCATTAAGCTAGAGCATGTACTAATGAATCATTTGAAGCTCAATGATAGCAGTGGCTCTCGTGAAACGATCGAAGCTATATTCAAAGAAATTAAGCTTTATTCCATTAAGGAGATGTATGCTATTTTAAAGCAGCTTGGTTCAAGCATCGACAACGAGTTTCGCAATATGGTGAACTTTGCTCCTCTTTGCACAAAGTATGAGAAGGAATCCTTGATTGGCGTTATCGAAGGTTTGAATTATATTGAAAAACTGCATCAATTTTGTTTGGAGCTGGTTGATTATATTATTCAAGATTTAAAGGGCAATCGATATAGGGACAGCAAGGAAGTGGTAAAAAATGCTTGTGATTATATTCAGCAGAACTATCGAAATGGGGATCTCTCAGCAGACGCTGTCGCCGCTACGCTCAATATTTCTGTTCCTTACTTTAGTAAATTGTTCAATGAGAACATGAGGATGACCTTTTCCAGCTATGTTACGAGCCTTCGGCTTAGTGAGGCTGAATCGCTGCTGCTTCATACTCCGCTTCGAATCAAGGAAATTAGCGAGCAAATTGGCTTTTTGAACAGTACGTACTTCATTACTGTGTTCAAGAAGAAGCATGGTGTGTCACCTAATCAGTACCGGCTAATGAAGAAGGCAAACTAAGGCTTATGTTAATTCTGTGAAAATGTTAATGCTAAAGTCCCAATAAACTGTGATATAATTTTGCCCAGAAGATGAACGTTGGATTTTACACCAACTTAATTAACTGGGAGGTACGCATGATCAGGGATGCCAAGCGGATTAGAGGTCTTATAATCACCATGATATTGGGTTTGTTTCTGCTTTGTATCGGACCTATGTCGAGTGTCCATGCAGGGAATGCAGCTGCTGCGGATGATTGGACGATTAAATTTAATGGGAAAATAGTGAAGATAACAGATCCGCTTTATATGTCAGAAGGAAGATTGTTTGTTCCGGTAGCCCGCATAGCTGATATGTTCGGTGCGAAGTCGAGCTGGGATAATGTAAACGAAGAAGTAACAATACATACAGAAATCAAAGATAAAGTTGTGCTGGGAAATGGAGTACCAGTCGTATATTTTAACGAAGCCCGTTATAAATTGGACGCGGTGCCATTTTTAAAGGACAATAGGCTGTATGCTCCTCTGCGCCAATTGTCAGAAATGCTGCATGCTAACGTGGTGTTGAATGCAGAGTCAAACGTTATTGAACTTATAAAAGTACAGCCTGCTGTAATTACAGAAGAGTACGGCTTGGATGAGATCAGCAAGGAGTTTGGCAGCACCAAATCAGAACTGCTCAAATGGAATGGACTCGATAGCAAGGCGAAGATCAAGCCGGGAACAAAGCTCAAGGTCATCATTCCTTCAAATGTTGATCAAATAGCAAAACCGTTCACTGATGCGGATTATATGCTGCTTGCTAAGATTACGATGGTTGAAGCAGGCAATGAATCCTATGAAGGACAGCTTGGATTAGCGAATGTCATATTAAACAGAGTGAAGGATGAGCGGTTTCCGGATACGATACGCGACGTCATTTATTCAGGCAAGCAGTTTCCTCCAGCGCATAATGGACTCTTAGATAAAAGTAAGCCAAACGCAAGCTCACTTCGTGCAGCGAAAGATGCGCTTAACGGTAAAAATAATGTGGAGAATGCCGTTTATTTCTTCAATCCCGATATTTCCAAAGGATCGTTTTGGTCCAGCTTAGATGTTATTGTGACAATCGACAATCATAGCTTTGCAAAATAGTTGTAAGATTGCCGCTGAACCATTGCAAGGTGCAGAAAACAAGGGGAACAAGTCCAATGGATTTGTTCCCCTTGTTGTTAAGAGGATGAAGACAGAGCTGCCGTATCGTTGTTGGATGACTGAAACCATTTGTGGTAATCTATAATAGATTTGCAGTAGAGTTGCCGTATGATATGATCGCAATGAAGCCTACTTTACAGGATGATAGTATGATAGGAGACAGGTGGAACTATGAACTTAAACAATGAGACAACTGACTTGGAAGTAAATAGCGAGGAAACAGAGATGTCCAAGGAAGAATGGGCGGAGCTTATAAAAGCTGTTTACGATAATGGCCTTGCAGCTTTAAGAATGCATTATAACGATGTTGAGGCACAGGTTTCGAATTTCCATGATTATGGCCCAGTTTTTATATTTCATGTGAAGGATGAGTCGGGTAGTAGATATTCCTGCGGTTTTTTTCTGCATGAGTTGCTTAACAGGTTCCAATCGGACAATGACCCTGCAGTATGGATGTCTTCCTTTTTCGTTGAACTTATGGAGACGAAGGGTGGCAAGCCCCTCCCAAAACCAGCAACGACTGAAGCTGAGGCTAAAGCGATAATTGACAACATACTCGTACCGGAATGTATAAAAGCAGTAACGGAAGAGTTTGCTGCGGAGCAGGTACATGCAGGTCTGGCTTGGAAGGAAGACCACGGTCCAGTCTTTGAAGCTGGATTTCCGGCGCTCACAGGCGGAAATAACGTATGTGCGATTTCTTTGCATTTCTTGTTGATTCATTTGCAGTTGAACCGGGATCCAGGAGATCTGTTGATTCAAGAAATGTACAACATCCGAAAAGAGCATGGCATAGGCTAACATTTACGAATCAAAATGTATTTAGCGCAACCCGATAAGGGTTGCGTTTTTTTTATTCGTAAACAGCGAGCAACTTCAAATTTTAATAGTCGATATTTGCTTTTTTGCGCATGCTAAGTATATCCAACTGTTATGCATCCGACTTGTTTCAATACTGTAAACTTTTGTGGGCTTAGTTGTTTGTGAAAACGAGGCTGTGATACGATCAAGGGTGAATGGAGATGAACGAATGGAGCTTACCAAAATATTAATTATAGAAGATGAAGAAGCGATAGCTGATTTGCTTGCATATGGCTTGCAGAAAGAGGGATTTCAAACCAAGCTTGCGCATAACGGCAAGGATGGCTTAAGAGAAATCGAAGAGTTCAAGCCAGATCTGCTGCTGCTTGATTGGATGCTTCCCGATCAAAGCGGACTTGATATTTGCAAGCAAATTATGGGGAAATACATCCTTCCGATCATCATGATTACGGCTAGGTCTGATATTTCCGACAAAGTTATCGGAATGGAGCTTGGCGCCGACGACTATATTACGAAACCATTTGATATGCGTGAAGTAATCGTCCGCATTCGTACATTACTGCGCAGAATCAATCCTATAACGGCTGTGAACGAAGAAGCAGCGCCAGCAATCATCAAGTTCAAAACGATAGAAATTAATGTGCCCGAAAGAATGGTCAAAAAAGACAATGAGCTCATTGAGCTGACACCAAAAGAATTTGACCTATTGATGACTTTGACGAGCTCTAGAGGACGCGTATTTACTCGTTCAAATTTGCTTGATTTAGTATGGGGCTATAATTATTTTGGTGATACTCGAACCGTGGATATTCATATTCAGCGTTTGCGCAAAAAGCTTGATGCCAATGACATAATTACTACGGTATTTCGTGTCGGGTACAAATTCGAGAAGAATGTGGAATGAATATGGTACAGTCTATCAAAGTTAAGTTTTTAATCGGATTGTTAGTTATTTTTTTCACCTCGCTATTGCTGCTGCATCATTTTGTCATGCAAATTATTGAATCCAGCAACGAAACCATCATTACGCAGGATTTGAATACGATGAAGAAAAACAGCAATGTTTATGTAAAACAGACGTTTATGATCAATCATTACAGTCATGATGAAATTTATTTCGAGCAGATGTCTAAAGAGTTGGTTGTTGATTTGAAAAACATTACGTCTAGCCAAGTGGCTGTTTATTCATTAAAGGGCAAGCAGCTTGCTGCATCGGACAGTGCTCCCTTCATGAGTCCACTTGGAGACGATTTCAAGCATGCTCTCAAGGGAGAAACCGCTTATACCATTTCCC
Organism: Paenibacillus sp. NRS-1760; assembly: GCF_050467785.1. Taxonomy (NCBI): domain Bacteria; kingdom Bacillati; phylum Bacillota; class Bacilli; order Caryophanales; family Paenibacillaceae; genus Paenibacillus; species Paenibacillus sp. NRS-1760. The sequence continues at coordinate 383,322 of NZ_JBITPK010000005.1, read as the reverse complement.
ATCAAGAAAAAATATCTACGATCTATTTTTCATATCCTGTTGTCATTGACGGTGAAAAAATAGGTATTTTACGATTTTCCAAAGACGTATCGATGCTTTATGAGAACAGCAGGCAAATATTAGATGTCATTTTGTATGTCACGATCGCTATCTTCGCTATGGGCTTGCTGCTTTGTTATGCATTGTTCTGGAACATTACACTGCCCATCGTCAAGATGACCAAAGTTTCAACGGAAGTGATAAACGGCAATCTTAATGTCCATATCTCTTTAAACCGAAAGGACGAGCTGGGCAAGCTTGCTCATAACTTCAATCAAATGATTGAGAAAATTAGACTTCAAATTGGCAAAATAGAAAAGGACCGTGACCGCCTTAAAGAGTTAAATCAGCACCGCAAGCAATTTTACGACAATGTTACCCATGAGCTGAAAACACCACTAACTTCTATCATGGGCTACGCGCAGATGATCAAAGACAATGGGCAAAATGATGAGGTTTTTTTCGAGAAAGGGATTGCGCATATAGCGGATGAAAGTGCTCGCCTTCACGAAATGGTTTTGCAGCTATTGGAGTTGTCTAAGGAAACAGATTCTAAAGCATCCTATGAAATGGTTGATGCAGGGTTTATTTTGCTAAGCGTTTGTGAAGGTATGGCGTTCAAAGCCCAAAAGTATAACAAAAATATTGTTTGCGAATTAGAAGAGCATCTCATCATTGAGGGAAGTCCAACTAAATTAAGACAGCTGTTTATCAACTTGATTGATAATGCGATTAAATACAGCGATGCTTCCTCTGAAATTATAGTGAAGGCAGCTCTGATCTCCGAGGTCATACAATTCACTTTTATGAACCAAGGAGATGTCATTGCACCAAAACATTTAGCCCGCATTTATGAACCCTTTTATAGAGAAAATGGTCGTCTTGTGAAAGAAGTCGGGAGCCGCGGATTGGGGCTTAGCATTTGCAAAGCCATTGTTGAAGAGCATCAAGGAACCATTCAAATCCAAAGCGAGGATAGAGAAACAAACGTTATTGTTCAAATCCCGCAATTTGATAACAAGCAGGTGACCTCATGATTAGAAAATCAATATTTGCTCTGCTTATCTTCGTTATTTTGTCGGGCTGCGCATCTACGAAATTCAATTCAAGAACCGTCGTTATACCAGATACAGAAGCGGCACCAGAATTGGCCCATTCGAACGGCGATTTTGAAGTAAGCAAAATCTATCGCATGTTTGAGGAAGATGAGAGTGAAATCCAAATTCTCGGATGGACAGACAATGAGCAGATTCTAGGCATGCTCAAAAATATAGATTTTACTCAAACCTTGCAGCGCTTTGATTATAAGAATCAGACGATGAAAGAGGTTATGAATTTCAATCAATATTCAGAAGCAAGCATGGTGTCCCCAGATGGGCTTAAAATCGCAGTATACGGTTGGGATAATAACAAAAACAGAACCCTGAAGATCTACAGCCAGATTGATGGCAAGGCGATTACTGTCGAGGATATGCAGGACTCTTTGTCGGCTACGATGATCTGGTCTAACAACAGCCGGTATCTCTCTTTTTTCATATGGGATGATCAGAAAGTAGAAAAGTTGGCCGTTTACGACGTTACGACTAAAAAGATGAAGAAATATGATGTTCCGTATGAAAGTGAGAAAAGCTGGTCGAGATATGTGAAAATTTCTGATAATGGAGAAACGGTATTGATCATCAGACAAATGTATGATGGACAATCGATTTTGTTCGGTAAAATAGACGGCACTGGAATTTCCAGTTTGTATAATCATCTGTTGAATCGTGATGGGACGGTAGACTTTCTCAATAATGATCAAATTTTGTTTGTCAGCGAGAACAATTTGCTGTTTGCATATGATCGCCGCAATAAAGCTACCACGATTTTAGGTGAGCAAGTCGGTAATTTCCGTTTAACAAGAGATCGCAAATATATTGCTTACTCGAAAGATTCGCTGAATATCTATATTGCCAAATTGCAAGGAAACAATCTTTTGAATGAACAGGAGGTATTCAAAGGAATAAATCCGGGTCAAATGGAGTGGAGTCCATCGGGCAACAAGCTCTATTTGAGCGGCTGGAAGTCATTTGACGCTCAAGTTAAAAGCCAATTGTCCGTACAGTTACCGATGAATTACATCATTGAGTTCAAATAAAACATGTTTCCAAACAGCCATCACTGCTTCCATCGGTGATGGCTGTTTTTTTGTGTTTCATAAGACGACGCATTTCAACATTTTTAGATACAACTTGTTTACAAATTGGAGAAGTGCTCGAAATGAGGATTATGTATAAATAAAGAAGCTGCTAAACATCTATTACTTAGGAGGACAACATGTACTCGTATACGAAAAAACGAAAATCGCGTATAGTCAGGCTTATTGTGCTTTTATTCACTCTAGTTTTAATTAGTGTAACTTTAATTGGCTTTGCCGCAAACAAAGAAGAAAAGTCGCAAGCTCTGTCAGCCAATCCGCCAATTGTTCCAACGAAGCAGCAATCCTTGGATGGAAAACCAGATAGGATATACAAAGTTGTCATTGATGCAGGACATGGCGGCAAAGATCCTGGGGCGGAAGGAGCTAGCGGAAAAAGGGAAAAACATTTTACACTATCGCTATCTCAGAAAGTGTACGAGCTGTTAAAACAAGAGAACATGTTTGAGCCGCATCTAACTCGGAATGATGATACGTTTATTGATCTGGACATACGTCCTGATATAGCGAATCAAATGGAAGCAGATGTTCTTCTATCCATTCATGCGAACACCTATAAGGACGAGAATGTTGGTGGAATTGAAACGTTTTATCGTTTTGATGAAAATATAGAATTAGCTCAGACCATGCACAATCAGGTTGTAAAGGCAATGGGCTTTCGGGATCGCGGAATACGAAATGAAGAGTTAAAGGTTCTTTCACTAAGCAAGGTGCCGGCGATTTTGCTCGAAGTAGGTTATTTGACAAACCCCGCTGAAGAAGCAGTTTTACTTGGAGAAGATGGACAAGATCGTGCTGCGAAAGCTATTGTTGAAGGTTTGAAGCAATATTTTAAAAACAATTCAGAAGATGCAATCATTCAATCCTAATTCGAATACAAACCGTTTTATAAAAAAGGAAATGAAACAATAAGCCACGTCCTCTGGACGTGGCTTATTGTTTCTCTGTCATTTGTTTTCGGAAAGCGCCAGGTGAGATGCCGTAATACCGCTGGAACACGCGATGGAAGTAAGTATAGCTGCCGAATCCAGTTTCTTCGGCAATGCGTTCGAGCGTAAGCGGACTTTTGCCCATTTGTTCCAGCGCCATCGCCAGACGCACCTTCTGGGCATATTGCATGATGGACATGCCGAATTCAGCTTTGAACAACTGAACCGAGCGGGATACGCTTAGTCCCGTATGTTTCGCAGCATCGGTTAAAGTAAACGGAATCGCCGCATGCTCCTCGATATAAAGCTTTATTTTATATGCCAGCAGCTTTGGACCGGAGTTGTAGGAGGTTGCTTCATCTATGGCTCTATCAAGCAAATAGCAAAGTGATTGCATCAGCGTATTTAATAGTTCAGGATTCCCGCCGTCATGCCGTCTGCTTTCTAATATTAATTGCTGCCATAAAGCCGCTATTCTGCCGTTCTCACCTATTTTTGTTTTTTGGGGTCTTCGCTGAAGCTTCCACCATTCATCAAGCCAAGGACCGCTGCAGATCACATAATAGTCTCCGCTTGGCCCAAGCTCACCAATTCTCAGATCATAAACTTCACCGGGGGCAAACAGAAGAAGGTCGCCAGGCTCGATGATATCGACCTGCCCTGCAATCAATGCTTGGCATAAGCCTTCAGTCTGCAATCGAATGATATAGGTTTCGAGGCCGGATTTAAAGGTATGCCTAAAAGGCGTATTATGGTACATAAAGGCACAATAATCGAGCTTTATTCCAATTTCCTTCATGACTGTTTCTCCTCTTCCATAAGCAGATCGTTGATGTTTATCATTAGTTTGTTTCTACACATGCCTGTCTAATTCCTTCATAATGGACAGTATATACATGAAGGAGTTGTTATCGATGGCAGGAAACAAGAAGTTGTTCTCGTCGGAAATAAAGGAGAAAGTATTGTCCTTGATTTCCCAAATGACATTAGAAGAAAAAATTGGCCAAATGTCGCAATTTGACTGGGGCTTTCATGCGATAAATCCGGATGCCGGCGGTGAGATCAATCTAATCATGAAGGATCTCATCGATAAAGGAATGTTAGGCTCGTTGTTTAATTTATCGGGCGTTGAACAAGCGAATACACTGCAAAAACAAACCATTGAAAAGTCACGCCTTGGCATACCGATGATCGTTGGGAGAGACGTTATTCACGGCTACCGTTCAGTATTCCCTATTCCACTCGCTCAATCGGCAAGCTGGAACCCAGATCTGATTAGAAGAACAGCAGCAGCAGCGTCTAAGGAAGCAGCTTCCGACGGTATTTCGTGGGTGTTTGCGCCGATGATCGATATTACGAGAGATCCTAGGTGGGGAAGAATTGCCGAAACGATGGGAGAAGACCCTTATGTAGGCGAGATTATGGCAAAAGCGTGGGTTGAGGGCGCCGAGCTCGATGATGCTTCAAGCGAAAGCCTCTCTGTAGCAAGCTGTCCTAAACATTTTGCCGGATATGGATTTGCGGAAGCGGGCAGGGATTATAATACGGTAGACGTCTCGGATCGCGTGCTGCGTGAAGTTATTTTGCCGCCGTTTCGTAAAGCGGTTGAAGCTGGAGCGCTTAGCATTATGGCATCCTTTAATGAATTGAATGGCATTCCTGCATGTGCCAACCGTTATTTGCTTACGACTATTTTACGTGAGGAATGGGGCTTTGAAGGTGTTATCGTTAGTGATTACAATGCTCTAGGTGAATTAATCACTCATGGTGTTGCCCGAGACGCGGAGGAAGCGTGTGAAATTGCGATTAAAGCGGGTACGGATATGGATATGCATTCAGGCATATTCTACAAATACTTGCCGAAGCTCGTTCAAGAGGGACGGGTTGCCGAGAGTCTGATCGACGCCGCTGTAGGCAGAATTTTAGCTGTAAAGATGAAGCTTGGATTGTTCGAGAATGCATACGTAAATCCAGAACGAAGCCAAAGTGTTATTTTGTCAGAGGAGCATGTGGCATTGGCGCGCGAGGCAGCAAGAGAGTCTATCGTTCTGCTTAAAAATGATAATCGTATACTGCCTCTTTCTAAGCAGCTGAAAACGCTGGCTGTTATTGGACCGATGGCAACGAACACGAAAGATCCTCTTGGCTGCTGGGCAGCCGACGGCAATGCGGATGATGTCGTTTCACTGCTTGATGGCATTAAGGCGAAAGTATCGCCAGACACACAGCTGCTATATGCGGAAGGCTGCGGCATTGAAAGTGAAGACGAGAGCGGCTTTGAACAGGCTCTGGCAGCAGTTGCTGGGGCGGATGCTGCTATTATTGCAGTAGGCGAAAGTCTGACGATGAGCGGTGAAGGAAACTCCAGATCAGAACTGGACTTGCCGGGTAAGCAGCGTGAGCTCGTTGAAGCAGCAATACAGCTGGGCAAGCCGGTTATCATTGTTTTGTTCAATGGCCGTCCGCTGACAACCGTTTGGCTGGATGACACGGCAACAGCAATTGTAGAAGCATGGCACTTAGGTATTCAAAGCGGCAATGCAATAGCTGATGTCTTGTTTGGTGACTATAACCCAAGCGGCAAGCTGACAGCAACATTTCCGCGGAGTGTAGGACAAATCCCGCTTTATTATTACAGGAAGAACACAGGACGTCCTCCAGGAGGCGTATATTCTTCAAGATATATCGATGCTCCAGTGCAAGCATTATATCCGTTCGGGTACGGTCTGAGCTATACCGACTTTGATTATAACAATCTTGTCGTGAGCTCATCTCGCATAAGCAGCTCGGATTCCGTATCTGTTTCTGTAAATGTTACGAATACAGGCAGCGTTACAGGTGAAGAAGTAGTACAGCTGTACATTCGTGATGCAGCGGCAAGCGTGACACAGCCTCTCAAGAAACTAAAAGGTTTTGCCAAGGTGAGCTTAAGTGCCGGTGAGATGAAGACGGTGACATTCTCGGTAACCCCTTCGGAGCTTGCAATCATAGGAGCAGATGACCGTTTGTCGGTTGAGCCTGGCGTTTTCCAGCTGATGGTTGGTCCTCATTCCGAGAAGAGCTTGATCGGTGAAATCACAGTAGAGTAATTGTGAACGGGGGAAGCTGTTCCAGCAGTAGTAGTTAACTCGCCTGAGTGATCTCTCTCTTTGAGCAGAGATATTATAGAACATGAAAAAATAGCGGTGAAGGGCTGTCCCTTCACCGCTATTTTTTTTGGTGAATGATTGTTTGCTTAAACCGATTATGGGCAAGCGAAGCACTAGACTTACTTTTGGCATGCAGCGATGCAGCGATACTGCGATGCAAGAATCGATTTGCTCTAGTCAGCCCCAAGTCGACTCTCTAAGGAACTGTATCATGCTTATTATGCAGAAAACGATTGTTCTCAAATTTTAACGAACCTTATTGGCGCTATTACAAGGTTTACAGGGTCTAATGGGCTGTTTTTCTCGAAATAACGTTTCTGGAGTTCGTTACAATTTTATTCCACTACGAATGCTTTAAATAAGTGCTGCTGGGTTCGTTAGTTGTAGTCTGACAAGTGTTGTTTTTTGAGCAAATTTAAAAGCATGGATAACTATAATAAATAATGAATTTCCAATATTGTTCTCCTAAAAATGGTCGTGCTACACTAGGCAAGAACTGTGAATGAAGGGGATTTATTCGGAACATATGGGAAGTATTAACTCATATCATTCGAAATGAATAAGCAAAGGAAGGTAACGATGAAGAAGCGATCAGTTATGTTATTTACATTTGTAATGGTTATCGCCATAGCTGTAATATTCGTAATAACACCGATTGACTTCCAAAAAAAAAGTAATGAACCCGAAACGGCTCAAACACCATCACCTTCGGAATCTACAGACAAAGAGATATCCAATGCGAGTAAAGCTAAACAGCTTGTAAGTCAAATGACGGACAAGGAAAAGATAGGCCAGCTTGTGATGTATACACCTACGGGTCAAGCGGATTCGTTCTCAAATAAAATGATCAAGGAATACGGTGTAGGCAGTGCCCTCTTGAATCGACGAATGAATTCTGCTGCCGGTACTGCCCGGTTTACTAATGCGCTCCAGCAACTGGGATCTGAATCCAGATTAGGTATCCCTCTATTTATTTCTGGCGATTTGGAATACGGCGCTGCTCAAAGAGTACCTGATGAGGCAACGGTACTGCCAAGGCAGATGGCAATTGGAGCTACACAAAATGTGGATTATGCAGAACAAGCTGCGCGCTTGACGGCTGTTGAATCCAAAGCAATGGGTTTTCACTGGAGTTTCTCGCCGGTCGTTGATGTCAATTCGAACCTGATGAACCCAGTGATTGGGGTTCGGTCTTTTGGAGAAGACACGAAGCTTGTAAGCGATATGGCTGTTGCAGAGGTGAGGGGTTATCAAAGCGAAGGAATGATATCCAGCGCCAAGCATTTTCCAGGGCATGGGGATACAGGTTTTGATACTCATATGTCATTATCAAAAGTGTCTTACAGCGAAGAAGTGCTGCGGACCGTGCATCTCCCTCCATTTCAAGCAGTAATCAACCAAGGAATCGAGTCTATTATGACTTCACATATTATTATTGAAGCAATTGATGCTGAACTTCCTGCGACACTTTCAAAGAAAGTTCTTACAGGATTGTTGAGAAAGGAAATGGGTTTTAAAGGGATCATTGTCACAGATGCTATGGTGATGCAAGCGATATCCGACAATTGGGGAGCGGGCGAAGCAGCGGTTATGGCCATCAATGCGGGAGCAGATATCGTCATGGCAAATGGCTCTGAAGCTGATCAATTCGATACGTTGGAGTCCCTTTATGAAGCATTGCAGGCTGGTAAGCTCGAGAGAAGCCGAATGGATGAATCGGTGGAACGGATACTAACCTATAAATTCAAGCTAGAGATGTTTGAGCATCGTTTGGTAGACATTAATCATGTGAGCCAAGTAGTGGGGAAAAAAGAACACCGTGAGTTATCTGAGCGAATGGCATTGGAATCCATAACGCTCATCAAAAATGAAAATGTCCTTCCATTTGATGCGGAAGCAAATCAGACAACGCTTGTCGTAAGTATGGCTTATGCAGATCAGATTGCAGAAGCAGTTAGGCAAATAAGCAAAGGCAAAGTCATTTCTTATCAGGCAGCAGAAGCTGCGGGAGAAGTGTTAGATGCTACAAGGTCAGCGGTTAAGAAAGCGGTTGAGAAGGCTGAAAATGCAGATCGAATTATTGTTTTTACGAAGTCGGATCAGCAAATACCGCAAGGGCAAGTGGATCTGGTGAACGGATTACTTGCAACTGGAAAGCCGGTAGCAGCTGTCTCCCTGGGAAACCCAAGCGATATTTTGGGATATCCGAACGTGAAGGCATATGTCTCGACTTATGCGCTTGATAATTGGTACTGGATAACACCGATTCCGATATCGTGGGAAGCTGCTGTGAAGGTTATATTTGGTTCCAAGCCACAGGGGAAGCTGCCTGTGACCTTAAATAACGAATACTCAAGAAACTTTGGATTGAGCTATCGCTAGCCTGACATAAGAAATGACCTTCTTAATTTCCGAAAGGTCATTTTTTTGCGATCGGCCAGAGTAAATAACAAAACTGTTTGCATACATACTGTACGTATGTTAATATCGAACTATATTCAATCCTATAAATACTAAAGGAGAGCTTCCATTTGAAAATGAACAGTTTTTATCCAGTTGTGATGTCACAGGATGTAGCGAAAAGTGCTGATTTTTATCAACGTTACTTTGGTTTTGAAGTTGTGTATGAGTCTGACTGGTATGTGAGCTTGCGGAAGACGGGTGAAGGGCAATGTTTTTATGAATTAGCGCTGCTATCAGCAAGTCATTCCACGGTTCCCGCAAGCTATCGTAAGAGAGCTGAAGGATTGATTCTTAACATGGAAGTTGATAATGTAGATAGTGAGTACAAGCGCTTGGTTCTTGACGCGAACCTGTCTTTGGAGCAGGATATTCGCGATGAGGATTTTGGGCAACGGCACTTTATTCTCTCTGATCCCGGCGGCGTATTAATAGATGTCATTGCAATTATTCCGCCCTCGGAGGAAGAAAGTATGAACTATGTGCAAGCAGTGTGGCAGCAAGAGGGAGCAGCAGCTGATAATTAAATGAGCTTGCTTGAAGCTTCTTCTGAGCTTTTAAGAAAATAGGAGCAACTGGATGAGGAAAACGAAAAAAGATACGGAAGAGACGATTCATAAGCTAGAGGTAGTGGCGAGGCATCATTTTACTACTTTCGGATTTGCGGACAGTTCACTAGAGGAAATAGCCAAAGACGCTGAGGTCACTCGGGGGGCTGTTTATCACCATTTTGGCAGTAAAAAAGGTTTATTCCGAGCGGTGCTTTCACTTGTTCAATCTGAAGTAGCGCAGCGGCTGGAGGAAGAGGCTTCCCTTAGCGACGATTTGTGGGAGCAATTATGTCTGGGATGCCGCGCATTTGTGACTGTCGCAATCGAGCCGCAAAACAGGCGGATCATGCTAATCGATGGTCCTGCCGTGCTTGGCTGGGAGGAGTGGCGGCTTCTGGATGAGCAGCAGTCGATGAAATTGCTGCTAGAACAGCTGGAAATGATGCAGCAGCAGGGCTACCTTAAGGGTGTTCGTCTGGATGCTGCCACTCATTTGTTGTCGGGAGCTATGAATGAAGCGGCGCTTTGGCTCGCGCAAATATCGGATACTGCTGAGGCTGCTGAAGCGATGGAGGATTGTTTGCAGACGCTGCGTAAGCTTCTAGACGGCCTTCGTTAAATGAGAGACAAACAACACAAAGCCTGACCGACAGTTATCGGTCAGGCTTTGTATGTGTTTACCTATTAAGAGCCGTATACCTCGAAATCAAAAAGTGAGTATCCGTAAGCTGTACCTCGTGCCGTGCAAAGCACTCTTACATATCTTCCGCTTTTGGATGCAAACGTAATATCATCGATGGCTCCATTGCCTGTTGTCGTTGTAAAAGCATCTGTCCAAGTTGTACTATTTGTGGAAACTTGGATTTTATAGCCTTTACCGTAAGCGGCTTCCCAGTTTAATTTCACACGGTTGACGTTTTGAATGGAACCAAGGTCTACGTAAATCCACTCGTTGTTGCTTCCTTCAACACTCGCCCATCTTGTCGTCGAATTGCCATCCGTCGCTTTGGAAGCTTCAAATCCTGTTCCCTCAATTGAGCTTGCTACAGCGGTCTTGCCTAAAGCAAGGTTCGTTGTTGTTGAATTCGGACTCGTTGTTGCGCTGGCTGTATTGCTGCTCGCAGAAAGATTGCCCGCAGCATCAATGGCCTTCACTGTATAACTATATGACGTGGAAGCGTTTAGGCCAGTGTCAGTATAGGTCGTGCCAGAAGGAGAGCCTACTAATGTGCCGCCGCGAAATACTTGATAACCTGATACGCCAACATTGTCGGTAGAAGCTGACCAGTTCAAATTAATTTGGCTGCTTGATGCAGCGGATGCAGTCAAATTCGCTGGTGCAGTAGGTGCCTGGGTGTCCGTAGTTCCACCAGCAGTTGGTATCCACCAGTTTCCTGAAATGAATAACATATTAAGCAAATTGAAGGAATCGCTGAAATAGGATTCTTTTTTGTTTTTCATCCAATCCCATCCTGCATTTACCCATGCTTGGTGCGTGCTGCTCGTGGTTGCTGCTGAAATAAACGGCGATACAAAAACAGCAGTTGCGTAGGAACCGCTAACTCCGCCATTTAGTTTATATCCATCTTTAATGTTATTCGGATTGCCGCTTGTGGCTCCTTTGATCCATACGGCCATTTTGTTAGCAATATCTCGGCCTCTCGTGTCGCCGTAGAAAGCATAGTCCATTACGATTCTTAATGGAACCCGGCTTGCATTGTAATTGTATTCGTTAGTTTCTGGAAATTCATCTAAGTAGTTTTGTGGAGCTGGCTTTGGAGGATTGTCGACAACAAAATCTGAAATCAGCCCTGTGCTAGCTGAATAGGCGCTTGAGAACTGACTATAAACAGTGTACAAGTTGTTAATGACATTCAACCAGGTTTGATCTCCAGTCACCTCATAAAAAGCTCTTAAATGCGAGAGCATCCAGTCGGAGGGACGGGTATTTAATGCACTCTTAGCATCCCAATCGCCAAGGTTCAGGCGGTTATTCGTCGTGACATTGCTCGCCTTGATACCGTTCGTAATCATTTTTTTGGCTTCTGCCAAATAATTTATCGTGCCAGCTGATCCCCATTGCTGGTCAGCAAGTATTAAGGAATAAGCGATGTCCAAATCACCATCGGTAGCGGAGCCAAAATGTCCTTGTGCTCCAGCAGCATCTGCAACAACCCAGCCCATAAGATTTGAGTTGCCTGAACTCTTAAAAGCTCTAGCGGTTTTGAATAGGCCGTCATAAATGGTTTTGGCATTTGAATCAAAACCTGCCATCAAAGCGGTGATGACCATGCCATAGCCTTGCCCCTCTGAAGTGCCAAGCGGATCATAACCATCAGCGTCGCCGGTAATATCCCCTTTGACATAATAGCCGCCAGGCAATGAGGAGAGGTTATTTTTTAAATAGGTTGATTTCCAGTAAGTATAATAACTCGAAACTGCTGTATTCATAGCTGCCTGAGTGACATGGTTAGGTTTTATAATGCCAGGATAGCTCAGCTGCTGTGGAAATGGTCTAAGCTCTCCTGCAGCATGCACCTTCGTTTGAAGTGGAGCGGGTGCACCCAATAAAGTTAGAAGCATCGCTGAGCAGAGAAAGACATGGCCCATCCATTTCATCATACTTTTGTTTGCTTTTAAAGTGCGCAATTAAAACTCCTCCTAAAATTATAGTTGTATAACCGTCGACAGATTCGCAGCCTCCTTTGCATGTAATCAAGCTTAAACAAAATTAAAGCGCTTTAATTTAAACGCAAAAAAATAAAACATTTAAGCGCTTTAACTTTAGGCCTATAAAAAAAGTAATTCAGATGAGACTAAAGGTGCAGGACACACTATAGAATCAACCCAGTTACTTCTAGCCATCCATTCTTGATGGTTGTTTTTCGTTCATGCCTCTATGTTAATCAATGTAACACACAAAATTTGTATATGTCTACAGCCAATTTCAATTTTTATATTATGCCTAAAACGGAACAGAATAGGGCGAGGCAGCATTCTCAAAGCACAGAAAAACGGTACGTTACTACGCACCGTCATCTTTTTATTCACCTATGATTCTGAAGTCAATATTGGTTGGCGGCGGAAATTTATTTTTCGCCTCTTTAAGATGTATTTCGGAATAGGATTCATTCCTTGATTGTGCAAGCTTCTTGGCATTGTATTTATACCATAGCTCTATGATTAATATTTCACCTTCACGTATGACCGCAAATTCCTTAAGGAACAATTGCTTCACGAACGCATCCTGTTCAAGCTCAAGTGCAGCAACGCCTACTATAATTTGAATGCGGTCACTGCTCGAATAGGCTTCAGGCAATTCATTGTACATTTGCCATGCCTCTTCGTACTGTTTGTCAGCAATGAGCAAATTTAAATATTCTTCAGCCAAAGCTCGATCAGGGAACGAGTTGGAAACGAGATAGGCTTTCTTCCAGTAGGCAAGCGCCAGATCGATTCGCGAGGCATATTTCATCGCTTCTGCTAGGTTTCGATACACCCATAGGGATGGTTGAATGTCTATCGATTTCTCCCATGCATCGATAGCTTCCTGCTCCATTCCTCGCTCATAAAGCATGATGCCCAAATGCATATAAGCGTTCCATGATTGGTTCTCTTGGTGCTCAAGGCTCTCTTCAAGCAGAGTTAGCCACTCATCCTGAACCATCCATGCTTTCGGCACTTCTTGCACGTCGTGGACTGGAAGCGTTCCTGTTTCAAGAAGGGCGAGCCAATCGCTATGCTCGGCTTCGGGCGCTGTGCTTAACTTCGTAAAATAAAAGCCTTCAGGAATCGTTCGATTTTCCTTGAGTTCTCGGCGCAGCTGTTCTAGTGCACCCCATGGAGAGCCAGTATAAAGGACTTGCTCAGGCGCTTGTTGTGCGAGAATTCGCATGGACTCATGCAGCTTATCCATTTCTTCGGCATCGATATGATGATCGACACAATCTCGAATGTATTGATTCGCCTGATTCCAATCCTGTTGGTGGGCTTTGTCGATTTTGATATCGGTCATGCCGATTACTTGTGTGAAATCCCACTCCGATTGAGCAGGCATATTAAGTCCATGCAGCTGCGTTGGAGCTAAGCCGCTTTGAATTTCAATGTAATTTCCTTCACCGGGGTTAGCAAGATAATCGCACCATCGTCTTCCTCCGGCATGGTTTCCCCAGCAAAACATTTTGCGATAACGGAGAAGAGAGGTGGAGCGTTCATAAAACAATCGTCCATCCTCATAAGCGACAGCTTCCCAAGGCGCATCACAGCTTGCCGGCGTTTGAAAGAAATATTCATTAGAGAAAGGAAAGCTCAGCGGATAGGTGACGTCCTTGCCCGGTACAGTCGGCAGATACGGCAGCTTGCCAAGGCCAAATCCTTTAACTTTATGATCAATATAAATGACTTCATCTGTTGATGAAAAAAGACGGGCTTGCGGTGTTTCCTCTACAGCGATGTTCGTCCACCAGTACATCGGAACCGACTTTTCATTGTCATTAATGATCCGCACATAAAGAATGAGCTTGTTTGAATCGGCGGGCAGATGAAAGTCAATTTGCCAAAATACGTTTTTACAGCGCTCGTAATCATAGAGCCTTAGAAAATCATTTCCGTTCTCATCTTGCAGAATGGCTGCATGAACGGGGGAGCATGTGGTAAACGTATGTCCGAGCTGACCGATATTCCACTCGATTCCTCCAGAGAACCAAGCGTTCAATATGGCTAGGTTGGCAGGCTGCAGCACCGGATTCGTATAGAGAAGGCTGCGATTCGTTTTTTTCTCCGTAAGAGAATACAATCTTCCACCATAAGCAGGTAAAAAAACAGCCTGCAAATGTTCATTTTCGAGCACGATAGTTTCTAGCAATAGATTTTTCCGATCTCTAGTATAACGATCCTGCATTCGGTAGGGTAAATAACGTTCCCCTGCTTCATATCCTAGCTTTGATCGCAGCTCGCTTGGGAGAGTGCCGTTATCACTGACTTCTCTATGTTTTTGACGATTCCGAAACATCGGCAGCGGATTTTGACCGCCAATGCTTGAGCCTTCGATCCGTAAGGTAGATTGATATACACGCATGGTGAATGAACTCCTTTCTATCCTTTTACTGATCCAACTGTAATGCCTGCAACAATTCGCTTGGAAATAAACAAATACAAAATGAAAGTAGGCAAAAATACGATGATGGATGCTGCAAAAATACCGGAATAGTTTCCTGTGTTGGTAAAGCCGAGTACGATGGATTGCAATGCAAGCGCGAGCGTATGATGTTTCGGATCACCAGCAAATATAAGCGCATACAAATACTCATTCCATATCGACATAAAGTTGAAAATAGAAACTGTAATTAGGCCAGGCTGGGCAACAGGTAATATAATTTTGATAAACGTCTGGATAGGGCCGCAGCCGTCAACAGCTGCTGATTCTTCCAATTCCTTCGGAATGGAAGCGAAAAATCCGGTGAGAAGGAATACGCTAAACGGAATATTAGTGAAAATATAGATTAATACGAGCGTAATAATGGAACCCGTAAGCTTTAGCTCAACGAACAATGAAAAAAGCGGGATGGATATGAGCAGGCCAGGGATGGAAATTGCGGATAAAAACATCAGATTGACTATTTTTTTGCCGCGAAATTTTACTCTGCCCAAAACATAAGCGGCAGGAGCAGCGAATACGAGAACACCGACGCAAGCTGAAACGGTATAAATAACACTGTTCAGAAAGTACCGTCCCATCTTCTGGGTTTTGAATAAATCGATATAATTGGAGAAATGAATGCCGCTCTCAAATAGTGAATTCGTAAAAATGCCTCTTGTTGTGCTCAGTGAAGCTAGAATGGCGAAGCCGAACAATACAATCGTGAACAGCAGCCACAAATAGAGCGGGACGTACCGAATTTTATTAACCATGCTAACACCTCATCTTTAATATTCAAGACGTTCTTTACGGAAGAACTGATTGATGATGGCGGATAGGATTAGAATTGATATCGTAATACTAACGCCTACTGCCGCGCCTGCTCCTACATTAAAGGCATCCTGCGTATAAACTGAAGTGCCGTCACCAAACACTTTGAGATACATAAAGTAGCCCGGCGTCATCGTAGCGACGCTTTCACTCGCACCGCCAAAGGTAGCGGACCAGACAAAGAAATTCACGGCTGTTACCGTCCATAAAACGAGCGTCATACGGAATATGTCCTGAAGCAGCGGCAGCGTGATTCGGAAAAACTTGTGCAATGGGTTAGCCCCTTCGAGCAGGGCAGCTTCGTAATAATCGCGTGGTATACGGTCCATTCCGGCGTTAAGGATAAGCATAAAGTAGCCGATGGAACCAAAGCAGTACGCCAGCAGCATGGAGAGGAACAAATAACTGTCGCTCGTCCACTGAATATCGGCAAGCATATCGAGTCCAAGGAAACGGAACAGCTTCGTTAAGAAGCCATAGCTTGAATTAAATATATAATGAATCCAAATAACGGATAACACGACTGCAGATACGGTATTCGGCAAATAAACGAGCGAGCGCCAGAACGTTTTGCCGCGGACACCGGATGATAAAATAGCAGCAAATAGGAAGGCGGAGCAAATCGTGATGATGCCGCCAAACAGCCATATTTTCAATACATTCCATGCAGAGTCCATAAAATAGCTGTTGCGGAACAGGTCTGTGTAATTTTCGAATCCGATAAATGACCACTCTGACATTTTGCTGGATATGGACGGCAAGGAATAGAAACTCATCAGCAAAGCTCTGAGCGTTGGATATAGAAAGACTGCAAGATAGATGAGTACCGCCGGCAAAAGGAAAAGGGCAATCATCGGTTTTTTAATTTGCATGTAAATTTCCCTCCCGGATATGATTCATAATCCGTTATAACGTCATTGTGCAGCAATCCGAAGGATCGCTGCACAATGATCGAAGTATTTAATTAACGTTATTTTGTGCCATAAAACTTTTTGGCTTCTGCACTCATTTTGTTGACGTAAGCGTCTGCCGTTAATTTACCAGCGGCAAGCTCCATAAATACGGGTACGATTACACCTTTGGAGAAGTCAGCGGAGTTGTTGATTCCGTAGCCCCAAGGCGCATTGACCTTAGCGTTGTTAATTGCTGTTTCTGCTTCAGCGAGTGCTGCAGGCCATTCTGTATCGATAGAAACGGGAATAGCTTGAGCTTGCTTCACCATTTCAGCTTGTGTTTTTTGGCTTACCAGATATTTAACCAATTCGATAGCAGCTTCTTTATTGCTGCTGTTTTTGTTCAGCATAAGAGCTTGTGCGCCAAATGTCAGCTCATTCTGGCCTTTTCCGTTGCCGTTAGGCACAGTTGGGAATTGGAAGGAGCCCCATTTGAAATCAGGACCTGCTGTTGCAGAAACTTCATTCGGAAGCCAAGTGCCGTTCAGATAAGCTGCGGATTGACCGAATACGAGATCCTGCTGTGCAGCTGGGTATTTACTGCCTGCAAGCTTAGAAGAGAAGTAACCTTTCTCTTTCATCATGACCATATCTTTGGCGAATTGAAGGATGATCGGATCCTTCCACATCTCGCCTGTTTTGTCATTCACAAGTGCATCGACCCATTCATTGCCCATTGCGCTGCTGAGGTATCCGCCGATGAACAAATCACGGTATGCATCATCAAATGTAATCGGAGCAACGCCAGATTTTTTAATCAGCTCACAATATTCCATAAACTGCTCCCATGAGCTAGGCGGAGTCGTAATTCCTGCTTTCTCAAACACTTCTTTGTTGTAGAAAAATAGTACAGCGAACGGCTGCTGCGGAATCGCATAGTGGCCTTCTTCAAGTCCTGCTGTTACTGATAAAGATTTTGTCCAATCCATTAAGCTTGGCATAAGTGAATCTTGCAATGATTTTCCTTCCATGCCTACAGATGGTGTAGCCAAATATTCATCCAGCTTCAGCAAATGGTCCTTAACGATCGCCATCGTAACGGAAGGGTCATCCTCGAATATATCGATTTGTTCGCCGCCGTCGAGTGCTGGTTTAATCAGCTTTCTAATATCCCGTCCTGTAAACTTCAGATCGACGGTAACTTTTGGATTAGCAGCTTTAAATTCATCGACTGCCACTTTAATGACTTTCGCTTGCGGTTCGGTGTCGCTCCACATGGACCAGAAGACGACTTTGCCTTCAAGGCCGGCAGCATCAGGACTTGGCTCGGCAGCAGAAGTGGGCTCGGTTGTTGCAGCAGGAGCGGGAGACTCGGTAACCTCCGGGTTGTTGCTCTTCGAGTTCGAGCACCCGACGGCTAAAAAGATCATCATTACTGTTAATAAAATCGAAAATATTTTGTTTCTTTGCATTGTTGACTCCTCCTTTTTTTGGTAAGTATACCGCTGGGTGTGCAACCGGGTACATGACCATTTTTGAACTGAATCCGTCATATTTTGTACTCAATTTATATTAGGTTATAGCTGATAAGGAAGCGGTTACAGCAAACAGCGAGCGGGTGCACTACTTTATTAATAGAAAGGAAACTGATTTTGCCAAAATGAATATTGACAGCGATGAGCTTGAGGTGGTTATATACGAGGAGTAAGCCTAACATCTAATCAAGGAGCCAATATGCAAAAAAACTTGCGCATGTCTACCATATTAAAACTATTTTTTATTTCGGTTGTTATCGTACCTGTCTTTTTAATATGCTCCGTTATATTGAACATTTACGAACGGGATATTCTCGAACAAAACACAGGGCGCTCGCTGCAAATATCGAAAGCGCTTTCATATTCAGTAAGTCAAGAAATCAATCGCATGTCTGGTCTGTTTGCTTCGATTGGCGTAGATCAGGATGTCATTTTCACCATATTTGATATTAATCGTTTAAGCGGAATCGAGAAGCAGAAGGCTGCCAATAAGCTGAAAATAATGATCGAGAAGTACACCGCATCAGTCTCTGGCCGTGTGCTCTCTGTTAACTTTTTTTTTGATAACGGAAAATCATATTCTTATTTAAAAAACATGATGATGGATGACTCTGCTGTACGCGAGCAAGATTGGTACCGTGACACGATTAGCAAGCCTGATGTCATACGGTTTCAAGGCATGCTTCCCAACGCTCTTTATGGGAATTACAATCCGTACATGATGGCCGCTGCGCTCTCTCCAAGCACGACTAATCGAATGTCCAAAATGGAATTAATCCTCTTTACATTTGAAAGCGGAACTTTCGATCATATTTTGCAATCACGCGATAATTCGGAATCAGTTCTGCATATTGTAAGCGGCAAAGGTCAAATCATCGCTTCAAATACAGTTATTGATAGAGGAAGCCACGTTGTGAAGAATTGGTCGAAAGAAATAAGCCGCGGGGTAGAAGGGTCCTTCGTGGATGACTCAGAGGATAATAAGAAATTAATAACATATGCAAAAGTAGACAATACAGATTGGTACATTGTTCAAATTATTCCATTCGCAGATTTGCTCGCCAATTACCGGAATGTAAATTCGTTTGTATGGTTTCTCGCTATTTTGATCATTTTAGCGTTTGTGCTCGTTTCCTTCTATTTCGTTTCCAATGTGACCAAGCCGATTCGTGTGCTGCTCCACCAAATGGTTCGTGTAACGGGTGGAGATTTAAATGCGAAATTTACAGGCTCAGGCAGCTTGGAGATGGTGAGGCTGGGCCATTCTTTTAATCTGATGACCGAACAGGTTCGCCAGTTAATAAGCCAGCGTGAGAAGCAGGAGGTCGAAAAGCGTAAAGCTGAATTTGCCGCGCTGCAGTCGCAAATTAATCCGCATTTTCTAATCAACACGTTAAACGCAATTAAATTTATGGCTTTAATAAGCAAAGCGGACAATATCCGCAACATGACTCACTCGTTGACACAGCTTTTAGCATCCTCTTTTAACCGCGGCGGGCTTCTAACTACGATAGCGGACGAAGTCGACCATTTGAAGCATTATTTGTACATTATGGAGATTCGTTTCGGCAGGCCCATCCAAATGGAATGGAACATCGATCCTGAGGTTACAGGACATTATCTGTTAAAGCTATTGCTGCAGCCTATATTGGAAAATAGCATCATTCATGGTCTAAAGGATATTGATTACCCTGGAATCATCACAATCACAATCGCAAAGGAGGATAAAAATTTACTCATTACGATCGCAGACAATGGGATGGGAATAACGTCAGACGTAATTGATCAGCTTGAAGACAGAACGGCCTCCTATACGTTTAGCGGAATGGGTAATCGAAATGTACATCGACGGATACAACTGCACTACGGCTTGCAATATGGATTACGATACGAGTCTAATCTGCCGCAGGGAACAAAGGTTAGCATTCGATTGCCTTTGATTAATGAACCGGATGAGGAAATGGCTGATTTTTCAGCATAAATGATCATGTTTGAACTAAAAATGTCATCTTTTCTATCCATAAACGCTGTATAATAAATGCCATATACTTGAAAGCGCAATCATTTCTTTGCGGGTTCAGGTTTTGCTGGGAGAAGTGGAAATGAAATTTAACAAAAATATTGTCTCAGTCTTAGTCGTTACTTTGATATCGGTAGGCTTGCTTGCAGGATGGATCGGAATGTTTAAGGCTGATACCAATGACACGATTTATTCTTTGGTTGTTAATGCACCACAGAAACAAACCTCCAATCAAAATCAGCCGGTAAAAATGAAATTTGGAATATGGGAATCGAAGACGGATATCGAATTTTGGACGGAGAAGGTGAAGGAATATTCGGCTCTCAAACCAAATGTAACCGTGGAAGTAGAGACGATTCCAGATAATAGCGGCCAATATTTAAAGGTGCGTCTGACGGCAAATGATTTGCCTGACCTATTTTATTTGAAACCGGGTCATTTGCCTATTTATAAAAATTCATTGCTGTCTCTTAATCAA
This sequence comes from Paenibacillus sp. NRS-1760, assembly GCF_050467785.1. Taxonomy (NCBI): domain Bacteria; kingdom Bacillati; phylum Bacillota; class Bacilli; order Caryophanales; family Paenibacillaceae; genus Paenibacillus; species Paenibacillus sp. NRS-1760. The sequence continues at coordinate 363,103 of NZ_JBITPK010000005.1, read as the reverse complement.
TTGCAAGCAACGAGCAGAAATAAATACCCAGCTGAAATAAAGGGGGAAACACTTGGCTTGCCTCTCATATCCTTCTCTGAGTATGTGTATTATCGACCAAGTATTTTTGAAGAGGTAGGCGTTAGTGTTCCGCAAACCTTAGGACAATTTATGGATGTACTGAATCAAATTAAATTGCACGGCAAATATATTCCGATTGCTATCGGGGGCAAAGATGATTGGACCTTCTATCCATTTATTGAATTTGGACCGCCAATCTTTGCGAATGACGAGAACTATTTGGCTAATATATCAAACGAATTGAGACCATTCGGAGAAGGCTCAGCCTTTGGCAAAGCAGCCGATATGCTCAAGACGATCGCGGAAAATAAATTAGCTGGTCCCAACGCGCTCGAAATTGGCTTTGATCAGGCGAAACAATTGTTTCAGTCCGGAGAAGCGGCAATGATCGCACTCGGTCAATGGTATTACTCGGATCATGTGGCAAAAGTGAGCAATGATGAGGATATAGGTGCATTTGCGCTGCCGTGGAGGGAAACGACCAAAGAACCGCTGCTTTCTGTAACGATGCCGGACCAGTATATGGCGATTAACAAAAACTCCAAAAACAAAGAAGAAGCGATACAATTTCTTGAATGGGTATTCAGCCCTGAGGTTTATCAGGCTTTTATAAATAACTCACAAAGCTCATCTACGTTAACGGATGTTCAGTCCGTACTTCCCTTTTTTAATGAGGAGAATAGAGAGCATCCATTTGTACCTTTTATGTATTCCGCGTTAGATGAGAAATTTGTACAAGTGAAAAACGCAGCGCAGTATGACGAGAAAAAGCTGGCGCAAGAAATTTTTGCAGGCGAGTCAGTAGCAGGCATTCAGAACAAGATGAATGAAAACTGGAGCAAAGCGGTGCAATATGTTCAGCATAATTAAAGCCTATCGATGTATGAGGGGGAGTAAGATGCCGAAATACCAAGCCTTTATCGTGGATGACGAGCCTTTAGCCAGATTAGCGCTTCGGGAATATATCGCTTTAACTTCAACAGATATTGAAATTGCAGGAGAGGCTGGCGACGGAGAAGAAGCATTGCATCTTCTAAAAGATCGTCAGGATATCGACATCATCTTCGCAGATATAAAGATGCCGCGCATGAATGGTGTGGAGCTGCTTGCAGCACTTAGAGATGTGTCGTTCGAACGCCCGCCGCTTATTATTATGCTTAGTGCATATGGCGACTATGGCTATGTAAGAGACTCATTTGTGCTTGGGGCGTTTGATTATATGCTAAAGGCGAAATTGGATGAACAATATATTGCGCCTGTGCTGCATAAGACAGTGGAGGAATTGAATAGGCGCGAGCAGAGCAAGGCTGCGGAACCTGAATTGTCTGCCCTAGATGAAGACGAAATCGTTTGTTCCATGCTCCACCAGCTGTCGGTGTCAGATGGATTGAGCTCATCTGATTGTGAACTCGATGAACAGTTGAAATTAGGATTAAATATCGTTCGGAAGCAGTTGGGCGAGAAAAATCAGAAGGTAGCCTTTATTAGACTATCTCAAGTGGTTCACTTCGAGCATACGAAGCAAATTATTATGCAAACCATTAGAACCGTGACGAACACGGATAGAAATGAAGGAATATGCCGCGTTTGTCGTCATGATGAACGGAACTATATCCTATATTTCACCTTCCCTGAGCAATGCAGTGCGATGGCTATTCGAAGTTTGACCCAAGCTGTCTTAACGGATGTGAAAATAAGGCTGCGGCAGTTTTTGAATCTTCATTTATCGATCGGCATCAGTGACTCTGCCAATGGAGTCATGCAGTGGAATCGTTTGTTCCGTCAAGCTGAACGGCTTTCCCTTCTTAGTTACTATCAAGGATATGACCACTTGATCTATCCAGAAGCCGAACGATCAATGGGTGCAGAGAAGGACAATTGGAAAGAAGCATGGGCGCCATTTAAGCTCGAGCTGCTGCAAGCGCTAAAAGATGCTGACCCTATGCGATGGAAACAGTCCATTCAGCACGGATTCAAGCTGCTGCTTGAATACTTTCCATCCTCGCCTGAGCCTATCAAAAAAGCACTCAGCGATTTGATCTGGGAAACGGGCACGCTGATGCATGAGCGAGGAATGTCGTGGGATAAGCTGCATGAAAGATTTCCTCAACCGGTTGAGCATGTCCGGAGTATAGAGACATGGGATGAGACCATGGAATGGCTGCAATTATTTCTTGATGCCTTGCATGATAAGCTGCATCCTAAGCTGGACAAAACAGCTGCTTGGCTGAGCCCTGTTGTAGCGAAAGCTAAAGCGATATTAGATAATCATTTTAATGAAGATTTGCATTTGTCTACGATTTGCGCCATGGTCGGTGTGAGCGACAGTTATCTTAGCAAACAGTTTGCGAAAGAAATCGGTATTAATTTTATCAACTATTTAACCAATTTAAGAATTGAAAAAGCGAAAGAAGGACTAGAGAACGGGTTGAAAATTTACGATGTAGCGGAAAGTGTAGGGTATGTTAATCCTGAGCATTTCAGCCGAATTTTCAAGAAGGTGACGGGACTTAGTCCAGTAACCTATCGCAAGAAATGTGAGAAACGTCCCATGACGGCTTCCTATTATTTAAAGCATTCATAAATGCTAAGGGGTTGCTTCTCAAGTAGCTTAATCTACTTGAGGAGCAACCCCTTATTTTGTGAAAAGGTAAGAAGGCAGTGAAGACTAAGTTTCTGTCATGATTCCGCCATTGACATGCAATACCTGACCTGTAACGAATGATGAATCGTCTGAAGCTAAATAAATGTAGGTTGGAGCGAGCTCGAATGGCTGCCCTGCGCGTTTCATCGGCGTATTGGCGCCAAATGTTTGCACATATTCAGCTGGATAGCTGGAGACGGTTAGAGGTGTCCATATCGGACCCGGTGCAACAGCATTAACGCGTATCCCGCAATTAACGAGCTGCAGCGATAACGAACGGGTAAAAGATACGACTGCCCCTTTTGTTGAAGAATAATCGACCAGAAGCGGGGCACCTGCATAAGCAGTTACGGAGGCTGTGCTGATGATGGTGCTGCCTGGATGAAGATATGGAAGCGCGGCTTTCGTCAAATAGAAATGAGGAAAAATATTGGTCCGATAAGTATCTTCCAGCTGCTCATTCGATATGTCCAAAATACTCGTCTGAGGAAACTGGACCCCTTGGTTAAGCACCAAGCAATTGATTTTTCCATAATGCTCGAGTGTTATTCTGATGATTTCTGTGGAGAGCTCTGGCCTGCGGAGATCACCTTCAATTAGCAGGCAGCGACCACCATATTGCGCTACCATTTGCTGAGTTGCAAGCGCGTCTTGACGTTCGTACAAATAAACGATAACGACATCAGCACCCTCTTTGGCGAAGCCAATGGCAACAGCTCGGCCAATTCCGCTGTCTCCTCCAGTAATGATCGCTACTTTGCCGGACAGCTTTCCACTTCCTTTATATGCGGGATTGTCGGAAATCGGTAGCGGGTTCATTTTGTATTCAAGGCCAGGCTGCCTGTCTTGATGCTGGGGCGGAAAGGTTAGGGGTTCCTGTTTGCACTTTGTTTCGTAGCCATAATAGGGATAAAACGGAATCATCATGGTATCCTCCATTTGAGTTCATTGCAATAGGGTATTCACCCAGCAACTAAAACGCAACTCTTAGTTAGTTTGCATATTGGAGGGGATTGTCTTTAGTTCTAAGGCGGAAAAGCGATTATGCTTGACTTTAGAATGGATTGTTTTTATAATCTAACCAGTTGGTTACTTTTGAAATGGATGGAGTTTATTAAGATGGCTGTTCAGAAGAAAAGGACTTATGATGCTGCACGAAGCAAAGAGATTATTCTTGATGCAGCCGAGCAATTATTTGCCGAGCAAGGTTATTCCGCAGCGCGAATTGACGCGATTGCAAGCGCAGCAGGATATAATAAAAGTCTTATTTATCAGTATTTTCACGATAAGCTTGGGCTTTATACAGAAGTAGTGAAACGAGCGGAACAATCGGGGAATAAAATGCTGGAGGATTTAGCTGGAAATTTGATGTTGGACGAGACGGCTACGTCTGATGCTGTGAAGTTTAAGCAATTACTTGAAAAGGTTATAGATATTTCATTTCAAATTCTTTCTGACAATCCCCGGTACTTAAAAATATATGCTTGGGAGGCAGCAGAGGGATGGAAAACATGGGGCAGTATATCCAATCCTCCCGATGATGTTTCTCCATTTTATGAGATTGCGCTAGCTGCTAAGAACAACGGTATCATCCGGCAGGATTTGGAGCCGATTATGGTTCCAATCTTAATGATGAATGCGGTTATTCCGTTCTTGCAAACATTCGAAAGGCTTAATGATAAAAGAGATGAGATAACGTGGACAATGTCACAGGATGCTTTTAGAGAACAGGTTAAAAAGTTAGTCATATATGGAGTTATGGAGCCGAGCCGCCTTTAGTTTGATAAGGCGGATTTCCTTTAAATAATTTATAAATAACTAGTTAGTTTTAAAAATATAAACTTTTAGAAATCTCCCGTTAGCTTATGAGGGTGGTGATGCTTAAAGAGAATTTAAAAATCTGGAGCTGCTTAGCATGCTTTTATTGGTACGTGTGATCGAAGAGGTTGAAACGATAAATGAACGAAAAGGAGAATGACAGGTATGAGATTTGAGCAAAAAGTGGTAATTGTTACAGGGGGAGCAAGCGGCATCGGAGCTGTGACAGCACGATTATTCGCGGAAGAGGGCGCAAAGGTTGTTATAGCAGATTACTCTGAGCAAGGGTTATTATTTTCGAATCAATGCAATGAAAATGGACTGGATACCTATTTTATAAAACAGATGTAACCCAAGAAAATGAAGTTATCCAGATGGTAGAACAGACCGTTAAGCGATATGGCAAGCTTAATATAATGTACGCTAACGCTGGAATAGCAAAGGATGCACCTGCAGATCAGTTAAGCTTTGAGGATTGGAAGCATACGCTCGATATTAACTTATCAGGTGTTTTTCTTTGCAACAAATATGCAATCAAGCAAATGCTGTTGCAAGGAGATGGCGGTGCGATTGTTAACTGTGGTTCCATCCATAGCCATGTAGGTAAAGCAAGAGTTACCGCATACGCAGCTGCAAAAGGCGGTGTCAAGCTGCTTACAAAGTCTACAGCGATAGCGTATGCTGCTAGAGGCATCCGTATAAACGCCGTTTGCCCAGGTTATATTGATACTCCATTAATTGCGGAATTGAGTGAAGAAGCAAAAAAATATTTAACAGGATTACACCCAATAGGCAGATTAGGAAAACCAGAAGAGGTGGCGAAAGCCGTTCTATTTCTAGCTAGCGATGATGCCTCTTTTATTACGGGAACTAGTCTGATGGTTGATGGTGGGTACACAGCAGAATAAGCAGCCAGTATAGAAATCCGCTAGCGAAAGTTTACGCTTTCTAAGCTTTCGCTAGCAGGCATCAGGCATTGATATGCGGTATTTTATTGATCGTATGTTTGTGAACGGTTTTAATTGAAAGTCTATAAACAAGTAGGATATAAGCAATGTCCAGTACAAGGATCAGAATATACATGATAAACAATAATAGAGATTGCGGAAAGAGCGAGAAGCAGAGGATCGAGGCGAATAAGGTACCTATCATTTTGAAATAAGCGATAGACAGGGATTGTCCCTTCAAATCTTTGATCATCAGCATTCGGATGAAGAGAATCGACATGAGCAGATTGATGCCAAAAGCCGAATAAATGCCCATCTTATCATGGAATTCAACCGCCATACCATAATGCAGCAGAAAAGCGATAACAAGCAGCGCAAACACAGATGCGTGAATAACGCGTTTTGGATAGGTGCCTTTGGAATAGTAGAGGAATTGCAGTAAAATAATGCAGTCAAGCAGGAACCAAATTAAGGTCGCGATTTGCTGAAGCGGGTGAAAAGGCATAATAAAGGTAAATAGAAATTCCCAAGTAATATTTGCGCATATGCATGCTAGTGGCATTCCACAGGCTTGATCCTTAAATCCTTTGTAAATAACGAGAATATAGACGATCGTCCAAAATAGTGCTATCCCAAACATGAGAAGAAACTCTACTTTTAAAGGCAACAGATGCTCCATATACCGACAATCGCATCCTTTCTAATATGATTCGCCTAACTAGTACAGGCATCTAGCTTGTCTATCTATATGAAATTAGTATGTCCTGTAGACCCTTGAACGAAAAAAGCGAAGAATTGATATGCCCACAAAGGGAAGCCAGGCTATTGTTAGTTGGAAAAATGAAAAAGGAGATCGACAAGGATCTCCTTTCTCAAAACTTAGCGGTTTTAACAATAGCGTGGTGAAGAGAGGATGAATTCACGCATTCTTCTGCTCGACAACTTGTTTACGAAGCTCCATTTCCTTTGCAAGGGTTTCGGGATTGTTCATTAAGTCTTCTGCCTCGAATACTTGCCTTAGCTCAATTACGCCTTGGCCAAATCCATGGGGATCCGGGAAACGAAGCGCCCATTCAACAGCTTCCTCTCTGGATTTGACCTCAATCAACGTGTAACCGGCAATTAATTCTTTGGCTTCCGTAAACGGCCCGTCTATCACCTTCGGCTTGCCGCCGGGTTCCGGATAAGAAATCCGAATGCCGCTGGAGCTCGGCAGCAGTCCATCTGCAGCAAGCAAGGCACCGGCTTTTACCAACTCCTCGTTATACTTCTGCATAGCATTAATGAGCTCCAAACTTGGCATAACCCCAGCCTCTGAATCTGTTGTAGCCTTTACAATCATCATAAATCTCATAGGTGTATTCCTCCTATTTTTTAGTGAAGCTTCTACCGATTGAAGTAAGTCCGATAATTCAGCTTCTACTCATTAGACGAATCAATCATCGTTAGATCGACATCTCATCTACATCTATTCGTTAATATTTATATTTAGTGATTGTTCTTAAAAAAAGCGATAAGCTCCGCAGAAATTCGTTTGGCGTCGAGCTTCTTGGTATGTCCAAGCCCTTTTTTACTAACGAGCTGGGCATGTGGGAGCGCCTTCGCAGTGGCCTGGGCACCCCGCCGCAGTGAAGCTGGACTTTCGGTTCCTTCAATCACAAGTGTTGGCATTGTAACCGTACTCCAAAGCTTGGCAGGAAGTGGTTTTCCATCCATAAAGCCATCCAATAATGCTGCATCGTAAGGGAGCGTATGTGCGACAGCCATAAGGTTAGACCAAACGCTTGGCATCATGCGCATCATGGCAACTATAAAGGAAGGGGCTCCCATGCCTTTAGTCATAAAATATTTGATAGCATCGGCACGGTGATTTTGTGCAATCAGCTTCTTGACCTGTTGTGCAAAGTCTTTCGGCGCTTTGCGATCTGCTGCATCGACAACAAATGGCGGCTCATGCAAAGCCAGTTTCGTGATATTAGCTCCATTCGAAGCGGCCTGTAGAGCGAGAACTGCTCCAGATGACAGTCCCCAAACATATGCTGAGCCGCCCGCCTCTTCAATCATCGCCTTAAGGTCATCGATTTCATGGGTTGTGTCATATGGCTGTGTATCGCCGCTATCGCCGCGGCCGCGGCGGTCGTAGTTGAAAACCGTAAAGTGCTCGCTCAATAATTGTGCTAACTGTACTTGTGCGGGGAATTTTCGGTAACTGAAAGCACCTGCTACTAATATGAGTGCTTGCCCTTTACCCATTTTGTCATATGCGATTTTGGTTCCATCTTTAGAAGTTGCGGTATACATTTGATTGCCTCCTTAGAATAAACAGCCTTATGTCTTTATTAAGACGACGAACCGCTGATGGGAATATCGACACCATTTCATAAAAAATTTAAAAATATTTTCCCTGCTGTTTAAAAGCAAAAACGAGGGTTATGTAAACTTGTATAAAATGAAGGATTGAAAGGGATTTGCTATCTTAAGCGCAGGATTATTTGTTTATATCTATTTTATCCCTAGTATCTCTGATTTGCAGTAACTATGCTTAAATAGTTGTAGATCGTCAAAGGCGCAACCGAATAGCAGTTTGAGAGGAATGTAAGCAAATGAGAATAGAGTGCAGGCATTATAAAGAGGATGATTTTATCAGGGTTAGAGATTTTCTAAAAAATATATTTGGAAAATGGTCTGTTGGTCATGTATTTATGCCAGCCCGGTGGGAATATATCGTTTTTCATCCCAATATCGTACCACTTAAACAAGCTGGAGTGTTCGAACAAATCGGACTGTGGGAAGAAGAAGGAGAAATAGTAGCAGTTGCTCATTTCGAGAGCGAACTAGGCGAGGTATATTTGGATGTAGACCCGAATTATTCATTTCTGTATTCGGAAATGATTGAATACGCAGAAGCGAATTTATATGAAATAAAAGAAGATGGCCGGAAAAGTATAGAGTTTCATGTGGATGATAGCAATGAAACATTGAAAGCTTTATTAGAAAAAAGAGGATATATACGGGATGTTGCCCTCTATGAGGTTTACTCCAGCAGGTCAATCGTAGACGAGCTCCCTGATCTGAAGCTGCCTGAAGGACTTCATGTAAGAAATATTCGGAAAAAAGAAGATGATGGACGCAGGCTGCGCGTTTTATGGCGGGGCTTTGATCATGCTGGCGAACCGGACCCCAAAGATTTATGGAATTCAGGCTATATGCAGAGTGCACCTGGATATGATCCTTCTATAAATATCGTGATTGAAAATGCAGAAAAGAATTTTGTTGCGTATGCAGGGTTCTGGTATGATCATCTTAGTCGAGCAGCCTATATTGAACCTGTTTGTGTAGATCCGGATTACCGGCGTATGGGACTAGCAAGCATTGCACTTACGGAAGGAATGCGGAGATGCAGGCTTTTAGGTGCTGAAAATGTATATGTCGCATCGGATGCAGGTTTATATAAATCACTTGGATTCTCGCAGGTTAGTATTAGTTATTCCTGGTTAAAACAACTCTCTGAGTGATTGAATACGGAAGATGAGTTATGATAAACAAAATTGTTCCCTATCAAGAAAACGATCACGATAAATTAGTGGATATTTGGTATCAGGCTGTGCGACATACGCACACTTTTTTGACAGATAAGGATATTGCATTCTATCATCAGATGCTTCAAAACGGTGCGTTAAAGGAAGTTGAGATTTGGGTAGAGGTAAATGAAAACAAAGTACCGACAGGGTTCATTGGGCTTGATGGAACAAAGATCGAAATGCTTTTCGTACACCCCGATAACCACGGAAGGGGTATAGGCAGTCGATTAATAAAACATGCCGAAGCATTAAAAGGCAGCAATCTCCAAGTCGATGTCAATGAGCAAAACGAAGGAGCATTCACCTTCTACAAACGATATGGTTTTGTGCAGCAAGGACGCTCTGAACTAGACAGTTCAGGACGACCATTTCCGATACTTCATTTAGTATTAAAGCGTTGAAATAAATAAACAAAAGAACAACCCACTCCACGTGGGTTGTTCTTGTATAAATTATCGTTCCGCTATTTCTGTGCACCAGCTTGCTGCAAGGCTTCAATCATTTCTTTAAAACCCCGGTTCTGGGCATGCTTCAGCGGGGTTACGCCTTCTGAATCCGCAAGATTTACATTAGCGCCGTGATCGATTAATAATCGTACGATCGCTTGATGATCTGCTCCGCCATCCCCGAGAATAATAGCCTCAAGAAGTGCGGTCCATCCAAGCTGATTCACATGATCGATATTGACGTCGGATGTGGTTAGCAGCTCCCTTACAATCTCAACATGTCCACGATCTGCAGCTGGAATGAGTGCGGTACCGCCAAAGCGATTAGTGATGGTTGTATCTGCGCCGGCAGCTATCGATGCTTGAACGAAGTCCATCAGCCCCTCTGCGCCGGAATAAAGGAGCGGGTTGTCAGAGCGATTATCTTGAATGTTGATATTTGCTCCTTTTTCTATGAAGAGGTTAAACACATCGAGCTGGTTCGTATGCACGGCGATCATTGCAGAGGTTCTGCCTTGATCGTCAGTCGCGTTGATGTCGGCACCTTCGGCTAGCAGCTTAGTTATTGACGCTCGATCTCCTTGTTTTGCTGCTGCTAACAAAGCTTTATTCAACTTGTCCATTTCGTTGTTCACCGATTGGGCTGCATGCTGCTCATCATTTGTTAATTCCTGATCATTATTTTCCTGACAGCCCGAAATGACAAGAGCCAGCATGATTATAATTAATCGCAACATCACACACCCATCCTTTCTCAGAAATTAATTTATTTTAAGGACATTGTAACATCTTGAGCGGTTGCCCACGAGCCTATCGGTTTTACTGTGTACGTTGTTCCTGGCGTTAATTTCGTGTCTTTCGCCAAATCAAATACGCCAACTGCGCCTTTACGGCTGGAATATTTATAGGAAGCAACGATCTTCTCGCCAGTTGGCGCCGTTAACTCAACACTGCGGCCAGAGAATAGTTCATCTCCCGGGTCTTGTGCTAGAGTCAAGAGAATCGAAGTTTCACTAGCAGCTTCAGCACCTGTTAACTGCAAGGTTGGTATTTCTTTTGCTACAAAGGAAGCGTTCGCGATAGCAGCCCAATCTGATGTTACCATATAAGTCACGCCCGGCTTCAATGCTTGCCCTTCGGGAAGGCGGAATTTTGGCTCCTGCTTTCCATCTGTTGATTGTGTGAATGGTACATATTTCGCAATGATCGGTTGACCGCCTTCAGGTGTAATCGTCACTTGGCGAGCTTGCATTGAAGAAATGATTTGGAATGTCTTGCCGCCTGCTTGGTTGTTCTCATCGAGGATGAATGCATTCGCACCTCGACCGCCGCTATAGGCTGAGATGATATAGCCATAGTCAGTTACTCCGTTTGCTTGCAGCGCTTCTACCTCAAACGTATCATTTGTTACTTGGCTTGCTGTTGTCATATTTACTTTCGTTGCATTTCCAGTAAAAGAAGCGGCATTTTGACCTTTATAAGTGAGATTATAGGTTGTGCCTGCTTGCTGAACGGAAGTAGGAACGATATAGGTTGCGATGGAACCGGTTTTTAGACGCGGCATATTGGTTAAAGTAAGCCCATCGTTAAAAGCAAAATCTGTTTTTGCCTTCGTGAATTCTTCATCCGTTGTCGTAAGCGGTTTATCGAAAGTCACGATGAGTGTAATGGCATTTAGCGTTTGGACGTTTGTAATTTTAGCTTGGTCTGATGGAATAGCCTTGTGAGCGGTTTGCAACAAATAAGCAGCTTCGCCGCGGGTTAAGTTATTATTCGTAGAGCTGAACGGACTGGCCCATGCATTCACGGACTTGAGATCACGCTTTAATGCTTTGGATACAGCTTGAATCAGCTCTTCATCTGAGACCACAGCTCGAGGCCCAAATTGACCGTTCTCAGCTTGCATGATGCCAAGCGCTACAACCGTTGCAGCATAATCTTCATACCAAGCATTCGGACTCACATCCGTTAAGGTTACTGCATTTGGAGCAGAGTCTTCGAGAAGGAAAGTTTTTACGATCATTTTGGCAAGTTCGGCACGATTAATTGGGTTTAGGCTGCCCATGGATTGGTCGGGATAACCTTGCATAACACCAAGCTTTACGAGCTCCTTAACAGCTGCTTCTATATCTTTATTGGATAATGGTGAGGATGCAGAAACTTTTGTAATGACTGCTGGTGCTGCGGATACGTTCATAACAGCATACGGAATGGTGGATGCTCCTAGTGCTGCTGCAACCAAAAGGGCTGCTGCTTTTTTCTTATAGTTTCTCATTTGTAAATCCTCCTCAGATCGTTTCGGTTGTTATTGCCTGTTTCTATAATAGAGGATAGAGTTAAACGCCCAAGAAACCAGTTATTAATAAAATATAAAATCCACATAAACATTTTCGAAATTATGTTCGCGAAATGTGATAAGCCTCAATGAAAACAAATTCAGCAGCATAAACGCTTTTTAATTTTGATCCACATATAAAAGTTCATTTCATGGTAGAATAAAAGATTGAGATAGCTATATTTAAGAAATAAGTGGAGGAACTAAACTTTTATGAAGGCATCAAACTTATTACGAGGCTTTAATTTTTTGTATTTTGCACTATTGGCTATGTTTATTTCATTCCTTCCGGTTTATTTAGATGTACAAGGACTAAGTCCTTCGCAAATTGGCTTCATTATTGGAACAGGCGGATTTGTTACCCTAATCGCTCAACCTTTATGGGGGATGATAAGCGATAGAACCAAATCCATTCGTAAAGTATTGTTGGTACTGTTATTTTTCTCAACCATAATTGGTTATTTGCTTTATGATTCCAGCAGTTATCCGCAGCTCATTCTCTACGCTATGCTGTTGTACTTCTTTCTCATGTCCATCGATCCATTAACGGAAAGCTTGAATTTTACAATTGCCGAATCTTCAGGAACCAGCTACGGCTCTATTCGTACTTATGGCGCATTGGGTTATGCCTTAGCAGCGCTGCTTACAGGTTATGTTATCTCTTATTTCGGTGAACATAGCTTGGCGCTGCTTTTTGGAGGAATCGGGTTAATCAGTTTTATTATAGGTTGGATCATGCCGGATGCGCCTGTGACAGGCAAGCCGGTTACCTTAAAGAGCCTCAAGCATTTTATTAGCAATAAAGAGACACTAATGTTTCTGCTCTTGGTGTTTATCTGTTCCGTCCCTGCACGGATGAACGATACCTTTCTTGGCGTATACATTCGTGAGCTTGGCGGGAGTACCGAATTGGTTGGTCAAGCGTTCTTCTTGGCAGCAGGCAGTGAAATTGTAGTGTTCGCTCTGAGCTTTTGGTGGATGCGCAAAGGTAAAGAGCTGCTTATAATTTCGTTTTCAGCCGTGTTCTATTTCCTTCGGTTTTTCCTCTCAGCTTGGATTACCGATCCGCACATACTCGCGTATTTGCAAATTTTACAGCTGTTGACTTTCCCTATATTCTATTCAGCAGCTATTCAGTATCTTTATCGAATAGTACCAACCGAATGGCGCGCGACAGGTCAAACGGTGCTTGCGCTGCTGTTTTTTGGAGTTTCAGGCATTTTAGCCTCCTATGTAGGCGGAGCCGTGTATGGTAGCTTTGGAGGAAAAACATTGTACTTGTCTATTTCCGCCATATCTTTTGTAGGCATGCTGTTTGGTCTCATTTTATATCGGGTTTATGGAAAAAGGCTCTCTGCATCAGATGAAGCTGCATCATAATAGTGATCAGTTTTTTTAATTCGATACCTCTATATCATCATAGCCATGAGAAACGACAGCGATGTCGTTTTTTTCATTTCTTCATGCAGCAGCAAAGTTTAGCAAGGAAATCGTTAATTATGAAGTCAAAATGAAATCATTTATAATGAAAGGATAATAACGTTTTGAAGGAGCCAGCTCTTGAATAGGAAAATAATAAAAATAGGGAAGGTCACTATTATGATCATCGTTCTGATTGTTCTGGTCGGATTGATATTCCCAACGTGGACACCTCGCATTAAAGGTGACAACAGCATAAGTACGTTAGAGCAAGTTGAAATCAATGGTACTGGACATGAAGTGATGATTAGAGGAGTAGACAAACGCAATCCGATTGTCATTTTTGTGCATGGCGGCCCGGGTTGTTCTGAAATTCCGTATGTAAGGAAATATCAAGATCTGCTTGAGAAAAACTATACAATCGTACATTATGACCAGCGCGGGAGCGGGAAATCTTATCATTTTAATGAAGACTATTCTAATCTAACGACTGACGTGCTTGTTGATGATCTGCTTGCGTTGACCGATTATGTTACCGCGAAATTTGGACAACAAAAAGTGCTGCTGATCGGTCATTCTTTTGGCACATACATTGGGATGAAAGCTGCGGCTAAAGCACCTGACAAGTTTGCGGCTTATATCGGAATTGGGCAAGTGGCTGATACGGTAACGAGCGAATTGGATAGTTTGCAATACGTTATAGAACAGGCGAAGCTGGCTGACAATACCAAGGAAGTGGAAAGATTAGAGTCACTTCGGGAACCAATCGAAAAAGGGGAGGAAACGACGCCTAGATCGATCATTCGAAAATATGGCGGGGCAGCAAGGTTAATTGACGACAACATGGATTATTACAAAGGTTTTATATTTCAGCCTGAGTATAATTTGCTTGATGTTGTTCGCTATTTAAGAGGAATTTCTGTAACGCAAAAGATGCTGCTCGCTGAGGAAGCGAGCAATAATATTATTGATGTAGTGAAGGCACTGGATATTCCTAGTTATTTTGTGATGGGGAAATATGATTATATGACATCGGTGAATGCTGCAAAACAATATTTTGACGTGCTGCAAGCACCAATGAAAGAGTTTGTGCTATTCGAACAATCGGCTCATTATCCGCAATTCGAGGAGAAGGAGTTATTTGCGGAGTGGCTCAATAAAACATGGAAATGAAAACCTCCATCTTGCGATGGAGGTTTTTGGATAAGAGATGTGTTGAAATCGATATGGAGCATCAATTATTGAAAACCATAGCCTGCAATTGCAATCTTTACTGTTGCGAGAGCAGGCTAATTATGTTTAACAATAAATTCAATTTGCGGCTTAAAGAAAACGCTACAATACAGCATGAGAAGTCAAAAAAGTCAAAATTGTCTGGCTCCTCAAGTCCAGAGAACCGATTATAATAAGTAGTTAGACAAAAGTTCACACGAGAGGAGTTGTTCCTTCTGAACACATTCCGTATTCCTTGGAGAAACTCCATTTATATGAGGCTGCTTCTGCTTTTTATAGCCGTTCTGTTCCCAATTTATGTGATTGGCTTACTCATTTACAACTGGGGAATTCAAGCTGTCAAGGATCAGGTATACCAGTCGATGGATTCTCAGACCGTGTATTATTTGAATGAACTGGAAATGAAAGCCGAGCAAATAAAAATTTTGCTTCTCGACAGCCTGAACGATGACAATCTGAACAATCTGGCTACGATTTCCCCGATTATGAAGATTTCTGATCGTCGCAGCGCTATTACGCGATTGCAACAAAGGCTATACGCTATTAAGAGCAGCAGCGAGCTGATCGACGATGTTGTGGCATACATACCGGGAATTGACACACTTGTTTCCGGGGTGTCCGGCTACGATCAAATTGGGGAAGAAGAGACGGAGCGTTTAACACGAATGGACAAGCGATTTACTCCAGCGCCGGAGCTGGAGGGAGATTATCTTAAGTTACGTGCATCTTTCCCGAATTCAAGAAACCGGAAGCCGCTAATTATCGTCGAAGCGACCCTTTCCATTGAACAATTAACGAAGTCTCTGTCCTATCTTATCCAACCCGGACAGGGTGAGGAAGCAGCACTATTTCGTTCTTCTGGAGAGGGGATCATCGCGGGAGCGAATGTCTCTTCGCTAGAGATGGCAAAGCGATCTTCTGCTATACCATTTGCTTCTGATGGAGAAGGAATGACCTTCGCCGACGTCGGAGGTCAGAATGTTTTTGCCGTCTATCATTCTTCTCCGAAACTGAATATGACCTTGATCAAGTCGGTCAAGGTCGACTACGTATTCGGCAAAGCGCGAACCTACCAGAAATGGTTATGGTTCTTTTCAGCTTCGGCTTTTTTGATTATTTTGTTCTTCTCCGTTTCCTTGTACCGTTCTATTCATAAACCGCTTGTGACGGTCATCCGCGCTTTTGGCAAGCTGCAGGAAGGAGACCTGAATGTCCGAATTCATCGAAGGAACAAAGATGAATTCAATTATTTATATTCTTATTTTAATAAGACGGTGGAGCAATTAAATTCCTTAATCGATCAGGCCTACCGGCAAAGAATATTGGCTCAGCGCGCGGAGCTTAAGCAGCTTCAAGCTCAGATCAACCCCCATTTCTTGTATAACAGCTTTTTTATGCTTCATCGGATGGTGAGGATGGAGGACAATGACAAGGCGGTTGTTTTCTCTAAAAAGCTAGGGGAGTTTTTCCAATTCATTACTCGTAATGGATCGGATGAGGTTCTGCTCGCGAAGGAAATTGATCATGCCCGTATCTACGCGGATATTCAGGCGATGCGTTTCGTCAGCCGGTTACAAATCGAATTTGAACCGCTTCCTCATTCTTTTCAGCATTTTTACGTACCGCGAATGATCCTTCAGCCTTTGATCGAGAACGCAATCGAGCATGGAATGAAGAACATAGAGAAAGACGGCCTTATTCGTGTTAGCTACAAGATGCTGCCTGAGTTCTTAATTATTGAAGTTGAGGATAATGGTGCTGGTTTGGATGAGAGTGAAATGAATGAAATTGTTTTTAAATTCGAGGATTTCTCCCAAGAAGAGATGGAAATTACCGGACTTATTAATATTCATCGCCGGCTTCGAATCAAATTCGGAGCGGAAAGTGGGCTCATGCTCTCCATAGGTGAAAGCGGAGGTTTTTTGGTACAAGTCAAAATAGCATTTGGAGGTGTAGAGCATGTATCGGGTATTGATTGTTGACGATGAACGGCATGTTCTGGATTGGATATACGAACTGCTAGCAGATCTGACCGAACCAGAGCTTGATGTGTACAAGGCGGGGACCGTTACTGAAGCACTCGCTTGGTTGAACCGCTGCCGGATCGATATTGTTGTAACGGATATTTCAATGCCAGGCATGAACGGTATCGAGCTTCACGAGAAGATTAGGGAGAGATGGCCGGAGTGTAAAGTCATCTTCTTGACGGGATATACCGATTTTGAGTACGCCTACCGAGCTTTACAGAACGAGGCGGTTGGCTATATTTTGAAGACGGAGGACGATGATGTTATTGTTGCTGCCGTCCTCAAAGCGATACGTCTGATTGAAGAGAGTACGCGTAAAGAACAGCTGCTGCGGCAAGCCGAGGAACGAATGAATGCTGCCATTCCGCTGCTCCGCAACGAGTGTTTGGCCTTAATGCTCCGCGGAGAGGAAACCTTACCGCGTCTTAGAAGGCGTCAATTCCACGAATTGGAAGTCGACTTGAATCTGGAAGAGCCTGTTGCGTTGATCGTCGCACATATGGATGAACGGAGGATCCCTCAGGAGGTTGGAAGCTCATTGCCCAATATACCAGTTATGCCGGCAGTAGTTGCCAGCGTCACTGAAGCGCTGATGGACCGAAGAGCCAAATGCGTTCATCTTACGATTGACGGCAATTTATGCTGGCTTGTTCAATATGATACTAGCTATGTTTTGGAAGGCACGATCCCGTCTGCACGGATGATGGAGTCGCTCGATAATGTACAGACCTTTTGCCGAGAGAGCTTAGGCCAATCCTTGTCTTTTGTCATGACAGAGGGAACCGTTTTGTGGGATTCATTGGCCGACAAGTACGCATTGCTCCGGCAAGGACTCGTTCGTCATATGATTTATGGAAGCGGATTCATCCTATTTGAGAGCGGTATTTCGAGCGTCCGGCAGTCAGGCTCACATATAAGTGTGCGGATCGATCGCAACAAATGGGAGGCATTACGAACCCAATTGGAGAAAGGGCAGCGAGAACCGTTTATGCAAGGGCTGGAGGATATTAGCCGGATCGTTGTCGAACAGAATTTGTCGTTGCACGATAGCAGCGGCATGGAGGTGTTTTACAATCTCTCCCTTCTCCTCCTGTCGTCCATTAACCGCTGGGAGATGCAGGAATTGATCGTTGACGTTACCTTGGTAGGAAGGTTGACGAGCTCGGAGCGCCATATATCCTGGCATGCAGCCATCGTTTTTCTTCGAGAAACGGCGAATTTAATTTTTAATTTGTTAGATGAGAAGCAAGAAAACGGGGCTTTTAATGTTATCCAACATGTACAAGAATATATGTTAAAACATTTGCACGAGGGTACTTCGCTTGTTGAACTGGCAGAGTCCGTATATTTTAACCCATCGTATTTGTCTAGATTGTTTAAGGAAGTCACAGGATCAAGTATCACTGCTTATTTGGCCGATTTAAGATTAGAGAGAGCTATCTCTATGCTGCAGGAAAACCACAAGATGGGCGATATCGCAGCTGCTGTAGGCATTGAATCCTCTGCGTACTTCTCTAGATTTTTTAAGAAGATGACAGGTAGAACGCCGCAAGAATATCGAGAAAAATTAATAATAGGAACAGGTCATGAGAAGTCAAGAAAGTAAAGAGTTTCTCATTACGCGGCGAACATGGAATCCGTTATGATGGCTCCAAGACCCACAATACGATATTGGAGTGAGAACATGAGAAGAAAAACTAGAGCTGCATTAATCACTATCACATGCGCAGCAACACTTATGATTAGCGCATGCAGCGGAGCAAAAAACATCAATAACGCGGGCTCGCCGAATACACAGGCGACTCCACAAGATGAAGGCGCTTCAAGTACATTGACACAGGAAGGCGCTCCGCAGAAATACGATCCGCCAATTGAAATATCACTGGTTGGGGTTACAGACGATACTTTAGAAGGGGTTCTCGCCAAGCTGCCTGGAGAAACATTCGAGAAGAACAGATGGTCAAAGCTTTATGAAGATCAACTAGGTATCAAATTCAAATATAATTGGATTGCCAAAGGGCCGGATCAATTCATGCAAAAAATGAATGTTTCACTTGCATCAGGCGACGTGCCGGAATTTATACAAGTCGGCGTGAGGGAATTGAAGCAGCTTCAGGAAGCTGACTTAATTATGGAATTAAAGGATGTTTACGAACAGTATGCTGCACCTTTCACGAAAGAGGTGTTAATGCAGGGGGGCAGCGCTCCATTCGATGCCGCGACAATTGATGGTAAGCTAATGGGAATTCCAGATACCCGTTCCTCAATCGATATGGCCCAGTTTGTGTGGGTAAGAACAGATTGGCTTCAGAAGCTGAATCTCCCGGAACCGAAGACGATGCAGGACGTGCTTGCTATAGCCGAAGCATTTGCTAAAAACGATCCAGATAGCAACCAAAAGGAAGACACGGTAGGTCTCCTGCTCCAGAAGGATTTGTTCGGTGGTTTTGCTGGACTTGAGGGTTTCTTCAACGGTTA
This sequence comes from Paenibacillus sp. NRS-1760, assembly GCF_050467785.1. Taxonomy (NCBI): domain Bacteria; kingdom Bacillati; phylum Bacillota; class Bacilli; order Caryophanales; family Paenibacillaceae; genus Paenibacillus; species Paenibacillus sp. NRS-1760. The sequence goes on along the minus strand of NZ_JBITPK010000005.1, from coordinate 344,115 downwards.
CCATGCCTATCCGACCATATGGATCGAAGATGAATCCGGCAAATTAGTGCATGGAAGTACACGGCCAGAAACAAAAGCAGCACTAGCTGAGCTTCAGCAAATGTTCAAAAAAGGACTCTTGGATAAAGAGTTCGGAGTCAAAGATTGGGGTAAAGCGGCTGAGACAGCTTCTGCTGGAAAAGTTGGCTTGGTTTATGGCCAGCAGTGGCTGAGTGCGTGGCCGTTCCAGTCTAATCATGACAACGACCTGAATGCTGTGTGGAAAGGCTATCCACTCATGTCTATTGATGATAAACCTGCCAATACAGAAATTAGTCTCGGAACTTATCAGTACTGGGCTGTACGCAAGGATGCGAAGTACCCTGAGGCGCTCATTAAGATGTTCAATACTTATATAGAGAAAAATTGGGGCGAGACTGCGGAGTTTGGCACTTATTACTTGCCAGGAGATGCAGAAGGAGCATGGAAGCTTTCCCCAGTCACCCCGGAGCCAGCTAACAAAAACCTGGATCAGTATTTAGCTATCGTGGAAGGTATTCAGAATAATAAGACTGCTGAGTTGACCGGAGATGCTAAGGTAGTCTACGACAAAATCGCAGCATACAAGAATGGCGATGAGAAGCAGTGGTCATGGGCGGCAGGATATGATGTCGACGGCGTGTATAGCGTCATGAAGCAATATAAAGATACTGAACGATTCATGATGAACAAATTTGTCGGCGCACCTACGGCAACGATGGCGGAGAAGAGCTCGACCTTAGGCAAGCTGACTAACGAGACATTTACCCGTATTATTCTTGGTGATCTTCCGATCGATGCGTTCGACACATTCGTTCAGGACTGGAGCAAGCTTGGCGGAGAACAAATTACGAATGAAATAAACGAGTGGTACAAATCGAGCAAGTAATCGCGGGCGGAGTTGAAAGCGGCGGGGAGTGACATGGATCTCTCCCCGTTTCTTTTGCCGCGAGGGAAGGAATGGAGGCTTTAGCAAATGTTTAAACCAAGAGTGATATCTCGAAATATACCGCTTCATCTGATGATTTTACCAGGACTTTTGCTCGTACTTGTATTCTCTTATATTCCAATAGCGGGAACATACATTGCTTTCCAGAAATTTATTCCCGCAAAAGGATTTTTCGGGGATCAGCGGTGGATCGGGTGGGACAATTTTAGCTATTTACTAGAGCTGCCAGATATATTTGGCGTGCTTTGGAATACCGTTTTCATAGCTGTCATGAAAATGGCTGCAGGGATCATTGTTCCGATTACCATTGCTTTGCTGTTGAATGAGCTTCGAAATCAAGCCGTAAAAAGAAGTGTACAAACACTTATTTATTTACCGCATTTTCTGTCCTGGATTATATTGGGCGGAGTGCTGGTCGATATTTTATCCCCATCCTACGGACTCGTTAATCAAGCACTCGGTCTATTCGGATTGAAACCAGTCTTTTTTTTGGGCAGCAACGACTGGTTTCCTTACACCATGGTAATTTCAGATGTATGGAAGGAGTTCGGTTTTGCGACAATCGTGTATCTGGCAGCTTTAACTGGAATCGATCCACAGCAATATGAGGCATCGATCATCGACGGAGCAAACCGATGGGAACAAACGTGGCATGTCACGCTGCCGGGGATGCGGATGATCATCGTGCTGATGGTGGTGTTAAGCCTTGGGAATGTTCTGAATGCAGGTTTCGACCAAATCGTGAACCTCTATAGCGCTCAGGTCTATCAAAGCGGCGATATTATCGATACTCTGGTATACCGATTAGGGTTGCAGCAAGCGCAATACGGGGTTGCAACAGCAGTGGGACTGTTCAAATCCGTTGTTTCGTTTCTATTTATCTCCACTGCTTATTACGCGGCATATAAACTGGCGGATTATCGCATTTTTTAGGAGGAATAAATCGTGATTGGAAAATCGGCGGGAGCAAGATGGTTCGCAGTATTTAACAACATCTTTCTCATTGCTTTGTCTCTATTGTGTGTGATTCCTCTCATTCATATCGCAGCTGTATCGCTTAGCTCAAGTGCATCGGTAACGGCGGGATGGGTAACCTTTTGGCCAGTCGACTTTACATGGAACTCTTACCGATTCGTCATGACTCGCGGTGAAATTTGGGGTGCTATGGTTGTGACTCTAAAGAGGGTTCTTCTGGGAGGCGGGCTCAATTTATTGATGACGATCTTAATCGCGTATCCGCTTTCGAAGGAATCAAGAACGTTCCGGGCGAGAACGGGTTACGCTTGGTTTTTCTTTTTTACGATGCTGTTCTCAGGAGGGATGATTCCATGGTATATGGTCATCCGCCAATTGGGGCTCTTGGATTCTGTATGGGCGTTAGTACTGCCAGCCGGCGTTCCGGTATTCAGTATCGTGCTGCTTCTGAATTTTTTCCGTCAATTACCCAAAGAGCTGGAAGAAGCAGCGTTCATGGACGGAGCAGGGCATTGGACTACTTTGTGGAAAATCTATTTGCCGGCTTCACTTCCGGCCATGGCTACCATAGCTTTGTTCGCTGTTGTTTGGCATTGGAACAGCTGGTTCGATGGGTTGATTTTGATGAACCGCCCAGAACATTACCCGTTGCAGAGCTATCTGCAGACGGTTATTATGCAGCGGGACATGACGTTCATCCAGCATCTGAGTCGCGAGGAGCTCACGGTTGTCTCGGATCGGACAATTAAATCTGCTCAAATTCTGATAGCGACACTTCCGATTGTGTTTGTGTATCCATTTTTGCAAAGATTTTTCGTAAAAGGGATCGTACTTGGTAGCGTAAAAGGTTGATCATCTATAAGAATCGAGGGGAAAATGATGAAAAAATTCGCGATTTGGTTTTTGGCCTTGGCTTTGTTAGTACCTGCTTTCGTGGTGCGTCCTGCTTCTGCGTCGGCTGCCGTGTTATCGGAAGGATTCGAGAGCGGAACGTTGACTGGATCGAAGTTAAAGCTTGGAACGCCTTATGGCAGCCTGACATCAGTTGCAGGCGAGACTGTGGCTGGCGACTACTCGGTTAAAGGCGTTAGCACTCCTGGCCAGCAGTGGGCGGAGTTTCTGAAGCTGGATGCCGATAAGCTTACGTTAAAGCCGCAGACGGTGTACACAATTAGTTTCAAATACCGGATTTTGGACCCGGAGCCGGTAGGTGAATTTTTCTATCTATACGGCAAACTTGAAGGCACACAAGAGTCTGTCGGCTTTAATTACAACAGCGCGGGGCAGGTTGTCTGGCGCACTGAGCAGCTTCCCGCCGACCAGATTCGGCTTACGGGGCAAGGTACTGATCGGCTGGCGGAGATGAGTTTCAAGACGACTGGAAGCGGTAAGTATAACTGGGTTTTTGGTATTCATAATGGTGGAGCGATTATAATAGACGATCTAATCTTGAGGGAAGACGGGCTGGCTGTGCAGCAGCAACTCTCAGATACTGCTGCAACGGAAGGCTTTGAAAGCGGACAAACGACAAATTCGGTATGGAAGACTGTTGATGGGAGTACAGTTTCGAATGATGTTGACAAGCGAATTAACGGGCAATTCGTCGTCAAAGGTGAGGCAGATGCATCGAAAGAGTGGAAGGAGTATCTAGCTTCCAATCCCGAGAAGCTGAAGCTGTCCCCCAATACTGAATATACGGTCACGTTTAAATATAAAGTGTATGCAGCGGAACCGAAGGATGGATTTTTCTATTTGTACGTGAAATCTCCCTCTACTGGGGAAATGCTGGGTTTCAACTTCAGCGGGAGCGAAAAGTTGTTATGGCACAGCGACAATTTGCCGGAAAGCGGAGTGCAGATTGTTGACCGTGGTGCTTACAAGATTTCTAGGCTTACCTTCACAACTGGAACGGCTGCAGATAACGTCTTAATCTGGGGAATTCGCAAAGGCGGAGGGATCGCTATCGATGATATATCGGTAGTTAGGGGCAGTGCTGAAATTCCTTCACATGAGCAATACAGGGTTGGCTTCGCAAACATCACGGACTACGGAGCCATCCCAGATGATGACATGGATGACACATCGGCTTTCAAGCAGGCAATCGCCACTGGGAAAAGCATTTTCGTTCCGGCGGGAACGTTTCATATCAACGAAACATTGACAATTCAGAATCAAAATCTGGTCGGTTCGGGTATGTTTGTAACGCGTATAGTCGCATCGACGGCTGACCCGAAGGCACCGATTTTGAAAGCGGGTCGATCTTCGGTCGTTGCTGATCTTAATCTTGGATTCAATAACAGCCTCATTACAAATCAGGAGACAGAGGGAGACCGCGTAGGGATTTATACCGGAGCACAATGGTCTTTGCAGAGGGGATCTTCAATTCGTAACGTACGAATCGAGAATGTAGGAACCGCCCTATACTGCCCTGATGGTTTGGGTGCAGAATCGTTCTCAGTCACTTACGATACACTGGAAATTGAGGATTTCTCGTACCGTGGTGTTGATTTCCGTTCTAAAGTCCGGACTGGTAATGTTTTCAATAATATATATTTGAAATCAGATCGCCCCAATGTTGATGTTCCTTTTGCTTTGACTGGCGAAGAGAGCGAAACGATAATAAACCAATTGAACGTCGAGCATACGAAGGTCAATACAGCTATTTTGCTTGAAGGCGTGTATGCTTTGTCAGCATCAACCTTTCACATTGAAGGCGTAACGCTTCGGAATACTCATTCCGGTTATGTAACGGTTAACAACAGCTCTGGCTCAATCGGCAGTCTGACGGTATATTATGCTCCTATGGAGAAGATTGGCGTTAGTATCATCAAGATTGGGAATAACAGCTACAACTCAGCTATGGCGTCTTTCCAACCAGATACGGTTGGCTACTTACGAATAGGTACATTGCATGTAAAGGGATTGAACGAGAATGATCCAACCTCCCAGACTCAAGGAGCTAAGACAGGCGGCTTGACGAGACCTGATGCTTCCGGTTTTATGTTCTTTGATCGAAATTCTGACGCCTTAGGCGATTATTTCGTACAGTTGGATAATTATGTATGGTATTCGTTCCAGAACGATCGAGATGTATATACGAAATTCCCGATTGACCCTAACAAAAAAATTTCGTTTCTGAAGCTGGGTGCACTTCCAGTTGCGGGGTCAAGTGCTAATCGTCCTAAGTACCGGCTGGTCACGGGTGTTACGACTTATTTTGATACTGACTTAAAGAAGCTGCTTATGTGGGATGGGACAGCTTGGATTCCAATGGTTTATTCGCCGCTCACATAGAAAAAGCAAGCAACAGAAGGGGAGATTATGATACGTACCTCTGAAATTCACATTAGAGACCCGTTTATCCTAACGGATATGGAAAACAGGAAATACTATATGTACGGCACGATTGGAGAGACAGCTTGGGAAGGCATTCCGGATGGCTTTAACGTCTATGTTAGCAAGGATTTGGAGCATTGGAGCGGTCCGTTTCCCGCTTTTCGACCAGCTAAAGACTTCTGGTCGGATCATCATTATTGGGCACCGGAAGTGCATGAATACGAAGGAAGCTATTATATGTTTGCCAGCTTCAAGGCAGAAGGGGCGACACGGGCGACACAAATCTTGATGGCGGAGCATCCGCTTGGTCCGTTTCAGCCGCACGGTGTAGGCCCGATTACTCCCGCAGGTTGGGAGTGCTTGGATGGTACGTTTTACGTGAACGAGGCTCGGCAGCCGTGGATCATCTTTTGTCGTGAATGGCTGGAGGTTCGGGATGGTCAGGTATGGGCTATGCCGTTAACTGCTGATTTGTTGACTTCTGCGGGAGAGCCGATCTTGCTGTTCGCTGCATCAAGCGCATCATGGGCGAGGCCAGTTAGGGATAGCGATGAATTCGTCACAGATGGCCCGTTTCTCTATAAGGACAACGCTGGGTACTTGTTTATGCTCTGGTCCAGCGCCGGGGAGCGAGGGTACGCAATGGGGCGGGCTTGTTCTTTAGACGGAACACTTGAGGGAAAATGGGCGCAAGAGGATGAGCCTATGTTTGCAAGTGATGGTGGACATGGAATGATTTTTCAAACCTTTGATGGTGTGGAATTGATTGCACTGCATGCACCGAATCAACATCCCTATGAACGTCCAATTTTCATACCAAAAAATGATTAAAAGCCCTTTTATAGCACAGGCGCTTCAACACTGACCAGAAAGCTATGAATATTGCTAGGGCACAAACTCATCTGGACAAGCAAAGTCTCTGCTGCGCAGCTTTCCAGATACTGTAGTCGCTTACGCGAACTATGGCGGCGAAGGGATAATAACAAGCTGGACTATGACATGGATGAAGATACTTTGACAATTACAGCCGGACAAATCTCTATTTCCGAAAAACAAGAGAGCTAAGCAGATTCAAGTAGCTTAGCTCCTTTTTCATTCCAATATTCACTTTTTCTCCTGATTAAGAGTGTTCTGCATCCCTAGAACTAGCGCTTTGGGAAAAGCCTCTTTTCGATGTGAAAATGTGCTGTAATCGGTATGGAACAGCTAAGCAACTGAGCTTAAAGGTCTTTTTTTAAATAATAGTGCGTGTAACCGCCAGCATTCGGTATCGATCCAAACACCTCGAACCCTTGCTTCTTGTAAAAATCGAGCGCCTGAAAGCTTAAGGTATCCAGCTTTATGAAATCACAGTTTTTCGCTTTAGCTATCTTTTCGGCCTCGTCTAAAAGCTGCTTTCCATACCCGGATTTACGAATTTCGTCCGCAACAAATAAGTACTCAATCTGCATCCAGTTCCAGCATATTTCGCTAAGAAGCCCGCCGAAAATTTGACCATCAGCGTTTTTTAGAAACAAATTAACTTCCTGATACCGCCCTTTCAAGTTTTCAGGGAAATGCTTTAAATTAAAAGCAAACATATTGCTGCTAACATACGATTTATCATCGTTATTCCATTCATTTGATATATATAATTCCATGTTTCACACGCCTCTCTAATCCCTGCATTTACCTCATGCAAGCAAAAATGCCTATCTATTTTAATCTATCACATTTGCTCGAAGCAGAAGCAGTAAAGAATAGTTTATAAGCGTATTTTATTATATTTGAAATCATCTATTAAAGTTTGGTAATGTTGTAGAATGAAACCAGTTGAAATGGAGTGGAAAAAAAATGAATGGTCCGTTGAATGAAGATTTATTTCAAGCGATTCAGTCAGGAACTCAGCTAAATAGCTTATTAGAATCGGACCCGAGCCTAGCAAATGCCGAAAATAAGGATGGGCTTACACCTCTTGGTTTCGCAGCACATCTCGGCAATAAAGAAGCGGCACAGGTATTGCTTGACTATGGTGCTGACATTAATGCAGTATCTCATTCCAAGATTTCTTTTATTCCCTCTAATACAGCGTTGCATGCTGCGATAGCAGGCGAAAGAAATATAGATCTCATTAATTTGTTTATGAAACATCATGCCGATACTAATCTTCTGGACAGCAATGGTCATACTTGCTTGCATACTGCAGCTTTTCATGATGATAATATTGAAATCATTCGCTTATTGCTCGAACATGGAGCAAATATAAACACTGAAGATCAAGAAGGGGATACCGCCTGGTCTCTTGCAGTCAAGCAAGGAAACCATAATGTGGCTGAGTTTCTTCGCAGGCGATTATGAGTCTGGAAAATACTTGCATATAAACAAAGTAAGCAATTGTGGTAATCTATAATTAATGAGCAGAAAGCTTGCTGATGGATAGGCTAGTGAAAAAAACGAGATTTACAAGATGATGCTGTTATAGGAGACGAGTAGAACTATGACAATAAACAATGAGACAACAAATGAGGAAGTAAGCAGTAAGGATTCGGCGATGAACGAGGAGAAATGGGCGGAGCTTATTAAGGCTGTTCACCATAATGGCATCGTAGCTTTAAAAATGCAATTTAACGATGTTGAAGGACAAGTGTTGAACCACGAAGCTTATGGCCCAGTTTTTGTATTTCATGTGAAGGATGAGTCGGACAGCGTATATTCCTGCGGATTTTTCCTGCATGAGTTGGTCAATAGATTCCAATCGGGGAATGATCCTGCGGTGTGGATGGCTTCTTTCTTCGTCGATCTTATGGAGATCGAGGGTGGGAAACCTCTCTCACAAGCCGCTTCAAGTGAAGAGGAGGCTAAAGCGGTAATCGACAAAATCCTCGTTCCGCAATGTATAACAGCTGTGACGGAAGAGTTTGCTCCGGAACAGGTACATGCGGGTCTAGCTTGGAACGAAGAACACGGTCCAGTCTTTGAAGCTGGATTTCCAACGATTAAAGACGGAAACAACGTTTGCGCTATTCCGTTACATCTATTGTTGACACATTTGCAGTTGAACCGGGATCCTGCGGAGCTGCTAATTCAAGGCATGTATAACATCCGAAATGAACATGGCATAACTTCCTAAAATTTTTTCATCAAAAGGCAGCTTCTGATTCGTAATGGAATCGGGAGCTGCCTTTTTCTTTTATATAAATGAAGAATAGCAAGCCAGCATAACCTTTCTTTATTGCGATATTCTCATTTACAACGTAACAGTGTTATGTTACGATCATTTCGAGAGGTGATTATAGTGGATAAGGATTTAATTTCGAAAAAGGAACTGCTGGATTTAACCGGCATTTCGTATGGGCAACTATATCGTTGGAAACGAAAGAAGCTTATTCCTGAGGAATGGTTTATTCGAAAATCAACGTTTACAGGACAAGAAACCTTTTTCCCAAAACAGACGATATTAGCGCGCATCCATAACATTATTAATATGAAGGATGATCTTTCGTTAGATGACCTAGCGGGTAAGTTATCTGATACGTCCGCTATTAACGATATGACACTGACTGCTGCAGAAGTCGAAGAACGTAACATTGTTTCGTCTATGACCCTAAGCAGGTTCGGAGCGTTATCTGGAATTGGTGGACAATATTCGTTTGACGAGCTTGTGCATTTATTTGCAGTTGATTACCTGCTTGGCCTCGGAGAGCTGAGCTTAGAGGAAGCAGAACTGTTGTTTCAAACCTTGAACGAGAAGGTCAGGAAGTTCGAGGGGAAGAGTTGGGATCTATTTTTTATTCGAAAAATGGGGATGACTTCCTTTATCATGGCGCACTCGCCAACTGAATTAGTATTTGACGAAGGTGTCCGACTTGTTGCCAAGCTAAGCTTAGGTGATTTGATTGAACAATTAAAAGGGAAGCTTTCTTAATGGAGGGAAGAGCGATGATGGAATATCAGCTGTCAGATTTAAAGATTAGCGGAGTTAGCGGTGCCGCAGGTGGAAGCTACGATAACGTATCTATAGATGGTGTTGGCAAAGTAAGCGGACCTATTGTTGCGCGTAGATTTAAGGGAAATGGACATATACGAATGAAGGCGCATCTTACGGCAGATGAGCTTGAAGTTAATGGTACGATGGATGTAAAAGGCAATATGAAATTTGGAAATATGAAGGCGGATGGTTTGCTTACTATCGCGGGCGGAGTTAGCGGCGAAAGCTGTGAATTAAATGGCATGATGAGCATAAAAGGTGATTGTGAGCTGGAGCATTTTACAGGCAAGGGCGGCTTCACGGTTGGCGGCTTGCTCAGTGCGGGCCAGCTGGAATTTCAACTGCAAGGCCAAGGAAAAGCGAATGAGATTGGCGTGGAAAACCTGATCATCAGGCAGGCAGACGTGGGGATGTGGAATAAATTATTCAGTGGAATTATTCCGAAGCTAAAGCCTGAGCTGCGTGTTGGGGTCATTGAAGGCGACAATATTGATATTGAATTTACAACTGCAGATATCGTTAGGGGTAATGTTGTCATCATTGGTCAGGGCTGCTCGATAGGACGAGTAGAATATCGCTCGAAGCTGTCCGTACATCCCGGCGCTGCAATTATGAAGGAGGTGAAGGTTAGTGACTGAGCCTATACGGAATCCATTGAAAGTATTAGGTGAAACAACGTCAGCGGGCGGGTTTTATCAAAATGTGAATATAACAGGCGAATGTAAATTTAACGGTGATGTGGATTGTGAGAAGCTCAGGCTGACGGGAGAAGTCAAGATCGCTGGAAATTTAATTGCGAAAGATATGAAGATAACGGGCGTATGTGCCGTTGACGGCAGCTTAAACGGGGTTAGCTTGCAAGGACGAGGTGAGATGAAGTCAAAAGGAAGAGTCAGAGTAGACAAAATTAAGTTAACGGGTCAATTGGATGCAGCAGGTGATTGTGAAGCGGAAGAGCTGCACATAACTGGCGCAGTAAATATCGATGGATTATTAAGCTCAGATCAGCTGGCTATTAGTATGTTCGGACCTAGCTTTGCTAAAGAGGTCGGAGGCAGCAAAATCAAAATTAAAAGAAGCAAAGTGGGAACATTGCTGAGGCTGATGAAATCGATGGACGGGGTTATTTTCAATGCGGGGTTGATCGAGGGCGATAACATCGAGCTTCATTATACGAAGGCAAGTATCGTTAGAGGAGAGAATGTAACTATAGGTATAGACTGCGAAATTGAGACGGTGGAATACCGCGATGAACTGAAAATTCATAAGAGTGCAGTTGTGAAAAACAAGGTAAAACTATGATTTTTTTATACGCCCTGAACAAAATAAGCTTTCCCTATTTAGGTGGGAGGAAATGAATGCGCCGGCAGAGTGTAGGGTTTATATCTGCCGACGCATTTTTTTATTTTATAGTTTGAATTTGCTAATTAATGTTTGAAGCTGCTTGGACATTTCATTAAGTGATACAGCAGAAGCGCTAATTTCCTTCGTAGAATCGAGCTGTGCATCCGATGCATTAGCGACGTCAACAGCAGCCTTTGAAGAGCTTTCAGCTATAGTTGAGAGCTCCTGAACAGAGGATGCGACTTCCTCAGAGCCCGCTGACATTTGCTCAGATATGGCTGAAACCTCTTGAATCAGCTGAGCAACATTTTGCGTGGCCGCATATATGGTTTGAAATTTGTCTCCCGTCTCCTCCGCGATTAACATGCCTTGTGTTACTTCCTTCGTTCCTTCATCCATAGCATGTACCGCCTGCGTTATTTCTCGTTGAATCTCAAGGATTAATACGCCAATTTGAGTGGCAGCCTGATGGGATTGATCAGCGAGCTTCCTAACTTCGCTTGCGACAACTGCAAATCCTTTTCCCTGTTCGCCGGCTCTTGCCGCTTCAATGGCGGCATTCAGTGCCAATAAGTTGGTCTGTGACGCAATTCCAGCAATGACCTCGACAATTTGCACAATTTCGTTAGAGCGATCGCTTAGCGAGTTGATGGAAGCGGACGATTGTTGAACGGATTGATGAATGCCATCCATCTGATGGATAACTTTCGTAATATAGAGATTGCCTTGTGAGGCTTCCTCAGACATATCCTCAGAGGCAACAGCCATACTAGCTGCGGATTCGGCTACACGCTGTATGCCCGCTGCCATTTCCTCCATCGCACGAGAGCTTTCGAAGGCTACCTGTTCCTGCGTTTCTGCGCCATCAGCAACCTGGCGAATGCGGTGTGAAACCTCACTAAGCGACTTCGAATTTTGCTCGGCATTCATTGCTAGTTCATTCGCTTGAATCGTTGCTTGATGGGCATTTTGCTGCACACCACTAATCATGTCTCGTAAGCTTAATATCATCTCATTGAAACGGGCATTCAATAAGCCTAATTCATCCAGACGATTTGTAGGCAGGCTCACATCAAGCTGACCCTCGCTAACTTTACGAAAAGCACCGTTCAACTCTTTAATAGGTGAAAGCAATTTGCGCAGCACAACAATTTGGATAAACAAAATGACGAGAAGCGCTGCTATCAGAACGGGTACCGTCCATAGGAGCAGCTCTTTTTTTCCTTCGGAGACGATATCCGCATGAAGATCAATCGCAAATGCTGCAATGACCTTGTTCTGCTCATCCATGATGGGATGAACGACGGTTATCCATTGTCCATAACTGTTCGTGTAAATGTCTGTTGTTGCTGCTTTTTTGCTTTCGAGCAGCTTTTTCATGACCTTCAGCATAACGGGGGATTGCTCATAAGCGGTGCCCGGCGTGTAGCCGGAGTCAATATAGTCTTGCGGGACGGCTAGCAGGATCGGTGTTTTTCCATGTGCGATATCAACAGAGTATAGATAGGATTGGGATACACTGTTGTTCGTTTTTTGAAAATGAGCTATTTTCCCAACAAGTTTTTTGTGGAGCGGACTGTTTACGTCATGATTTTGGAAAGCTTCTTTAACTTCGGCTAATTGGAATTCACTTGCAGCAAGCGCTGCAAAACCTTCTGCCTGTTGATTTAAGGTTTTGACTAAAACTCGTTCTTGGATAAAATAGCTGGCTGCAATGAGGATAAGCGCAATCAAGACGATGTTCAAACCGGAGAGAAGCAGGTTTTTTCCAAAAAAAGATAGTTTCATTTGTTTAGAATTGCTGATTTGTTTCATCGTTAGGTAAACCCCTTTTCTAAGCAACTTTATCAAAACAAATAGCCACCATCATTGGCGGTACCGATCTCACCGTCCAATAAAGTGGCTGAATTTATGCAGGTGGAAGTCACTACGTATGTTTAGGTGGAGCGATAATTTCTGCTGCTGGAACACCGGCAATTCCCCAATGGGTGGAGGGGATTTCTGTAACTAAAACGCGAATTCACTCCTTTGGAGAGTTCAATTCTGCTGCAATGGTCTCTGTTACACTGGCAATAAGAGACTTTATTTGCTCGGTTGATCTTCCTTCCATCATCTGAATCGTTACGATTGGCATATCTAATGATTCTCCCTTACACGGCAACTTGCTTAGAAGGGGTATTCAAATAGTCGGAAATGTCAATGTAATCGTATCCGTGTGCATCGGCAACCGCTTTATAGGTTACATTGCCCTCAGCAATATTAATTCCTCTAGCTATGGCTTTGTTGTCTAGAGCAGCCTGCTTGTAGCCTTTGTTGGCAATTTGTACGCCATAAGGAATCGTTACATTAGTTAAAGCAATCGTAGAAGTTCGAGCGACGGCACCAGGCATGTTCGCAACAGAATAGTGGATGACACCATGTTTTTCATAGGTAGGATTGCTGTGGGTAGTAATACGGTCCACCGTTTCAATAGAACCGCCTTGATCGATGGCAACGTCGACGATGACAGACCCCGGCTGCATCGTTTTAACCATTTCCTCCGTCACCAAGCGAGGAGCCCTCGCTCCTGGAATAAGAACAGCACCGATTAAAAGATCAGCCTTTTTCACCGCTTCTGCGATGTTATAGCTATTGGACATTAGTGTTCGAATACGCCCGCCAAACATATCGTCAAGCTGCCGAAGGCGATCTGGACTTACATCGAGTACGGTAACAGAAGCGCCGAATCCGACAGCGATCTTAATCGCATTTGTACCAACGATTCCGCCGCCGATAATGACCACCTCACCAGGTGCTACCCCAGGCACGCCGCCTAATAAAACACCTTTTCCGCCATGCGGCTTCTCAAGGAATTGGGCACCGATCTGGATCGACATCCGTCCGGCAACTTCACTCATAGGCATGAGCAGCGGCAAAGCTCCATTATCGAATTGAATTGTTTCATAGGCGATGGCAACGACCTTGCGATCGACCAAAGCTTTCGTTAACTCTGCTTCTGGAGCAAGGTGAAGATAGGTATATAATAATAAGCCTTCACGAAAATAAACATATTCTTCTGCAAGCGGCTCTTTCACTTTAATAACCATTTCTGCAGACCAGACTTCCTGAGCAGTGGACACAATTTTAGCTCCTGCGGCTAAATAGTCATCATCCGAGAATCCGCTGCCTGCTCCTGCTTGTGCTTCTATCCAAACCTCATGACCATTGTTCAAGAAGGCCGTTACTCCGGCTGGTGCAATTCCGACACGGTTTTCATTGTTTTTGATTTCTTTTGGAATCCCGATAATCATCTGCTTTTCCATCCCTTCAACCAATTTTGTGCAAACAAGTTGACGCAGCATCAATATAAAATAAATATGACAAAGTGTCAATATTATTGTGCAAGAATGCCAAAAAGGCATACCGAGCCCTTATAAGTAAAGAGCGTCGGTATACATAGTTGTGATGGTATTCGCAATTTCTTCGAGAGAATATTGGTGTCTGTTATGAACAATATCCCATTGATACATTTCATTCGAATAGAACCATTGGCATGCAACAAGCTCTGCTTTTAAGTCTGTTCGAGCTAAACCATGCTGCTGAGAGTAGGTGATGTCAGTCGTTATACTTTGAATAAGCTTGTGTCGTATTTCTTCCCATTTTGTATTTACCGCGGATGAGAGTCCCATAGCTTCAGCAAACACTTTCATCATGTCTCGTTCTGATTCGGCTATTTGGAAGAAGGTGAGTACTTGACTCTTAATGACCTTTTTAGCCTCTTCTTTGGATGTCGGTTGGAAGGAGATATTCGCGATATCAAAAAACTGCTGCATGACATCTTCCATCAATACGATTAGAAAATCATCTTTTCCGGTAAAATGGGTATAGGCTGTACCATAACCGGTTTTTGCCAATTTAATAATTTGATTTATTGTACTGTTTTGGAATCCTTCTTTTAAATAAACGGTTCTGGCTGCTTTTAAAAGCTTTTGCCTCGTTTGCTGCGATCTAAGGTGTCGACCGTCGATATCTTTTATTTCGTTTTCCATATAGGATCTCAACCTTTCAAGAGAATATTGCCTGTAGAGTACTATACATTCTAGTCGAATGACATCCCTATTGTAAATATAAAAAAGAATGGCGGTTCATCGGCTATCATCCAAAATCAAATTTGCATAATTCTTATTGACATGATGTCATAATCATCATAATATGATAGATATCCAAGCTGAAAGTTTACAAAGGCTGCACAATTTGTAAGCGGTTTATTTAAATAGTATACCTCATTTGGGATTCGATGGTGTTTTTTTTCAAAAAAACTGACATCTCGTCATCTTTATTCCCAGCTCATGCTTTTCTACTTAGAATGATATCCCTTTTATAAGGAGGTTTCAAATCATGCGAATCGATACGCATACGCATATTATACCTGAGCAGCTTCCCGATTTTTATCAGAAATACGGGGGAGATCGATGGCCGATATTAAATCGAACATGTACTTGCGGTGCTACGATTATGGTAGCCGGCAAATCATTTCGTGAAGTAACAGATCAAGTATGGAGCCCCAAAAAAAGAATAGAGGATATGGATAGGGAAAACGTTGATATGCAGGTTTTGTCTCCAATTCCGGTTACCTTTTCTTATTGGGCACCATTAGATGAAGCAATAGAGATGTCACGCATTCAGAATGACTTTATAGCTGAAACGGTCGCGCAGCATAGAAACCGTTTTGCCGGGCTCGGTACCGTCCCGATGCAGGACGCTGATGCCGCTATTCGTGAAATGGATCGCTGCATGCATGAGCTTCATTTAAATGGAATTGAAATCGGCTCCAACATCAATGGCAAAAATTTAGACGATCCTTCCTTTATTGCATTTTTCCAAATGGCTGAAGAATGGAGGGTCCCCTTGTTCATTCATCCATGGGAGACACTCGGAAAAGATAGAACGCCAAGGCATAATTTCATGTATACGATAGGCATGCCAAGCGAAACGGCTCTAGCAGCAGCTACTTTTGTTTGGAGCGGCCTGATGGAGAGATTCCCAGATTTGCAGGTTTGTTTTGCTCATGGTGGTGGATCGTTTCCCTATATTCTGCCGAGGCTTGATCAAGGGTGGAACGTTTGGCCGCAGCTTCGTTTAACAACGCATCCCCCCAGCTATTATGCCAAAAAAATGTTTTATGATTCTTTAGTGTTCGATCCTCTTAACCTCAAATTCATGATAGATAGATTTGGTCATGAACAAATTATGATGGGCTCTGATTACCCCTTTTTGCTTAGGGAGGTTCCTCCAGGCCAGGTCATCGAACAAAGCCTCAGCTTAACCGAAGAAGAAAAGGCCGCTTTATTTGGCGGAAATGCTGCAAAATTCTTTCGTATCGGAGGTTCACCGCGTGATTCAATTTCGCAAAATAAATAAACATTATGGCTCGAACCACGTCCTGAAAGATATAGATCTAAACATCAAAGAAGGAGAAGTGGTTGTCATCATTGGTCCATCAGGATCTGGAAAAAGCACACTTCTGCGCTGCATTAACCGATTGGAGAATGTTACTTCTGGAGAACTTGTTGTGAACGGCCATAAAGTGAATGACAAGCACACGAATATTAATGTCATGCGGCAAGAGATTGGAATGGTGTTTCAGCATTTTAATCTATATCCACATAAATCAGTGATCGAGAATATTACGCTTGCTCCTATCAAAGTACGAGGCATGCCAAAGAACGAGGCTGAGAAGCTGGCTATGTATTACCTTGATAAAGTTGGGATAACGGAGAAAGCAAATGTTTTCCCATCCAAACTATCAGGTGGTCAGCAGCAAAGGGTTGCTATTGCAAGGGGACTTGCAATGAAGCCGAAAGTCATGCTTTTTGACGAACCGACCTCTGCATTAGATCCTGAAATGGTTGGTGAAGTTTTAGACGTCATGAAAGCGCTAACACGTGAAGGGATGACTATGGTTGTGGTTACGCATGAAATGGGCTTCGCACGTGAAGTAGCCGATCGCGTTATATTCATGGATCAAGGTCAGATCGTTGAAGAAGGAAAACCTGAACATTTCTTTGCAAGTCCAAGTGAAGACAGAACGAGATTGTTTCTTAGTCGAATTCTGGTTCATTAATAAAAGGGAATAAGGGGGATTTACGTATGAAGAAATGGCAGAAGAATCTAAGTATAACGGTTGCATCGGTGTTGCTTACTGTTAGTCTGGCTGGGTGTGGAGGTAAAGCAGAACCGGCATCAGGCAAGGATCAGAAAAAAATTGCCGTCGGAATTGGCGCAGATGCTTTTCCATTTGGTTATGTTGACACGGGAGATAACAAAACCAAAGGTTTTGACCTCGATATTGCAGCAGCTATCGTAAAAGACATCACGGGCTCGGAAGACAATATTGAATATGTTGAAGTGAATGGTAAAACAAGAATACCGATGCTGAAAAATGGCGACATCGATCTGATCGTTCGCACGATGACAATTACAGAAGAGAGAAAGCAGGAAGTGGATTTCTCTGATCCGTATTTCAGCGCAGGGCAATCACTGCTCGTGCCTGAGAATTCTACGATTACAAGCATTGCAGATTTAAAGGGCAAGAAGGTTATCGCTGTTAAAGGAACGAGAGACGGCAAAGTAATAGAAGAGAAATCACCGGAAGCAGTCGTATCTGAATATGAGAACCTTGGCGAAGCGTTTACGGCGCTTAGCACGGGCAAAGGTGATGTGCTAACGACTGACAATGCTATTCTAATGGGACTTGCCTTGGAAAACCCGGGATATAAACTAGTTGGCGGTGTTATTGAAGATCAGCCATGGGGAATCGCAGTTAGAAAAGGCGATAAAGAAATGCTGGATAAGGTTAATGCTTCGCTAAAAAAATTAAAAGAAACCGGTGAGTACGACAAAATATATGAAAAATGGTTAAAACAAAAACCAGAATAATGGCAGGAGGGGACGAATGCGTTCATTCGTCCCTTTATCTCCTTAGACATCTAGAAGCGGAGAGGACTGAGTTAGATGTTGGATTTTTCAATTTTACTTGAATACAGGGAACAATTTTGGGCTGGTTTTCTAACAACGCTTCAGGTCAGTCTGCTCGCGCTGCTATTAAGTTTAGTGATTGGAACGATCGTTGCCGTCATGAAGATTTCTCCCGTGAAGCTCGTTAAGGGCTTGGCTACGATGTATATTGAATTTATTCAAAATACGCCCTTGCTCATACAAATCTTTTTCTTCTATTTTGGTTTACCGGCGGTAGGGATTCAATTAAATGCCTTTGTAAGCGGAACGCTTGGATTAGCCGTATATTCGGGTGCCTATATTGCAGAGGCGATTAGGGCAGGAATTCAAGCAGTACCTCATGGGCAGGTTGAGGCGGGGCGGGCATCAGGACTTACTTACATTCAAACGATGCGACATATTATTTTGCCGCAGGCGGTTAAAGTTGTTATCCCGCCTCTTGGCAATCAATTTCTAAATTTGGTGATGGGATCTGCTATTCTGGGGTCGATATCCGGCAAGGATCTTATGTACTACGGGGACATTATTTCATCGGATACGTTTATTGTATTTGATGTATACATTTTTGTAGCTATTTTCTACTTAATATTGACGCTTCCGCTCAGTCTCTTTATCGGCTATCTAGAACGGAAATTATCGGCGAGCGATTAGAAAGGAGAGCTGTCATGGATTTCATAGGTGCTTACTCAGCGAATAATCTTCTTTACTTACTTAAAGGATTTTTAGTAACGATTGAAGTATCAGCTCTCTCTATTGTATTAGCCTTCGTATTTGGTACGATCATGGGCATTATTAGATATGCCAAAATTCCTATTATTGCGAGAATCATTGCTCTCTATGTAGGTTTAATTCGCAACATTCCGCTTCTGCTCGTCTTTTTCTTTATCTTTTTTGCACTGCCTGAAATTGGCTTAAAACTGGACGTGTTTACCGCATCAGTTGCGGGCTTGACGATTTATGCGTCAGCAATGTTATGTGAAATTGTCCGCAGTGGTTTAAATTCCATTTCTAAGGGGCAGGTGGAGGCTGCAAGAGCTTCCGGCTTAACCTATGTCCAAACGATATGGCATATTATTCTCCCGCAAGCGCTAAAACGGATGATTCCGCCTATCGTCAGCGAATGTACTTCTATTCTCAAAGGCTCATCGCTTGCTATCGTAATTACACTCCCAGAAATGATGCGAAGTGCACAAATTATTTATAACTATAATGTTAAGTTTGTTATTCCAATTTTATTGTTAGTCGCTATTCTTTACTTCATCGTAAATTATACGCTTTCTTTACTTGCACGCAGATTGGAAAGACGTTTAACGATTTAATTTTGTGTGATCGATAGGGAATGATGACTGAAAATGAGTCTTGGCGAATGGTAATTTCGACAGACTCTTATTTGTCGTTGCAGCCTTTTTTCAGAATAAAAGAATGACAAAAAAATGAAATTAATCATATTGACACTGTGTCATATTCAATATATTGTTAGGTTGATTCTGGAATTACATCTGATGTTTTTGAAGGAGGCTGTTAAAGGGGCTGAAAACGTTCGAGCTAAGAACAGCATGAATGTTTTGTCAGGGTTGCTCGATCAGATCAATTGCAAGCGTTTCCAAAAGGTGATGAATATTTTATTCCTGGAGGTTTTGAACTGATGAAAAAAGCGGTCAGGCAGCGAATTTTTAGTAGTGTTCTCCTCGTAACTGTTGTTAGTACGCTCATCTTTCCGTCTTTACCTATCTTTGCATCCTCAGATACAGCAGCCGTGAAGGCAGAATCCAATTCAGGCGCCTATGTTGCGAAGCGCACAGGCGTCAACGTGAATGCACCTGATGCTGGACAACCGTATCCAGTAGGCGAAACGCATAAACGATTGCCGGGTGAGCCCGCCGAACCAGCAGAAGGCAGTTGGGGTTACAATGTAGAGACTGGCGTGTTTACTCATCCGACGGTCATGCCGGAAAATGAAGGACCACAGCCGTTCAACGGCAGCTTGCCTTATCTAGACTTGAATCAATATATTAAAAACATGAAGGTTGAAGCCTTTTATCCATTCGTAGCGGGGTACGGACACAGCTGGCAAACATCCTTTGATTTGGATGGACGTCGCTATTTGTATGACTATGAGACCAATCAATACAATTTGTTTGATATAACGGACCCGCTAAAGGCCGAGCTTATTACGACAAAATGGATCGACAAACAAGCGGGTGAACATCAATTTGGCCCGTTTAACGTGAAGTACAACGAGGAATTAGATAAAAATTTAGCTGTTCAGTGCTATGAGGTTCCGCGCTACGGCAAAATAACGAATAAGTACACGAATCCAGACGAAGTAAAGGCAATTCGCGACTTTGAAATGCTGCGCGGCTTCCGAATTTATGAGGTGAACGGCCCGAACTGGACGGATTGGAAAATTCTTTCCGAGACGCCGCTTGATTCAAGTACTTACTCCAAAGATAAGCCGCAGCAAGGATCTGGCTGCCAGGACATCCCGGTCTATTCCGGCGATAAATATTTATTTGTTGCAGGTGCTCCAGACGACAGCTACGCGAACACAGAATATAAAACCTATCTTTATTCAGGTGCACAGCTTGTCTATGACATCTCTGATCCAACAAAACCAAAGCAGCTATCGATTTGGTCAGTACCAGGACAACGCATTGGCGAAGAAGCACAATATAATCTAAATCCGCGAGCAGGTAATAAAACAAGCTGGATGGGATCGCGAATGCCGTTGTTTATTCCCAAAACAGTAGAAGAAGGCGGAAAATACGGTTATGCAGCGATGGGGGGATTAGGCTTCTACATTGTAGATATTTCTGATCCGAACAATATGAAGACGGTATCGCATCTTGAAATGCCGATGAGCTTTGCAGGAACTGAGGGCGATAATATCGACGTCAGTAAAGTAGAGACGACAGGCATGGTTTATTACAGCGGTTATCCCCTCAGCGAGGATTGCCACGAGCCGTATAAAGAAATTTATGCGATTGATGTTAAAGATCCGCTTAATCCGAAAATAGCAACGATTATGCCTCGTCCAACACCGCCGGCAGATGCGCCGTTTACGGACTATTGCCAGCGTCGAGGCAGCTTCGGACCGAAGCGTACCGGCTATGCTGAAATTCAGCCAGGTACACCAAGCCAACAATATATGCCCTATGCATTCTACAATGCAGGCATTCAAATGTTTGATCTTAAAGATCCGTTAAAACCAACGATTGCTGCTTATTTTGTGCCGAAAATGTCAGGCGAATTGACTGACGATGAAGGTAAAAAGTATATGAGCGATCAATCTGATCCAGTGCATGGCACCTTTGTAGAATGGGATCGCCATTTAATTTGGGTGTTCTCTGGCCATGGGATGTACGTCCTTTCTTCGCCGCTACTTGGTGATCCTGTTAGCGGACTGCCTAAGGCGAGTCTGCAACTTAACGGTGAGGCGGCACTTCCTTTGGCAGCACAGCCGTTTAGCAAAGATGGTGCAACGCTCGTTCCATTGCGTACTATTTTTGAGAAATTAGGTTATGAAGTGAAATGGAATGGTGCTTCCAAGACGGTAACGGGGACAAAAAACGGCGTTACCATTCAACTGCAGATTGGGCAGAAGGAAGCAACGGTGAATGGAGTGAAGAAACCGATGGCTGCTTCTTCAGTCATGGTGGGCGGTACAACGTATATTCCGATCTCCTTTATTGAACTAGCAACCGGAAGTAAAGCCGTGTGGAATCAGGATGATAAGGCGATTGTTGTGACTAGTATTTAAGATGATTTGGCAGGGAGAAGACCGCAGTAGTGCCGATTGGCGACGCGGTCTTTTCCCTTTTTTAATGCGCTTTCAAATAAAACTGACATATCATCAATATTAATATTGACATGATGTCGACATTATCTTATAGTGAAAACAAGATCAGCTTTTATCCAAAAAATATCGATTTGAAGGTGAGGGTTTATTATGGCAACTGCTAAATCATTAACCGCTTTTAATCTTTTGAAATGGATCGAAGATAACAAGGAGCAGCTCAAACCTCCCGTTAATAACAAGGTAATATGGGAAGATTCTGAGTTTATTGCAATGGTGCTTGGCGGACCGAACAGACGCAGAGACTTTCACATTGATCCGTCTGATGAGTTCTTCTATCAAGTGAAGGGCTCTTGTTATGTGGAATGTATTACCGAGGCTGGCGAGCGTAAGGTTGTTGCCGTTAATGAAGGCGAAGTATTCATGCTGCCAGCAATGGTACCGCATTCACCGCATCGTGTGGCTGACACGTTTGGCATCGTTATTGAGCGCAAACGCGACAAAGGGGAGCTAGAGGATTTTGTTTGGTTTTGCGAGAGCTGCAACCACGAGATGCACCGCGTAACCGTACAGTTAACCGACATTGAAACACAAGTAAAAGGAGCGATCCACAGCTTCAATTCAAATATAGAAGTGCGTACTTGCAAATCATGCGGACATGTAATGTCTGAAGAAGTTAAGGAATGGAAACCAGAATAAGAAGGTGACTTAGGTGGAAAATCAAGCGCTGGCAACACCGGAAGAAAACTTGCAAAAGCTTGGCATCACGCTTGGCTCCTCACGTCCGCTGCTAGGCAATTATGTAACCTGCGTTAGGGCGGGGAACCTGCTCTTCACAGCAGGTCAGGGAGTAGATGAGTATCATGGAAAACTGGGCAGGGATTTAACCGTCGAGGAAGGTTATCTAGCTGCACGGCAATCGATGATTAATTTATTAAAAGTCGTGAAGCAGGAGCTCGGCGAGCTTAGCAAAGTGAAACGTGTGGTCAAAATCTTAGGTTTCGTAAATAGCACAGAAGATTTCACACAGCAGCCGAAAGTAATGAATGGCGCATCTGACTTGCTGGTTGATGTATTCGGAGATAAGGGCAAGCATGGAAGATCCGCGGTTGGAATGGCGCAGCTGCCAAACAATACAGCCATTGAAATTGAAATGACTCTCGAAATTGAAGAGTAGGAGGGCTGTAAATGAATCATGACATTATAGCAAATCCTGCTGTAAAAGATGCGAAGCTATTTATCGGCGGCGCATTCGTAGATTCCATTTCGAGTGCCACATTCGATACGATTAATCCGGCAACGAATATGAAGCTGGCCTCAGTGGCAATGGCGAATGAAGCAGATACGATCAGGGCGATCGAGGTAGCGCAGAGAACGTTCGAAAGCGGCGTTTGGAGCCATATGACAGTAGAGAAAAGAGCCGAAATTTTATGCCGCATGTCCGATTTGATTATGCAAAGGCATCAAGAAATTGCGGTACTAGAAACACTTGATGTCGGCAAGCCGATTAAAGAAAGCCGTGGCTTTGATATACCGAGAGCGGCATCGAATATGCGATTTTTTGCCGAAATGGCACTCTATCATCATGCTGAAAATTTTGAAAAGCAAGGCATGATGTCCTATACCAAATATGCACCAGCGGGCGTAACCAGCATCATTATTCCTTGGAACTTGCCCTTCATGCAAATGACCTGGAAGGTATCGGCAGCACTTGCAGCTGGCAATACGGTTGTTGTTAAACCAGCTTCGAACACACCGCTCAGTGCTTTTCTTCTTGGGGAAATTGCAAATGAAGCTGGGCTTCCTCCGGGCGTATTGAACATTATTGCCGGATCAGGCAGCACGGTTGGCACAATTATGGCTTCCCATCCTTATGTTCGCCGAATTTCATTCGTCGGCGAGTCGGGTACAGGTAAGACGGTCATGCGAAATGCAGCAGAATCATTGATTCCAGTTTCTCTCGAGCTGGGCGGCAAATCAGCTAATATCGTTTTTGAAGATGCTGATTTGGATGAAGTTGTGAAAGGCTCAATCGATGCCATCTACCGTAACCAAGGACAAATCTGTCTTGCTGGCTCACGTATGCTGCTTCATGAAAGCGTATACGATACGTTTTTGGAAAAATTTATTGCAGCTGTTAATCAAATAAAAGTAGGTATGCCGCTTGACGAAGAGACGGATATGGGGGCACTCGTATCCAAATCACATCTCGAAGAGGTCCACAGCTATGTGGAGATAGGACTCGCTGAGGGTGCGAAACTAGGCTGCGGAGGCACACGCGTCGAAGGGCTTGGAAATGGCAACTTCTATAAGCCAACTGTGCTTTATGATGTAGACAACAAGATGCGAGTTGCGCAGGAGGAGATTTTTGGACCGGTTCTCGTGGTCATTCCATTCAAAACAGAAGAAGATGCGATTCGAATAGCAAACGACTCGATTTATGGACTTGCTGGCGTCGTTTGGACGAATGACCTGCGCCGAGCGCATCGAGTGGCCGCTTCTGTAAACTCCGGATTGTTTTGGATTAATTGCTGGTATTTCCGCGATCTGCGTACCCCATTTGGAGGCTCGAAAGCAAGTGGAATCGGCCGTGAAGGCGGTCGTCATAGCTTTGATTTCTATACAGAAGCCAAATCGATCACGATGAAGCTATAAGGAAGATGGTGACGATATCGTCACCATCCGCTTTATTTTTAGGAGGAAAGAGAGGACGTTTAATATGAATCCAATCATTGAAAAGCTAGCAAGTGAACTATTGGTAGCGGAAGCGACACAAGTGGCTATCGCACCTTTTACAGAACGTTACTCGGAAATAACCGTAACCGATGCCTATCACGTGCAATTGCAGGTCGTCAAGCAAAAGCTGGAGGCAGGTCGTCACATTATAGGCAAGAAAGTTGGACTAACAAGCAAAGCGATGCAAACGATGCTGAATGTCAATGAGCCGGATTATGGACATTTGCTGGATGATATGGAAGTGCAAGATCAAAGCATCGTAAAAGCAAAGGAAATGATCGCACCGCGCATTGAAGCGGAAATCGGCTTCATCCTTGATCGGGATCTGAAGGGGCCGGATGTAACGTTCCTCGATGTGCTGTTAGCTACAAAATATATTGTGCCTACATTAGAAATTATTGATAGCCGAATTGCAGATTGGAAAATCAAGCTGATCGATACGGTAGCTGACAATGGTTCATCGGCAAAAGTTGTGATCGGGAAGAAAAAAACGTCTATCGACAATATAGATTTACGCGATCTTGGAATGATTTTATTTAAAAATGGCGAGCAAGTCGCAACGGGAGCGGGAGCAGCTGCACTCGGACATCCAGCCCATGCGATCGCATGGCTTGCGAACAAGCTTAGTGAATTTGATATTTCATTAAAGGCTGGAGAAATTATTTTGCCGGGTGCTTTGTCTGGAGCGGTTCAGGTTAAAGCCGGAGACCACATCGAAGCACGATTTGGTTCTATTGGGTCGGTATCCGTAGCATTCGAGTAGGAGGACAAACCATATGGGGAAATTGAAAGCAGCTATTATCGGATCTGGCAACATCGGTACGGATTTAATGTACAAGCTGGAAAGAAGCGATTGGCTTACACTTACAGCGGTAATCGGCATCGATCCGAATTCGGAAGGACTTGAGCGGGCCAAAGGACGCGGATATGCGACTTTTTCGAATGGCATTCAGGGGCTTATCGACAATCCTGAGCTTGCAGACATTATTTTTGATGCAACTTCCGCCAAAGCTCATGTTAAACATAATGAAGTGCTGCAAAAGATGGGGAAAATGGTCATTGATTTAACACCGGCAGCAGTTGGGCCATTCCTATCCCCTGTCGTAAACATGGGGAATCATCTGCAAGCGACAAACGTCAATATGATCACATGCGGGGGGCAAGCAACGATCCCGATCATTCATGCTATAAATGAAGCAGCGGACGTCGTTTATGCTGAGATTGTAGCGACAATCGCAAGCAAAAGCGCGGGGCCAGGCACGCGGGCTAATATCGATGAGTTTACGATTACAACACGCCGCGGTATAGAAGAGGTGGGCGGTGCAGATCGTGGAAAAGCGCTAATCGTCTTAAATCCAGCAGATCCGCCGTTTATGATGCGAGACACTGTCTATTGCGAAGTGAAAAATATGGATGAGGCCGTTATAAGTAAAGCGATTTATGACATGGTTGAACGCGTAAAAGAATACGTGCCAGGCTATCGCTTGAAGCAGGAGCCTATTTTTGATGGAAATCGAGTATCGGTGTTTCTCGAGGTAGAGGGAGCAGGAGATTACTTCGCGCCATACGCAGGCAATCTTGATATTATGACGGCTGCCTCTGTCCGGGTAGCAGAAGATTATGCAAAAAACCGCCTATCAAGCCAGTCTAGCGAAACGAATAGCGAGGTGTAAAGGGTGAACCGAAAAAGTAATCAGCCGGTCCAAATTACGGAAGTGTCCTTGCGGGATGGCAGCCATGCGGTTGCACACCAATTTACAGAGGAACAGGTGCGGAGCGTTGTTCGTGCGCTTGATGATGCGGGCATGCACAATATTGAAGTCAGCCATGGCGATGGTTTAGGCGGGTCAACTTTGCAGTATGGCCGTTCGCTCATTGATGAAATGAAGCTGATTGAAGCAGCCGTAGATGAAAGCAAACAAGCGAAGATCGCCGTTCTACTGCTGCCAGGCATAGGGACGGTCCATGAGCTGAAGCAAGCAAGAGCTCTAGGGGCAAGCCTAGTACGAGTAGCAACTCATGTCACGGAAGCAGATGTGTCAGCCCAGCATCTTTATATGGCTAGAGAGCTCGGCATGGAAGCGATTGGTTTCCTGATGATGTCGCATTCCGCTCCCGTAGAGAAACTGGTGGAACAAGCGAAATTGATGGAAAGCTATGGCGCTGAGGCTGTGTATGTGACGGATTCTGCCGGAGCGCTGCTGCCGCATCAGGTTCGTGAGCGAATTGAAGCGTTAAAACAAGCCTTATCGATTGAAATTGGTTTCCACGCGCATAATAATCTGTCTTTGGCAGTTGCCAATACGATTGTAGCAATCGAAGAAGGTGCAACTCGAATTGATGGCAGCGTGCGATGCTTGGGAGCTGGAGCGGGCAATACCCAAACAGAGGTTTTAATTGCGGTGTTAGATCGATTAGGTCTGAATATCGGGATCGATTTGTATAAAATGATGGATTTGGCTGAGCATATCGTCGGTCCACTTCTTCAGCGTCCGCAAGAAATCGTCACGGGCAGTCTCGTGATGGGTTATGCGGGTGTATACTCCAGCTTCCTGCTGCACGCGGATCGCGCAAGCAAAAGATTTGGCATTGACTCGCGCGACATTCTAATAGAGCTTGGCAGAAGGGGCATTATCGGCGGACAAGAAGACATGATTGTTGATGTTGCCGCAGAGCTGGCGGACAGAAATAAGAACGGGGTGTTGTAAACGATGGAGATCACACGCGAAATGGAACAAGAAATCGTAACGTATTTGTACGATGCCGAGAAAGAGTGCAGAGAAGTAATTAAGGTTACAGATCAATATCCAGACTTAACGATAGAGAAGGCTTATGATGTGCAAAAGCAGCTGTTGCAGCGCAAGATTCAAGCTGGCACGCGCTCGATTGGCTATAAGCTGGGGCTGACTAGCAAAGCAAAGCAGGAAATGATGGGTGTCTATGAAGCGATTTACGGTGAGCTGACTAGCGATATGCTAGCTTTGGAATGGGAATCTATTGATTTCAAACAGTTGATTCATCCGAAGGCTGAGCCGGAAATTGCTTTCTTTATAGGCGAGGATTTGCAAGGAACGAATATAACCGGTGAAGATGTGCTGCGAGCAACGCAGTATGTTGCTGCAGCGATTGAAGTAATAGACAGCAGGTATTTGGATTTCAAGTTTACGCTTGCGGATGTTGTAGCGGACAATTGCTCATCGGCTAAATTTATAATTGGCAGCAAAATGGTTCCCGTGCGAGAGTTGAATTTGCCTGAAATCGGCGTTGTGCTCTCGAAAAACAATCAAGTGATGGCTACTGGCGCCGGTGCCGCGGTGCTGGGCGACCCCGCTGTATCGGTCGCATGGGCTGTTAATAAGTTAGGCGAGCGCGGCTTAGGGCTGCGCAAGGGCGATATCGTGCTGAGCGGAGCAATTACGGAAGCGATTGCTTTTCAGCCGGGAGATACAATTCAAGCACAGTTTGCTCATCTGGGAAGCGTATCTTTAAGCTGCGTATAAGCATGGCTTGGAAATGAAAATGACATTCAAACTGATAACAGTTTGGGTGTCATTTTTGGTTTGTTTTGGTTGAGGGGATGCTCACATTACAATTGCATTTTCATTCCTAACAAACCCAGTAGACGCTATTGGGCAGGAAATTGTGTTTTCTGAACGCTAACGAACTCCAGTCGCGTTATTGCTCAAAATGATGTCCAAATGCGAGGTAACTTAGATAAATAGCGAGTGTGGAGTTCGTTAGAAAATAAAACAAGCCTATTTTGATCAAATAGGGCCTGTGGAGTTCGTTAGAATGTGTCGAGGTAGGAGCTGGGTTGCGAGCTTAGTCTTCCAATTCCTAACGAACCCAGTAGACGCTATTGGGCAGGAAATTGTGTTTTCTGAACGCTAACGAACTCCAGTCGCGTTATTGCTCAAGATGATGTCCAAATGCGAGGTAACTTAGATAAATAGCGAGTGTGGAGTTCGTTAGAAAATAAAACAAGCCTATTTTGATCAAATAGCGCTTGTGGAGTTCGTTAGAATGCGTTTGGGGATGGGTGAGTTGGCTGAGTAGATGCGTTTTTATACGGGGATGGAAACTCATTCCATACTATTAATAAACTCCGTAATAATGTCTACCGTCGTTCTTCAAAAGCCCCCGTTCCGCTATTTGCGGAGAGGGGGCTGCGTTACATTTGTTATTCGGTTAGTCAACTAGTCAACTAGGCGACAACGCCGCGTTTGGTATCAAATGCTTCGTACTGCTTCTCTACGATGATGTTCTTGAGAATTTGTACGGTTTGCCAAACGTCTGCATAGGTCGTGTAGAGAGCAACAGGTGCAAGGCGCACGACGTTCGGAGAACGGTAGTCGGGGATGACATGATTTTGCTTAAGAGCTTTGCATATTCGAATCGCCTCATCGTGCTCCAAGCTGATATGGCCGCCGCGGCGGTCATCCTCTTGTGGATTTGCAAGCACATAACCAAGACCCGGCAGCTCATGATTAATTAACTCAACCATGTAGCGTGATATATGCAGTGACTTCTCGCGAATTTGTTCGATCGAAGTCATTTCAAAAATTTCCAATGCTCCAATGAGCGGTGCGATGCTGAATATATGCGGCGTTCCGATTTGATAAGCGCCTGCAGTGTGCTCGACTGTTAAATTGTGCTCCATATCGAATTGCTTACTTTTATTAGAGCTGTACCAACCCGTTAAACCAGGAACACGGCCAAAATGCTTCTTGTTCACATAAAGAGAGGCAACGCCGCCCGGTCCGCCGTTCAAATATTTATAATTGCACCACAGCGCAAAATCCACGTCCCAATCACTGAAATAATGAGGAATAGAGCCTACCGAATGACAGCCATCAAACCCAATTATAATACCACGAGCATGTGCTTCTGCTGTTAGACGTTTAATATCTAGTAATTGTCCGCTTCTATATAAAACGGTCGGAAGCAGTATGACAGAGATCTCCTCGGACATTGCTGCGATAATATCCTCTTCTTCAATCATTCGGCCATCACGGCTGGCTACACGAACCAAATGTGTCTCGGGATCATACCCTTTTAGGCGAAGCTGGCTTTGAAGAGCATAAATGTCGGTCGGAAAATCGAGATCAGTTGCCATTATTTTCGTGCGATTGCCTGATGGTTGATAGAAGGTCGACACAAGCTGATGAATATTCGTCGATGTAGAACCTGTTATAATCACTTCCTCCGCATCTGCCCCGACAAGGGCAGCCATCTGTTTGGAAAGGGATTCAGGCAAGAAAAACCATGGGCGCTCGCCCTGGGTCCAACCATCGATCGTTTGTGTTTTCCAAGACTCAAGCATCTCAAGCATCGTTCGTTCAGCGCGTTTGGAAATGAGGCCAAGCGAATTTCCGTCTAAATAAATCATGCCATTAGGTACATAAAACTCTTCGCGCAAATGTGCCAGCTCATCCATATGATCTAATTGTTTGGCGTACTCTAACGAATAATCCTGCGTAATCGCTTTCAATTATGTCACCTCTTCTTGAGTAAATTCTACTATTGTTTAGATAACTATATTATAATTATGACATGGTGTCAATATTATTCAAAATGGTGTACAATCAACAAAAAGAGTCGATCAAGTGGCGTGCGTAAATCGTCTTAACATTCATACTCACTTCAGTATATGACGCATATATAAAAACTAAGTAAATAATATGCGATTTATGCGTCTTATATAATTATATATTGCGTACTAATTATTTATATGTTATGTATTATATAGATTCAAATCATAACAGGGGGTAATGGTAATGGAGGTTGGAGTAGGCATTAGCGGCACGGGTAGAATTGGCAGATTACTTATACGCAGAGCTTTTTCCAGAAAAATGAAAGGACTGAGGGTTAAAGCGGTCAACTCAACCTATCCTGTTGAGACCATTGCACATTTATTAAAATATGACACCGTACATGGCATCTGGGATGTAGATGTATCTGTACAAGATGGAGATCTCCTGATTAATAATAATAAGATTAAATATTTGGCGGAAAAAGATCCGTCGCGGCTTCCTTGGAAGGAGCTTGGCGTAACGCTGGCAATTGATGCGACGGGTAAGTTTACTGATCGTGAAGGTGCATCAAAACATATTGCGGCGGGTGCCGAGACGGTACTGATTACTGCTCCTTGCACGGGAGCCGACCTTACGGTTGTGATGGGAGTTAACGAGCATCGCTTTGATTCGAATCGACATCGCATTATCTCCGCAGCCTCTTGTACGACAAACTGTGTTGCTCCAGTGCTAGATGTGTTAGATCAAGCTTACGGCATAAAGCAGGCATGGATGACTACGATACATTCCTACACCAGTGATCAGAATCATATGGACAATCCTCACAAAGATCTTAGACGTGCGCGTGCATGTGCACAATCCATTATCCCCACTTCAACGGGAGCAGGTAAAGCGCTTACTGATGTACTGCCGCACTTAGCTTCGCTCGTTCAAGGTATCTCGGTACGTGTTCCGACTCCTAATGTATCGTTAGTTGATTTGACTGTTCATCTGGCCAAAAAGACTTCATATGAGGCAGTAAAACAAGCTTTTGTATTTTCCGCTGCGACGAACTTAAAATCTTATCTAGATGTAGTCGATGTACCGCTTGTTTCATCGGATTACATTGGTAATGAGTTTTCAGCTATTATTGATGGTTCATCTCTTATGGTGAGCGGAGACCAATTAAAGGTTTTGGCATGGTATGACAATGAGTGGGCTTATTCCTGCAGAGTAATGGATTTGGCGCAATGGGCATGCAATCCACATTCTATCGGAGGTGTAGAGGGATGGAAACAAACCGCTGCAAGGTAAAAATGGGAGTGATACTCTGTAAGCATTGCGATTCAGTCATTGATACCTTGGATACTGAAAAAGTAACGGTCTATTACTTGGAGTGCGGTCAAGCCAATTGCACGAATTACAATTCCGGGAGAAAACTAGGAGGCACGAGTGATGACGAGCAATAGAGTGCTGTTCTTTCATGAAGGTAACGCAGGGATGAAGCATTTGCTCGGAGGAAAAGGTGCGAATTTAGCAGAAATGACGAATGCCGGACTTCCAGTTCCTCCTGGGTTCACAGTTACAACGGAGGCTTGCAGAGCTTATTATGCTGGAGGGCAGCTTTTGCCGGAAGGTCTATTCGTGGAGATCCGGAATGCTTTAATGAAAGTGGAAAAGCTGAAAGGACAATCATTCGGCGGGGATGAGAATCCACTGCTGGTATCAGTCCGATCGGGCTCGGTTAATTCAATGCCTGGAATGATGGACACTATACTTAATCTAGGACTGAACGATGTTACGGTAGAGGCGCTTGCTCGCCAAACGGGAAATCCGCGTTTCGCTTATGATTGTTATAGAAGGCTCATCCAAATGTTCGGCAACGTCGTATTTGATATTGAAGGTTTATATTTTGAATCACTGCTGCATCAATTGAAGCAAAGCAGATCTATAGAAGATGATAAGGATTTGCCGGCTGAAGCTTGGATGGAGTTGATTGTTTCCTATAAACAGTTAATAGAAGCTAAATCGCGAAAAACGTTTCCGCAAAATGTTTACATCCAGCTTGAGCTAGCCGTCGAAGCAGTATTTCGTTCGTGGAACAATCACCGGGCAATCGTCTATCGGAAAGCGTATAACATTCCAGATTATCAAGGAACAGCAGTAAATATTCAATCGATGGTGTTCGGCAATATGGGGGATAACTGCGGAACAGGCGTATTGTTTACCCGGAATCCTTCAACGGGCGCCAAGATGCTCTACGGGGAGTACTTGATCAACGCCCAAGGTGAGGACGTTGTCGCTGGCGTGCGAACACCTCTTCCGATTGCAAAGCTGGAGGAGGAAATGCCAGCAGTATTTAAACAACTTGTAGAAACGGCCGCAAAGCTGGAAGCTCATTATAAGGATATGCAGGATATTGAATTTACGGTGGAGAACGGCTCACTGTTCATTTTGCAGACACGGAATGGGAAAAGAACGGCACAAGCAGCGGTTAAGCTAGCTGTTCATTTTGCCAAGGAAGGCATACTGAAGCGGGAGGAGGCGCTCGCTCGAATAGAGGTGGAGCATTTGGATAAATTGCTTCACCGAGCGATTGATGAGGATGCTAAGCTGGATGTGCTGGCAACGGGACTGCCAGCATCGCCGGGAGCAGCAACGGGCCAAGTTGTTTTCGATGCTGACAAAGCAGAGGAATGGGTGCGCGAAGGCAGAAGGGTTGTGCTTGTCAGCGCAGAGACAAGTCCGGAAGATATTCACGGCGTAATCGCTGCCGAAGGCGTGTTAACAAGCCGCGGGGGGATGACAAGCCACGCCGCCGTTGTGGCTCGGGGAATGGGCAAGCCATGTGTATGCGGCTGCGAGGAAGTTCGCATCGATAAAGATGCTGCATTATTCACTGCCGGTGAAATCACGGTACGTGAAGGCGATTGGATTACGCTGGACGGTTCCACTGGACGCGTTATTTTGGGCGGAGTGACGCTCAAAGAACCAGAAATTAGCGTGGAGCTGGAGGAGCTGCTCGAATGGGCGGATGAAGTCCGCGATTTGGCCGTTCGAACGAATGCCGACACACCGGAGGATGCGGAGAAAGCAAGAGCATTCGGCGCAGAAGGCATCGGTCTATGCAGAACGGAGCATATGTTCATGTCCGCGGAGCGCTTGCCTGTCGTTCAAGCCATGATCCTGGCGGATACGAAGGAGGAGCGGCAACGAGCACTCGATCTGCTTCTCCCGATGCAGCAGAGCGATTTCGAAGGTATATTTACTGCGATGGATGGTTTTCCTGTAACAATAAGGCTGCTTGACCCACCTTTACATGAATTTTTACCGCATTTGGAGGAGCTGGTCGTGAGACAGCAGCAAATACTCCTAGCTGCAAATGTTCACGAGCATGTCAGCGAAAAGCAAGCATTGGATGCTCTTATACGTAAGGTGCGCAATCTGCAAGAGATGAACCCGATGCTTGGACAACGAGGCTGTCGTTTAGGCATTCTTTTCCCCGAGATTTACGAAATGCAAGCCATTGCGATATTCCATGCTGTACTGAATTGTAAAAATAGAGGCATTCAAGTTTTACCTGAAATTATGATTCCTCTTGTGGGGCATGCGAACGAGCTGAAAGTGATGCGATCGCTCGTTGAAGGTGCCGCTGATACGGTGCTTGGCCCAAATAAAGAACACATATCCTATAAAATAGGGACGATGATTGAGGTGCCTAGAGCGGCGTTAACCGCAGACAAAATTGCCGAGCATGCTGACTTTTTCTCTTTTGGTACAAATGATCTGACACAAATGACCTTCGGCTATAGTCGGGACGATGCGGAGGGCAAGTTTCTCAGTCACTATGTTGACCATGAGATATTACCCGTAAATCCATTTCAGGTGCTGGACACCGAAGGGGTTGGCCTCTTAGTCGAATGGGCTGTTCAGAAAGGCCGATCGCGTAAACCGCAGCTCAAAACAGGCATTTGCGGGGAGCATGGCGGGGATAAGGAATCGATCTTTTTCTGCCATAACGCGGGATTAGATTATGTCAGCTGTTCCCCTTACCGGGTGCCTCTGGCAAGAATAGCTGCGGCTCAAGCCAAGCTGAAATTCGGAAAACAATGATGCACAATGAGCAGCAATATTTAGTCATTTGCTCTGATTCAATTGGCGAAACGGCCGAGGCGGTTGCTCAGGCGACCATTCGTCAATTTAACCCAGAGCAAGTTACGGTCAGGCGGTTTAGCAATATACGAAGCGTAAATGAGGTTCGGCAAGTTGTTAAGGAAACGGCAGAAAAAGGTGGTTTTATTGCTTATACGCTAGTCCAGCCTGAACTGCGGGAAATGATGAAAGCAGAAGCCACACGATTTCAAATTCGCGCAGTAGATATTATGGGTCCGATGCTTCAGGCGTTCGTGGACACGTATGGAAATACACCTAAACGACAACCGGGCTTGCTCCATGAAATGAATGAGGATTACTTCCGGAGAATAGAAGCGATGGAGTTTGCGGTCAAATATGATGACGGTCGGGATGCTCGCGGCATGCTGCAAGCCCAAGTCGTTCTGATTGGCGTATCCCGTACATCAAAAACGCCGTTAAGTATCTATTTGGCGCATAAAGGCATAAAATCCGCGAACTTGCCCATCATGCCAGAGGTCAATCCACCTATGGAGCTATTCAAAATTCCAAGCCGCCGCATCATTGGACTTACGATGGATGCTGAGCATATTCTGAATATCCGTACGGAGCGGTTGAAAGTGCTTGGACTTCCTACGGGGTCCCAATATGCAACATTTCAGCGTATTATAGAAGAGCTGGAATACGGGCAAGCGTTAATGAAGCAAATAGGCTGCGTCGTTATCAATGTGACGAACAAAGCGATAGAAGAAACGGCTGGACTTATTATGGACTATATTTAATTTTACAAAAAACGGGACTGTCCCTTAAGGTCTATGACCTTGAGTGACAGTCCCGTTTGCTTTTTACTCTGAACAGGGCACCAATAACGCTTGAAGTTCATATACCCATTGAAAAATGCCTGTAAAAATAACCGATTGGACAATAAATGTTAGTTCAGCATCATATTTCGTTTTTGCATCAGTAATCATATTTTGCATGGCCAATGGTTTTTGCTCTTCGGAGCAATAACCATAAATATACGTTCCGGCAGGCAATACGGCCATATTGTCTGCCTCAGCAGGCCACTTTTCACAGACACCAAATAGGACAGAATGGTTTTCAGACTGCTCTTTCTCTAATGTCGTCAATATAAATGCTGTATGTTCGAAAATAAATGAACCTCCCTCGCCGTCACTGCTATATTGCAGGAGCAGATCTTGCAGCAGCTGGAAATTTTCAATGCTCGGCTGCTGGATAGAAGGAAACGTTAAGATCATTCTTTTTGGAATCATTTTGCTTGAAAAAACATGATCGGAAAGCTGCTCAGGTATGAGTGTCGTACGCGTTTCATACTGTTCTCTCAAAGCTAAAAGCAATTTTTTAGTTTGTTGCAGTTGTTTGATTTCCTGATCTATTTTATCTTCAGTCGCTATTAGACAAGGAATAATATATTCATAATGGTCATTTGCGAACAACTCTTTAATATCGTTTAAAGGCATACTTCGTTGTTTGCAAAAGTTAATCACGTTCAGATAAACCAATTCCTCATCTGAATAATAGCGATAACCTGTGTGAACATCTACTTTTGCAGGCTTCAACAAGCCAATTCTGTCATAATGCCGTAAGGTTTCTATGGTCGTGCTGCTTCGTTTGGCTGTTTCTCCGATAGAGTAGTATGTCCTCATGTCAATCTGCTCCTATTGACTCTTATGTTACACAAGAGTTTATGATTTTCATTGTAAATAAATTCGATTGATTATACAAACAAGAGCTAAACAGCATGAATCTAGAAAGGAAGAAATTCCAATTGAACAAATGGTATAAACTCGATAATGCTGCAAAGCTTTTTCCATCCGTTACGAATACAAAAAACACCTCTGTTTATCGAATTTCAGCCGTATTGAAGGATAGAATAGATGCTGACGCCTTGCAGAGAGCGGCTGATACCGTATTTGATCGTTTTCCGATGTTTACAGTTAAACTACGTAAAGGTGTGTTTTGGAATTACTTGGATGAAAATACGGAGAAAATTGTGATCGAAGAGGACGAGCAGTATCCATGTCGGGATATTGATCCGAATACGAATAATGGCTACCTATTTAAGGTTTTATATTATCAAAATAGAGTATCGATTGAAGTTTTTCATTCCCTTACGGATGGCAATGGAACCATTGAATTTTTAAAATCACTTTTATACTATTACCTCATATATTTGGGAAAAAACATCGATCCTGAAGGGAAAATTTTGCTCGCGGATACTGGAGTGGATGTGCTTGATATGGAGGACAGCTTTCGCAGGTATTACAAGGATTGTTATGTTGAACGAGTGATAACGAGCAAATCTTATCATGTTAAAGGTACACGCTTTGAGCACTTCGGAAACAATGTGGTGCATGGCGTTGTTAGTGCTTCTGCATTGAATGCACTTGCCAAGCAAAAGGGCTGTACGATAACAGCGTATTTAACGACATTGCTCATTTACTCTATTTATCAAACAAGGATTAAATTTAGTGAGCAGAATGCCCCGGTGGTCATATCTATTCCAGCCAATTTACGCAAAGCCTTCCCGTCGCGAACGCTTCGCAATTTTTTTGGCGTTGTAAATATCGGAATAAAAGTAACCGAGGACGCTTCATTTGATGAGCTCATTATTCGAGTAAATGAAATGTTAAAGCAGAAAACTGGAAAAGAAAATTTGCAAAATATTATTTATAACAATGTAGCGCTCGAACGCAACAAAGCTACTCTTTTTATTCCGCTGTTTCTCAAAAGCTGGTTTGTTGATTTTGGTTTTCGCACACTAGGAGAAAGCAGAAGAACGATGACGTTATCCAATGTTGGCAACATCATTTTGCCGCAGCAAATGTATGACTATATCGACGTTATTGAGGCTGTAGTCTATCCATCAAATAAAAGCCCAGTAAGCTGCGGCGTCTGTACGGTTAATGATAAGCTGACGATTACGTTTACGAGAAGTATTGTAGAAGCCGATATACTGCAATATTTTTTCTCTTATTTAGCGGCTCAGGCTGAGCTTGACGTGAGAGTATATTCAAATGATTGGGGGAGGAATGGATGAGGTTATGCAATCGATGCAATGTGAGCGTTGACGATCAGCACGACTATTGTCCGTTATGCTCGAGGCCTCTTGGGAATCGCGGGAATAGTGCGTCAGAGTACCCCTCCTATGCAAAATTACATCAAGAAACAGCCGTATTTACACGTACGAAGCTGTTTTTGTTTTTAACGATATCGGCTATAGTACTCTCGATTACGATTAATTTATTAACGTTGCAGCTCAATCCTAAATTGTGGTCTGCGATTGTGACGACCGGGTTAATCTATGCATGGGTGATCGTAAAAGATACGATTTTGTCAAAGGCGCATATCGGCAAAAAGATATTGTTTCATTACGCGATATTAGCGCTTTTTTTACTCGTAATCGATATTTTTGTTGGGTTTATGAAGTGGTCAACCACCTATGCCATTCCGCTGTTTGGTATGGCAGCAACTTTTATGATGACTCTGCTCGCCATTATAAAAAAATCGTTATGGCATAATGATATCGGTTATTTATTAGCGATGTTTTTCATCAGCCTATGTCCTGCGATTTTATTTATTTTTCAATTAGCGGATGTCATTTGGCCAAGTGTGGCAGCGATTGTTTACTCATTGCTCACGATCATCGGCATGATTATTTTTTCGGATCGGCAATTTAAAGAGGAAATAAAGAAAAGGTTTCATTTTTAAAAGGTTTAGAAAGATTTATTACATATCATCGAAGAAAAGGAGCAGATCTCAAAATCACGCTCCTTTTTTTGTTACATATTGACAACTAAATTGTACTAGTGCAATAATACAACCAAGAGATAAGGCAGGTGATGTGTACGTGCTAAATTTTTATGAATTAAAGCTAAACAACAAGGAGCCCGTATACGTGCAGGCCGCATTGTATGTGAAGAGGCAAATACTGCTGGGGAAAGTTGAATCGGGAGATAAGCTGCCGTCTAGGCGAGAAATAGCTGCACAACTGAACATTAATCCGAATACAGTGCAAAAGGCTTTTAAGCTTATGGAGGATGAAGGTTATGTTCGCACGAGCAGTACGCTCGGCAGTGTCATTTATGTAGATGAGGCGATCTTAAAGCAAATTGAAGCTGAGCTGACGGATGAGTTAGTGAAAGCGTTTATTGGCTCCGCTAAGGAGATTCATTTGTCGTTCCAACAAGTCATTTCCCTCATTAGCGAGCGTTGGGAATAGTTTTTTTTTGGCGTATCTGTACTACTACTATAATACAATTGAGGTGGTATCATGAGAACCTTTTATCGATTGCTGCAATATGAATTTTCAACCTGGTTGAAAGCGATTATGCTGCTTTGCACAGCTGTAATCGTTATCCCTCTTTATCTGCTCCACATGTTTGTCAAAGACTATGGTGAATATACCATTCACGAGCGCTATGAAAATATTTATGCCTCTTCAGGCTGCATCATCGTATTCCTCCTATGCATAGCAGCAGCATGCGGATTTTTCTTAAAGTCGATTTATGCAGGTTATTGGGGCAGTAAAAGTATATACATGTTTTTATCACTGCCTGTAAGGCGTGAATCGATTTATTTTAGCAAAATCGTTGTTTTTGTCATTTGCTTGCTCATGCTGCTCGGGTCGCAGCTAATTAGCATAAAGCTTGGATACGATGTGGTATCGGCGAAGTTTGCAAGCTATGGTGAAGGCCGCTTTTCGATGACAAATGGACTTTTTTTAGCGGTTATCCGTTCTGATTTTTTTCGAATCATCATGCCATTAAACCTAAGCAGAATCTTATCATCAGCAAGTATTTTATTTATGATCACAACAGCTCTATATTACGGGGCTTTATGCGAACGAAGCAAAAGGTACTGGGGTTTTGTCGCTATTGGAGCCGCGGTTATTGTGGGAATTAAAGTACTGAGCTATCGAATGAGTGAATCCTATTCTTATGCAGCACCAAGTCATTTGTATATTAGCAGTTCAATTATGCTTATTTTAAGTGGATTTTTCATATGGCACAGCATCAAGCTAATAAAAAAAGCAGCTATCGCTTAAGAAAGGGATGGGATCGCTATGAAAAAGCTGAAAAATCATGCAGTTCTTGTTGCTCTAATTGCAGCGATAGCTGTCATAGGGATAATGTCCGGCAGTATATACGCGAAGAAGGATCAAGGGACATTTTATTTAAAAGATTTGCAGGGTTCACGCCAAGCGATTGAGGATGCAGCCATAAGTGGAGAGCTGAAGGATGGGAGCCATCGCACTAGTTTCCGTATTGAGAAAGGCCAAGTGAAAACGAGTACCGTGTTATTTGAGCAGATGCAGCAGCAAACCCCAAAACGATTTATTCCGGGAAATGCTAAAATAATGAATGGCGTTGAATATGATATTTCGAATACTGGACCGCTTTTTGAAATCGTTGCTCGTGATCGACGGAACACGATTCCCATTCCTATCGGTACGGCAACGGTTAACCCGCCTGTTCATTATAATAGAGCGGATCAGAAGGGTAACAGCGTCACTTATACGAATGCTCTTGAATATGGACTTGCCAAAATTGGCGATAACGTATATTTTACATTGCCAACGACAACGCATTACACAGGAGAGAACGGAATCTATGAGCTCAAGTTTTCCGATAATTGGGGTTATCGAGGTATAACCGGAGACAAAGGGCAGGAGCCGCGTACCGTGGCAACCTTCAGCCTGGATAGAAACAAAGATAATCCGAATTCAAGCATTGAAATTCTTGGATTAGAAGCCGTTGGCAGCAGCTTGGCATTAATTGCAGTTGAAGATAACCAGCTTATTATTCGGGCATATGACAGTATCAGCGGGAAGCAATTAGGTGAGACAATAGTTCCTCATTTTTACTTGGCAGGACGGGATCGAGCGAGCTCATTCAATAATCCGAGCGGGGATACCTATTATGAAAACTATGAAGCATTTAGCGATCACGATCAGAACACGCTAAATCTGAGTTTTAGCCGGTCCTCTTCAGCAGAGGATGCTGTTGCCAATAATAATAATAAAACAATGTTTAGTTTTCATTTATCGAGTGAAATGAAATTAAACGAAACGATAAAAGAAAGCTTTGCGGACGGAGAAGAGGACAATTTCAGCGGTATGCTCGCGATGAGCTATCGTAACGATAAATTATATGTCGTCAAAACAATGAGAAGCAAGCCTAAAGATGAAAGTCAGCTTCAATATGATATTGTGCTTCCTAAACGATTTATGATTTATGTGTATCAAGCCTCTACATTGCTCTACAAAGGCGAGCTTATGACTGATCTGAATGACGATAATATTAGAGCGATGAATCTATCGCCGCTGCCAGGTGGCTTTGGATACAGCCAATCAGAGTATAGGTATTACGATAACCTCAAGATTGAATAAAAGGTTTGCAGGCAGGAGGGGCATGGATGATCGAGCTGAAATATGTGGAAAAGCGCTATCCTGGAAGCAATGAGTACTTATACGTGGATAGCTTAACGATAAACAAAGGTGAAATCGTTGGTATTCTTGGCGGAAACGGCAGCGGAAAAACAACATTGCTGAAAGCAATTATGGGAATCGGAGAAATTCAGAACGGTACCATAACAGTAGAAGGCAGACCAGTAATGGAGCAATATGACAACATTGCGTTGATTACGGAGGAGGGAAGCTTTCTTCCTGATCTAACACCCGTTCAATATGCAGAGTTTTTGGCTGGTTTTTTTCCTAGATTCAATAGAAAACATTTTGACAAGCTTATCAGCTTCTATGAGCTAGAACCGCAGCAAAAAATCAAAACATTTTCCAAAGGGCAAAAGCTGAAGCTTGAAATTTGTGCGGGGTTTGCTAAGGACGCAAAATATATGCTGATGGACGAACCTTTTCAGGGCAAAGATATGTTCACTAGAAAGGATTTTTTAAAGCTGATGGTTTCCAATTTAAAAGGCGATGAGACGATCCTGCTCACGACACATTTAATAGAAGAAATTGAGCTTGTTATCGACCGTGCCATTATTGTTCATAAGGGCAGAATTAAAGCGGACTTTTATATAGACGAGATGAGAGAACAAGGCAAAAGCATAAGTGATGTCATGTCTGAGGTTATTGGCTACAAAGAGAATAAATATAAGGAAGTTTTGGATAATTCATTTCCCGAGAAATAGTTAAAGAAGGTTTCTAGTATGAATGCCATATTTTTAAAATTAGCTTTAATTATTATTAATTGTGTTCACTATTTTTTGCAATACTTCTTCTCTGTTAGACCAATGAATGTAATGCTCAGAATCAGAAATGGTTTCTTGTTTACTAAGGCTGGACCATTGTAAAAGCTGTCGCTGCACTTTCGCCCATTCGCCTCCACTATCTGAAGATAAAATAAGCAGCGGGGTGTCTTTTAAGTAACCGCCATCTAATACAGCACGAGCATTCTCATTCATATTTTTTATGAAACTCAAATTATTGGACTCTCCAATATGATTATAATACATGGCTAAGTCAGTGGCTTTCCATTCGATAGGGAGCCGTTGATTACGTATGTTCTCAGCGGTAAATGGAAGTAAAACGCCTATATTTCCTAAAGCTCTAGCTATTCCAGTTACACGTAAGCCTGCCATAAAGCGATTTATCAAATAGGGCTGCAGCTCCCTAGCATTTGCATAATATTCAGGGCTGCCGCCATCTAATAAAATGATTTGTTCTACTTCGTCAGGGTATCGTTGTGCAAAACGAAGCACCTCTAATGATGCGAGCGAGTGTCCAATTAAAACGTAAGGCGCGGTTTCATTTGATGTATTAAGCAATTCATGCAGTTCATCAACTAATGTATCAATCGTTCTAGGGATATGTGTTTGCTCGCTCCAACCAAAACCAGCATGGTCAAAACTTACGGTTCTCGCATATTGTTGCAGTTCGTTTTGTAAGTAGTAAAAATCAGTAAAAGCATTAGGCGTACCAGACCCAGCAACAAAAACAATGGTTAGGCTACCAGCAGTTCCAACACTGTATACGTGCATGTCATGCGAGTTTATCGTAAATCGTTTTCCTTGCGGCAAAAACATTTGCGATTCTTTATTCATCATATTGTATTGCCACATTCCTCCTATTAACAGAAGGATGACAACAGACACTACGATTTTCATTATGACTTTTAATTTTGGTTT
The DNA here is from genome assembly GCF_050467785.1 of Paenibacillus sp. NRS-1760. Taxonomy (NCBI): domain Bacteria; kingdom Bacillati; phylum Bacillota; class Bacilli; order Caryophanales; family Paenibacillaceae; genus Paenibacillus; species Paenibacillus sp. NRS-1760. The sequence goes on along the minus strand of NZ_JBITPK010000005.1, from coordinate 302,185 downwards.
ACGAGTTTTTTTGTTCATAGCTGATCCTTTATCGACTTTTAAATTTGTTTGGTTTTTACTTTTTAGATCCATAATTAGTATATTATAGAATTTTCGTTTTGGCATAACTACAATACTATTCTCTAATTAAAACATTAAGACCTATGATCAGCCTGTGTGTCTCTTCAGAACAATCTTTCAACCAACATAAGAGGGGGATTGAAATGACCGGTTATTTGCGAGGGCAAATTGCAAAAATGGCGAATGTGAATATCGAAACGTTAAGATACTACGAGAATCACGGTCTAATTCCGGCGCCGATGCGTTCTGAATCAGGTTATCGGATGTACTCTGAGGAAGTATTAAGTCATCTTACGTTTATAAAAAATGCTAAGGCTTGTGGATTTACGCTAAAAGAAATCAAAAAAGCATTAACAAATTCTAGCAGCAGTCAAATTAGTCTCGCTGATTTTTTGACTGTGATCGATAAAAAAATGGGTAAAATCCGTTCAGATATGGAACGGCAAGAACAAACATTAGCAATGCTCGCAAGCTTAAAAACAAATCTGCAAGCAGAAGAAAGGCACCCGGAAACTCAGCAAACACTTCACATCCTTCACATGGAATCTTAGCTTGACGTTGTACTATGCTACAGGCTGTAAACTTACGTTATTAAGCCTGTAGGAGGAGTATTACATGGAAAAAACGAGTATCGAACAGCTTACAGCGATTAAACAATTTTTAAAACAAACGAGCAATTTTAGCGAAATGCCTGTGGAGAAAATACGAAATGAAATGAACAATACCGCAGCTGCAATGCAAATGAATACAGATATTATTGTCCAAGAGGTAGTAATCGGAAACCTATATGGTGAGTGGATTACTCCTGCCAATGTAACAGTGGATGCAAACAAGGTCATTCTGTACTTCCATGGCGGTGGTTTTATAGCAGGCACCTGTGCATTCTATCGTGATTTGACAGCAAGAATAGCGAAATCCAGTGGGGTGAAAGTGCTTGTCATTGAATATAGACTTGCACCGGAGCATTCGTATCCAGCTGCAAACGAGGATTGCCTCACTGCCTATCGTTGGTTGCTTGAAAACGGTTATTCCCCTGCTAATATCCTATTTGGCGGGGATTCAGTAGGCGGAAGCCTTGCGCTTATGACCTTGCTTTCACTTCGAGATCAAGGAGAGATGCTTCCAGCAGGTGCTTTTCTCATCTCCCCGCATACGGATCTAGTTCATTTGGATGGTGAATCCTACACGACTCGATCGGAGCTTGATCCTACAGGGAGCTTGGAGGGCAATCGCAGGATATTGAACACATATTTAGGCAGCAGTACGGATGATATCCTGCTCTTATCCCCCCTTAGAATGAATTTGAGCGGGCTGCCCGATTTGTTTATCCAAGTAGGCGATCATGAAGTTCTGTTAAGTGATTCTACACGGTTTACGGATCAAGCAAGAGCAGCAGGTGTCGCTGTTACGCTGGAAGTATGGGATCAGATGTGGAGTGTATTTCATTTTCTCGCCTACATGCTTCCGGAAGCGCAGCAGGCTATCGACCATATTGGTCATTTTGTGAAGAAGAAGCTGCCTTAAATCTTTATTTTTTCATCTCGTTTAACGAACTGGAGGAGAAATGGATAACATTCAATATTTATCGCAATTCAATTTGCTTCAATCACTCACAATAGAAGACTTGATAGAGATGGATGAAATGACCTCTATTACCGTTATCCCGAAAAAGACATTTATTCAAACACCGGAATCTTTTTCAGAAGGGCTTTATTTTGTAAAAAAGGGAAAGGTTCGTTTATATAAGCTGTCTGTGGAAGGCAAGCAATTTACTTCGGATATATTAGGTGAAGGAAATGTATTTGGCGAGATGAATATCATTTCATTTGGTACGCGGGATCACTATATTGAAACGATTGAAGAAAGCCATATTTGTTTGATGAGTAAAGATAGGTTTGAAAATTTTTTAATGCAGCGGCCTCGCTTCATGATGAATTTATTACAGGTTCTTAGTGATCGAATTAGTGCGATGAGTCGTTTAACACAAAATTTAGCTCTAGGAGGTCTTCATGATAAAATTTTGCATGTTCTCATGAAGCTTTCTGAGCAATTTGGACTTACGAGCATGGATAGGGATGAGTATTGCAAAATTGATTTTCCTCTTTCACATCAAGAAATAGCAAATCTAGTTGGAGCGACAAGAGAAGCGGTAACGGTAGCCTTACAAGAGCTTTCGGAACAAAAACACATTAAGACAGGTTTTAAAACCATCTACATCCATAAAAAAATGTTGCTGCAAAGCTAGGTCATGTAGGAATGGTTGTAAACTAGATTACATCTTCGCTTATAAATAAGAAGTATGATTGGCGTACTTCCAATTTTAAATGTCGTATAAGCGAGGGAACCGTGTTATGAATAATGAGAAAGCGATGTTTATTTCTGACTCCATTTTATACCGCAAAGGTGCAAGAAAGTTGAGCGATATTCCAAATGAAGTGATAGATCTGATTCATATGGGGAAACTGGAGACGGTCAATTTGACGGAATGGCTCGTTGTCGATCATATTGTACTGCTGCAAAATGTACTAAACGAGCTTGGTTTGGATCAAGAATCCGATCCCATTCTGGATAGGCTGAAACATTTGAACGAGAAAAAAATTATGAAAATCATACCTGCTATCGCAAAGGAATGGCTTAGTTTAATCGCTCGACTAGCAGAAGAAGAGCAGTCTAAACTTTACGACAAATTAGCTGCTCATCCATCAGACAGTGTTCGCTGCTGGGCTGCTTTTATTATCGGAGTGGATCAACGTTTAAGTTTAGTAGAGAAGCTTGCATCGATTCGTCCTTTTGCGGCAGATCACCATTTTGGCGTTCGCGAGATTGCTTGGATGGCTCTAAGGGAATCCATCTCCAATGATTTAGTTGGAGCACTTCATTTACTCGAAGATTGGGTGCGTGATCATGATGCGAATATTAGGAGATTTGCCATTGAATCCACTCGACCGCGAGGCGTATGGGCCAAACATATTGCTAAGCTGAAAGAAAACCCTGCTATGGCTCTTTCCTTATTAGAAGCTGTGAACAGCGATGATGCCAAATATGTTCAGGATTCAGTAGGCAACTGGATGAATGACGCTAGCAAAACTAATCCTGAGTGGGTAAGAGCTATTTGTAATGACTGGTTGGAGCGCTCAAAGGCGAAGGAAACGAAAAGAATTGTGGCAAAAGCGTTAAGAAGCTTGCCGGTATTTCGCTAAGCCCAGGAATGAGGAAAAAGTTTATACATATTCAAACAACAGGGCTATCCTCAAGTAGTGTTATCTACTTTATGGGACAGCCCTATTCAGCATTTGAAAACCGTTTAGAAGTAGAAGCACGTAAAACAAGTTCGGGTTCCAAGTGGACCGTCTTAATCATGTTTGGAGCATCGATAAGTTCAAGAATAGTTTTGGCTATTGCCGCTGCGATGGAGGAGAGGGCAACACCTACGACGGTCATTGGAACCTCAAGATTCTCCATCTGCGGAAGATTGTCGTAACTAACGACAGAAACATCATGAGGAACGGAGAGGCCGAGTTCACTGACGGCGCGAAGGATGCCGCGAGTTAGATCGATACCGCCGCTTATGACAGCTGTTGGTCGAAGAGGACGATCCAGCATCATTCGTGCAGCAATATAACCATCGTGAAATTCTAAACCGTTCATTTGGAGAATGGAATCATCTGTTAAACTCAGCCCATGATGTCTAATCTCTTCTTGAAAGGCTTCGATTTTTACAGCTTGCAGCGGGTCATGCGACTTCGGTTCCCCGATGTATGCTATTTCTTTATGACCTAAATTTGCCAAGTGACGAACCGCTAGCCGAATGGCTTGACCACGGTTAACATCGACTGCGGAATAGGGCGTATAGTCAGCGGCACCATAGGTGAGAATTGGGATTTGCATGGCGCTGGAGTCGATTGGATTAGGTTTATTATCCCTGTCTCCAAAGGCGAGTATGGCATCCACTTGATAGCGGCGAAAAGTTTCGATCGCGGATTCGATGTTGCTAATAGACAGCAACGTGATATAGCCGTATTTCTCGAGCTCCTCATTAAGCCGTGTAAGAAGGGATGATAGGGCTGCGCGTTCTATTGATGGCCATACGATGCCAATCGCTCCGCTTTTTCTCGAGACGAGGCTTCGAGCAGCAATATTGGGTTGATAACCCATGTCTTTGGCGATGGAAAGGATATGCTGTTTCGTTTTATTTTGTACGAGCGGGCTGTCTCTAAGTGCCTTGGATACTGTAGAAAAGCTGACGCCTGCACGCTCTGCGATATCTTTGATGGTTACCATAGCTTCCCTCCGAAAGGAACTTTAACGACTATTATCATAAGTCATACATCCTATCATAGTCCAATTATTATGCAAATGAAAGCGGTATAATTGGTGTAGACAGTATGGGCTTATTGCGATATTATGAAAAATAACAACGTTGTTATTTTGATTATAAGGTGGTTTTCTCATGTTTAATTTAACAGATACCGTATCCGTTGTAATCGGTGGAAATGGTGTTCTTGGCAGTGCCATGGCTTCTGCACTGGCTGAAGCGGGATCAAAAGTAGCCATCGTTGGCCGCGATATGGAGAAAGCAAAATTAGTATGCGATCAAATAAATAGCAGCGGCGGAACGGCGATCTCTTTGCAAGCAGATGCAACAAAAAAAGATGAGCTAGAAGCGGTGCTGAACGTTATTCTTCAATGGGGAGGACGTATAGATACCCTTGTAAATGCTTCAGGAACAAACAGCCCCACACCTTTCTTTGATTTAGAGATGGATGAATGGGATCGAATTATGGATGTCAATTTAAAGAGTGTCGTGCTGGCTTGCCAAGTGTTCGGTAAACAAATGATTGAACAGGGCAGCGGCGGCTCCATTATCAATATCTCTTCTGTTTCCTCATCACCACCGCTCTCTCGCGTGTTTACTTACTCAGCATCGAAGGCAGGAGTTAACAGCATCACGCAATTTTTAGCACGCGAATTTGCGCCAGACCGCGTAAGAGTTAACGCTATTATTCCAGGTTTTTTCCCGGCGGAGCAGAACAAAAAAATACTTTCACCCGAAAGAGTAGAGTCGATTATGCAGCATACGCCAATGAATCGTTTCGGAAACCCGGATGAGTTGAAGGGCGCGGTTGTTTATTTGGCTTCATCCAAAGCGTCTTCATTTGTTACCGGCTCATTCCTGCGCGTGGATGGCGGATTTGGTGCGATGACGATATGACCGCGTTTACAGCTAAAGGGAACGGACAACAACGACTGCATTTGAACATATAAGGCGCATAAAGCTTTGGGGGAAACGGTTGAAGCCAATAAGAGAGGGGAAAAGGAAATGAGTACTCAAACCATTGCAAGCCTAGCAGATATTAAAGCGACGGTTGATCGTTTAGCTATGAGCACGCCTGTTACGGATATGCATACGCATCTATATGCTCCTGAATTTGGGGAACTGCTTTTATGGGGCATCGATGAGCTATTGACTTATCATTACTTAATTTCAGAGTCGTTCAGATGGTCAGAGGAGGAGTACAGCCAATTCTGGTCGATGACAAAGCGCGAGCAGGCGGACTGGATATGGAAGCAGCTGTTCATTGATCATTCTCCTGTAAGCGAAGCTGCAAGCGGATTTATTACGATTGTTAAACGCCTTGGATTCGATGTATCCTCACGCAATCTGGACGATTACCGGCAAGCACTTGCGAAGCGTACGGTAGAACAGCAGGTAGATACGGTCATGCAGATCGCTGGAATTGAGAAAATCGTCATGACGAACGATCCGTTTGATCCTGTTGAACGTCCCGTTTGGCTGTCAGGCAAAGGAAAAACGGATGCCCGTTTCTATGCGGCTCTGCGAGTTGATGCGCTTCTTAATGATTGGGATCATGCGGTGAAAGAGCTGCAAAATCTTGGTTATGATGTACAAGCGGAATGGTCTGAGCGGACAAAGGCAGAAACAAGACGTTTTCTCTCGGAATGGATTACTCGGATGGATGCGCTTTATCTTGCCGTGTCGATGCCTGGTGATTTTGAATATCCAGCCGATGATCATCGAAGCAAGATGATTGACGAGGTTATGATTCCTGTATGCCAAGCAAAAAGTATTCCGTTTGCGTTAATGATTGGCGTACGCAGACGGGTGAACCCATCACTCAGATTAGCAGGCGATATGAGCATGTTGTCTGATGTATCCGCAGTGGAAGCCTTATGCCGCCGTTACCCTGAGCAAAAGTTTCTCATCACGATGCTGGCCAGAGAAAATCAGCATGAATTAACGGTGCTTGCTCGTAAGTTCCGGAATCTGATGATATTTGGCTGCTGGTGGTTTCTGCATATTGAATCGATGGTCGAGGAAATGACACGTTTCCGAATAGAGCTTCTAGGTACTTCAATGATTCCTCAGCACTCCGATTGTCGTGTGTTTGAGCAATTGATTTACAAATGGGAGCATTCTAGAAAAATCATTGGCAATGTTCTTGCAGCGAAATACGAGAAGCTGCATCATAGTGGATGGACGGTGACGGAAGAGGAGATCAAGCGGGATCTGGATGATATGCTGAATCAAAACTTCTGGCGTTTTCTAGGCAGGTAGTAAATCATTTAAGGTTATCCGTTAAAAAAGCTCAAGGTGATTCTATCCGTAAAATGCGGTGTGGATCACCTTTTCTTATGATATTGGCGCAGTTTGAAGCATTGGAAATATTGTTCAAAAAATAATTGAAATCGATTTCACTGTTTGCTATATTATTAAATATCAACTTGATATCGCTTTATTTGTTTATATCTGACAAAATTTATAGCAAAGGTCGAATCTTATGGATGTTAATATCGTTGATGTAGCTAAAGCGGCAAAGGTATCACCGACTACTGTCTCGCGCGTGTTAAACAATAACCCGCTCGTTAAGAACAAAACGAGGGAAAAGGTTCTCATGGTTATTGAGCAAATGAACTACGTTCCCAATGCTGCAGCCAAAAATCTACGCCAGCAAAAAACGTTTACCATTGGAATAATAGTGCCTGATATTATGGTTGCGTATTACTCTAATTTAGTAAAAGGAATTCAGAACAAGGCGCATTTGGAGAAATTTAAAGTCATTATCTGCGATACCCAAAACAGCAGAGAAATTGAGCTCGGTTATCTTCAAATGCTAACGAACAGAACGGTTGACGGCATGATCCTGATTGAGTCGTTACTGCCGAAAGAGACGGTTATGGAGCTGCTCGACAGAGGTTATGTCATAGGGTCTATTGGACGCAGTATCCTGGATTCCAGAATTTATAATGTCCAAACGAATACGACAGAGGTCGCCATGCACGTGGTTGAGCATCTCATCGAGCAGGGGCACAAAGATATAGCATTCATAAGCGGCTATAATGATGCGATCGATAGCTTGGATCGTCTGGAAGGCTACATCAAAGGATTAGAAAAACACGGAATTCCGATCCGGCCAGAGCTTGTGGAAAATGGCGATTTCAACAAAAGAGGCGGATACTCAGCTTTAAAGCGCCTTTGGGATGCAGGGCAGAAGTTCACAGCTGTTTTTTCTGCCAATGATGAGATGGCATTAGGCATTTATGCCGCGTGCAGAGAAGCGAATGTAAGAATCCCTCAGGATCTAGCTGTTTTTGGCGTAGACAATGAAAGAGTTTCGAGATATTTGGTGCCTCAGCTTAGCACGGTTAATCAATTGAAGATTGAGATGGGCTATGCTGCTGCGGAAATGCTTATCAAGAAAATTAAAGGTGAGATGGCGGACGACGATGAGCGTATTGTCGTTGTTGATTCTCAGCTGTGCATTCGTGCTTCTTCAAATTATAAAAGAGTGCAATCATAATTTCAGATTATGAATATCTCTTTTTCACAAAATGAAATCGATACCATTTTAAAATATAGCCGCTTTGCATACAAGAGACACGACTTCCATGAAGTGCGATTATTCATCAACCAAATCGTGAATCGCAATAAATATAAGAAGCAATTTTTCTAATATAGGGCGTTGTCCTTTCATCCAAAACCTCATAAAACGAGCCATAGTAATCATTCTATAGGCTCGTTTTATTTTGCTGATTGGTCTGTTAGTATGGCATACTGAGCAAGACAGATGTGATTCTTTTTTGCCGGCAGTCACGTACCTAAGTAAGACGGAAAGAACAAATGGACGACGGAGGCATTCGATGAATAAAGAACAACTTATAGCATTGTTTAATAAGGAACAACGGATCGATCAGACTATTGCGGGCTTTCGTCGTGAAGAAGAAGGTGGAATGATTAGGCAGGTTTCCCTTACAGGCGGGGAAGGATATGTAACCTACTCAGCATTAACAAATGAAGCGGTTCAACATGCGATTAATGAGCAGCTATCTTACTTTGAGCAATTGGATCAGCGGTTTGAGTGGAAGCTATATGACTATGACCAGCCCGCTAATTTAAAGGATAAACTTCTTGAACATGGATTTACGATTGGAGATCCCGAGGGTTTGCTGGTTATGCAGCTAACAGAAGGAGATTTTATGTTATCCTGTGAGATTCCATCCTCTATCATACGAATCACAGATGAAGCAGGAATCAGTGACATCGTCTCACTGGAAGAAGAAATATGGGGAGAATCACATCGCGAGCTTGGAGAGGAATTAATACGAAATTTGAAAAATGATCCAGATAGCTTGTTCATCTATGCAGCTTATGAAGAAGGAAAAGCGGTCAGTGCGGCTTGGATGTATTTGCATAATGGAACTTCCTTTGGAAGCTTATGGGGTGGTTCAACCTTGTCGGTTTATCGAAACAAAGGGTTGTATACTTCTTTACTTGCTGTACGAGCACAGGCAGCTTGGGAAAATGGATTCCGCTTGCTGACGGTAGATGCTAGTCCGATGAGTCTTCCTATTCTGAAGAAAAGGGGTTTTGATCTTCTGGCTTATTCTTATCCCTGTGTATCGCCAAGTAAAGAGGAAAGGAAGGAGATAGCTTTTGAATAAAATGCTGGAAATACGCAAGGCGGTCGAGGAGCTTTCTACAAATGATGTCAGACAGGCTCTAAAGCTAGTTATGCTTCAAATTGAGATAGCTGAGCAGAGTTTAGAAGCTAGAGAGGGTCTCTTCAATAATTTGAAAGAACTTTACGATTCATTGCTGAATTCCCAAAACAATAATAAGAGAGAGCTGGATTCGGCTGTCACGAAAATTCATATTGTGTTTGGAGACTCTGTTGCAGGCAGTTTGAAACTGGCTATTAAACAGCTTGGGTTAGCGGATTCCAATATGGTCATTACTCTTAATGAAAGCTTCTCTATAGGCCCAATATGGCAGCTGCATAAGGAAGAGGGATGGCTTAAGAGGAAGGAGTGGTTTAGAAATCATATTAATGTTGGTTATGACGAATCATATTTTGATATGGAAGAGGAAGCCTCCTCTCATCAAAGCTTATTAGCACAAATTCCAGAGCAAGCTTCAATTGTCATATGGTGTGGCAACAATGCTCATGAACAGACTGGTTTGCGTTATGCGCTTTATTTGCTCAGACACCATTTAAATCGTATTTACGTGTTTAATGCAGAAGAGGCATGCAGCAGAAGGCATAATACACCCGAAACATTCATTAACTATTTGCAATTAGGAGAGGTTCCGGTAGATAAGTTAAAGGCTGTAATAGGTGAAGCAGAGGAAAATGGGCAGACAACTGGCGACATAAGGCAGCAGCTGGAGAGGGAATGGCTAGCGCTTGCAGAGCATGATGAGGTTCTGCGTATTTGGAATGAAAGTAAAATTCAACATGTAGATGAAGATTACTTGGATGATTATTTGTTCGAAACGGTGGAGTCGCTGCTGCAGCATAAACCAAAAGATGAATTTATAAAGGCGGCCAGAGTAGTTGGCCAAGCATTGGGCTATTATGAGCAATGTATTGGAGACAGCTATTTCGAATATAGACTGCGCTGTCTTGTTTACGCAGGCAAATTAGAAATAAAGGGAGTGCCTCGTGCAATGAGGTTTTATAGTGTAAGGCTGAAATAAGCTCGCATGCTTTCCCTTTTATTTATCCAGATGGAGCTTCCCGTCATGTCGACGGGAAGGCTTCTTTGGGCTGTGTATCAGAGCAAAATCATGTATTTATTTATAGATTAGATTTTGTAGATTGGCGATAGAGAGTTGGCGTTTGCCCTGTAAATCGTTTGAAAAATATGCTAAACGTATGAATGGATGAGAATTGCAGCTCTTCTGCGATTTGCGAGATCGCTTTCGATGTGCTTCGAAGCTCGGACTTCGCTTTATCCAAGCATAAGTGACGAACATATTCTCCGAGGGGAATGCCAACGGCATTTTTGAATTCCCTTGCGAGATGCGAGCGGCTAATATGGATAGACTTTGCTAGCTGCTCGGGATCATAGTTATAGCGAACCTCACGATGCAGCTGATTCATAACTTCAGTAATCGCGTCGTTAAGCGGCCTTGGAGGGGCCTCGGCTGCTAATGCTGGATCAAGAAAATGACGGAGCGTCGTCACTAGCAGCTGTTGAAATAACCCCTCCACCATGGGCAAGCTTAAATAAGCTTTATTTTTAACTTCGGTAATTATATGCTCGAAAAGTGCTTTTACTCGGCTATCTTGATCATGAGCGATTCGTTGAAGCCCAATGCGATAAAATTCAGGATACAAATGGTGGAGCCTCTCCAGCCTAAACCCGATGTAATAGAGCTTGAAAGGCTTATGTTTTCCTGCTAATCCAAAATGGATTTCTTCAGGCTTAGTAAGCAGGAGCTGGCCTTTCTCAATTTCATAAACCGTTTTATCGATTTTGTATTGACTGTACCCTTCATCCACGTAGCATAATTCGAAATGATCATGATAATGAATCGATGTGCTCCAGTTTTCATAATGGTTCACACCGAGATAATAAATATGGCTCGCATCAGAATCGAAGGGCAATTCGATTCGAAACTCACCATCGTTTTCAATAACAAGATGCTGTTTGGGCACCTCGTTCTTCAATGATTTATTTTCACTCATTCGCGTATTCCTTCTCCTCTTCAAAACAATTACCTTCGATTATACCTTTTCAGCACAAAATCTCAACAAGCAATAATGATCAAAAACTTTAAATCTATGCATGGGATTAAAAAATACAACGTAATTTAACCGGTTTATAATGATCATATATTTTAAATATGATTACATGAGGTGCTTAATATGTCTATGAATGGTCAACTGCGTAAAGATTGTCTCCCTGCACAAGAAGATGTCGCATTTTTTGCTGAAAAGGGTTACTGGATTTCGCCTATTATTTTCTCTGAGGATGAGCTAGCGGAAATCGTTGCGCATCAGGATCGTCTATATCGCGGCGAATACGAGACTGGAAAAGCACCGGTATGCAATTGGCTGGAGGGACAGGATAATCCGCGGGCTCTGAGGAAGACAGATAATTCGCATTGGTCAGATCTGACTTTACGTAACGTAGCAGTAAACGCTACAATCGGAGGAATAGCCGCAGCCCTGATGGAGACGGAAACGATAAGGTTGTTTCATGATCAGCTGCTGTATAAACCAGGAAGAGGTACAGGCAAGGAAACAGCAAATGTAGGCTGGCATCAAGATTACGCTTACTGGCAATGCTGCGCGGGTCCGACGCTCATTACGGCTTGGGTTGCATTTACGGATGTGGATCTATCGAATGGCTGTATGCAGATGGTGCCGCGCAGCCACAAGTGGGGCTTGTTGAATGTAAATGATTTCTTCGAGCAAAATTTGGAGAAGCAGCAGCAAGCAATGGACATCCCGGAAAACGAAAAGTTTTCAACAGTACCTGTTATTATGAAAGCCGGGCAAGTAAGCTTTCATCATGCATTGACCATCCATGGAAGCGGGCCTAATACGAGTGATCAAGCACGCCGCTCGATGGCGGTTCATCTCATGACGGGTGAAACCAAATATAAATACGATGCAAAGGGCAATAATCATTTTAATGCACAGATGATGAACGGCAGAGAGGGAGAAATATACGAGGGCGACGCTTGGCCTGTATTGTATACTGCAAAAAACGAATTGTAAGGCAAGAGAGGCGCCTGTTAAAGGATGCCTGCCTATACTTTTGTAGTAGAGTAAGTATATAATCAATACTATAAACTTCGTTAATAAGATGATAAAAATACGCCATTTATGGCGTATTTTTATTTTTTGCTAATACTTGGCTGCATATAACACTTGGTTTTTGTTCGCGTTTGACAATAGGCAACAATATGAATTAATTTTAATAAAAAGAGCGTGAGTTCTGATCACCCTATCAGGCTGAGATTGGAGAATTTCAAATGTATCGCAATTTAGAAGAATGTGTCATTGACTTAGAGAAAAACGGACATTTGGTTCGTATAAAAGAAGAAGTTGACCCGTACCTTGAGATGGCTGCTATTCATATGAAAGTTTATGAGGCTGGCGGTTCAGCGCTGCTATTCGAAAATGTAAAAGGCTCTAAATTCCGGGCAGTTTCTAATTTGTTCGGAACGGTAGAGCGCAGCAAATTCATATTCCGCAACACTTGGGAATCGGTGCAAAGTGTGATGGAGCTGCGCAATGATCCCATGAAGGCATTAAAAAATCCGTTTAAGCATGTCAGAACAGGTTTGGCCGCTTGGAAAGCTCTTCCGGTTAAGAAGTCGGGCAGTCTGCCAGTAACTGCGCAGGAAATACAAATTTCGGATTTGCCGCTTATTCAAAGCTGGCCAATGGATGGCGGTGCATTTGTAACTCTGCCTCAAGTCTACACGGAAGATCCAGACAAGCCAGGAATTATGAATTCAAATTTGGGTATGTATCGTGTACAGCTGAGCGGCAATGATTATGAAATGAACAAAGAAATTGGCGTGCATTATCAGATTCATCGCGGCATCGGCGTGCATCAAGATAAAACGAATAAAAAGGGTATCCCTTTAAAAGTAAGCTGTTTTGTAGGCGGCCCTCCAGCACATACGCTGGCAGCTGTTATGCCGCTGCCGGAAGGGCTGACAGAGATGACTGTTGCCGGAATGCTGTCAGGACACCGTTTCCGCTACAGTTATTTGGATGGGTTCTGTATTAGCAACGATGCTGATTTTGTTATAACTGGAGAAATTCATCAAGGCGAGACGAAGCCTGAGGGACCATTTGGCGATCATTTGGGGTATTACAGTCTTACTCATCCTTTCCCGGTCATGAAAGTTCATAAAGTGTACGCGAAGCCGGGAGCGATTTGGCCATTTACCGTTGTTGGCCGCCCGCCGCAGGAGGATACAGCGTTTGGAGAGCTCATTCATGAGCTGACAGGCGATGCGATTAGACAAGAAATTCCTGGTGTAAAGGAAGTGCATGCTGTAGATGCAGCGGGTGTTCATCCTCTGCTCTTTGCGATAGGCAGCGAACGGTACACCCCGTATCAGCAAGTGAAACAGCCGGCAGAGCTGCTCACGATTGCTAATCGGATTTTGGGTACGGGACAACTGAGTTTGGCCAAATACCTTTTTATTACAGCTGAAGATAAACGGCCGTTGGATTCACATGATGAAGTGGATTTTTTAACGTATATACTTGAACGTATCGATCTTAGCCGAGACATTCATTTCCATACAAATACGACGATTGATACGCTCGATTATTCGGGTACGGGATTAAACAGCGGCAGTAAAGTAGTCATCGCAGCATATGGGGACAAGAAAAGAGACTTATGTACAGAAGTGCCCGATGTTTTCAAAGAAATAAGCGGATTCGAGCATGCGCGTATGGTCATGCCGGGAGTTGTAGTCATCCAAGGCTCTACATTTGTGAGTTATGCCAGTGCTAAGCAGGAAATGCAGTTGTTATGTGATGCTATACAAGAAAAGGGAGCTCTTTCTTCATGCCCTATGATTATAGTAGGTGATGATAGTCATTTCATTAGCGAGACGATTAAAAACTTCCTATGGGTTACCTTTACGCGCAGCAATCCATCACACGATATGTATGGCGTGAATAGTCATTATGAGAACAAGCATTGGGCTTGTGACAATTTGATTATTGACGCTCGTATTAAACCGCATCAAGCACCGCCATTAATTCCAGATCCTTCGGTACTGAAGAGCATCGAGCGATTATTTGTTAAAGGTGCCAGCTTGGGTGGTTTGAACATATAGCTGTACAACACACGACACGCCTTTTAAGGCGTGTTTTTTTGTCATTTTAAGGCCATTTTTGAAACCATCCTCACCGATTTTGTTTGCAAAAATCAATAAAATGATCGAATTTATCATAAAAGCCTGTGAAAGTATAAAAAATCGGGTTTTTATTATATAGTTTCAACATTTTTACAGAGTTAGAATGTAAATGAGCCTAATGAACGGCATTTGCTGCTGAAGATGCAGGACGCTTCAGTGCTAATTTGCAAAAATTATATCAATTTATTATGGGAGGATGAGCATGTCGCAAGCAACAACGAAGGTAAAGTACACAGCGACTCCGCCGGAGAACAGCCCGAGAAAAAAAACCTTTTTCAACCGCCTGATGAAGCAAATGGATGTGCAATTGATGGTGTGGCCGGGTATTTTGCTGATATTCGTATTTGCCTATATACCGATGTATGGTGTATTGACGGCGTTTATGGATTACAACCTTTTTACGGGATCGAGAATATTCGATAACCCTTGGGTGGGCTTTAAACATTTTGAAGCGTTCCTTACTGCACCTGATATCGCTACGGTCATGAGAAATACACTTATGATCAGCCTTTTAAAGCTATTAATAGGTTTTCCAGCACCGATTATATTGGCGCTAATGCTTAATGAAGTCAGGCATATGGTGTTTAAGAGAGTCGTACAAACGATTACATATCTACCGTACTTCATGTCATGGGTTATTGTAGGCGGCATGGTTATGGCGTTGCTTTCGACTGAAAACGGCAGTGTCAATATGCTGCTTGAAGGTGTTGGAGCGATAGATGAACCGGTCAACTTCCTGTCCCTAAAGGAATACTTCTGGGGCATACTGGTTTCGACCACGGTATGGAAGGAAATCGGCTTTGGCTCGATTATTTACCTTGCTGCAATTGCAGGTGTAGATCCGCATTTGTATGAAGCGGCAGATATTGATGGAGCCAGCAAGTTTAAGCAAATTTATCTCATAACGATACCAACGATTATGCCGGTTATTATCATCTTTATGATTCTAGCAATGGGGAATTTATTGAGTGCTGGTTTTGAAGATATTTTGATCCTTGCCCAGAATCCAATTCTAAGACCGGTGTCGGATGTTATTGATACTTATGTATATCGGGTCGGCCTGCAGAATGGGAAATTTTCTTACGGTGTTGCAGTTGGTTTATTTAGAGCAGTGATCAGCGTATTGCTCTTGACGGCGGCTAACTACCTAGCCCGTAGGTCCGGCAACGGCTTATGGTAGAACATTACTTCATAACTGGGGGCGAAATCAATTGACTTTCAAGCGTTTGAGCTATAACGACCGAGCTATGGTTGTATGCATATATGTATTCCTCATTTTGTTAGCTTTCTCCGCATTGTATCCGTTCTGGAATACACTCGTTGTATCGTTGAATGAAGGAACAGATACAGCCAAAGGCGGCATTACATTTTGGCCAAGGATGTTTACATTTGCAAATTATGAAATTGTTTTTCAGGATGACAAAATTTTAAATGCATTTTACATTTCCTTTAGCCGAACGATCATTGGAACCATATCAGCAACATTTTTGACAGCATTGCTCGCGTATGGCATGTCAAAAAGCTATTTAATGGGTCGTGGCTATTATTCCTTTTATTTCATCTTTACGATGTACTTCGGCGGCGGGTTGATTCCAACTTTTCTATTGATTAAATCACTCGGTTTGATGAACAGCTTCCTTGTTTACATTATTCCCGGTCTAATCAGTGTATGGAACATGATCGTTTTCCGAACCTTCTTCAAAAGCTTGCCCGTGGGATTAGAAGAGTCGGCTCAAATTGACGGCTGCAGCAACTGGGGAATATTTTTCAAAATGGCGCTCCCGCTGTCTATGCCAGTAATCGCCACACTTGGTTTGTTTACGGCCATTGCACATTGGAATGATTGGTTTGCGCCATCGATCTATGTTTCTAATCAAGATTTGCTGCCTATTCAAACGATATTGCGGAAAGTATTGAACTCTAATGTTCTAACGGATGCGATCGGAAATGACAGTATTGCTAGTGAGAAAATGGCATCGAAAGCCCTTACCTCCAAATCTCTTATTAGTGCAATGATTATGATTGTGTCTCTTCCCATTATCGCTGTATATCCTTTTCTTCAAAGATTTTTTATGAAGGGTGTTATGGTTGGATCTCTAAAAGAATAGCTTGTTGACCAGCGGTTTAAGGCGAATGTCGCTTTGGACATATATATTAATCATGAGAGGGGTAAAATCAGCATGAAGAAAATGAAAAAGCCGCTGTTAATGGTTGTCTCTGCGGTGTTTCTACTGGTAACTGTACTTGCAGGATGCAGCAATTCGGGGGGCAATGATCCAAAACCAGCAGCAACAGATTCAGCAACGAACACAAATAAAGGGAGTGAGGCTACAGACGCTCCAGCAGATCAACCATGGGTATTTGGTTCTAGCCCGATAGAATTCTCGGCTTATACACACTATAGCTGGCAAGATTTCCCTGACACCATGGATGCGAACCCTTTTTGGAAATACCTGAAAGAAAATAAACAAGTAACGATCAAACCGATTCACGCAAAAGGTAACTCTGCACAGCTGATGCAGACCTTTATGGCTGACTCTAGTCAAATGCCAGATGTTATTTATGGTGATCGTTACAATCCGGATATTGAAAGACTTATCGCAAATGATCAGCTCGTAGCGCTTGATCCTTATCTTGATAAGTATCCGAATTTGAAGAAATATCTTAATCCTAAGTCCATGGAACTTCTTCGTTCCGCGGATGGCAAGCTGTACAAATTCCCTAACTGGTACACAGATAAACCAACGAGTACAGCTGGTTATGTAGTGAACAAAAAAGTGTATGCTGAGCTTGGATCGCCAGCACTTGAAACATTTGATGATTTGTACGCATACCTAAAACTAGTAAAAGAGAAATACCCTGATATGATTCCATTGGAACTGGATCGTGGTTCTGAAATTCAAGGACAAGGCGTTGTTTACGCAGGGTTTGGAGAAAACAACCTTTACAAATCATTAAGCAGTGATGTACAGGGTGTAATCAAAGAGGATAAGCTCGTTTCATTCTTTACAGATCCTTCTTTCCGTGAGTCTCAAAAATACCTTGCAAAATTGTACCGTGAGAAGCTAATCGCACAAGATTGGTGGACACAAACAAGAGATGTCGTTGCGGAAAAAATCGTAACTGGTAAAGTAGCTGTTTATGCAGGATCAGGCGTTACTACGTTTGCTTCACGCGGAGATTCTGAGCTTAGAAAGGCAGACCCAAATGCTGGTTATTTCATGATTTGGCCTGTTCGCAAAGCTGGACTTGATAAGAACAAAATCTTTGCAGGTGGTTACGATGCGCTTGGTTGGAACGTTGTGACGATTACTAAACATGCTAAAGATCCAGAAAAAATCTTCGCAGCACTTGATTGGATGACAGGACCAGAAGGCATGACAATCTCATTCTTTGGACCTGAGGGCGGCAACTGGAAAGGCTTCGACGAAAATGAACAACCAATCTTCACTGAAAATTACAATGAAGAGGAAGTAACAGCAATTCAAGCTGCAAACGATGTTGTTCACATCGTAGGAAACGTATCGTATATCGACCCAGCAAAATTGAAATATGTTAATTCACTGCCATTAGAAAAACAAAACTGGGCAGCACGTTGGCAGAGAGATATTACTTGGCCGTCATCTAATGATACAACAGCGCTTACCAACATTAATATTGAGCCGGATTCTCCATACGGTGATACCAGACAACAAATTGTCGATCTTACTCTTGAGACTCTAGCAGAATCAACTACAGCTAAGAGTGATGCAGATGTTGATCGTATTCTAGATGCAGCTGATAAGAAAGCTAATTCGTATAAATATAAAGAGCTTCTAGAATGGCGTACTGAAAGATGGCATGCTAACAGAACTATTCTTGGAGAATAATAAGGTTTAATAGTGAAAGAGATCATCCCAAGGGATCCGTTTGGATCACTTGGGATATCTCTGTATTTTTGGTTATACTTAACTTTTATATATATAGCTTGCATTTATTTTGATATTATTAAAGGGAGATTTTTCAAAAAATGCTGCTCATATAAGGGGTGCTTGGTCAGTGTACGCGAAGAAAGAGAGGTTCCTGCGGTTCATGTTGGTCTATTTCATTGTTAGTATGCTAGTCGCCTGCAGTGGAGTAGACAGTAAACCAGTTCCAACAACTGATGAGGGAACAACGGAAGATATACAAATAAATCTGCCTCCCGATCAGCTCTATGAACTAGGCAAAGAAAGGCTTGATATTTCTTTTTATGGTCACTACAGTTATTATTCGATGCCGCAGTGGGGAGCAGATCCCTCTTCGAAGTGGATTAAGGATAATCTTAATATTCACATCAAAGGAATCGACGTAGAAGGAAACGGAAAGCAGAAGCTTCGAAAGATGATTGCCAGCAAGCAGCTGCCGGATATCATTTGGGGTGATCGCGGTTATGATCTGGAACGTTTGCGTGAAGCGGGCTTACTCGTACCGCTCGATAACTATATAGATAAATATCCAAATTTGAAAAAATGGGCAGGCACTAAAATTTTAGATTTGCTTCGAGCGCCAGATGGGCATATTTATTATTTTCCAAATTATTACACTAATAAACCGTACGGCAACGCAGGTTATGTCGTTAATAAACGAATATATCGGGAATTAGGTTCCCCTAAGCTATCTACGACAAACGAGCTTTATGATTACCTCAATAAAGTGAAAGCCAACTATCCTGATGTCGTACCTTTTGAAACAGGAATTGCCAGTGAGGGGCAAGGAATTGATCAATTATTTTCCGCCTTCAAGGAAAATAACTATAGCTTTACTCGCTACTATGCTGTAACGAGTGGAGATAAGATGACATCGATCTATAAAGATGAAGGATTTCGCGAGTCGGCATTATTTGTAGCTAAGCTTGTGCGTGAAGGGCTAATTACCGCGGATGCTTGGACCCAAACGGATGATCAGGTAAGTGAGAAGCTTATGAGCGGTAAAGTGGCGGTTTATGCCAGTGCAGACCCTATGCGACAAGTGATGTTGGCCAATGCGGAGCTTGTAAGGAAAAATCCGGAGGATGGTTATATTTTTATCGATCCTATTTATAAGGAAGGATTGGATCCGAACAAGATTTATCCTGGCACATACAATGTGCTTGGCTGGAATGTCTCTACGATAACGACAAGCGCAAAAAATCCAGAAGCGATATTCGCTATGCTGGATTGGATGACAGGCCCGGAAGGTTCTGCTGTTCAGATGTGGGGCCCGCCGGGGCCAAACGGGTACTGGGATGGCTTCAAAGAAGATGGAATAACGCCAAAATTTACGAGCAAATACACATCAGACCCGGATGGGCTGAGTGAAATACAAGCAATCTCTGGCGAGTTGATTTGGGTTGGCAACACCGTATATCTCGATCAAACCAAAAGCGATTATGAAAAAACATTGCCTGAGGACAAGCGAAACTGGTCAACATATTGGCAGCAAAAGGTAACTTGGGAATCTCAGGGGGATGCAACACCGTTTATCAATTTGCAACCGACTCCAAATTCTGACGAAGGCAGAATTTTTGCCCGGGTGAAAGAAATATGGTTAAGCGCGCGCTCATATGCGATGTACGGGCAAACGGATGAAGAGGTATTAGAGATTTTGGATTTAGCGCATAAGGATTCGATGGAATCAGGTTTTCAAGATTATTTAGATTTTATTACTTCGAAGTGGCAAGAAAACTTAAAAGTATTAAATCAAGAGTAACGTAAATTTGTTAACTTGAAGGAGCTGCTCTTATGTATAAGGTATTGTTAGTCGATGACGAAGAACTCGATCTGGAAGGAATGAAACGGTTTATTCCTTGGTCTGAGCTTGGAATGGAAGTGAAGGGCAGCGTAAATAATGCATTATCAGCATGCGAAATCATAGATGAGCAGCCCATCGATATATTAGTCAGCGATGTTAATATGCCTTATATGTCAGGACTTGAGCTTGCCCGAATTGCACTCGAACGCAAGCCTAATATGCGTATTATATTCGTTAGCGGCTATCAGGAGTTCAGCTATGTACAGCAGGCGTTATCTTTAAAGGCTTACAATTATGTACTAAAGCCAATGGATGACAATGAATTGGTGTCGTCTTTGTTAAAGGTGAAGCAGGATCTTGATGAGGAGAACAAGCAGCGTGAAGTGGAAGAAGCCTATCAACAAATGATTCCGATTGCCAAAAGCGACTTTTTGATTCATATGTTGGAAGGATTGGAAACGACGGAGGGCGTTTCCATGTCCAAGCTGATTTTACACTACGGCTTCGATCAATTGAACTGGCCTATCCGTGTTGCGATTATGGAACTGGATAATCAGTCGTTGAGACAAACCGAGAACGCATCTTCACAGAGAGAATGGTCGCGCAACTCTCTTCAAATTGTACATGAAACAATTCAAAAGATAGGCATGCTTCCATACTGCAAGTTGTCATCTCAACGCATTGCTATATTGCTGGAAGATAAAGCTATTGGTCAAACCGTCAAAACGTTATGCGATGCGCTTTCGCAGCATCTAACGGTATCGATAACAACCGGCCTCGGTGAAGCGGTTCATTCGATAGAACAGCTGCAAGTATCCTACCGACAAGCGATAGAAGCTGTTGAAGGCAAGATGTTTCTTGGAAAAGGGGATATCATCAAATATGAAGAGGTCAGAGCGGAACCAGGCATGCTGGACGCTCGGATTCTGGATACACGAATGAAAGCACTATTAAAGGCTATGGAAGGATATGAGCTTGTTCGGATTTACGACGAATTCGAGAACTTGTTTGCATCGGCTTCTAGTCTTCGCTCCAGATTTACTGTTCATCATATGACCAGTTATATTATATGGAAGCTGGATCAATATTTAAGTGAAATGAATGAGGATTTATTTGAACTGCTAGGCATTGATATTCACCATCTCGAAGTTTTAATGCAATTCGAAACGATTAACGATATACGTTCATGGCTTGTAAAGCTTTTATATGAAATTTCTGAACGCCTGCAGAAGAAAAACGTCATGAAAGACAGCAAGTTTATACGCAGCGTCACGAAGTCAATTAAGGAGAGGATGAGTGAAAATATTACCCTTAAGGATATGGCGCTGCAGTTTTCTTTCTCGCCTAGCTATATGGGGTTTTTAATAAAAGAAAAGTCAGGACATACCTTCAATGAACTGCTCGTGCATTTGCGTATGGAGAAAGCATGTGAACTGCTCAATCAACCCGGGATAAAAATTTATGAAGTTGCCGATCAGGTTGGTTATCGTTATCTTCCCTATTTCAGCCGACAATTTAAGGAGAAGTTTGGCATGACACCTATGGAATATCGGAAGAGAGAGAATTGATCATTAATGGGGGAGCTTTAGATGAAAATAGTCCGGGAGAATAGAAAGAGACTCGGATATATGCCGATCGGATACAAGCTTATGCTGTCCTATATGATTTTTATCGTTATTTTGGTCGTTGTCAATTTCTATGTGTCACATTCGATGTATGACTCTTCCATGCGTAAGCAGACGCGTATGAATATTGAAGGAACGATGGAGCAAATGCGCGACAACGTGAAGTATAAACTAGATGATATCGTCCGAATATCATCTACGCTCTATGATGATTATAATCTGGTTCAGAGCATTCGAGTTGATGAAATAGGCATTGCAAATTTAAATCGAATGAATCAGATCATTAGCCCAAAGCTGGAAAGCGCCTCGAAATCTATTGGGATGAATTTAAGGTTGTCTGTCTACTTTCATAATAAAACGGTGAACCAAATTTATGAGAATAGATGGAAGAAAGACAATGCTGCCGATAATGACGAATCCAAAGAGCAAACCTATGATATTTATCATATGAGCCGCATTCAGGATAAGTTATGGTACACATCCATTCCAAAAGAAGAATACGGTGTGACTATGGAGTGGAAACAGGTTGAAGAGGATGTACGAGATCATCGTATTTCAATGATACGACGTATCGTCGACACCGATAATCCATTGGAAGTTGAAGAGCTGGCTATTATGCGGTTTAGCGTTCAGATGAAGGAGTTGTTTAATAGCGTTGACTTCTCGAAGCTTGGCGACGGCAGCATGCTGTCAGTCGTGGATTCTACGGGATACGTTATTTTCTCCTCTGGGCAGCTTCCGGAAGGCTCAACCAAACCAGTTTCGAAAATAAACAAAAATGTATCGACAAATGAAAATAGCGATAAGCAAGAATACTTAAGAATAGAAGAAAAATTGCTCAATCAGAATTGGACATTAGTGGCGCAAGTTCCACTTACCATTATCGAGCAGGAAGCTGCGAAGGTACGGGCATTTATTATTTTCATCTGCGTACTAAGCTTCGTTTTGTTAACGTTTGCGGGTGTCTTTATTTCACGTTATTTCTCCAAACGAATTTTGAAATTTGTATCGGTATTGAATGCTTTCCGCGAGGGGGATTTGCATAAGCGAATTGCCTACAGAGGGAAGGATGAATTTTCTCAAATTGCAACGGCGCTAAACGGAATGGGCGAGGATGTAGAGGCATTAATTAATAAGGTATATTTGACGCAGCTTCAGAAAAAAGAGGCTGAGCTGGAAATGCTGCAGCTTCAGATCAATCCGCATTTTTTATACAATACCCTTTCATCGATCAACCAGCTGGCAAAATTCGGGGAAAATGAAAAACTGCAAAAAATGGTGTTGGAGCTCGCGAAGTTTTATAGACTTACACTGAATTCAGGCCGTACGATGATCCCAATCGCAGCGGAGATGGAGCAGGCAAACGCATATGTAAGCATACAGAAGGTTAAGTACGGGAAACGTCTGGAAGTATTATTCGAGATTGATGAGAATATATGGCCTTTTGAGACGGTGAAGCTTATTTTGCAGCCTTTCATTGAAAATACGCTTAAGCACGCATGGAGCGGAGATCGCATTCATATTCGAATTGTCACCTATATGGAAGAAAACACAGTGCATTATAAGATAATCGACGACGGCTTCGGAATGCCGCAGGAGCGAATTGATGAAATATTCAGCGGGCTAGATAAAGGGAACATTGGATATGGGATTCGAAATATCGATCAGAGAATCAAGCTTCACTATGGTTCAGAATATGGGGTTTCCATATTCAGTCGTATAGGTATTGGAACAACTGTCCATATAAGGATTCCAGCAAGGAAAAGGAATCTTATTATTCAAGAATGTATTCCAAATATTGCAGGATAAACAACGAATAAGCCGCGTCCATTAGGAAGCGGCTTTTTGCATATTAAATTTATTTTCTGGATAAGCGAGCAGTTGGATCAGAAGAAATGCATACTTTTGCCGATGGGATAAGAAGTAAGTTTGCTCCTGCTCCGTTATGATCATTTCATAGCAATACACCACTTTTATTGGAGGCGATATTGATGTCGATATCTACATTGACGGAGCAAGAAGTACAATTTTATAAGAAAAATGGTTATGCGCTGCATAAGAAACAGTTGTTTAGCGCAGATAAGATGACGGAGCTGACTAATATTTTTGAGGAGCAATGGAAGCTTGTGGGCCGGAAGCTGAACAGCGAGCTGGATACCCCGCATTTCCGTGATGAGCGTTTACTTAAGTTTCTATTAAGCGATGAAGTGCTTGATCTGGTAGAGCCTTTAATTGGTCCTAACATTGGCTTGTGGTCCAGTCATTTCATCTGCAAAGAGCCGCTTATTGGCAAGCAAACGCCATGGCATGAAGACTCTGCGTATTGGAATGGACGACTTAGCCGATTTGATAACATAGTGACCGTATGGCTGGCTATTGACCGCAGCTCGAAGGAAAACGGCTGTATGCGCGTCATTCCGGGAACGCATAACAATGGTTTCTCGGAGTACGAGCAGGTAGATGGCAATGACAACATTTTTGATACAGAAATTCGCAATAAGGATGAGTCAAAGGCCGTTTATTTCGAGCTTGAGCCAGGCGAGTGCTCTGTCCATGATTCTCGCATCATACATGGTGCAGCTCCTAACAAAAGTGAATTCCGCCGCTGTGGTTATACGATGCGTTATTTCTCAACGGATGCGCAAGTCTATACTGAAAAGAACCGTGGTCATAAAATCTGGCTAGCGCGTGGAAAAGATTTAGCCGGCAATCCTTTTGTCAATGTATAATAGGCTTAACAAAAGGGGGGGACAGGTATTGGAATTGAGACGAATAAAAGCGTTGTGGGGAATGCAGGGTAGCTATGAGGAGCTTTTGACATATGCAGCAGAAGCAGGTTACTTTGGAATAGAAGCGCCGCTGCCGCCTGCCTCTGAAGAAAAGTCCTTTAAAGCGGCATTGGAAACAAATAAGCTGGCCTTCATCGCGCAGGTAAGTACACATGATGACCATCTCGTTAGCTTCGAGAAACAAGTCATGCGAGCAACGGATTTTAATCCGCTGTTTATTAACTCGCAAAGTGCTAGAGACAGCATGTCAGAAGCGGAGCAGGATCGTTTTTTTGAAGGAGCACTTACAATTGAACAGAGGTGTGGCCTTCAGGTCGGGCATGAAACCCATCGCAGCCGAGCGATGTTTACACCATGGACAACTGCAAGATTGCTGAAGCGTTTTCCTGACTTGCGCATCACTGCAGACTTCAGCCATTGGGTGAACGTATGTGAGTCGCATCTGGATAATCATGCGGATGAGCTCGCTCTTGCTATTGATCGCAGCATACATGTTCATGGCCGTGTCGGATTTCCGCAGGGACCTCAAGTGCCACATCCTGGCGCACCTGAATACGCATCGGAGCTTGCTTTATTTACAGGCTGGTGGCAGCGGATTTTTATGAAGCAAGCTGCGGAGGAAAGAGCTTGGACAACTTTTACAGCAGAGTTCGGTCCACCGAATTATATGCCGACGGTGCCCTTTACCAATAAGCCTATTGTTGATTTAATAGAAGTAAATCAATGGATGACCGATTATATGGCTGCCAAATATGCCGAATGGTTTGACCAATAAAAGTCTAATAGGGGGAAATCGTCATGAAGTATGAATTAACACCTGAGAGATTGCTTGGTAAAAACTTTTTGACCTTGTCATCCCCCTATAAGATTTACAAACATGTGATCGATAACAAAATTGCTGCCCATTGGCATGATTTTTTTGAAATGGGCTTTGTAGTGTCTGGTACAGGAACTCATGTTATAAACGGAGAGCCATTTCCTTTAGAGAAAGGAATGACTTTTCTGCTGACAACGGCAGATTTCCATGAGATCATCCCTGATGAAGGACAAACGATTCATTTGTTTAATCTTATTTTTGATGAATCATTTATCCGCCCAGAGCTGACAGAAATGTTATTTGAACAGGTATCGCTCCATTTGCATACTTTTCGTGACGAAAGTGCTAGTGAAATTGAAATAGAATTTACTCGGATTTGGAATGAATCACAGATGTGGCAGCTAGGCAGCAGCATGCTGGTGCAGGGAAGTTTTGAGAGAATACTCATCCATCTCTATAGAAATAACGGGCATCAGCGCTTGCTTGACGACTATGTAGCCATTAGCGCAATCCCTTCTTCCATTAGAAAGTCGATCATCTATATTCAACATCATTTTCGAGAGCCGCTTTCATTAGATGAAATAGCGAGATATGCTGGAATATCAGCCAATTATTTTAGTGAATGCTTCAAAAAGCATACAGGTACATCATTTCAAGAGCATCTACAAGGAAAAAGGCTTCAGTTCGCCTCTGCATTGCTCAGCAGTTCAATATTGCCGATAACGGAAGTATGTTATGCCGCGGGCTTTAATACATTGCCTAACTTTGAACGAGCGTTTAAAAAAAAGTTTGAGAAATCACCTCGAGAGTTTCGGAGAAAATATATTCGGCCATAAATGTGACGTATAAACCTATATGCCATGTTAGGAGGGTACAACAGTGAGAAGGAGACTTATACAAGGCACAGCAATTGCTGTGCTTTTATGTTTTGTCTATATACTCTATGCAGTATGGAGCATTATTTCGTTTGCTAAGGTGAATGAGCTCATTTACACAGATGCTGCAATTGTGCTTGGGGCAGCAGTCTGGGATGATAAACCGTCGACAGTTCTAAAGAATAGATTGAATCATGCCATTTGGCTCTATAACAATGGATACATAAAGAAAATAATCGTTACTGGAGGCACAGGTAAGGGAGATTCCTTGTCTGAAGCGGAAGTGTCAAAACGATATGTTATGCAGTATAAGGTTCCGGGTGAGGCTATTGTTCTTGAAGAGCATTCAAAAATCACGGAACAAAATTTAGCTAATGCCCATGCGATAGCACAACAACAACAAATCAATACCTTTACCATCGTCAGCGATCCTTTGCATATGAAGCGTGCTCTTCTTATGACTAGACACTTAGGGATGGATGCTTACTCTTCACCAACTCAGACGTCAGCCTACAAGAGTTTGGGTACTAAGCTTCCTTTTCTTTTTAGAGAAACGTTCTTCTTAACAGGTTATCAGCTGAAAATATTATTTTTAAAGTAAGAATAAAAGAAGCCACTTATGATAAATAAACTGCTGTTTCACAGTTCATCTTTTTTGCAGCCCGAAAGTTAAACACTCAATAGGATGAGTTTAACTTTCGGGATTTTGTGTTTTATTAAGGGTATCGTTTCAGGAAGTAAGGCTGCGTTTAAATGAAAGGAGAGGGAAATGTGTCATCCTAACTGAATAATTATGCCAAAAGCCTCCGATATTAAGGTTACGGTTACAGGTTCTTCCTAAATCAAGAAGGATAAACGCAGGAAATCACAGTTGCGGTGCACATCTAAATCCATGTATGGTATTATAATATTAACGATTAAAACAAGTTAAAAGTAAAGCTGCCATAATGAAGGAGTTTTTATTTTGAATGATGCGATGATCATGTTAAAGCAAACAAGTCGTACTTTTTATATTCCCATCAGCAGGTTGAAGTCAGGTTTAAAGGATGCAGTTGCATCCGCTTATTTGTGTATGAGAGCAATTGATGAAATTGAGGATCATGAGACGCTAGCAGATGAGGTGAAAGCAGAATTATTGCTTGGCATTCATGATGCGTTTAGTTCCGATGATGTGATTAATGAATCGCTAAAACTCCTTTCTCCTTATGCAGAAACACTGCCAGAAGTTACGATGAGAATTCATGAATGGGCGCTTTTATGTCCTCCGACGGTTACGAATGTCGTTTATAACCATACAGCGACAATGGCCAAGCAGATGGCTGATTGGGTTCATGAAGGCTGGGATATCCGAACGGAAGAGGATCTGGATAATTATACTTATAGTGTTGCCGGTATGGTAGGGGAAATGTTGTCTGACATATGGTTCTGGCACGATGGCACGAAATCAGACCGAATCAAAGCAGTTGCTTTTGGAAGAGGCTTACAAGCCGTAAATATTCTGCGTAATCGCACAGAGGATCTTGAACGTGGCGTAGACTTTTTCCCTGAAGGCTGGGGACAGAAAGAAATGATTAAGTACACGCGCCGCAACCTGAAGTTGGCGGATTCGTATATATCTGATTTAAAAGGCGGTCCTGCGCTAGAGTTTTGCAAAATTCCGCTTACGCTGGCACATGCAACCATTAATCTCATTGCAGTTGGCGGTAACAAATTAACGCGAGACGCCGTTATGAAGCTTGTAGGCAGCATTAATTAGAGCTTGTTCTATAAATAAAAGCAAAGCCCATGGGATTCCATGGGCTTTGCTTTTATTTGTTTTTATTCGGGTGCCGTGAGATTAACCGTACCAGCTCGACTAGCAATAGCGGTAATGATACTGTCGAAGGATACGCCAAATAGCGTGGCTCCCAATGTGGTGAGAACTTGTCCTTGTATCGCCGGAGGCCAACAAAGCCATACCAGCTTCCGCCATACTCGAAAAGAATACGCGCCAGCTTCTCTTCTTTTATTGCGTTTTGGCTCTGGCCTACACTCGAAAGTGGTGCCATCCCTAAATTAAATTGCGCATATCCTTCTGTTTTTGCCCACTCCATAAGGCAAATGAACAACTGATCCATCGTTCCATTTGGAGTGGATTTTAAGTAGCGCATTAAATCTACAGATAAGGTCGTACCATCATAGGCAGGCGTCAAAGAAGCGAAAGCAATTATTTGATCATCTGAATTTTTTAATAGCGCAATGGGCGCGAGCTGCAAATAATCTTCATCAAACCATCCGAGAGAATAACCCTTCTCATGTTTTCCATCGAGCCATTGGTCAGAGATGAACGACAGTTTCTTTAACAACTGCTTATCGTGAGGCGGATGTACGATTTTAAATTGAAAATTTTCACGTTCAAAGCGGTTTTTAACCGCCCGAAGACTGGCATTTTGTTTTCCGACAAGCGTGAAATTGTCCAGATGAACCAATGCTTCCTCACCCAGTTTAAAAAAGCGATAGCCGTTTTCGTGATAGAACGGTAAATAGTCAGGTGTCGTTTGATAAAATACGACCTCTACCGCAAACTGATCAGCGAATTGCTGAAACTGTTGAATCGCTTCGCTAATCATGCTTTTGGGACCTAAAGGATCACCGAGCACAACAAGTTTATTTCGAATTTTCGCATAGGGTATTAACACTTGATCCTTCATCGCCCAGAAGAAGCTCTTGTCACCGGTAAAGAGCATATGCGTCAATAAATTTCCTTGTTCCTTTTCAAGAAAAGCTTTTAATTTCAACTGCTCATCCTCGGCTGTTTCTAAAACGGCGAGCGGCTTAGGACGAAACATATAAAGCAAGGATAGGAAGAGCCAAGCAACCAAGAGACCAAATATCGCAGCTATCGTATGCTGGCTTGGATCTATCAGCCATGTGGTGTGAGCCTTTCTTGGCAGATGTTTGAGAAATGCTGGATACGAATGGGATGCGATGAGGTAATAACCATAGGTGATTAAGAGTGTAATAAGCCCCCAGCCTAGCACATTATAAATCCCTACGGGTATAGCCAGACGATAAAATCGATGTCTTGAAATCCATAACAGCAACGCGACAATGAGTAGAAATATAGCTTCCTCGTAATCAAACGCTTTGGCAAGTGCGAAGAAGGAACCGGCACAAAGCAGGAAAAGTGTCCAATAATAGGCTCGCTTTACTCGAAGCGAAATGCCGCGAGACAGCATGATCAGCATAATGCCGATGATGATGCTTAATTGATGGGACAGCCTCATAATCTGAAACGAAACCAATTCTTCCGTAAAATGTATCCTGTAAAGTAAAGCGGGTGTCGCTGCGGACAACAGCAATATGACCCCACTCGCAAATACAAGCTTACCGAGTGACCATGCTCCAACCTCGCCGATAAACGCAAATTGTCCCGGCCAGCGCCAAACGCTTTGCCAAATATTTAATGCTCGATCCATGATGCCGTTATCAGACTGCTCTGTTCGTTTCCGGTTCATAGGAAACTCGAATGCTGCCATCATAAGGCCAATTAACCATGGCACAAAATAATACAAAATTCTAAACAGAACAAGGATGACCGCACATTTATCAGGTGGAAAGCCGAGCAGCTGTAAGCCTAATATAGCCGTTAAATCAAAACCACCGATACCGCCAGGCGCCATGCTAATAATGCCGGCTATTGCTGCTAACGTATAAATTCCAAGCGCGTTTGTAAATGTAAGTTCAGGAATAAATGTTGCTCCAATAAGCCAGAAGGTCATACCAGCAAAAAACCATTCCAAAAAGGAAGAACCAACGGAAGCGGTCATAATGCGCCAAGTCAATTGTCCTCGATTCCGATTAATCCATTTGGAGAAAAGCGAGGTTCTTTGAAGCAGCACGAATAGCGGTAAATACAGTGCGATTGCCCACATCGCATAGGTGAGCCATGGATGAGCATTCAGCAATGCTTGAACAGGGAAAATGCTGATAATACACAGCCATGCTAGCAGCGATAGCCCAGTGAAAGTTATCGTCGAAAGAAAGGCAACAGAAGCAGCAATACTCCCGATGGGAACCTCTCGATTTCTATATAAAATTGATCGCAGCCCTGCTCCTGTAAGACCCGCAAAACCAATCAAATTGTTTGAGGTGTTTGCAATCCATCCATAACGAATCGTATCCCAAACCCCAATCTTTAAATGAAAATGCTTGCGAATCAACAAGTCATAAGTACTCATGACAGAGACAGCGAGCATGGAGAAGCTGAGCAGAAGAAAAATTGTAAAGGGGTGCATGTGATGAAACTCATGGATCATTCTTCCCCAGTGGATCTCACGGAACTGTTTTTTTCCTTCGAAGTAAACAAAGGCGATAATAGCAACTGGCAGTAGAAAACGCAGTACTCTTGCACGGTATAGGATGGATACAAGCTTAATTAGATGCAGCTTGTAAGCTATTTCGCGAATCCATTTCATTAATATTCCCCTTATGTATGGTTTGTCCCTTACTATTCATTATTTTGCCATGTGGGACACATAAAGTATAGCCTGCTTACTCATTAATGTTTCCTCAATTAGGAAATTAAACCGAAATGTGAACGACGTGGAACATCTTTTTTAGGGGGAAAAGAAAATGCCCAGCTCTCAGAGGCATTAAAGTTTTTAAACTTTAGTTTCCCTGAAGCTGGACATTTGGTTTAGGCTTGTACATTCGTTTATCCAGTTATAGATGAAGGCAATAATGAATAAACGTTTTTCAGCATAAGCATTTTAGGGCTGAGCTTGAATTTTGAACCAGAGAACATGCAGCGATCATAATTAAAACGCAGTGATGTTATATGAATCGTGCAGTCTATAAATGAGCAGCCAATATAATGAGAGCCGTCAAAGTATACATCCACGTTTTTAAATGTTTTGTTAATAATATAGTCCATGATTGAATCCTCCTTGTAATGTGAAACAAGCTATTTGATTATATGCAGTTTATTCTATTGTTTATAACCTCTTTTATATGAAATGAAACAAGAGAATTGAAGTCATAGCTAGATATAGGAGATTAACGAGCGCGGTCCAGTTATTTTTCGTTGACAAAGCAATCTTACATCCTTATTATTAGTTTGAATTCAAACTAGTTTAGGCGGTGCTCTGAATGGGAGAAGACAATCACATTACTCGTTTTCCTTGGGAGCAAGAGGACAGCAGTACGTTGCTTATAAAGCTGGCATTTACGAATATTCGGCGCGAGATTGAAACTTCGCTTCGACCGCTCGGCCTCACTCCTCAGCAATCACAGTCTCTTCATTTGCTCGCCATGAAACCAGGCGTGATGAATGCCGACTTGGAGAAGCTGCTATTTATAGACAAATCGAGTGTAACCAGCTTAATCAACGGGATGGTGAAGAGAGGCTGGGTAATAAGGCGTGCGCATGACTCGGATGCAAGAATGAAAAGAATTTATTTAACCGAGCAAGGGGTAGAAATGTCCTTGAAAGCTTCAAATGCTGTTGCACAAGCGAAAGAAAAATCGGACCATTTGCTAACCAAGGAAGAAGCGGCACATCTACA
Organism: Paenibacillus sp. NRS-1760; assembly: GCF_050467785.1. NCBI lineage: Bacteria > Bacillati > Bacillota > Bacilli > Caryophanales > Paenibacillaceae > Paenibacillus > Paenibacillus sp. NRS-1760. Next base: position 270,522 of record NZ_JBITPK010000005.1, on the reverse strand, counting down.
TGTTTTACTCAGAAAAATTATTAAAGCGTATGAGTAAGCGATACGCTTGTTATATTCGGACATATAGTTTGAATTCAAACTAAATGTAGTCTAAAACAGGAAAGGACGTAACGGGATATGGAAGTTACAGATAAACAAAAAATAGGCGAGAAGCTGCTACCTATATTAGCTTTTACATTAGTCTTCTCCATTATGAATGCTTCAATGTTTAATGTTGTTATGCCTGTCATCAGCAAGGAATTTGGCATTACCGCCTCACAGGTGAGCTGGCTGATTACGGGTTACATGATCGTTTTTGCAGTAGGCTCCGTTACATACGGAAAGCTCGCAGACAAATATCGGCTAAAGGATCTATTGACCTTCGGATTAATTATCTTTGCACTTGGATCGATCGTAGGTTTGCTCGCTTCTGAATATTGGATGATCGTGCTTGGGAGGGTGCTGCAAGCAAGCGGGGCAGCCGTTATCCCAGCTACAGCGATGATTGTCCCAGTACGTTATTTCTCTCCTGAGAAGCGTGGCAGGGCGTTAGGAACGGTTGCGGCGGGTCTTGCTCTTGGAACCGCACTCGCGCCCATTGTTGCCGGAATCGTTACGAGCTTCATCAACTGGAGATTTTTATTTTTAATATCAGTGATTCCGCTGATTGCACTTCCGTTCTTTAGAAAATATTTGGACAACGACAGAGGAAAAGCTCAAAAAATTGACTATTTGGGCGGCATTCTGCTTGGAGGCTCCGTCGCATTATTACTGATGTCCATCTCAGTTGGAAGTTGGTTTATTGCTCTAGGCGGTGCTGTAACACTCGTTTTATTTATTGTTCGCATTCGAACAGCGACTGAGCCGTTTATCCAGCCCAAGCTGTTCAGCAATAAGAAATATACGTTTGGCTTAATCATGACCTTTCTAGCTACATCGTTAAGCTTTAGCATGCCTTTTGTAACCCCACAGTTTTTGGCGGGTCTTAACCAGTTGTCCCCTGCCATTATCGGCTTTGTTATGTTTCCTGCAGCTATTACCTCTGCATTGATGGGGCGACGAGGGGGCAGGCTTGCAGATGAGAAAGGTAACTCATTTTTAGTATACCTTGCGATTTCATTAAGCTTTACTTGTTTTATTTTGTTATCAGTGTTTGTTGGATTATCACCATATCTAATCGTATTTTTGTTAATATTCGGAAATATAGGCCAAACCTTTATGCAAATTGCGATGTCCAACACGATATCAAGAACGCTTGCCAAGGAGCAAATAGGAGTAGGGATGGGACTCATGTCCTTGCTTAACTTTATCTCGGGAGCAATGACAACGAGCATTATCGGAAAGATGCTGGACTTAAAGCAAACAGCGGTCCATTTTAACCCATTTGCCATTCATAACGGGGCATACCTATATAGCAATATTTTCTTTTCCTTAGCTATCTTGGCTGCAATCATTGTAGGCTTGTATTATTTGTTATTTAGACCATCGCGTGATAAAACAGCTTTGCAGACAAAGCTTGAGAAGACCAAATCATCTTCAACAACCGCTTAGAAGCCAATCGTAAAATAAACGAAGCTCTCTATATTCAACTAAATGCAGTTGCAGTTAGTGCTGCATTGTAGTTGATTTTGGGGGGCTGTTTGTTTTGAAACAGAGCGATTTCATAATAAGGAGATAAAATATTTGAATTAGATGAATGATGCGAAAAATGATAAAATTTGACTCTACCTACAAGTGTAATAAACTGGAAAATATATTATTTAATTAGAAGGAGAGAGCGAAATGAGCAAACCTTTAGTCGTAATTATCGGGGCTGGACCAGGTGTAAGTGCAGGTGTTGCAAGAAAGTTCGGTACCGAAGGGTTTCGCGTTGTGCTTGCTGCGAGGAACACGGATGCTCTGGAAACCTATACGAAGGAGCTTAATGATATCAAGATTGAAGCCTACAGCATTAAGGCTGATGCAGCGGATTCATCATCATTAACTTCTGCATTTGAACAAATTAAGCAGCTTTATGGTTCCCCTGATGTTCTGGTTTATAATGCGGCTGTCATATCTAAGGCTGCACCAACAAAATTAACCGAAACGCAGCTCCTCGAGGAGTTTAAAGTAAATGTTGTTGGAGCGTTAACGAGCGCGAATCAAGTCATCCCTAATATGATTGAGCATAAGAAAGGGGCAATACTGTTTACTGGCGGCGGATTGGCGCTGGCACCTGCTGCTGAATTGTCGTCATTGTCGATCGGTAAAGCGGGCATTCGCTCTCTTGCTTTCTCACTCTCACAAGAACTACAACCGCATGGCATTTATGTCGGCACAGTAACAATTGCTGGTTTTGTTGCCAAAGGAAGCTTCTATGATCCAGATGAAATTGCGGATCAATTTTGGAATTTATACATCAATAGAAGTGAAGTCGAGTATTTATATAAGCAAGACTAATGGGGAAGAGTAGAAAAAGCATGCCTAAGCCTTATGGATTTGGATGCTTTTTTATTGCTGCTTGACATCTCTAACTGTATGAAATAATATTACAGTATACAAAAAAGTTACAGTTAGTTAAATAAACAGAGGATAACGGGAGAGATGAAATAAATGAAATCAACTTATTTGCCATTGTTTGAACAAATGACCTTTAAAAACGGTATTGAATTAAAAAACCGGATTGTTATGGCGCCAATGACGAATTTCTCAGCAAACGAAGACGGAACGGTATCGGAGACGGAGCTCAGCTATTATAGCCGCAGATCAGGTGGAGTGGGCCTAGTCATTACAGCTTGTGTTTACGTTTCACCAAACGGAAAAGGATTTCACGGCGAATTTGCAAGCGACAGCGATGACATGATTCCGAGTCTACAGCGCTTGGCAGCAACGATTAAAGAAAAGGGCGCTAAAGCGGTGCTTCAAATTTTTCATGGCGGCAGAGAATGTCCAATTAACCTCGTGCCAAATGGTGATGTGGTAAGTGCGAGCGCTGTAGCTTCGGAGCAGAACGCTGGGGTTACACCTAGAGCATTATTAGATGAGGAAATTGAATCGATTATTCGCGACTTTGGAGAAACGACTAGAAGAGCGATTGAGGCGGGGTTCGATGGTGTTGAAATTCATGGTGCAAACGGTTATCTTGTCCAACAATTTTTCTCTCCGCATTCCAATGTACGTGATGACCGTTGGGGAGGCAATATAGAGAACAGATTGCGTTTCCCATTAGCCGTCGTTGATGAAGTGAAGCGAGTTGTTGCTGCCTATGCGAAAAAACCTTTTCTAGTCGGTTACCGCTTCTCCCCTGAGGAGGCGACTACGCCTGGTATTACCATGTCGGATACATTTAGGCTTCTAGATGAGCTAACCAATAAAGAACTTGATTATCTTCATGTATCGTTAATGGATTTCTGGTCATTGCCTAAACGAGGTGCTGAAGAAACGAAAACGCGTATGCAATGGATAAAAGATCGTGTAGGTCACTCCATACCGATTATTGGCGTGGGCTCCATTCATACCCCAGAAGATGCTGTAAAGGCATTGGATATCGGCATTCCACTTGTTGCGATTGGCCGTGAAATTATTGTTGAACCGGATTGGGTCGAGAAGGTGCAAGAAGGCCGCGAATCGGAAATAAAAACAACGCTCAGCAAGGATGATCAAGATCGATTGGTCGTTCCTACCCCGCTCTGGCAAGCAATTGTTCATACGCCAGGCTGGTTCCCGCTAGGCGATTAATATAGATGACAGGAAAACAGGTCAAGCATTTCTTGACCTGTTTTTTTTTGCGTCTTTAATCGATTTAATCTTTTTTTAGTGTATCCAGCACGACAATGAATTGGCAGTTGTTTTAGTACTAAAGTTATTGTATCATTGTCTAATAGGTAGGCAACCTAACTATTTCGCGAAGTAGTTTGGCGGCCAATAGGCCATAATAAATAAAAATGTTTAGGAGTGCAGAGCATATGGAGCAATTGAGTCAGAAGAAAAAGTTAACAATCATGATTGCACTGATGGCAGCTATGTTTTTCGCAGCTATCAATCAGACAATCGTAAGTACGGCTATGCCGCGCATTATTGCCATCTTGGGTGGCATCGAGTATTACACATGGGTTATTACCATCTATATGCTCACATCAACGATTGCTACTGTACTTGTAGGAAAGCTTTCGGATATTTACGGAAGGAAGCCGTTTTTGTTAGTCGGTATCGTGTTATTTATAATCGGAGCCTTCTTATGCGGTACATCAACTACGGTATTCCAGCTTATCACTTATCGTGGTATTCAAGGTATAGGCGGCGGTATTCTTATGTCAGCAACCGTAACGGCGGTTGGTGATTTGTTCGCACCTAGAGAACGGGCGAAATGGACTGGATTAATGATGGCCATATTCGGCTTCTCAAGTGTAATTGGACCAACATTAGGCGGCTTTATGGTCGATCATATCGCTTGGAAGTGGATTTTCTGGATTTTCCTACCGCTTGGCATTATTGCATTTGGTATGATTTGGTCTATGTTTCCCAAAACAGCGCGTAAAACAACGGAATCCATTGACTATTGGGGTTCATTATTGCTTTCACTGATGCTTATTGCATTGCTTCTCGGCTTCTCATGGGCAGGTACAAAATATGACTGGGGCTCGCCACAAATTATTGGCATGTTCGCCTCTGCAGCAGTGTTGTTAGTTCTATTGATTCTTGTAGAACGTCAAGCCAAAAGCCCTGTATTGCCTTTGTCGATGTTTAAAAACAGCATTGTAACGATCTCCAACTCCGTCGGTTTCCTTATGAATGCCGGCATGATGGGCGCGATGATGTACCTGCCATTCTTCGTGCAGGGCGTGCTTGGTATTTCACCAACGAACTCGGGCTTTGTAAATATGCCGATGTCGATCGCCATGATTTTCCTAAGTGCAATGTCTGGTCGTTGGATTTCCAAATCAGGGAAATACAAACGATTCGCCCTTATCGGTATGCCATTCATGGTCGCGGGTATGCTTATGATGGCATTCATGACTAACGTTGGCGTTGCGGTTGCTGCAATGATCGTATTTGGTATTGGACTTGGTATCTCGATGCCAGTATTTACACTTACCGTTCAAAATGCAGTAGAGCCTTCACAGCTTGGTGTTGCTACAGCTACAGCTACGTTGTTCCGTAACCTGGGCGGTACGATTGGTATTGCAGTTATGGGTACGGTTATGAACTCCACTTTGACCAGTAAGCTGAAGGATGCTGTCGCAGCAGGTCAAGGACCTGATTTAAGTCAAGTAGATGCGGCTACAGCTGAGAAACTGTCTAGTTTCCTTAACCCGCAAATGCTGCTCGATCAACCGAAGCTTAAAGAGCTTCATGCGACGCTGCCGGAACAAATTCAGCCTTTGTTTACACACATCATCGAGATGGTTCGCTCGGTACTGAGCGACTCCTTGACGGTTGTATTCTTGTTCGGTATGTCCTTGCTGATCGTCGCATTTGTACTCGTGTTCTTCTTGAAAGAAATTCCGCTTCGCTCTTCTGACAAGAAAGAAGCAGTTAACGTAGAGCCATCTGAAAAGTTGAAAAAAGAGCCTGCTCTTAATAATTAATAAGAGCGGCTCCTATAGGAGGGATTTCGCTTCCTGCAGCTTGCAGGAAGCGAAATCCCTTTGTTTATTAAAAGTCTTCATTCGTTTTGGCTGAGTCCAAATAGTCGAATACTTGGTTTAACATGACGACAAGCTGATCACTTTGCTCCTTGCCTAAATGATCAATCATGCCTTTGAACATGGAGATAAAACGGTCTATTGCTTTTTGAGCAATTTCTTCGCCAGAGTCCGTTAATGTTATTTCGGTAATTCTTCGATCTGTGTTATCGGATGTACGAACCACATGGCCAGATGCAATTAAGCTATTAATCATCTGTGTAACGGTTGGAGAGGTGACTTGCAGCAACTTACTGATTTCTGTAACCGTCGTCCCTGTTGAACCTTTATCATTGCTTTTTTTCACACAAACGAGCATACGAACTTCGCTCGCTTTAAGACCGCCCCACATCGTTTTTTTCCGCCAGTCGGCTTTAGCGAACTTTTGGAAAACATCGATTAAGTCTGTTACATTCTCATATTTATCTGCGGACATTGGATTCACCTCGGTGAACTTATTTTATAAAGTAATTAGGTTACCTAAGTAATTATAGTTATTATGATGACAGGAAGTCAACAAAACAACAGAAATGAGGTGGAACATGAACAACTATGAGGAATGGAAAGAACTGTTTCCGCAATTAAAGGTTGTTTACAAAAAATTAAAAACCGAATGGTATAAAGGAATAGATTGCAGCTTCTCCATTAATCAAACAAGAATGCTTCAACATTTGGATAAACAAAGTCCCATGAAATCGACGGATCTAGCTGAATTACTTTTGGTTACCGCGGGCGGGGTTACGCTCATCGGGGACAAGCTCGTGGAAAGAGGGCTTATTCGAAGAAATCGTAGCGAGGATGATAGACGAGTCGTTTATCTGGAAATTACAGACGAGGGCAAACAATTTGTGAAGGCTTTTAATGAAAATGATGATGCTATTATCCGATATATGAGTGAGAGGATCTCGCAAGAGGATTTGGAGCATTTGAGACGAATATTTACATCGCTTGATGATTAGCGGGATCTAATCGAAACATTTCAGCAGCAAGAATTGGAAGGGGAATACGGAAGTATGGTTATGGATCAAATGCAAAAAATGAAAGACATGAAGCAGCAAATCACTCGTTTTCTAATGATGTACAAATTTGCAATTCAAGAGCTTGAGACAAAAGTCGAAATATTAAAGGAAGAATTTCATTTATTGCATGAATACAATCCGATTGAGCATACAAGCTCGCGCCTAAAGTCGCCTAAGAGCATTGTTGAAAAGCTATATCGGAAGCAAAGCGAGCTTTCTTTTAACGGCATTCGGAATCACATTAAAGATATAGCAGGCCTGCGAATAACCTGCTCTTTTATTTCTGATATTTACCGGATTAGCGACATGTTAAGCAATCAGAGTGATTTGACCTTATTGGAGGTTAAAGACTATATAAAAAATCCGAAGCCAAACGGCTACCAAAGCTTGCATTTGCTCATTGAGGTGCCGGTGTTCATATCGGATCGAGTGGAAAATGTGTGTGTAGAAGTTCAAATTCGAACGATAGCGATGGATTTCTGGGCGAGCCTGGAGCACAAAATCTATTATAAATATAAACAGGCAATACCTCCTCGCTTACTGAATGAACTAAAAGAAGCAGCAGATTCCGCATCCGCGCTGGATCAAAAGATGGAGCGGCTGCATAATGAGATCGCAGCCATTAAAGAAGAGCGTGAGGATGATCTGGGCGATGAGATGCTTCGGCTGATTATGAACAATCAAAGCGGCTCTATTCCAAACATGCTGTTAGAGCTTTTTGAGGATGGAACCAAAAAATAATAGTCGTGAACCATGCATCAGCAACATAAAGTGAGAGTAGTGCCAAAAAGTGCTGCCAAACGAGTGTTGTTGAAAGGTGGTCATGCGGCGATGGTTATTTCAAGCTTTCAAGCTTTTATTCAGGTGTTTGGCTTATCAATCTCCATGAGCTTAGTAGGCGGCCTCATCGGACATTTTGTGAAAAATGGGATTATCGAAATGCCGAAACTCGTCATAGAATATGATGAAGAAGGATTATCCCTTTCTTCAAATTGGTTAGTAAAGTGGATTCAGCGCTGTTATTACTTTGCTATTTTTGTCATCGGCTTCAGAGATCACAGCAATGCGAAAAAAAAGATTTTTTTTGATCTCGGCTTTCTCGGCGATTTGCTGATCGCAATCGGAACGGGCATATTAGCAAAAACAGCGCTGGCTATGGCAAATACATCGGACAACTTTGCAGTCGTGAGCAGTTCATTGCTGGCAGGCTACGCAGGCTTATCTTACCTGAAGAGCAAGCAGAACAAAGAGTTTGCTGATTTGTTTCCTGAAGAAATAGATGATTCAAATCCGCAAACGCCACCGAAATAACATGCAAGTTTACTTAAGTTTTGCGTATAATGACCATAGCTGATAAACCTTTTGCTTAAATATAAGAAAGTATATCATTTTCTCATACTTATCTTATATTTCACCGTCAAAGCTACTTCAGCGTCTAAAGGACGCCGAAGGCGTTTTAGCTTGACTAATCGATTTTTCACAAAAATATCGAAGGAGGGTGGAGCGTGTGGGGAAAATAACGGTCAAAGTGACAACTGAGGAAATGCATGAGCTTAAGAAACTAGCCGAGATAGTCAAAAATCCTCAGCTTCCCATGTCTGACCGTCGCATTGCTAAAACGCAATATGAGTCCATTATCAACTTCGCAAAAAATAGTAACCGCGGCATTATTTCATCTGTATAATTAGAATGGGTTGAAGCCGCTCCGGGATGGAGCGGCTTCTTTTTTTATGTGATTTGCGCGAACCATACACGAACAGCCGCAAAAATCTTCAGTTGTCCAGGCTCGATTGGTGTGACCATAACATCGGATTGGAAGGTTCTCTGGATAGGGAAGAGTTCAGATGAGCTGGAGACTTCCTGAACTTTGTTGGGAACTGCAGAAATGGATGTTCCTAATGCATTTGCGATAGCAGCAGCTTTCAGTCGGGCGTTCTGGACAGCAAGCGACAAGGCCTCATTTTCCAACTGTTTTCTGTCGGAAACCGAGAACTGAATGGAAGTGACTGTATTGGCACCGTGAGAAACGGCGGTATCTACTACAGTTCCAGTGAGTGCAATTTGATCGATGGTGATTTGCAGGAGATGAGTTACTTTGTAGCCTTGAAAGACTTGCTTCCCGTCTGGGAAATCATACATCATTTCGATTCGATAATCATTCGTTTGGATATGCTCGCGCGGAATGCTTAGATCGAGAAGGGATTGTATGATATCTGCTGTAATTTGTGCATTTTCAGCTTGTATCGCTTGCAGCTCCTTGCCTTCGGTAACAGCACCAAGGATGACCAAGGCTGTATCTGGAGCAGCTGTAACGATCCCTTCGCCCAAAACTTCAATCGTGGACACGCTTTTGCAGGGAATGGGAAGAGCGGTATAGTAGATTTGATTGCCGTACATTGCAGGCTCCTTTCCTTCTTACAGGTTATAGATTAATGTATGGAAGGATACCCGCCGAAATGATTGCTTCTTATTTCTGTTTGCGGATGAAAGCTTAGAAAAGAATACAAAAATGGCGGGCAAGAGTAATCTTGCACCGCCATTTTTTGTAATGAGCTTAAGGCAGCTCTATTGTAACTTCACGCTTGCTTGCAGCTGAACGGAGCACACCGTCGATAATCGCTTGGTTGTACAAAATTTCTGCTCCAGGAATAGGAGCTGGACGATTTTCTGCGATCGCTGCAACAAAGTCTCTTACTTTCTCATCAAACAAATTTAGCCCATGTTGGATAACAGGAATAGTCGAATGGATATGCTGATCAACGACATCATGATAAAGCGTCATGCTGCCTACGCTACCATCCCAAACACCGCTCCAAGGGCCAGTGCCTGCTGGAGTGACTTTAAGACCGCCGTCAGTTCCAAGGAACATTGTTGCACCTAATGAATCCATGTGCATAGCCCAGCTGATTTTGTAATTGAGAACAATGTCGCCCTCAAGACGGATCATCGCCACGCCAAAATCCTCAACTTCAAAGTTGGCCGCTTCACGATGGTATTTCGGGTTTGTTCCAAAATGATTTGATGTATAAGCCGATACAGTAAGCGGCTTAGGATAGCCGAGCGCATTAAGCGCCATATCAAGCGAATAGCAGCCGATATCAGCCATTGCGCCAGCACCTGCAAGCTCTTTGGAGATAAAAGTGCCGCCAGGCATACCGCGCCGTCTTCCGCCGCCTGTTTCAACAAAGTAAACGTTACCAAGTTTTCCCGATTGAACAATTTCTTGAATCAACGACATATTGGGATCGTATCTCGGCTGGAAGCCTACCGTCAAAATTTTCCCACTGCGTTCAGCGGCTTCGACCATATCGATGGACTGCTGGAGTGTGACAGACATCGGCTTCTCTACGAGCACGTGCTTGCCTGCATTCAAAGCGTTTATTGAAGTTTCAGAATGTGCAAAGTTTGGTGTGCAAATGCTGACGCCGTCTAGGTCAAGCTCCAATAATTTCTTATGATCATCAAAAGCAACGGCGTTTACAAGTTCCTCTTGATCAATAAAAGCTTGTGCTTTTCCTGCTATGCTGTCTGCCACTGCCACGATCTCCACGTGAAGAGGCATTTTTTTATAAGCTGAAGCATGCGCTCTTGCAATGCCGCCGCTTCCAATAATTCCGATTCGGATCATTCTAGTCATTTCAATATCCCTCATTTCATTGTAGTGATTCTACTTTAGCACAGCTGTATTAGGCATGAAATGGTGAGAAAAGGACATGGCATCTACAAAATCATGACATCTGTCTGGATGATGCCTGCTTCATTTTGTACAAAAAAATGATCACATTTGTCCATTGCCTCCCCTTACCCTTTTGTTCTACGATAGATTAGCCGCAAATGATAATGGTTATCATTGATTGTGTGATAAAAATAGATTAGGAAGGAAGCTGGATATGCTACGTCGTTTTTTTGCTTATTACAAGCCCTACAAGAAGCTGTTTATTTTAGATTTTTCATGTGCCATTTTGGCTGCATTGCTTGAGCTTGCTTTTCCACTTGCCGTCAACCGGGTTGTGGATGATCTACTGCCGAGCGGCAACTGGAAATGGATTTTGTATGCTTGTATCGGACTATTAGTCATTTATGTGTTCAGCTCTGCTCTGCATTATGTCGTTACCTATTGGGGGCACAAGCTCGGAATTAACATCGAGTCCGATATGCGCAAGCAGCTGTTTGACCGTGTACAGAAGCTGAGCTTCCGTTTCTTCGACAATAACAAGACTGGACATTTGGTATCCCGGATGACAAATGACTTGATGGATATTGGAGAGATCGCCCATCATGGGCCGGAGGATTTGTTTATTGCTTTAATGACGCTGACTGGTGCGTTCGGTATTATGCTGAGCATTAACTATCAGCTTGCGTTAATGACCTTTATTATTATACCGCTGATGATTTATTTGTCGCTGTACTTCAGCCGTAAAATGTCAGCAGCCTTTAATCGGATGTTTTCTGATATCGCTGACTACAATGCACGCGTTGAAAATAACGTGAGCGGCATTCGTGTCGTTCAAGCATTTGCAAATGAAAAGCATGAAATGGCGCGTTTTGCTGAAAATAACGGTCGTTTCCGTTTGACGAAGCTCATTGCATATCGCGTGATGGCATGGAACTCGTCAATCAGCTTTATTCTAATGAAGCTCATTTCTTTGTTTGTACTCGTATGCGGAACTTGGTTCGTTATTCAAGGCGATATGAGCTATGGTGAGTTTATCGCATTTGTTATGCTCTCGAACGTATTTTTAGGTCCGATTAAACAGATTAACTCTGTCATTGAGACGTATCCAAAAGGAATAGCCGGATTCAAACGTTATTTGGAATTGCTCGAAACGGAACCTGATATTGCCGATGCGCCGAATGCACAAGTGGTAAGCCATCTCAAGGGTGATATTCGGTTTAACAAAGTGACGTTTGGTTATGAGAATAAAGACAAGGTGCTGCAAGGTCTCAGCCTATCGATCCGCGCAGGTGAGACGGTAGCTCTAGTAGGTCCATCGGGAGCAGGGAAAACAACGTTATGCAGCTTGCTTCCGCGTTTCTACGATGTCGAAGAAGGCTCGATCACGATCGACAACATTGATTTGCGGGATATGACGCTTGAATCACTGCGCTCCAACATTGGGATTGTGCTGCAGGATGTGTTCCTCTTTGATGGATCGATTCGAGAAAATATTGCTTACGGCAAGCTCGGAGCGTCGGAGGAAGAGATTATGCAAGCCGCTCGTCAGGCGCAGCTGGAGGAGTTAATTTTATCGCAGCCTGAGGGATTGAATACAATGATCGGCGAGAGAGGGGTTAAGCTGTCGGGAGGACAGAAGCAGAGGCTTTCCATTGCACGAATGTTTCTGAAGAACCCGCCGATCCTTATTTTGGATGAGGCGACATCCGCGCTGGATACCGAGACGGAAGCGGCGATTCAGCTAGCGCTTGCTGAGCTGTCCCGCGGCAGAACGACGCTTGTTATCGCTCATCGTCTTGCTACGATCAAAAATGCTGACCGCATCGTAGTTGTAGCTGAGCAAGGGATTGCCGAGCAAGGCAATCATGATGAATTGCTCGACGCGCGTGGTGCTTACAGCAGGCTTCACCAGGCTCAATTCGGCGCATAAGGGGGAGTTATGAGGTTTGGTTCAGCAGCTCGGGGAGAAGCAATAGCAGCTTATCCCTTGCTGAAGCATCCTCCTGATTCCAGTCGCGTTCGTCGAGCACGTAACTGAAGCCATTTTTGACAGCAGGAAGGTTTCTCCAGATTGGGCTATTCACTAATTTCTCCATGGCTGCTTTGGACTCCTCATTTTCGGGCAGCATCATGAATACGCGGTCGCCTGCGTATTGTTGGATCGTTTTTTCTGTAATTTCCTTATAGGGTCTGCCAGACTTCAGAATGTCTTGAACTTTCCCTGTAGGCCGGAAACCGTCTGGATGGTACAGTATAGAGGATAAACCGATATTGCCCATAACAAATAAACGTTTTCCCCGATGATAGATAAAGACAGAAGCTGTTTCGTTAGGCCGAATGCACGCCTGAAGCTGCTGCCACATCAATAACGTACTGCTATTATAATGAAGAAGCCATTGCTGGGCTTCTTTTTTTTTGCCAAGCCACTCTCCAAGCATGAGCAGTCTCTCATCAAGTGACCCGCGTGAATTATAGGTAAGCGTAGGGGCAAGCTCTGACATTTGTGCGTACAAGCTTTCATCAGAATGGTCGAATATAATTAAGTCAGGCGCTAGTGCAGAAGCCTGTTCCGAATGAAAAGGCTCGCCTTTGCTAATCATATGGCTTCCTACAAGCTGTATGCCAAGCGTATTCATATCTCCGATGCTTTCTCCACAATAAAAGATGCGATTGGGCTGAGCGGGAATGCTGACCTCGTGACCATCCCAATCCTTAACGAGTATATTTTGGCGCATCGAAAGGGCATATTGCCTTGGAGAAAAGCCGGTTATAAGACGGAAGCGGCGGCTGAAATAATACTCATCGGTAAAGCCGACACGATCTGCGATATCGCGCAAAGTATTGTCGGTATGGATTAGCCAATCCTTGGACCGACTGATACGAAGCTCATTCAAATAATCAAGCGGTTTCTTGCCAGTCAGCTCCTTGAATATTGAGGTGAACTGCCAAGCAGGCACGTTGGCCATATCGACGAGCTGCTTGACCGTTATTCGGTTCTGAAAATGATTTTGCATATATTGAATGGTTTGTTCAACCGTTTGCGTGGAGCTGCTCATCGAGTCGAATTGCAGATTATGTTCAAGAACAAATCCGATAAGCTTTTGAAAATGCGTTTGCTGACGATGCGCTTCAATGTTATCGCAGTCCGTAATTCCGGTATAAAGCTGGCTCAACAAATCCATCCATTGTGCGAGCGGATAAACGCGCAGCTCTTGACGGTTCGGAAATAGCTGCTCTGTATAATGTACAGGACCTTGGTTTAGCAAATGAAAAATGTGGAATGAGATGAGATAATATTCCAATTTGCCGTCGCCTATATTTTCAAATTGATATGCGGTGTTCGGGGATAGAAGGAAAGAACTGTATGACGAGAAAAGGGAACTTTCATTACCCATAAACAGTCTGCCTCTGCCGCTCCTCGATATAAGCATCGTATAGCAGGAAGTCACTTTCTCCGCTAATACTTCGCCCTCTGTATGGCTGTACAGCTTCATATCTACAAAATGGAAGCTTAAGGAGCGCAGAGGTAAAGTCGGATGCGTTAAGTTAGACATGGCTGTAGCCTCATTTCAGTATTGAGAATCGTTATCAATTAATCCCATTATAAACAAATAGAAGAAGCTTATCAACCGTAGTTGAAGAGCTTCTTCTATTTCAACTGACGTTAAGCAGCATTTATTTTTTAATAAGTGCTTTTGGGAGCTCTTCTAACAACCATTCTCTAGAAAGTGCGTCGCTGGAAGCTTTGAGCAAATCAAAATTGTACACTTGTCCATTTTTCACGGCAGGGAGCTTGAGCCATAAATCGCTTTTCATAAGCTCGTTCGTTGATTGCTGCGCCTCAGGAGCGACTGGATTCAGAATGAAGATGCGGTCAGCCGCATATTCTGGCAGCAGCTCAGAAGATATTTCTGCGAAACCTTGTTCTTTATCAATAAGATCCTGGATGATTGGCGTTGGCTTTAAACCGCCTTTCTCGTATAAGAATTGCGGCAGCCCAGTACCAGCCATAATAAAGAGGCGGTTGCCAGGATACATTGTAAATACGGCTGCCGTTTCACTTTCTTTAATACCGTTATCGTGAATTTGTTTCCACATATCTGCGGTTTTGACCGCGTGCTCTGCAAGCCAATCCTCAGCTTCTTGCTTCTTATTTAACAAATCCCCTAGCGTACGCATTCTGTTCTCCAGCGTGGCGAAGGAGTTGAACGTTACCGTTGGAGCAACCTTTGAAATAACCTCATACTGCTGCTCGTCCGAATTCGAGAAAATAATAAGATCAGGCTGCAGTGTTAATGATTTCTCGACGCTTAGCGGAAAACCTACGTCCTCGACACCAGTCAGCTGCTGCTCAAAAACCGTCCCTTTAATCATATCCTGTATGACGCCGATCGGCTTAACGCCTAGCGCAAGCAAATCACCGGTAGTTTCACCGTGAAAGATAACACGCTGCGGAGTAACAGGCACTTCTACCTCATGCTTCGACCAGTCGGTGAAGGAGCGGGTGGTATCGGCTGCTTGTTCCGTTGCTGCAGGTGCTTTTGTTACTTCTGCAGCTGGACTCGCTGTATTGCCCGAATTTGCTGAATTGCTGCCACAGGCTAGCAATAGGGTTCCCATTAGTGCGAATGTAGCCAAAAGAGCGGCTGATTTTGTTCCTTGATACATTTTAATTCTCCCCCAATAGATGTTATGAGATAATGATAATCATTATCGATATGTATTATCGTAATAGATACACGAGTTGTACTCAATGGACAAAGCAAAGAAGTGTTTTTTAGTTTGTCCAAACATGAAGAAAAGTTAAAAGCCGAACACCACTGTAGGTATTCGGCTTTCATTATATAGAGCTCTTTTTTTATAATATTTTGGACAATTTCCGATATTCTCGCGGAGATATTCCTTCATGACGGCGGAATATCCGGCTGAAGTAGTGGATATCGGAATAGCCGACGATGCTGCCGACGTTTTCGATTGAAAGCTCGGATTCCCGAAGAAGCCTTCTAGCTTCACGGTGACGTATCGATTGAACATATTCGCTAGGAGGCATGCCGGCAATTTGCTTAAACAGCTTCGCGGTATGGTCGATGCTCAAATTCAGCTTTGCTGCGATCGTTGTGTTTGTCCAATTGGCAGCAGGTGATGCCTCTATTTCCTCCATTAACTCGGCAATCCTGCCGCCGTGAAGTGAGGATTGTCCAGCGGATCGAGATGAGGGCAAACGCAGCAAATGGGCCAATATATGTAGCATTAGACCTTTGCAAACCAGCTCATACCCAATAGGACGCATTGTGAATTCATGAACAAGCTGCTCCATTAATTGTACACATACAAGAGGCGGCTTATAGACTGGATGGTCAGATAAGGGAGCTAACCCTTCTACATAAGGCTCATAAATGAATTTATGCGGCAAAACAGCAGCTTCGTTCACAACCATGTCAGCCTCTGTCTGAATATCGAGCTCATCAAAAAAATCAAAATGAATGCCGAGAAATCGAGCGTTTGGGCTGGAAACGACTTCATTTTGGTGATAGACGCCAGAGGGCAAAAAGATAAGCTGACCAGCTTCAATCTTATAGCGCTGCCCATGCATGGTCGTCGCTGCTTCGCCATGGTACACGTACAGGAGCTCGTAATCATACAATCTACGTCTTGGCAGAGCACCTGTTGGCAAGCGCTGGAACTGCGCGTAGTGGACGCTGGGCGACCACTCACGAAATGGAGTTGAACGAATGCGTGGAAAGGGAGATTCAGACTTTTCCAAGCGGTAGGCTCCTTTCATTAAGAAAATAAAAAAGAGAACGGAATTGTCCAAAAAATCGCTATTCTAGCTAAATAAATTTCAAGAATAATCGTTTATTATAAACGTATTATCACATGTTGTTGCAGCAAATTCAATATAACGTATTTATCTAAAAAGGAGTTTGAACAAATGGAGGTTCCTGCGTTTCAAGAGAGTAAAACCTATCTTTGCAGGCAAGTGCCGATCAGCATCGAAGACGCCGGTTTTGGCGCTATCCATTGGGATAGCTTCGATGCGATTGAACTGGTTGATACGGTCACTGCCATGCAGCCTAAGGAGCGTACGGAAGTAAGAGCATGCTGGAGCCAGAACTATTTGCATATTCGCTATTTATGCAAGGATTCACATGTTGTATCTGATTTCACCATACGCGATGAGCCGCTTTATGAGCAGGATGTCGTTGAGCTGTTTATCGATGAGGATGGAACTGGGCATCGTTATCTAGAGCTAGAAGTTAGTCCGAACAATGTTGTTTTTGATGCTCTGATTGCGAATGATGGTGAAGCTGAGATCACTGCGACGGACTTAGCATGGAGGTTTGAGGGTATCCAGACGACTGTTGAAACGAGTGGCGATGCTGAACGAATTTATTTTGTGCATATTCCGGTTGAGAATTTCAAGAAGCCTCTCGAGCAAGGATTAAGCTGGAGAGTGAATTTTTACCGAATTGATGAGGATAAACACGGCAACCGTGAATTCCAGGCTTGGCAGGCTACCAAAGCGATAAACTTTCATCTTCCCCGTAAATTTGGCAGGCTGTTATTTATTTAAAACATAAATGTAGGAGGGTTTAACATGAAAAAAGGGATTAATATTTGGTCTTTCAAAGGTGATTCAACCATTGCAGAAAACATTCGTACAGCAAAAAAAGCAGGTTTTGACGGAATCGAGCTGTCATTGAACGAGACGGGTGAGCTTAGCCTAGCAGCTTCCGACAAAGAGATTCAAGAAATCAAAAACGAACTGCAGCAAAATGAACTGGAAATTGCAGGTTTAGCAACAGGCTTGTACTGGTCCTATCCAATGACGAGTGAAAACGCGGCTACACGCGAGAAAGCAATCGATGTGTGCAAGAAACAGCTGGAGCTTGCAGCGGCTCTTGGCGTGGATACCATTTTGGTCATTCCAGGCGCTGTAGGCGTTGACTTTATACCAGGAAGTGAAGTTGCTGACTACGAATATGCATATGACCGGGCGCTGGAAGCGATCGGGAAGCTTGTTCCGTTTGCTGAGAGCGCGGGTGTCTCGATTGGCATTGAGAATGTTTGGAACAAGTTCTTATTATCGCCCCTTGAGATGCGTTCCTTCATTGATGCGCATAACTCGAGTTTTGTAGGCTCGTATTTCGACGTCGGCAATGCGCTTCATAATGGTTATCCTGAGCAATGGATTCGTATTTTGGGTCATCGCATCAAGAAGGTACATTTCAAGGATTACCGCCGTCAAGCAGGCGGATTGCATGGCTTTGTTGATCTATTAGCAGGTGATGTTGATTACCCAGCTGTCATGCAGGCGCTTCATGCAATTGGCTATGACAATTATGTAACTGGAGAAATGATTCCACCATACAATCATCATTCCGAACAAATCATTTTCAACACTTCAAAAGCGATGGATGCCATATTAGGACGTTAGAATTCATCTACTCAAAAACTATTAGGAGGTTTTTAATATGTTAAAGGTTGGTTTAATCGGTTTTGGATTTATGGGTCGGATGCACTTTGACAATTATGTCCGTCTTGCTAAGGAAGGAGCTCCTGTGCAGCTCGTAGCGATTTGCGATTTGCTGATCGAGGAGTTGAAGGAAGGAAAAGCGTCAGGAAACATCGCGACAGAGCAGGACGTCTACGATCTTGCGCCTTACCGTTTGTACGATAATATTGCTGCAATGCTAGAGAACGAGGAACTAGATATCGTCGATATTACGCTGCCTACTAATCTGCATGCTGATTTAACCTGCTCGATGCTTGAGAGAGGGTTGCATGTATTATGCGAGAAACCTGTGGCAGGAAGCTCAGAGGATGGCTGGCGCATGGCACATGCAGCAGAGCGCACAGGAAAAACGTTGATGATCGGCCAATGTCTGCGCTTCTGGCCAGCTTATGAATACTTAAAGGCTTGCGTAGAGGATGGCCGTTATGGAGCTGTTACGGGCGGTTATTTCTTCAGAGGTTCTGCCGCGCCAAAGGGTTGGTTTCTGGATGGCAGCAAAAGCGGAGGCTGTTTACTGGACATGCACATTCATGATGCAGACATGGTTCACTGGTTATTCGGCAAGCCAGAGAAGGTATCAACGATTGCACGCAATGTCATTCCAGGCAGCGGCTATGATGTCGTGTCTACTCATTATATTTATCCAGATGGCAAGGTGCTGAATGCTCAGGCAGATTGGACGCTGGAAGGCGACTTTGGCTTCGCTATGACGTATCGCGTTAATTTTGAAGGCGGAAATCTCATTTTTGAAAATGGGCAAGTGAAAGTTAATCCAAATGATGCGCCAGGCTTTATTGCTGAATTGTCTGAGGATATGGGCTATTATCGTGAAATCAAATATTTTATTGAATCCATTCATGCGGGGCAGCCAGTTTCGATTTGTGCACCTGAGAGCGCGGTAGGCACGCTTGAAATTATCGAAGCAGAGCTGCGCTCTGCAAATGAAGGCGGAACGCTAGTATCTTTGTAAAAGCCTAGCATTCACTTAGCAGCCGGATAAGCTCGTTAAAATGAACAGACAAAAGCAAGACAGCAGCCGCCTTGTTTAGAGGAGGAATGGCTGTCTTGTTTGTTCGTTAAGAAGGAATTTATTGGGCAAGCCGTTCATCGCTGCGTTCCGCGGCAGGGAGCGGAGTACGCTTGACTTTGACTTCCTGAAACATAATTTTGTTAGATAGAATGTATTCCGGCGTTTTGCGGTGGGAATGAGATTCACGGAACGCCTCGCTTTTTGTCCAGTTGTTAAAATCATCTCTGGATTGCCACCTTGTAACGATGGAAACCTCGTCATAGTCCTTTAGGTTTTGCGTGAGAAGCACCTCAAGCCCAAGAAATCCTTCCATTTCCTCGACTTTGCCTACCCGATCAAAACGTTCAACAAGCTTTTCTCCTTCGCCCTTCGTAATTTGCGATACATTCGTCACAATGATCATCGTTTCTTCCTCCTCATTGGTTTTGGGTATAGGAATGATAATGGGATAACGTTCAGCAAAGCTGATTCTCGCATCCAAATCAAATACGGAGCGCATGAAACGAGGCGTAATGATAGTTCGTGGTTCTCCAGCGTCAGCAAGCTCCCCTTCTTTCATGGCAATCATATAATGGCAATAAGCGGCTGCCTGCTGCAGATCGTGCAGAACCATAACGATCGTCGTTCCATATTCCCGATTTATTTTGGCGAGTGTCTCCAGCACCTCGAGCTGATGACACATGTCCAGATAGGTAGTTGGCTCATCAAGTAAAAGAATTTCGGTCTGCTGCGCTAAAGTCATGGCGATTCGCGCCTTCTGCTGCTC
This sequence comes from Paenibacillus sp. NRS-1760, assembly GCF_050467785.1. NCBI lineage: Bacteria > Bacillati > Bacillota > Bacilli > Caryophanales > Paenibacillaceae > Paenibacillus > Paenibacillus sp. NRS-1760. The sequence continues at coordinate 250,873 of NZ_JBITPK010000005.1, read as the reverse complement.
GCCTCCGGAGAGGGTGTGAAACATTCGGTCTTCGTGCCGCCGAATGCGCATTGCCCGCAATGCCCAGTCAATGATACGTTCATCCTCCGTAGTTAGCCGCTGACGGAAGCTTTTTTGGTAGGGAGCACGCCCAAAAGCGACCAGCTCGCGAACGGTCAGCGAAGGAAGCATATCTTTGGCTTGCGTCAGCATGGAAAGACTTTTGGCATATTCGGATCTTTTATAATCGCTCGTACTCTTCTCATTAATGAGAATGTTGCCGCTATCTGGAGCCAGCAGACCCGAGATTAATCTAAGCATCGTTGATTTGCCTGAGCCGTTTGGCCCGACTATCGCAGTTATTTTACCTTTAGGGATAACCATATTAACATCGGACAGCTTGAACATACCTGCTTCAAGCGTTAACGAATGGGTTTGAATCGCCTTCATCGCCAGTTACTCCTCCTCAGCAAGTACAAAAAGAACGGTGCGCCGATACAAGCTAATAAGATGCCAACCGGCAGCTCAACAGGGTCGAATAAGGTACGAGCCGCGGCATCGGCAATGACGACCAGAGCAGCACCGGTTATTATGGATACTGGCAGCAAATAACGGTAATCGTCTCCAATTAGAAGGCGGACCATATGGGGCACAACCAGCCCAACGAAGCCGACAAGACCTGCGGCGCTTACTGCAATTCCTGCAAGCAGAGCAGATAAGAGAATAAGCAGAAGCCGCTGCAACTCCACTTTTTGTCCCAGCAAGCGAGCAGAATCGTCGCTGAGCAGCAGCAGATTGGCTGATTTGATCGCTGGTATCGTAAGAAGGAGGCCCACGAGCGCGTAAGGCAGCATAAAGCTGAAATGATGCCAGCTTCGTCCATTTAATCCGCCGGAAAGCCAAGGAAGCACAGCTTGAACACGGTCGCTGTAAACGACCATCACGCCATTCATAACGGCCCCCACGAGGGCGTTTACTGCAACTCCGGCTAATACGATCTTAATAGGTGATGCACCTTTATCCCATGAAAGAAAATAAATAATTAGACTTGCAGAGAGGGCGCCAACAAAAGCAGCAGCTGGCAATAAAAAGCTTAATTGCGGCAGCATCACCATCGTGATGACAGCAGCGAGACCGCCGCCTGCCGAAACGCCAATAATGCCGGGATCGGCAAGCGGATTGCGCATGACACTTTGCAGAATTGCTCCTGATGCAGCAAGGCATGCGCCTGTCAACAAACCAATTAATACTCTAGGGAGCCTAAGATCAAGCAATATTACGGAGTGAGCTGATGAATCGCCTGTGATAAGAATGCTCCATATCTCGTGCAGTGGAATCGTGATTGATCCAGATATTAACCCGATAAGAACGCTTAAAAGCAGAAATATGGGTGAGATGATGAAGGCCAGCTTACGTCTTTTTGTACGTGTTTCTTTATTCATAATCCTTATTTAGCATCCTTTCAGTTAGGCACTTCTTTCAGCAAGCGGTCCATAAGCTCAAGTGCTTCGATCACACGAGTTCCAGGGTTAGTACCGAACAGGTCCTGCGGCAGCACTTCAATACGCTGCTGCTTGACGGCGGATATGCTGCTCCATGCAGAATTAGTCTCCATTTCACGAATGAAGCTGTTCTTGATTTCCTCCGGATTGCCATGCGTCATGAAAAAAATGATCTCGGGGTCTGCTTCAACAACACGTTCTGCGTTTAGCTGCGCGTATTGCGGGAAGCTTTGCAGCCTTGGATAATCCGAAGCGATATTTACTCCGCCAGCGGTTTCGAGTATGTTGCCGCTCAAGGAATTAGGGAGTGCTGCCATGAATGTACCTGGTGCTCCATATACAAGCAGCGCTCGCGGCTTGTTGGTTTCATCGATATGTTTATAAACAGCAATCTTATCAACAATGTTGGCGATAATTGCTTGTGCCTGCTCTTCTTTGCGAAGAAGTTGGCCTATCAGCTCAATCTGGCGTTTAATGTCTTCGATGGAGTTGGCACCCGTCAACAGGAGCTTTACACCGATTCCTTGAAGAACGGGAATATCCTTCTCATTCAATGGATAATTGCCAAGCACGACATCAGGGCGAAGCAATGCTATTTTTTCCAAATCAACCTCGTGAGCATTCCCGATTTGTTCAGCTTCGAGGACTGCCCGATTAACGGGCTGAACGGATGTTGTTGGCCGGCCGACTAGATTTCCTCCTAAAGCTGCTACAATATCAGCTTCGCCGCTGCCCAGTGCAACAATTTTGGCGGGAGGTTCCTTAAAAGAAATTTGGCGTCCTGCAAAGTCTTTTACAATCAGACTTCCATCGCTCATTTCTGAAGAGCTGCCTTTGCCGATACCGCATCCTGTAAAAACGAGTAACAGAAGCACAGCAAATAGGGGGAGACAAGTTCTCATAACAATTGCAGTACCTCCAAGCTAAATGGTATTGATAATCAGTCTCAATGATCTCTTCGAGAGTATAATGCTTAAAAACAGAGGACGTCAATACCTAAAAAGGAATTATATAGAAAATAACTAATTTTCTTTTTTTTGTGTTGACAAAATGTGGGCATGCATGATAGTTTCATTCCTGAGAATGGCGTTTCCAGAAATGGGGATGCATTCTGCAGCAGATTGCTTTTTTTTTAATTATACAATGATAATGATTATCATAATCAAAATAACTTTTTATTGATAATGATTATCATATTCATGATGTGAGAGAGAGCCATTCGGATAATCTGCTGCGAGCTTGGATGTCAGGAGTAAAGGAGGAGAAGAGAATTATTCGCAAGTTTGGAGTGCTGGCTTTCTTCATCATGATTACTTTACTCGTTGTTCCGTTTGCACCTGAAGCACATGCGGCTGAACTGGCTGATGGTACGTACTCGATAGACTATGTTGTCAAGAAAGCCGAAGATGAATCGGTATCGATGGCAAATGACTATTGGGAAAAACCAGCCAAGCTGATTGTGACCAAAGGAGCTTTGCAGGTACAACTGCAAATAAACCATAGCTCATGGGTAGCGGAATATAAAGTTCCGAGTGACGGCGGGTACATAGATACGGCTATTGTATCTAGCAACGAAGCTGACAATACGAGAATTGTTAAGTTCGGAATTGCTGATCTTACAACGCCGTTAGAGTCCAAGATCCACGTAACGGTAGAGGATATTGATTACGATCACAGCTACACGATTCGTCTAGTTTTCGATTCTAGCAGTCTGAAGCAGATCAGCAAAGCGGAGGCCCCTGTCAAAGAAGAAAAGAAACCAGCAGCAACCACGAAAGAACCAAAAAAAGAGACCGATGTAAAGACAGGTACAACAGCTCCTCAAACCACAAATACGGTGACAGAAAAACCAAAGGTTGAAGTAGATAAGCCGAGCTCTGAAACGGTCGATTCTAAAAAAGAAGATTCTAAGAAAGAGATACAGGTCGAAGCTTCGCCTGCTCCAACCGTTAGTCCGATAGCGGCTGAAGCTGAAGGGCAATCATTAACTAAGGAGACTTTAACCCCATCTTCACAAGAGCCTACCTCTACAGAGGATACCCTAGCAGTGGACTCTGTGGAGACAGCTGTTCACGAAGAGCCGAAGGTCGATGTTCAGCTTATTGGGGCTGATATGGATACACCTGCATCAGGTGAAGCTGCACAGCAGTTGTCAGATGCGGCCTCTTCTAAGCGCGTGTTGTCACCGCTTGTTATTTCCCTAATCATTATTGTTGTCGGAGTAGCCTTTATCTTATTGCGCAAAACCAAATTCGCTAAAAAATAAGGAGTGTTGATAAATGATCAAATCGATGAAAAAAACTAGTTTTGTAATGATGATGCTTGTTATGGCTCTAGCTTTGGCTGTTCCATCTGTATTCGCAAGTACTGGTGTAAGCTATGTCGTTCGCAACGCGGGAGATACAGCCAATTCTTATGCTGATGCCTATAAAGTAGGCGATGCAGTTGTAGCAAGCAATGGCACAACGACAACGGTTACATTCTCTGGTTCAAGCTTCATTCAATACTTGCAAGTGCAAGACCCTGCTACTGGAACATACAGCTATGCAGCTGCTAATTATACAGGCGGCAACGTTGAATTTACATTTGAAGTGGCTGATTTCACACCGAACCAAGTTGCCAAAATCCACGTTGTCGTTCCGCCATCACCAGGATTTGAAGGCTACAATACGGTTCATACAATCCAATTCAATTGGAGCGTTTAAGCATCAGCGAGCTCTACGGTTAGAATAGCGCTTTAAAAATAACAGGAGAGCAATGCTGCGGCATGTTTCGCTCTCCTGTTCAAAATGCAAGGGTACATAAGCGATAGCAGTTAAATGACGAAGGAGTGTTTTTTGAAATGCAAATGAAATTTCGCCGATTGACGGCGCTGCTCATGGCGCTCGTATTGTTGCTGTCGGCCTTTCCTGTGAGTGCAGCGGCGGGAGTAACGCCAAATGGGGAGTATAGTGTTCCTTTTCTTTATGTGAAGGATGGGAGCAATGAACGATCAATCATTAACGATTATCTAAATCCAAGCACAGGCAAATTGATTATTACTAATGGCAGTGCAAAGTTTCAGCATGAGGTTACGCAGTATACTTCCTTTCATCATTTTTCTGCTAAGTTACCAGGTAAAGACAAAGCAGTAATCAATGGGAACACAATCAACGGCATAGAAGGGTATCAAGTCGTTGCTGCTCAGCCAGCAGGGGACGGCTTAGATCCGGATCACGTCGTTGTTAGCTATGATATTGAGAACATGCAAGAGAAACAAGAAATTTTGATTCATATCGTCATTCCTTCAGTAAATTATGACAATTGGTATAATGTTCAGCTTCAGCTGGATATCTCAGGTCTACCCGTTGATGGAGGCGGCAATGGGGGCGGAGGCGAGACGGGTGCTGTAACATTAGAGCAGCTTGAAGCTTTATTTACAACCTCGAATGAGCTGCTGAATACAACGACGGAGGGAACTGGCGATGGCTTCTATTTGCTAGGCTCCAAGGCTACTTTTCAAAATACGATCACTCAGGCAAGAAGCATTGCCGATAGCGCTGGCGGTTCCAATCAAGAGCTGATCAAGGCTGCTTACCTTGTTCTGCAAGAGGGCAAAAAGAAGTACGAGGCTGCTCGGCTTGTCGTGAATAAAGCGAATTTAGTACGTGCGTTAGAAGAGATTTCAGCTTTTGCGACAACGGTAAAAAATATAGGGACAGCAAATGGAGCTTCAGCCGCTCATGCTGTATTAACAGATGGTGAGTATTCGGTTGGAGCGAGCGTAAGGCTTGGGCAATGGATTACTGAAGCAAGGGCTGTAGCTGGTGATCCACAAGTGACACAGACTGCCGTTAACAATACATTAAGTACTTTGACTGCTAAAGTGGAGGATTTAAAGTATCAGCAATTTAAAAAAGAAGTATTACCGCTCCTTGTTTTGGACCCTGAAACAGGAGAAAAATCGGAATTTTCCAAAGATTTCAAGACAGAAGCAATCATGTTTACTCAATTGGGTACAAAATATTTTAATGCTTACTCCCATGTTGTTTTTGCAGAGGTACTGGCAAGTGAGCCTTTGATGAATTTATTTGGGCAAACTTCAGATGGTAAGGTTTCCTCTGGTACTCTGAATGGGTACGAAACCCCTATTAAAAAGGGTGAAGATGGACTGACGGCCTATCAGCTTTATGCTAGACATGAACTAGCCAATGATTCTATTTATCAAGGCTTATCAAAACTAGAGTACTCAATTGGTACAGAGAAGCGAACAGTACTTTTCAGCTATAATGCCAATCTTCTTAATGCCTTAAACTCTTCGATCACTGCAGCGCGTAAACTGCATGATTCCGCTGTTGTTGGAACGGCTACAGGGCAATATGAGGCGGCGGCAAAAGAATCTTTGCTTTCTGCTATTCAATTAGCTGAACAAACAGGGAAGAAACTCAATTCTACACGTCCAGAAATTACTAATGCGGCAAAGATTTTAGAGAAATCTGTTCAAGTTTTCAAAGGAAGCCAGATTCGCAATATTTCTTTCGCAGCCCTGCATGCAACAAATGCAGCGTTATCGAGCATGGACAGTTACTTCCTCAAGCCGGCTTCTGTTACGTCTAATAACGGTGAGACTTATGTATCATTTTCAATAAAGGACAGCAGCATCGTTACAGAGTTTAAAGTTGCTCAGAACAGCATACTCACAGATGTGACCGTTGTCAGTGAAAACAAGACAGAAAATACGAGGGTTATCAAATTTAAAGTGGATGATTTAACGGCAATTGTGCCAGGGCAAGTTCGAATCATTATGCCAAACGTAATTGACCCACGTACAGGCAAACCTTATGATGCGACTCATAACATTCGTCTGTTGTTAGACAATGGTGATCCAGCAGTATTGAAGGCAGCTATTGCGGCAGCAAAGGCGGCTCATGATGGAGCAGCTGCAGGTACAGGTGCCGGGCAATATCCGCAATCAGCGAAAGATACACTGCTTAGTGCAATTACAGCAGCGAACGCTGTCGCAAACAGCATATTGTCTACAAAGCAGCAGCTCATTGATGCAGAAGGCACGCTGGATCAAGCGCTTCGTGCTTTCCAAGCGACAAAAATTGTCGTTGTTGATCCGGTCAAACCGACAGAACCGGGTGCACTTGCGGACGGCAAGTATTTGATTGATATTCAGTTTTTAAAACAAGGCACTACACAAACATCGGTGATGGATGAATATGTAGCACATCCTGCTCGTTTGCTCGTGCAAAATGGCGTGAAGCTTGTACAAGTGAATCTAAAGCAAAGCAAGGAAATTACCGGATTTACGATTGGCGGTTCTACGCCAACAACGATCGAATCCGATGCTTCCGCTAACACAAGACGAGTACAATTTACAGTAGCCGATTTACCGGCTAAGCTGGATGGCTGGGTGAAAATAGATTGGCCAGAAGTGAAGTACCATCATGAATACAGCATTCAAATTCAGCTTGGGGCAATAACGCCAGTAGCAAGCTGGGACTCTGATTCATTTGGTTCTGTGGTGCCAAGAGAGACGCCAGAAGAAATTGAGAAAAAGAAAAAGGAACAAGAGGAAAAAGATAAGCTGGCTGGCAAAGATGCAACGGCTGCATTTAAAGATTTAGCGAACAACTGGGCGAAAGATGCCATTAATCGCGCATTGAAGCTAAACATCGTTCAGGGTTATCCGGATGGAAGCTTTAAACCAAATGCAACGGTCAATCGTGTTGAGTGGACGGTTATACTCGGCAGAGCTCTGAAGCTGGAAGGCAAGAACGCTTCAACAACTTTTGCAGATATGAAAAACATTCCTACTTGGGCACAGTCCTTTATTGAGCAAGCGGTAGCAGCAGGCATTATTAATGGCTATGAGGATCAGACATTCCGTCCAACGCAAAATGTAAATCGTACGGAAATTGCAGTCATGATCGTAAGAGCACTTCATTTGCCGCTGGAAGCAGCGGATTCGCTTAATTTTGCGGATGCAGCGGAAATCCCTTCCTACGCTAAGGCTTACATTGCTACGGCAGTGAAGTACAGATTAATTAAGGGACTGGATCAAAATCAGTTCGGCGGAACGAAGTCCGCAACAAGAGCTGAGGCGATTACTCTCGTATTGCGTGCTGTCGATTATTTAGAAGCGAAAGCAGCGGAGCAAGAAAAAGCTAAAACGGCGTAAGCAACAGCAAGAAAGATTCCAGCTGTTGCAGAGCTTGAAGCGGGCGATTTAAACAGATGGCATAGGAGGACCCTGATTAATGGGTGTCCTCTGTGCTGTTTTTAAGGAGGTAAGAAGGAAATGCGCTATCGATTTATGAAGGGGTTATCCCTGCTGTTACTTGCTGCGATGATGGCAGGATGCGGCTCGCTTGGCGCAGGAAGCGGCTCGGCTGCTGCGCCGTATGCAAACTCTTCGGCTAAAGTAGCGGCTTCGGGCTCTGTTTCTGAGGAGTCTAACCAGCGCATCGTGTCAACAACCGTTGCTATAACACAAATTATGGATGCACTTGAGCTTGATTTAGTTGGCATACCAAAAAGCGTAAAAACGCTGCCGAAGCGTTACAGCACCGTTACTAAAGTTGGGAATCCAATGAGTCCTGATATGGAAATGGTTAAATCCTTGAAGCCGACGGAGGTGCTGTCTGTCTCGACGCTGCAATATGAGCTGGAGCCTGTATTTGAGAGTGCAGGGCTAAAGGCTGATTTTCTAAATTTAACGAGCATCTCCAGCATGCAAGCTGAAATTACAGCGCTCGGAGAACGGTATGGGCGGGATACTCAGGCTGCTGCAATCGTAAATGAACAGAAGGAAATGCTGGCTGCCATCACTCGGAATACAGAAGGTAAAGAAAAACCGACGGTGTTGATCCTGCTTGGTGTGCCCGGCAGTTATTTGGTGGCGACGGAGCATTCTTACATCGGAGATCTTGTACGTTTGCTTGGGGGAGTAAATATCGTGCAGGGCGAGCAGGTTGAATTTTTGGCTTCCAATACGGAATATTTGCAGAAGGCGAATCCGGATGTCATTTTGCGAGCAGCGCATGGCATGCCGGCTGAGGTTGTAAAAATGTTTGATGAAGAATTCAAAAAAAATGATATCTGGAAGCATTTTGAAGCGGTACAATCGGGGCGTGTATATGATCTGGAAGAAACTTTATTTGGTACGACGGGCAATTTGGCTGTTGTCCAAGCACTAACCGTGCTCGCTCCAATGCTTTATCAGGATTATAAATAAGGATGTTTTTTCATGCCAAAAACAATATTCAGCTTCATCGCAATTACGCTGCTCCTTTTGGCAACCATCGTATACTCCATGACGACTGGAAGCATCAGCGTAGGATTTGTTGAACTCATGAAAGGGTTGCTTGGCTCGCCAAGTGAACAGGTAGAGGTTGTTCGCGACCTGCGGCTGCCGCGTATAATCGTTGCTTTATTGACAGGGGCAGCTCTAGCCGTGTCTGGTGTACTGCTGCAAGCCGTAATGCGCAATCCGCTGGCGGACGCAGGCGTTATCGGCATTTCATCAGGGGCAGGCTTGGTTTCTTTGCTGCTCGTAACGATATTCCCGACATTGTTTTTTTGGATGCCGCTGTTTTCATTTGTTGGAGGAGCAATAGCTTGTCTATTGGTCTATTCGCTTTCGTGGCGCTCTGGACTCAGCCCGCTTCGGCTTATTCTGGTCGGTGTGGCGGTCAATGCTACATTTACAGGTCTTGGGCAGTCCTTTAATTATCGCGGCAGCTACGCGGTAACTAGCGTGAATCAAGCGATTTCCTCTATTTTTACAATGAAAACCTGGGATGATGTACATATGTTGGCGCTGTATGGCGGTGTAGGCTTGCTACTCTCGATGCTGCTTGGCTCATGGTGCAATACGCTTGTTTTGCAAGATCGAACCGCTCAAAATCTTGGTTTGTCTGTTATGAAAGTAAGGCTGCTCGTTTCGGTTGTTGCCGTGCTTTTGGCTTCTGTTGCAACAGCTATTGGCGGGTTAATCGTGTTTGTCGGCTTGCTCGTCCCACATATCGCGAGGCTGCTCATTGGCTCAGACCATAAAGTGCTGCTGCCTTTCTCTGCGATTGGCGGAGCATGGCTCATTTTGACTGCGGATACGCTTGGCCGTACTCTTTTAGCCCCGACAGAAATTCCAGCTTCGATTGTCATGACAGTCATCGGCGGTCCTTTTCTCATCTTTTTGCTGCGAAGGAGCGAACGCGTCCATGGACATTAATGAAATAAGGTTTTCATATGACAAAAGAACTTTCCATTTGAACGGAATAACCAGCCGTATCGCGGAAGGGCGGATTACGACGATCATTGGTCCAAATGGCTGCGGGAAGTCAACTCTGCTCGGTGTAATGGCGAAAAATCTTCGGCCAAGCGAAGGTGAGGTGCTGCTGAATGGAAAGAAGCTCGTGCAATTTAAGCCAAAGGAGCTTGGCAAGAAGCTGGCCGTGGTGCATCAGCAGCAGGAAGCGCCTGCAGATTTGACTGTAGAGAAGCTGGTTCGCTTCGGTAGATTGCCGCATCGGGGTCGGTGGGGACAAGAGAGCGAATTAGATGATGCAGCCGTGGATTGGGCGCTTAGCTGCACAAATCTGCTGAACAAGCGAAAGCAAAGTTTAGCGCATTTATCTGGCGGCGAACGGCAGAGAGCTTGGATCGCAATGGCGCTGGCACAGAAAACCTCGCTGCTATTTTTGGATGAGCCTACGACGTATTTGGATATCTATCATCAAATCGAAATATTAGAGTTAGTAAAGACGCTGAACCGCAAGCATGGAATTACGATAGTAATGGTCCTGCATGATATGAATCAGGCCATTCGATACAGCGACCATATTATTGTGATGAAATTAGGATGCATCGTAGGAGAAGGTGCTCCTGAGACAGTTGTGACTGCGGAAACGATTAAGCAAACGTATGGCGTTGATGTTGTGATAAGAAATGACGGAGATACCGGACTGTATATGGTTCCATTAGGAATTTAAGCGTGTGTATATTACTTTTTATTTTCATGAAAGAGTGCATTAAGCGCATAGGTGTTCTTACAGAGTAAAAAGTAACATTCATAAGTGTCTGTAAGAACCAATAGGTTCTTACAGAGCTCGAGTGAAGGGTGGTTACCCGCGAAAGAGAGCATTAAGCGCATATGTGTTCTTACAGAGCTCGAGTGAAGGGTGGTTACCCACGAAAGAGTGTATTAAGCGCATATGTGTTCTTAAAGAGCAAAAAGTAACATTCATAAGTGTCTGTAAGAACCAATAGGTTCTTACAGAGCTCGAGTGCAGACGGTTTACTCACAAAAGAGAGCATTAAGCGCATAGGTGTTCTTACAGAGCAAAAAGTAACATTCATAAGTGTCTGTAAGAACCAATAGGTTCTTACAGAGCCCAAGTGAAGGGTGGTTACTCACAAAAGAGAGCATTAAGCGCATATGTGTTCTTACAGAGCTCGATTGCAGCCGGTTTACTCACAAAAGAGAGCATTAAGCGCATATGTGTTCTTACAGCGCGTAAAGTAACATTCGTATTACACCCCGTAAAGCTGACGATATACCGTAGGCGTCATCCCCTCATGAGCCATAAATCTTTTGTTGAAGTAGCTGACGCTCGGATAGCCGGCATCACTAGCAATTTGTCCGATATTAACATCCTTGCGCTCCAGAAGCCATTGCTTCGCCATTTGAAGCCGGCAGCGTGTAATAAAGTCCATTGGCGTCATTTCCATCACATTTCGGAACAATTTGCAAAAATAGTAGGGGCTAACTCCTGCTTTTTCAGCCCATTGCTCGAGTATGAACGGCTCAGCCGCCTCTTGCTGCATTAAAGGGAGCAGCTTTAAGATTCGGTTGCCGGACGTACTAGCTTTGCTGCCGGATATCGGTACAGCTTGCTCGATGAATACTGCGAGTATGGCATACATGAGAGCAGAAAGCTTGGTCGGATGCAGCATGCGAGACTTTTCTGCTTCGACCAGCAAATCCTCATGCACCTGTTCCCAAGCGGTTGGCTGACGGATTGTCCAGAGCTGGCTTTTGTGAAAACCTCTTTCGATCATATAGTCCTGAAGCCCACTCCCATAAAAATGAACCCACCTTATATCCCACGGATCATCCTTGCTGCTGTAGTAATGCTGTCTCTGCAAGGGGAAATATAGAACAGCTTCACCAGCCTCGAGGGTGTGTACCTCGCCATCCCATTCCACATAACCTTTCCCAGAAACGACGTAATGAATATTAAAGTTATTGAGCGCTCCCGCCATACGAAGCGTGTAATGGTCAGGCTCATTCCAGTAATTCCCGACGGATTCAGGTAAACAGAAAAAAGGATTATTTGGCAGCGTAAGCAGATGTATTTGTCTTTGCAAGTTGTTCACCTCAATGACAATATTGTTTTAACTTATAACAAAATAATATCATTTTATTTTTTGGTTATCTACTTTAAACTAGAGGCAAGCACAATGAAATCGTTTGATACTAATTTGTACCTCACGATTTAGGTGCAGCGCTCTGAACTGATGGTATAACTAGTTTCAGCATGTAATCGCAATATAATAATAAAATAATGGTTGAGGTGACGATGGAGTGACGACGAAGAAACTAAAATGGGGCATCATGGGCTGCGCTGGAATTGCCAAAGGCGCAGTAATACCTGGCCTTCACCTTTCGGAATTAAATGAGGTAGCGGCTATTGCTAGCCGTGACGTGGACAAGGCAAAGAAGACGGCAGAAGAGCTGAATATCCCGACTGCTTACGGCAGTTATGAAGAATTGCTTGCGGATGCTTCTATTGACGTTATATACATTCCACTCCCAAATCATTTGCATAGAGAGTGGACGATCCGGGCTGCTGAAGCAGGAAAACATATTTTGTGCGAGAAGCCGCTTGCTTTGACTGCACAAGAAGCAGCTGAAATGTCTGAAGCTGCTGCGAAAGCAGGCGTGTTATTGTCCGAAGCTTTTATGTATCGCTATCACCCTCGATACGACATGATCAAGAAAGTGATCGCAGATGGGGAAATTGGCGACATTCGCGGCATTCGCAGCGCGTTCACCTTCAACAATGCAGGACATAAAGAAAACGTGAGATACCGCAAGGAGTGGGGAGGCGGCTCGATTTACGATGTAGGCTGTTATCCAATTAATGCTGCTCGCTTGCTGCTTGGCAAAGAACCTGAAGCCGTTACCGTTCAGGCTTTGTTCTCACCAGAGCATGATCATGTCGATATGATGGCATCTGGATTAATCGAGTTTGAAGGAGCGGTTTCACTGACGTTTGATTGCGGCATGTGGGCAGCATTCCGCAACCCGCTTGAGGTGCTAGGTACAGAGGGTATTATCGAAGTGCCTTCCGCATTTGTGACTGGCGCGCCGGGCAGCGGTAATTTCTTCGTCGATGCAAAAGGAGAGCGCCGTGAAGTTGAGGTGCCGCATGTAAACGCCTACACTTTGCAGGCCGATCATATGGCAAATGCCATTAACGGTGTATCAGAGCTTCAGTTCGGCAGCGCTGATGGGGTTAACAACATGAAAGTAATCGATGCTTGCCTGCTTTCTGCTCATGAGCATACACGAATTAAAATATAACGAATCCATAATTAAGGAGGCAAAACAACGATGGAATATATTCAAATTGAAGGTTCACCCAAGCAGGTATCTCGCTTAATGAAGGGGTCGGATTATTTCTATAACGATTCCTACGAGAAAGCAGCAACTAATCTAGATGCTTTTCTAGCAATTGGAGGCAATTCAATTGACACAGCCCATATTTATTGCGGCGGGGAAAGCGAGGAAGTGATTGGCCGCTACATGCAGGAACGCGGCAATCGGGAGCAATTGGTTATTTTGACCAAGGGCGCACATCATGATCATACGGGTTCGCGTGTGAGCAAAGAGGCCATTGCTCATGATTTGGAGATTAGCTTGAAGCGTCTTCAAACCGACTATATCGACCTTTATGCATTGCATCGGGATGATCCGGCAGTACCAGCAGCAGAGGTTATCGATATTCTTAATGAGCATGTGAAAGCAGGAACTGTTCGAGCGATTGGCGTATCAAACTGGACATGGCAGCGTATTAAGGAAGCGAATGAATACGCAGCTGCAAATGGACTTGTCGGTTTTTCATTCAGCAGTCCGAACCTTAGCCTTGCGAAAGCGAATGAACCGTTCTGGCATGGCTGCGTCTCTGCTGATGAGGAAACGTGCGCATGGCATGAGGAAGAGCAATTCCCGCTGCTTTCGTGGTCTTCGCAGGCAAGAGGATTTTTCACAGGTAGATTTACACCAGAAGTTAGAGATAATGAGGATCTTGTGCGCGTGTTCTATAGCGATGAGAACTGGGAGCGTCTGGCGCGTGCAAAGCAGCTGGCAGCTGAGAAAAACGTTACGGCTATCCAGATCGCGCTAGCATACGTGCTAAACCAACCGTTTCCGACTTGTGCCTTGATTGGCGCGCAATCAGCGGAAGAGCTTCATTCTTGTGATGCAGGCTCGCTAATTACGCTCACCAAGGAAGAGATGGATTGGCTTGATTTAGCCGTACAAAAGGTTTAATCATCACTTCTTAATTAAATAGATGGCGCCCAAAGGACAAAGCTACTCGTTATGAGCGGTTTTGTCCTTTTTGTATGTTCGTGGGCTTACGCCATAACTTTTGCGAAACAATGCAGCAAAATGATTGTAATTGTTAAAGCCGACATCAAGCGCAGCTTCGGTTGCCGAACGGCCCATATGCTCCATGAGAAGAGCCGCTTGCTGAAGCCGCAGATGATTCAGATGCTCGACCACGCTCGTGCCTGTCTCCTGTTTGAAGAGATGGGATAGCCGCGAGAGAGATAAACCAACCGACCGAGCCAACTCTTCAATGCGTATCGTCTGCTCCATATGCTGTGATAAATACTGCAGGGCAAGCTCGATGCGAGGATCCAGCCGTTTATCCAGCTGCTGCGCTGTGAGCAATATCACTTGGCGAAGTGCATTCTCGCATAACATTTGCCAGAAGCTTGCCCGCTCTCTCGAATCACTTAATATATGATCGAAGGTGAGTTGTACTCTACTTCTCATATTGCCGTCTGGAATCGTGATGACGATGCTTTCATCCTTTGGCAAATAGTCGATTTCAGGTAGTTTCTGAAAATGTGCCCAATAAAAGTGCCAGCTGCTTCCCGCAATCGTGCCATACTCGTGGGGAATGCCAGCGCGCAGCAGCCCGATTTGTCCCTTGCGGCAGCGCCTCTCTCCAGCGGGTGTGCGTAAATAGCCTTCACCCTCTAAGGTATAAAAGATAAGCCAATCGCTTATTCCGTTTGGCCTGCGATAACGATAGGAGTCGGATTCATCAAATAGACCACTTAGAAACACACCGCCATGTGCTTCTGTTTCAGCTTCTTTTCTATGATTTGGATGCATGCCAAACTCCTCCTTCATTTTCAAAATAGCATAATACAAGTAGTTTTCAGCAGTAATCATTCTTCCTTAAAAATAGCGAAACCACTATGATTATGTCAAGAGCAATGATTAATTCAGTGAAGGAGCGTTATGCGATGACAGAAGCATTGATTGCACTAACAGAAGAGCAGGTTAATCAATTTCGTACTGAGGGCTACATTGTGATAAAAGGTCTTTTCTCTCAGGAAGACATTCGCACGATAGAGGATACTTTCGAGGAAATGAGCCATAAAGCAGTGCCGGGTTATTTTGAGCCTGATCTGTCAGGGGAGACAGATGATCCGTTAAAGCGTTATCCGCGGGTCATGCATCCGCATCGCTTTAATGAGACGTCCAAAAAATATTTGCTCCATAAGCCGGTCATGGACGTATTAGCAGATCTTTATGGTGAAGAAGCGCTTGCAGCCCAAAGCATGTTTTATTACAAGCCGCCAGGCTCACGCGGTCAAGCGCTGCATCAGGACAATTTTTATTTGCAGGTGGAGCCTGGCAATTGTATCGCAGCTTGGACGGCGATCGATGCGGCAAATGAGGAGAACGGCAGCTTGCTTGTCGTTCCGAAGACGAGCGAGCATGAAATTAGCTGCCCTGAAATTGCGGATTCAACGGAATCGTTCACTTCCCATTTCGTTAAACCACCTAAGGATCAAAAGGCGATGCCGGTAATTATGGATAAGGGCGACGTGCTATTTTTCAACGGGAACTTGATCCATGGGTCGTATAGAAACAAAACAAAGGATCAATTCCGCAGAGCCTTCATCTGCCATTATGCGAATGCATCAGCAACTCATATTAGCGATCATTATCGCCCTTTGTTTAGACAGGATGGCACTGCCGTTGATTTGGAAATTAATCCGGACGGAGGACCATGCGGAGTTGAATTTGATATGGCCTATCCGCACTAATTAATGATGAAAACAGAAAATAAATTGTTGGTTGAGATGTCCTGGTGGGGTATGAGCGGGTTGCAAGGAACAGCGGGGCATGCGCAAGATATAGAAGGGAAATTCAAGCTAATAGCAGAGAATGGTTTCGACGGCATTAACGCCTTTGTGCCGGCAACTGAGGAAAGCAGCTTATGGAAGGAGCTGCTCCATAAATACAACCTGTCATTTAGTGTAAATGCTTATCCTTCTTCACTAAACGAGATGTCTCAGTTTTTGGAAAAAGCAGCAGCGTTCGAAAACATCGGCTACATCAATGCACAGGTGATGACGCCTTTCCTCATTGGCGATTCCGCCATTGAACTGTTATCTGGAATTGATGCACTGTCGAGGCAGGCGGGCATCCCGGTTTATGTAGAGACGCACCGAGGTACGATTACACAGGATCTCATCCGAACGCGGCAATATTTGCAGTCGCTGCCGGAACTGAGGCTTACGATTGACTATTCACATTATGTCGTAGCTGGTGAGCTTCATACGATTTCGGATGAGGCGGAGCAGATGCTGCAAAGCTTGCTGCCAAACACGCACAGTATTCATACCCGTATTTCAAATGGCGAGCAAATACAGATCGACCCGGGGGAAGCAGGCAATCATCCGATGGTACCCCATTTCTCCAGATGGTGGGGCAGTGCAATGAGACACTGGCTTAATGGACAAAGAAAAGAGAATGATTCATTCCCTGTCGTCGTTGAGCTGGGTCCTGCATCGTATGCGATTACGTCAGATGAGGCTGGTTCTCGGCAGTCGGAGATTAGTGACCGCTGGTCGCAGTCCCTTTATTTGAAGCAACTTGTGAGGCAGCTTTGGCAAAAGGAGATCCAATAATTGAAACCCCGATTTGAACCATCATGGTTCAAATCGGGGTTTATTTGTTTCTTTGTTTCACTCGTCATCCCCAATCACAGCAACTGCTAATGAATTGGATAGAGCCTCGCCAGTGTAGCTTTGCCCGCTTACCTCATAGGAGAATTTCGCTTTGACATAACCTACGATTTCATCAGAAACGATTGCGTCAGTAACGATAGCAGTATAAATGATTTCAAGTGTTGCTCCGGGTAGTACATTCCCAAGCTGCCATGTTTGTTTGCCGTCATAATCAATGGAGCTTAGTCGAGCTCCATCCACACGGAACGTTTTTGGCAATAAATCCACGCCAAATGGAAACTCGCTTGTAAATGAAACGAAAGCTGGCAAGTTTCCATTATTCATAAGCGTTGAAACGATGGTTATTGTATCGCCATACTCCACAATAGGTGGAGTAATTTTTGCTGTAAGCTGAATGATAGGCGCAGCCACTTCTGTTATTGCAGCATTTGATATCGCGGAATTGCTAACTACTCTTCCGTCTGAGAGCCGAAAAGTGTAGACAACCGATGCAGTGTTCGTTAATGGTGCAACAGTGGCAAGGTGTAAAGGGATTTGGGCATCAAAGGTTATCATGTTTTGTGATTGCCCGAGCAGCGTACCGAGATTAATGCCATCTTCAATAAACACGCCTGGCATCGAATGGTTATTTAACTTCAGGCTATTTGGTACAAAGACTGTACCAGCAGGCAAAGCGTCATCCATCACGGCATCAACGGCAACATTACTGGCATTCTCAATGTAGATCGAGTAATGCAAGACATCACCTGGGACAGCAACAAGCTGATCTACTTGCTTATTAACGCTGATCTCGGGCTGGATAAGGATAACGGCGACCTTATTTGAATGCGTATAATCCGGCGTGCCGGAAACTTGATAACGAACGTTTGCTTTGCTGATAGATATAGAGGCTGCATCCTCCGTCGTTTGCGCGCGATAGGTGATAACGATGGTTGATTGTGGTCTAATAGTGCCGAGCGGGATACCTGCATTCGGATCAGCGCTTGGTGAAATAACAGCATTGATTGTCACGCTGCCGGGCACAAAAAGGATGCCGAGAGGCAGATCGAAGGAAGCGACTGCCTCTCGGAGACTAAGGTTGCCGTCATTAACAATCGTAAGTTCATAGGTTACATGCTCTGAGACAAAGGTTTGTTCGGTGCTTGCACTAAGTCGAGCAGATAGCGATACCTCATTAACAGGTGTAACGAGCGTGTTCGAGTAGGTAATACTCGTGACAATTCGCCCTTCTGCTGTTCGAAATTCGGCATCTGCCTGCGCTTGGTTAACTAGCTGAAGGCTGCTTGGAATGGAAACGACAATGAGTTGAAATATGATTTGAGCTTGCGTTTGCGGCATCATATTTCCAATTGCAATACCGTTGCTTGGGTTAGCGCCAGGCATGGGTGTACCATTCAATATTACGCTGTTCGCGACAAATGAAGTTCCTTCCGGCAGCATGTCGGTAAGTGTGACGCTGCCGGCTGTGTTTCCCATGTTCGTTGCCGTGATATTGTAGGTTATCGTACTGCCAAGAGTAACCTCGCTTTCATAGGCTTTTTTCTCGAGTACGATACGAGTCCCTATTAATGCGGTATTGACCGTGTTGGAGTAGGTCACCAGCTCTGCGCTTCCTGAGGCAAACTGAACAAGCGATTGATTTTGAACCATTGGATTACCGCCAGGAAGCGGGCTCATAGTGTAACAACCAGCACATTGAATGTAACGGTTGAGCTGCCCCCAGCAGCAATGGTGCCAATAGTAATGCCGTTATTGGGATTAGCTGTTGGCCGCGGTGAACCATCTACAGTGACACTGCCCGTCGTAAACGTTGTTCCTGCTGGGGTAGGGTCGATGAGTATGACGTTATTGACGGATTCAATGCCATTGTTGGACACCGTTATAGTATAGGTAATGGTATCGCCTACAACAGCATCAACGGAAGATGTGCTCTTCACGACAGACACATTTGGAGAAGACACAGGAATGGACAATACATTCGATAAAATAGTTCCGGTGAGCACACGGCCATCCGGCGGTACGTAGGAGAAGTTAGCTGTTGCTTGGTTCACGAGCAGCTGCGGTGAAGGAAGTGCATCTACCGTTACCTGCAGTGAAATCAGAATGCTAATGGATGCGCCAGGCGAAACGGTGCCAACGGAAACACCAGTCGCCGGATTAGCGCCAGGCTGCGGAACACCATTGATTAGTACACTATTTGGTACAAAGGCGGCGCCAGTTGGAATCGTATCAAATACGGAAGCCTGCACGGCAATATTGCCTGTATTCGTGATGGTTAGTGAATAAGTTACTGTGTCTCCGACAGTCGCATTTGCGGTATCGGCAGATTTGCCAAGTGCAATAATAGGCTGAAAAATCGGTGTAACGATCGTGTTGGAAAACGTATTTCCTGAAAAAGCGCCCGAAGTAAAGCTTACGGTAGCTCTATTGCTGAGCGTGCCGGAATCTGAAAGTGACGTTACTAGTACGCTGAAATCAACTAACACGGTAACGCTAGGCGCGATTGACCCGACTAAGATGCCAAGGGACGGGTTAGCTGCTGGTTTAGGAACACCATCAATTAAGACGCTTCCAGCCTGAAAGGATGATCCAGGGGACAAGGGATCGACCACCAGCACATTATTAATATTCTCAATGCCGTTGTTCGTAACTGCAATTCGATAGGTAATCGTGTCGCCTACGACGGCATCGGTATCAGTGGTGCTCTTCACAACGGCAACATTAGGTGCTGATACAGGAATGGACAATGCGTTTGTACTAAATGAGCCGCCTAAGGTGCGGCCATCTGGCAGCAAGAAGCTGTAGGTAGCGGACGCTTGGTTAACAAGCTGCTGATTTTGCGGAAGCGTATTGATGACTACCGAAAAAATGACACTTGCCGTAGTTGTGACACTGCCAAGCGATATTCCTGCTGCGGGATCTGCACCTGGCACGAGCTGGCCATTTACGATGACGCTGTTCTGGACAAGGCTTGTGCCAGCTGGAATCGTATCCGTTAAGGTAACGTCACCGGGATAATTTCCGGTATTTTGAATTGCAATCGTATAAACAACGGTGTCGCCAACCGTCGCATTGCTGGTGTTTCCACTTTTGGTTCCCGTTAGTATCGGCTGATAGACAGGAATGATTACTGTGTTCGAGAAAGTGACGCCCGAGAATACACCCGATGTAAAGCTGACAGACGAACGATTGCTAAGCTGTCCAGAAGCGGGTAAAGAAATGACGGATACGTTGAAGGATACTACAACGGTATTACCTTGCGCGATCGTCCCTATAGCTACACCGGTTGCCGGGTTGGCCGTTGGTCTTGGCACTCCGTCTACCAATACGCTGCCTGGAACTAAAGCACTTCCGACCGGCAATGGGTCTGTAAAAATAATATTATTTACCGCTGCGATGCCGCTATTGAGAATGTTAATAGAATAGGTGACGATATCGCCAATTGCTACGGCTGTTGAAGTTGTGCTCTTGACAACACTGACATTAGGTGCAGATACAGAAATTACGACGGTGTTGGAGCTTGCGCTGCCGCTAAGCGGGCGGCCGCTTGGCAGAACAAATGCAAAGTTCGCAATAGCTTGATTTGAAAGCTGCTGCGGATTCGGCAGGGAATCAATGATGACAGAGAAGGTGACGGACACGGTAGCATTAGGAGCAACAGCACCAATATTGATGCCTGTTACAGGGTCAGTACCTGGCTGAGGCTGCCCTCCCACAAGGACACTGTTGGGCTCGAAGATTGCACCAAGCGGGATATTGTCAGTTAACGTCACATTCCCAGCAAAATTTCCTGTATTGCTGACGTCGA
Organism: Paenibacillus sp. NRS-1760; assembly: GCF_050467785.1. NCBI lineage: Bacteria > Bacillati > Bacillota > Bacilli > Caryophanales > Paenibacillaceae > Paenibacillus > Paenibacillus sp. NRS-1760. Next base: position 230,314 of record NZ_JBITPK010000005.1, on the reverse strand, counting down.
TTCGGTAGCTGACGGTGTCCCCAAGCGTGGCGTTAATAGAATTTGCACTTTTAACGAGTGAGATTACGGGCTGATAGACAGGGGTATTAACGACATTGGACATCGTCATGCCCGAGAATACACCGGATGTAAAGGTAATATTTGCTTGGTTTCCGATTTGTCCGGAAACTGGAATAGAAGTAACGCTGAGCTTGAACGACACTGTTACCGTATTGGATGAAGGAATTAATCCAAGGGCAATTCCCGATGCAGGTACTCCAGGTGCAGGATTGCCATTTATCGTCAAGCTGCCAGCAATGAATGTTGCTCCGTCCGGCACAGGATCTGTAAGTACAACATTATTGATCGATTCAATGCCGCTGTTTGTTACGGCTACTGAATAAGTAATGATGTCTCCAAGCGCGGCATCGACCGTCGTTGTGCTTTTGACGACCGCTACGTTAGGTGCAGAAACGGGAACAGATAATACGTTTGATTGTGTGGAGCCATTCAGGAGCCTGCCATCTGGCGGTGTAAATGTATAAGCTCCTATGGCTTGATTCACAAGTACCTGCGGGTTTGGAAGTGTTGTAATTACTGTCGAATAGGTAACAGTTATCGGCACCCCGGGCAAAACGCTTCCCACATTAATGCCGGTTACAGGAGATTCTCCAGGATGCGGAACTCCGCCGACGACGACGCTGTTTGGCGCAAACGTTGTTCCAGTCGGAAGTATGTCAGTTAACGTGAGTATTCCTGCAAGATTCCCAGTGTTGCTTACAACTACAGTATAAGTAACGGTGTCTCCAAGCGTAGCATTGCTTGTATTCGCGCTTAATTGCAAAGAAATTTGCGGCTGAGTTACAGGAGTTGTTGTCGTATTGGACGAGGATGAAGCTGAGAATACACCTGATGTAAAACTAACGGTTGATTGATTCGTTATTTGTGTTGGGACTGCCATCGTTACTCTCACCTCAAAAGTTACGGTAGCCGAACCGCCAGGGGCGAGGGTACCGATTGGGATACCGGTGGATGGAGCTGAATCCGCCCGGGGAGTGCCGTTAATGAACACGCTATTGCTAATAAAGGCAATATTATCGGCTAAAGGATCGTTAACAACAACATGGTTAACAGGAGCAATACCGTTGTTGGTTACAATGGAGGTATAGGTAAAGGTATCGCCCACAACTACGGAAGTGGGTGCTGCAGATTTCACTAAATTTACGTTTGGCAGTGACACAGGTATTGATACGGTATTAGAAGCCGATGCCCCATTTAATTGACGACCGTCCGGCAGTGAGTAATTGTAGGGTGCACTTGCTTGGTTGACGAGAAATTGAGGTGAGGGCAGCGTTGCAACAGTTACGACAAAGCTGATTTCTGTCATGGTCCCAGGCAGTACATTCCCGATGGGTATCCCAGTTACAGGATTTAATCCGGGAAAGGGTACGGAATTTATGAGCACGCTGTTTGTATCGAAAACAGCGCCGGCTGGGATATTATCCGTTACGTTTACTGTTGCGCCAATATTACCGCTGTTTTGGACTCTTAATGTGTAAGTATAAGTGTCGCCTATCGTTGCATTTTGTGTGCTTGCAAGCTTAACAATAGAAATGATGGGCTGGTACACCGGAATTTGAACCGTTTCGGATAATGATGATCCTGTAAATGAACCAGATGTATAGCTGATGGCCGCACGATTAGATATGACAGCAGGATCGGGTAGCGATGTTACCTGTGCCTGAAATACGATAGTAACGCTGGCAGATTGATTAATGGTACCGATAGAAATGCCGACATTCGGGTTTGCAGTTGTTGCGACCCCGTTAATTGTTGCGCTTCCTGCAATGAAAGCTGCGCTGCTGGTCAACGTGTCGGAGATGTTGACATTTGTAACGGGTACGACACTGTTATTCACAGCAACAATCGTAAATGTCAAAATGTCACCTACAGCAGCTGCGGTGGCGTTGACAGCTTTAGTAATTGTGACATTTGGGGCTTGGGCAGTGAGCGTGATCGTATTGGAGCTGCTGCTTCCACTTAAGCTTCTGCCGCTAGGCAGCTGATAGGTATATAAGCTTGAGGCTTGATTGACCAAAGTTGGCGGCGACGGAAGCGAGCTTAACAAGATCTGAAATGAAATGCTGGATACGCCGGAAGCAGGCAAAGCGCCAAGTGAAATGCCTGAAACGGGACTGCTGCCGGGAAGTGCTGTTCCATTAATGATGACACTGTTTGGCACAAAGGTTGAGCCGGTTGGGATATTATCCGTTAAGGTCACTTGGGCAGCAATATTTCCACTGTTTTTTACGCTGAATGAATAGGTTATTGTTCCTCCAACAGTAGCGTTCGTAGGCGTACCGTTTTTTGTAATGCTGATAATTGGTTGATATACAGGCGTTGTTACGCTGCCAGACAGTGAGAGACCTGTGAAAACGCCAGAGCTGTAGGATACCGAAGCCTGGTTAACTAATGCACCTGAGCTTGGAATAGAAGTTGCGCGAATGGCAAAAGTAACGTTGACAGAGCTGCTTGGCGCAATGGTTCCTAAACTGATGCCGCTCGCGGGATTTGCAGTTGGTTTGGATACGCCAGCTACAATTACGCTCCCAGAGGTGAATTCCGCTCCAACAGGAATGATGTCTCCCAATGTGACATTGGTGACGGATTCGATACCGCTGTTCGTGACGACTAAGGAATAGGTTAATGTTTCACCTACAGCGATGTCGGTTAAGCTAGCGCTCTTCGTGACAACAACATTTGGAAGTCTTACAGGAACTGTAACCGTATTTGAAGATAATGAGCCGGGAAAGATTCTTCCGTCAGGTATTTGATACGTATAGGTGGCTGATGCCTGATTCACAAGCTGAGGTGGAGATGGCAAAACATTTACTTGCACTTGAAACGTGATCGTTGACGATCCCCCAGCTGCAATCGTTCCTATGGCTACTCCCGCAGATGGATTCGCACCTGCTACAACGACTCCGTTGACACGGAAGCTATTCGGTATAAAAGATGTTCCCGCAGGTATATTGTCCGTCAGGTTGACAATGGCTGCTGAACTGCCGGTATTCGCAACGAGCAGTGTGTAGACTACTAGATTACCAACTGTTGCGTTCTGTGTGTTCGCACTTTTTACAATAGATAAATTAGGGGCATAAACAGGGATAGTGACAGTATTTGATGGAATAACGCCTGTAATATTGGGACCGCCTGCTATGCTTTGAAACGTAAAGGCCGCATTGGCTGTGCTTGAAAGCTGAGCGTTGCTTGGCAAGGAGGTTACGGTAGCATGATAGGTAACGGTGATGGAGGTTGCCAGGTTTAATGAGCCTAGCGGCGCTCCGGTTCTTATGTCGAATGTCGGTTTCGAGACGCCGCCTACAACGACGCTGCCTGGTACGAACGTAACGCCAGCAGGCAAAGTATCGGTTAAGACGATACTGGCTGCGTTTGCTGTCCCTGAGTTGTTGACCGTGACCGTGAAGGTGATGATGTCGCCGATGGTAGGCCCTGTTGCATTCTCGCTTAGCGTTACATTGATAACGGGCGCATTAATATTGACTTGGATGGCATTCGCGTTTAGTACATAAGCATCCCCAGAGGTTGTAAGTGACAAAACGGCTGAGCTCTGGTTGTTCGTCAGCCTAGCGGAAATATCAACATTTGTAATATCCCAGCCCTGTCGACCGCCAATGATGTTCGTGCCGGGTGTGCCATTTATTTGATTGCGGTCCCCGAAAGTTCCAGTTGTGTTTAATGCACCGGAATCATTGTTAATTTGTGAGGCGAAAAAATTGTTAGCGAAATTGTTCGTGCCAGATAGAGCGACTAAGCTAGCTGCCGTCGGGCCGAACAACGCTTGATCACCTGTTCGGTTTGCATCTCCTTCCTGAGCGCTAAACAACGCCCTGCCACCTAAGGCTCCTGAGATCGGCGTGGCAAATCCGGTAATTGTCGTGTTGACCGCTGCCGAAGTGCTTTGAACCAAAATAGCGCCAACCCGCAGCGACATGTTGCGAAACGGAAGTGAAGGATTCTGATAAATGACGGCGAGGGTCCAGCCAGCATGGTTAGCAGTTGAATCGCCGGGAATAACAATCGTTCCGACTACGCCGCCTGTTATATATGTACCCGCACCGGCCGCCAGCACAAGCGAGGTGACATTGGCTGAACGAGTATAGCCAAGTGCGCCTCCCCCCAAATCGAACGTATTGCTAGTTGCTGCATCAGGAGTGATGCTTGAGGTTCCGAGCGGTGTAATAAACGTAACGGGATTGTTAATGGCTGCGGTTAGATTAACGGTTCCGTTGACATAGGTGCCGCCCCAAATAAGCTCTGCATAAAGAACAGTGCTTCCAGTGGGGAGAACGAGAACGGCGGCAGAACTATTCTCCAAATAGTTGCTCGTCGTTCCAAGCGGGTACGTGCCGTACCGAGCTGCTGTATTCGTAGTACTGAAAGCACCTATACTATCGGAAGTACCAGGGGTTCCAGCTACTTCTGAGCGGCTGAGACCTAGCGTATTCCCCGTAAATGTAATGGCGCCAGTTGCGTTTAATGTTGATCGGACGACCAGAGGTATCGTATTCACCCCCCTTCAAAAACTAACTTTCTTGGAAATATGAGTGGATAGATTAGCTTATGAGCCTTTAATCACAATTTTGTTTGTCTTTTTAAAATTATGTTTTTGAACTTTACAGCGTTGGTTTAATATCGTCCAAGAATAAAGTCTAATTCCGTCCAATTAAACGCTTTCATTTACAAGATATAATGATAAAAATGCTTTCAAAAAGTGAGGTTTGCGGTGATGAGACAGAAACAGATACAATGGTTTGCAAGCACGGAAACCAAGCGATGGTTCAATAAAACGATAGAGGAAGCCGGTAATGGAAACCATAATCTTACATTCTCAGGTGAGAGCTTTCAGCGGTTAGAAGGGTTTGGAGGCTGCTTTAACGAGCTTGGTTATGCTGCTCTGCAGCATCTGCCGGAGGAAGAACGCAGTCAAGTGATGCATGCGCTCTTTCATCCCGAAGGCGAGCATAAATTCAGTATTTGCAGGCTTCCGATTGGCGCTAGCGATTATGCACTGGAATGGTATAGCTTAAACGAAACAGACGGAGACTTAAGTATGGAGCATTTCTCCATTGCCCGTGATCAACAACATTTGATTCCTTATATTAAGGAAGCGCTAAAACTTAATCCTGAATTGAAACTGTTCGCCTCTCCGTGGAGCCCTCCGACCTGGATGAAATTTCCGAAGGCGTACAATTACGGCACGCTACGCTGGGAGAAAGAAATTTTAGAAGCGTACGCGCTCTATTTTGTAAAGTTTGTAGAGGCATACAAGGCAGAAGGCATTACGATTCACCAGGTTCATGTTCAAAATGAGGTGGTTGCGGATCAGAAGTTTCCTTCCTGCGTATGGACGGGCGAGCAGCTTCGTGAATTTATACGTGATTATTTGGGACCTGCCTTCGAGAGCCACGGACTCGATACAGAAATATGGCTGGGCACAATTAATGCGCCGGAAGCATGGGATGAATGGCTGAAGAAGAAGGCAACTGATTTTGATGCGTATGCCAATACGGTGCTAAGCGACCCTGAAGCTTATAAATATGTGAAGGGCGTTGGCTATCAATGGGCGGGCAAGCATGCTTTGCAGCGTACCGTCCAAAGCTATCCTGAGCTTCGTTATATGCAAACGGAAAATGAATGCGGTGACGGTGAAAACAGTTGGTTCTATGCAAGATATGTGTTTAATCTCTATCATCATTATTTTACGAATGGCGTGAACGCGTATATTTACTGGAACATGGTGCTGGAACCAAAAGGCCGCAGCACATGGGGTTGGGAGCAAAATGCGATGCTGACCGTAGACAAGGAAAAGCAGCTTGCCATCCGTAATCCGGAGTATTATGTGATGAAGCATTTTGCCCATTTCACTTCGCCTGATGATCGAAGAATAGGGCTGAAAGGTCCATGGTCAGGCAATGCGATTGCTTTCGAGAAGCCGGACGGCACACGCATCATCGTCTTAACGAATCCATTCAAGGAAAAAAGGGAGCTGCGTTTGTCCATCGGCTCCAAACTCCAGCTGCTTGAGCTGGAACCCGAATCCTTTCATACAATTGTCATTCCATGTGGATGATGAAAGCATATAAACTAACGCCAGCAATCGATGGGGCGTTAGTTTTTTGCACACAATAGCTAGAAGAGAAGCGGGAGGCGAGAGAGCAAATGTTGGCCAAGCTAATCCGTTTACTGACAGAACCCTTCCGTCGCAGTATTCGGAATAAATTGATTTTTACGATGATTTTTTTATCCGTTATTCCGATTATAGCGGTTACTGCCTTAGCCGCCGAAAACAACCGAAAGTCGATGGAAGCGGAAGTTATCGGAACGAATTTATCCAATATGAAGTGGACTGGCGTCTACTTGGGCGAGCAGTTCTCGCAATTGAACAATCTCGTTTATTCCGTACTCATCAGCCCTCATCTTAGTGATTATTTGGCAAGCACAGAGGGTTCACTGCTCATTAACCAATTCGCCGCTCAAAAAAATATTATGGATACGCTGAGCAATTTGTTTTATTCCGCAGGAAATCATGTCATCGGCGTTGAGCTGTTTTTGAAAGAGCCGCGGAAACTGTTTACCATAAGCGGGAATCAGTATGATTTGGAAACGTCGCCTGCAATCCCTTCTCCATATAAGCAGCTATTTGAGGAAAATAAAGATTTTCTTATTCAATCCAATACTTTGGATGAAGGTCACTTTCAATTGATTCGGAGCATTAACCGTTTTGAGAATCGGGAGAAGCTAGGCGGCATCTCGCTTAAAATTCGCTGGTCGATGCTTGATCAGACGCTCGATTTGATAGGCCGAGGCAAGGATCATCAGGTTCTGATCGCGAGCGAAGACGGAAATGTGCTTTATCAACGTTTCGGGGAGCGCCCGTCGGATAACATTATGCTGCGGATCAAGGAAACAACAGAGGATCAAGGTTATTTCCGCATGTCGAAGGAGTACGTGTTCTATAACACGATTGATCCCGTCGGCTTGAAGCTGATTACGATTATTCCGACCAGCTTTATTAATAAGAGCGCGCAATCGACGATGCGATTTGGCCTTATCGTAGGCGCAATTTCTATCGTACTGTCCATTTTGATTGCTATTTTGTTAGCATGGCGGACGGCCACGCCAATTGTTACGCTCGCAAGATCGATGCAGGGCCTTGGCATCATCAAGGAAACGGAGCTGCCTCAAAGCAATCGCGTAGATGAGATCGGCTTGCTTGAAACGAAGCTTTACAACATGTCCTACCGCATTAGAGAGCATATTAAAACGGAATACAGTATCAATCTGGAGAAAAAAACCGCGGAGCTTAAAGCACTCCAAGCGCAAATCAATCCGCATTTTTTGCAAAATACACTTCAAATGATCGGCAGCATGCTCTTTACGAAAAAACCTGCGGAGAGCTATGAAATCATTCGATCGCTTAGCGATATGTTTCGGTATGTCATTCGCGATCCCAACGATCTCGCCTCATTAAAAGCAGAAATCGATCATTTAAACAATTATATGCTTATCCAGAAGCAGCGTTTTTACTCCAAGCTTACCTATCACACGGAAATGGACGAGTCCTTGATGCTTTCTCCGATTCCGAAGCTGACGCTTCAGCCAATTGTTGAAAATGCTTTTTTCCATGGACTAGAAAATAAATCAGGTCATTGGGAGCTTAGCGTGAGCGTAGTGCGCGAGCATGATAAAGTTCGAATACGAATCCGTGACAATGGCGTCGGCATACGCGAGGATAAGCTTGCCGACCTGCAAAAGCGGCTTCACCAACATAGCGGACAGGTTTGGACGCACGGCAATCGCATCGGCATTCAAAATGTTGCGTCCCGCATTCAAATGCATTTTGGCCCAGACTATGGGATTACGATTGAAAGCGAGTTAGGAGCGGGAACGACGGTCACCGTCTCTATTCCAATAGCAGGGGGAGATCAGCATGCTTAAAGTATTTATTGTGGATGATGAGAGCTGGGCGAGAGACATAATCAAAGCGTTCGGAGAGTGGGAACGCCTCGGCATGGAAATTGTAGGAGAAGCAGAGGACGGTACCGAAGCGCTTCGAATGATGGAGGTTATGCAGCCTCATATTGTCATTACGGATATGCGGATGCCCGGAACAGATGGCGCTGCACTGCTGCAACAGCTTAATGATCAATTTCCAGCAATCAAGACGATTGTCGTCAGCGGGTATGATGATTTTCAATATGCCAAACATGCGCTTCGCTTCAAGGCGATGGATTATCTGCTTAAGCCTGTTGATCCGAAAGAGCTAAATACGGCACTGCAAAATTGCAAAAACGGGCTTGAAGCTGTTCAAATGGAGCGTGGAACAATATCACTGGATCTTGATATTTCATATACATTGGCTTCGTATAAGAAGCTTTTAAAGTTACGTTTCAATGAGCTGAATACAGATGGCGTTAAGACAACGCTTGATCAAATGATGAAGGAGCTTGAACAGAGCGGAATTACGAAAGCGTTCATGCTGGAGCAGGTTGTACAAGAGCTGCTTCTGCTGCTTAAGGAATTAATGAATGCTAATTCACAAGACAGCGACTCGCTGCATGCGCCGTATGGTCATGAAATCACCCAGTCAAGTGAGAATACAGCTGCTTTTCTTACCCATCATTATGTGACTACATTGGAGCAGCTTATTCATCAGCGGAAGTTCAAAAACAAATTGAATTTGGATGAAGTCAGGCTGTATATGGAAAAACATTATACGGAGCCGGTTACGCTGGAGCAGCTCGCTAGAGCTTTTTTTGTGAGCAAGGAATATTTGAGCAAAGTGTTCAAGCAGGAGTATGGGCGCAATGTCACGGATTATATGCTGCACCTGCGCATGGTGAAAGCGAAAGAGTGGCTGATGGATGAGAGCATTCCTATTAAAGCGATTGCTGAAATGGCGGGCTACGAGGATATCACCTATTTTTATCGAGTGTTTAAGAAGCATTTTGGCATCGCGCCAGGTGAGATGAGGAAGAGCAGCGAGGTTTAAAAATGTCCAACGAAAGAGTCTAATTCTGTCCAATTAAACGCTTTCATTTTTTAGATACAATGAAAGCGTAAACAAAACAAGCTTCTGGGAGGTCAAATGAGATGAAAAAATTAGTTAAAGGCTTACTCGTTACGATGCTCGCGACAACAATGTTAGCTGGCTGCGGCAGCAATACAAATAATGCTGGCAGCACAGATGGGGGAGCAAGCGGCGGCGGTGAAGCGAAGAGCGTAAAGCTGAAAATGTTCATTGCTCAGCCTCGTTTTAAAGAGCATTACGATAAATATATTGCTGACTTCGTAGCGAAAGAAAAAGCAGAGAAAAACATCGACGTGTCGGTTCAGCTCGAAATGCCGACAGCCGATAATGCGGCGCAAATTTTGAAGACGCGCCTTGCCTCCAATGATGCACCTGATATTTTCGCGCTTCATGCCATTAACGAAATTCCTTCTTACTACAAAGCAGGTTACTTAGAGGATTTATCCGATCAGCCTTTTGTCGGCAAGCTGCTGGACAGCGTTAAACCGTCGGTTACAACGACAGATGGTAAAGTCGTAGCCGTTCCTCTGGAAACATTGTCATGGGGCTACTTGTACAACAAAAAGATCTTTACGGATCTTGGCATTACGCCTCCAAAAACGTTGACAGAAATGAAAGCGGTTGTCGAGAAGCTGAAAGCGAATAAGGTAACGCCTTTTGTGCTTTCATATAAGGAAGCTTGGATTCCACAGCTAGTGCTGCCGCTCGCAGCAGGCGCACTTATCAATACGGAGGACGCTGATTTCATCGAACGGATGAATAAGGATGAAGGCTCCTTTACAGAGCTAAAAGCAATGTTCGACATCTTTGATCTTATTAATGCGAACGGAACGGAAAAAGCGACAGAAGTGGGCGGCGATGATGGCGCAGCAGCGTTTGCGGCAGGCAAAGGCGCAATGTGGCTGCAAGGTCCGTGGTACGCAGAAACGATTCTTAAATCCAATCCGGATCTTGATTTTGGCGTAGCACCGCTTCCAATCAATGACAATCCAGATGCGACACTTATTAACCTTAGCGCTTCGACTTCCCTAGCTGTCTCTAAGAGCACAAAAAACAAGGAAGTCGCGCTGGATTTCATCAACTACATTCTGGATGATACTGCTTCAAATGCTTTCTTCCAAGCGCTTAAATTCAACCCAATCTCCACTGTGCATACGTATGAGAGCTATCCATGGGTAAATGATGCAACAGCTTATGTGAAAGAAGGCAAGTCTTATCAAGACCCAGCTATTCCTCAATCCGTGAAGGATGAAGTGGGCAAAGGGCTGCAAGCATATTATGCCGGTCAATTATCGCAAGATGATGTACTCAAAGCACTCGATAAAGCTTGGAAATCGTACAACAAGGTAAATAAATAAACCACACATGCTCGGGATGAAGGGGAGACAAGGAGATTCTGCTTCGCTTCATCCCGATTTTAAAATATAAGAAAGTATATCATTTTCTCATACTTATCTTATATTTCACCGTCAAAGCTACTCAGCGTCTAAAGGACGCCGAAGACATCATTGCGCAGTAAAGACACATAGGAGAGGGGCGGATACTGTGCCGATCAAGAGCTACAAAAAATACATCTCGTTATTTACGTTTGTCGCGCCCGCTTTTATTTTGTACGCGATCTTCCTGCTGATTCCAACGCTCGGCGGAATGTTTTACAGCTTCACGGATTGGAATGGCTTGAATCGTGACTATGACTTTATTGGAATGGGCAACTTTATTGAAGCGCTAAGAGACGATCCCGATTTTGTCGGTTCGTTATTGTTCACCTTGAAGTATGTGCTGTTCATGGTTGTGCTGCAAAATGTATTTGCGCTGCTGCTGGCTGTATTTATTGAATCACGCCGCAAAAGCAAAGGTTTCTTTCGTACCATTTTCTTCATGCCCAACATGATAAGCACGATTATCAGTGCATTTATGTGGACGTTTGTATTCGCGCAGGTTCTTCCTCAGCTGGCAGAAAAGACAGCGCTTACGTTTCTGGACCAAGCTTGGATCGGTGATCCAAAAGTAAGTTTCTTCTCGATTCTGACCGTTTCCCTCTGGAACGGCGTCGGCTACATGATGATTATTTATTTGGCAGGGCTGCAGGGTGTGCCTCAAAGCTTGAAGGAAGCAGCTGTTATCGATGGCGCTACCGCTTTCCAAACGTTTCGCAATGTGACCTTGCCGATGATTTCACATGCGATTACAATCTGTTTCTTCCTTACGCTAAACGGCGCGTTTAAAGTGTTCGAGGTTGTATATGGCTTAACAGGCGGAGGACCAGGACGAAGCACACAGGTTATTACGATGAACATTTACGAGGAAGCCTTCTCAAACAACTTCCGATATGGTTATGCCAGCGCAAAATCGGTCATTCTATTCGTGATTATTCTCATCTTCACATTTATCCAAATTCGTGTCATGAAGAAAAGAGAGGTGGAAGCATGAGACAGAAGAAATCAACCTCCCTCCTTATTACCATTTTCCTGTCGATCGGGGCTGCGATCTCTTTTTTCCCGATTTACTTGGCGGTTATTAACTCGTTTAAGACACAAGGTGAGATGTTCAAGTCGTTCGTCTCGCTGCCATCGAAGATTCAATTCGATAATTATGTAAATGCTTTTCATCAAATCAATCTGCTGGGCAGCACACTCAACTCGATCATTATTTCGGTGCTCGGCATCGGCGGAATCATCTTTTGCGCATCGCTTGCTGGCTATAAGCTGTCACGTACGAGCGGAAAGATAAGCAATTTGATTTTTTTCCTGTTTATCGCTTCCATGCTTGTGCCGTTTCATTCGATTATGATTCCATTGACTAGAATGGCCAAAGCCTTGTCTGTTCAAGGCAGTACGTATGGGCTTGCAATCATATATATTGGACTTGGCGTCAATATGGCGATCTTTCTGTATCATGGCTTCGTGAAGTCTATACCTAAGGAGCTGGAGGAGGCGGCGCAAATTGATGGCTGCAATGAATATCAAACGTTCTTTAAAATTATTTTCCCGCTGCTTGTGCCGATTACAGTGACGATAGCGATTTTAGATTTCCTCTGGATCTGGAATGATTTCCTGCTGCCGCTGCTCATGCTGACGGACGTAAGCAATTACACACTTATCTTATCGACAAACACGCTGTTTGGTGAGTATAACAAGGAATGGTCGCTTATTTTGGCGGCGCTCGTACTGACTGCGATTCCAGTCATTATTATTTACTCCTTCTTCCAAAAGTTTATTATGCATGGGATTGCCGAGGGGGCTGTTAAAGGATGAATAAATTGTTATATGGCGTCGCTTATTATGACGAATATATGCCTTATGAGCGATTAGATGAGGATATTCGGATGATGAAGGAAGCAGGCATTAACGTGGTTCGAATCGCGGAATCGACATGGAGCACACATGAGCCGCAAAACGGCGTATTCGACTTCTCATCCGTAGACAGAGTGCTGGATGCGATGCACAAAGCCGGTATCGCCGTCATTGTTGGCACACCAACCTATGCCGTGCCTGCTTGGATGGTCAAAGAGCACCCGGATGTACTTGCGGTAACCCCTCGCGGACCGGGAAAATACGGCGCTCGCCAAATTATGGATATTACGAATGCTGCTTATCTTTTCTATTCAGAGCGAATCATCCGCAAGCTCATTAGCCGCGTAAGTACACATCCAGCCGTTATTGGCTATCAGACGGATAATGAAACGAAACATTATGACACGGCGGGGCCAAATGTTCAACTGCAGTTTGTCAAATATATGAGGGATACTTATGAAACGCTAGACGTCGTTAATCAGCTGTTTGGGCTTGATTATTGGAGCAATCGCATCAACAGCTGGGAGGAGTTCCCTTCCGTTGTCGGCACAATCAATGGCAGCTTAGGCGCGGAGTTCGCGAAGTTCCAGCGGAAGCTGGTAAATGATTTTTTGGCATGGCAGGTCTCTATCGTGAACGAATATAAGCAGCCGGGACAATTTGTAACTCAAAACTTTGATTTTGAATGGAGAGGCTACTCTTTTGGCGTTCAGCCTTCCGTTGATCACTTTGCTGCTTCGGAGCCTTTTGACATTGCTGGCGTCGATATTTATCATCCTTCGCAGGATGATTTAACCGGCATCGAAATCTCGTTTGGCGGCGACATGGCAAGATCGCTCAAAAACGATAATTACTTAGTGCTCGAAACGCAGGCACAAGCCTTCCCGCATTGGACGCCGTATCCCGGGCAATTGCGCTTGCAGGCGTTTAGCCACCTTGCTTCCGGCGCCAATATGGTCGCGTATTGGCACTGGCATTCGATTCACAATTCGTTCGAAACGTATTGGAAGGGGCTGCTCAGCCATGATTTTCAGCCTAATCCTGTTTATAACGAAGCTAAAACGATCGGTGCGGATTTTGCTAGGCTGAGCGAGGAGCTTGCCAGCCTCCGCAAAAACAATCAAGTGGCTGTAATGGTCAGCAACGAGGCTTTATCTGCAATGGAATGGTTTAAGCTTCCAGATGGAAAAACCTACAATGATGTTGTTCGCGCTCTCTATGACGAATTGTACAAGCTTAACGTCGAGGTCGATTTTATTCAGCCGACCTGCACCCATTTGGATAAATACAATATGATTGTCGTACCAGCGCTTTACGCTGCCCCTTCAGAGACTTTGGAGCGATTAAATGAATTCGTACGAAGCGGAGGACATGTGGTTTATTCGTTCAAAAGCGGCTTCGCCGACGAGGTCGTTAAGGTACGTACTTCACAGCAGCCCGGTATCATACAAGCAGCTTGCGGCATATCCTATAGCATGTTCGTAACGCCAAATCATGTCGGGTTAAAAGGGGCACTGATCGATCAGAGTATCGAGGCGAAAGAGGTTGAAGCGTGGATGGAGCTTATCACGCCAACAACCGCTGAAGTGCTGGCTTATTATGATCATGCGCAGTGGGGTGAATATGCAGCGATTACAAGAAATAACTATGGAAAAGGAACGGCTACCTATATAGGATGCTTGCCTAGCCCTGCTGTTATAAGACGTGTGCTATGCGAGGCTTTGCAGAATGCAGGTCTTTGGGGCGCAGAGCAAGAGCTTGTTTTTCCAATCATCGTGAAATCGGGCTTGAATACTAGCGGAAAGCATATACGATATTATTTCAACTACTCAAATGATACCGTTACATTTGACTACAAGCATCAGGACGGTACTGAGCTGTTGAATGGTAGTAAAGTTACAAGTGGACAACAGCTGGAGCTCGCACCATGGGGATTTCTCATCATATCAGCCTAAATAGTAGGAACCTTCCGATCACTTTTACTGTGATTTTGAAGGTTCTTTTGTACTTTGTAAGCGATTTAGGCGGGCTTCATGTTCTTGATCTTGACGCAACTTAATAACTTATGTATCATTACTTACGTAAAGTAACTAGGTCGGCGAACAAAATATGTACTCTTGCCTTGGATATAAATATAGGAAAGCGGTGTTTGAAATCAACGAGAAAATACAACAAGTTGCTCAGCCTTCGAAGGAACGAGCAGATGTGTTCGAATTTGGCATTTACACATTAGGTGATATAAGTACTGATCCTATCAGTAAAGTATCGCCAAATGCGAGAGAGCGTTTGAAGGAAATCGTCGCAGCTGCCAAGCTTGCAGATGAGGCGGGCATTGATGTATTTGGAGTGGGTGAGCATCATCGCTTGGACTTCGCTGTTACATCTCCACCTGTTCTGCTTGCTGCAATCGCGCAAGCGACGAAGCGGATTCGGTTAACGAGCGCAACGACGGTGCTTGGAACATCAGATCCAGTTCGAGTATTCGAGGATTTCGCTACACTTGATTTGCTCTCGGATGGACGCGCGGAAATTATTGCGGGACGAGGAGCGTATATAGAGTCATTTCCATTGTTTGGGTATGAGCTTGAGAGCTATAAGGAGCTCTTTCAGGAGAAGCTTAATCTGCTGCTTGCATTAAATGAAACCGAGCATATCACTTGGAATGGAAAATATAGAACGCCGCTGCTGAATGCTGAGATTGCACCTCGTCCAGAGCAGGCGCAGCTGCCCGTATGGGTCGGTGTCGGCGGTACGCCTCAGAGCGCGGAGCTCGCAGGAAGTCATGGTCTAGGAATGGCCCTTGCCATCCTTGGCGGAGATCCAGCTCGATTTAAACCGCTTGTAGACGTATATCGTGCTGCTGGTGTTCGCGCAGGCTATAAACAAGAAGCTCTAAAAGTAGCGATCACAAGCCATGGTTATATTGCCAACTCGACTGAGCAAGCAAAGGATGAATATTATCCTTATTATGCTCATTATGTAAGCCAGTTTATGGGAGGCAAGCAGAGGGGCGAGTCGATGGCACGCGAGCAATTCGAACAATTGGCAAGTCCAATCAATGCGCTGGCTGTAGGCAGCCCGGAAATGCTTGTTGAGAAAATTTTGGCGCAGCATGAGCTCTTTGGTCATCAGCGCTTCATGGCTCAGTTTGATATCGGCGGCATTCCGTTCTCAAAGGTAGCGGCTTCCATTGAGCTGCTGGCGACGAAGGTTGCGCCAGTTGTACGCAGAGAACTGAGCAAATAAAAGATTGCTAAGTCAGATTAATAGTGAATATGAAGACTGTTCAATGCCATGAAGTGGCGGCGGCAGTCTTTTTTTAATGTTATTGGATGTCCCATTTGGTTCATTATTTATTCGTGGTACGACTCATTTCGTTATTCAAATTGCTGGCAGCGAATACTATACTCGGTTTTATAGAATGATGTTCAAATACGGGAGGCGCTCACGATGGAGTTTTTAGATCTATTAACCAATCCGGACAATGTTGAAATGGAGTGGGAAGAGGGATGGGTTCGCGCGTCATTCCGTTCACGAGAATGGTATGCAGGCGAAACCGTCATTTCATTTGAAACGAGGGCTAATCGTATGGCCGTTCGATTAAGTGCAGGTCAGACGCCAGTTAGGCGGCTTCATCTGAGATGGCAGCGAGAACTGGACATCGGGGGCATTCGTGTTCTGGGTGACCAATGGGAACGAGGTTACGGTGATTTGGAATGGCGGGGTTTAGTTGCTGAGCGTGAAATGCCTTGGTATTTCCTGTTGTCAAAAGGGGGACGTACGCATGGTTATGGCGTAGAGACCGGTACAAGCTCCTTTTGTTATTGGCAAGCGGATGCAGGCGGAATTAGCCTGACACTTGATGTTCGCTGTGGTGAAGCGGGAGTGCTGCTTGGTGATCGAACGCTCGAGGCTGCGGTCATTGTAACGAGAGAAGGTGCGGAAGGCGAATCGGCATTCGGTGCGGCAACGGCTTTTTGCAGAATGATGTGCAAGCAGCCGATTCTGCCTTCACAGCCTGTGTATGGGGGAAACAACTGGTATTATGCCTATGGGAATAGCTCGACAGCTGAGATAATCGCAGATTCAGAGCGCGTGTCAGATTGGTCTTCTTCGGTCGATAACCGTCCGTTTATGGTCATTGATGACGGTTGGCAGCTCTGCAGCGGCGGGGGCAGCTGCAATGGTGGGCCTTGGGAACCCAATTATCAGTTTTCTGATATGCAGAAGCTGGCCAGCGATATGAAAGGAATCGGCGTTCGTCCTGGCATTTGGTGCAGACCGCTATTAGTCGCAAACAGTGTGCCAAATCATTGGAGAAGATATGGTGGCCACAATGTGGGCAGCATCTATTTGGACCCAAGCGTACCTGATGTGCTTGACTATGTAGGCAATGAAATTCGCAAGCTGCATGATTGGGGTTATGAACTGATTAAGCATGATTTTTCCACTTTCGATATTTTTGCCAAATGGGGCTTTGAAATGGGCGCATCAATGAGTAATCATGGTTTAGCTTTTGCTGATCGCACGAAGACGACGGCGGAAATTATTGTCGCTTTGTATAAGAAGATTGCAGAAGCTTCAGCGGACAGTTTAATTATTGGCTGTAATACAGTAGGGCACTTAGCAGCGGGCTTGGTTGAAATTCAGAGGACAGGTGACGATACGAGCGGTAAGGAATGGGAGCGTACACGTAAAATGGGTGTCAACACGCTTGCTTTCCGCATGCCGCAGCATGACACTTTCTTTGCGGCTGATGCGGATTGTGTTGGCTTGACCGACGATGTCCCTTGGCATTTGAACAAGCAGTGGCTGGAGCTATTGTCCGAAAGCGGAACACCGCTGTTTATTTCCGCAGACCCAAAGGCGGTTGGCGCGGAACAGGAAGCAGCGATTCGCAAAGCGTTCGAACGAGCGTCTAAACCGCTGCCGCCGGCTGAACCGCTGGACTGGTTTGATGATCGCTGTCCGTCTCGTTGGCAGATAGCCGGAGAGGAGCGGCATTTCAATTGGTATGCTGAACGCGGCGTACAATTGAATGAGCGTCCTCAAGTTACTCTGAGGTAGCAGAGGGAACGGAGCTGGATAAATGACCAGCATGAGGCTCCACCTCAAGCGGCGTTAAATAGCTTATCGTTGATTTATGCTGTCTCCGATAGGCGCCAGGCGTTAATCCTGACCATTTGGCGAACTGCCTAATAAAGCTTTGCACATTTTCGAATCCGATTCGGAATGCGATTTCTTCAAGAGGTATGTTTCGCATGACAAGCATATGCATCGCCTCTTGCTGTCTAATGATCGATAAATATTGACGAGGCGACATGCCGTACGCTTGTTGAAACAAACGGCCGGCATGTCTGCGGCTAATGCCTGTCTTAGCTGCAATGGTTTCAAGCCAGTTGCTCGTTGAGGAATCTGTACCGAGCTCATTGAAGGTGCTGATGAGCGCCTCAATTTCCCTCGCGATCCGATCAGCAAGCGGCTGTTCATTTGGTTCATTGATGGAGAGTAAGGCTTCGCTCTGCACGAACTCCTCCAAATGCACCAGCATTTCATTACAAAGCATAAAGACGCGGTGAGCAGAAGGATTCTGCTGCAAGCATGAAATAAGTGCTTTTAGCAGCGGATTCAGGCGTTCATTGAGCGGATGATCTCTCGCAAATAAATACTCTCCGCAAGCTCGAAAGGCGTAGAGCAGCTTGCTGTCCACATTTTGCAAATGAAGGACAAAACCGTGCATCGTCTGCTGATCGGGAACAATAAAGTCATGGAGCTTCATGGGAGGAATGAGAATAATATCACCTTCATGCTGCGTGAAGCTCTCGTTTCCAATACGAGCGATTTGATCGCCTGTTAGGACAATATTGATCTCCAGCATCCGATGATGGAGATGTAAATCGCATACAGGGCCTTGGCCGGCTTCGAACGTGCGCATGCCGTATAGGATAAGCTGTTCTTTATAATTAGGAAATGATTGGTTGAGGGCAGGATTAAGATTGCTCATCATAGCTCCTTTGTAAACGGAATTATTCATACCTTTATTATCTCTCTTACCGCTCAACAATAGCAATCCAAAGACAACCGAGAGGAATGAGACTATCGTGAAAATCGTATTGATTGGCGGAGGAAGCTTCGTATTTGCGCCAACGGTACTCGAAGATATCATCGTAAAGGAGAGGCTTGCAGGCTGTGAGCTTGTCCTTGTTGATCCAAATCTGGATGCGGCTGAAGGGATGGCAGCAGCTGCAAGAGAAATAGCAAGGCAGTTAGAGGTAGACATGCTTGCGACTGCAACGGTAAACAGACGAGAAGCGCTAATAGGTGCGGACTTTGTCATCGTATCCGCCTCGGTTCAAGGTGCACGCCGTTGGCAAATCGATTTTGATATATTACATGCATTAGGGATGGCCGATCAAGCAAGGGAATGTGGAGGCATGGGGGGCTTGATGAATGCTTTCCGGTCCATTACGCTGATCATGGATATTTGCCGTGATATGGATGAGTTGTGCCCGCAGGCGTGGATTCTGGATGTAACGAATCCACTGCCTCGTGTCGTAACGGCAGCAGCACGTTATTCATCGATTCGCATAGCTGGATTTTGCAATATTGCGTATCGGGGTGCTGAGGGCTACACATTCTTGCCAAAGCTGCTCGGCAAATCGGCCTCTGAGGTATCTATCGTAACTGCTGGACTTAATCACTTTGCATGGGTGATGGAAATAAAAGATAGCCGCACGGGTGAGGACCTTCTGCCTAAGCTTATCCAATATATTGAAGAGGAGAACTGGTCTGATCAAGATGAAGAGACGCAGCGCGAGCTTCGTATTTCTAAGCGATGGCTGCGCGAGTATGGGGCAATCGCGGCTGGACATGTTGATCATCATGCGGAATATCTTCCTTATCAAGAGGACATTCATTACACGACAGCACCTCCATATCATGGATCGTTCGAAGAACGCAGCAGACGCTTGGAAGAGCTGAAGCAGATTGGTGCAGGCAAAATGCATTATGATCGTTTATTTGACCATGGCAGCTGGGAGCATCCAGTAGCGCTTGCTCACGCGTTATATACAGGCAGCGGCCTTCAGATTGATATTTTGAACGTTAAGAATGACGGCGCAATACCGGGTTTTCCTTCGGATCGAATCGTAGAAATACCAGTAACCGTATCAGGCGGCATGATTCATCCGGTAGAGGTTCCAGATTTCCCAGAGCCGCTGCTTCAATTGTGCCGTGCGATTTCGGATGTTCATGAGCTTGTCGTTGAAGCAGCAGTGACGGGCAATGTATCTATTGCGAAAAAAGCGATAGACGCTGATCCGGCTATTGAAAATAAAGAGGCTGCTTATCAAGCTTTGGAGCAGATGCTCGAAAGCCATGCTGATTTACTGCCACAGTTTCATTCGTAATGTCTTTGCGAAATAGAACGATAGAAATGTTCACAGGAGAGCTCCTTCTTAGAAATAAGGCGGCTCTTCTTTTTATTGTTCTGGAATTTACATCCGATAAATGCGAATGCACATAGCCGCTAAGTGATGGAGATGGTACAATTATAGGAAAAATATTTAAGGGAGAGACGCATGGAAGTTTCTAGACTAGATGAATTAAGACAAGCGATCGATCAAATCGATCACGACATCATTTCCTTGCTTGCAAGGCGGTTTCAATTAACGGAAGAAGTGGGTATGTACAAAGCAGCAAACCATCTCGCTGCACAAGACCTGAGCCGGGAAGCCCAACAATTTGATAAAATAAAGAAACTTGCGAGCAGCCATGATTTAAATCCAGAGACAGCAGCTTCGATTTATAGATGCTTAATGGATGTTGTTATTTCACGGCATAAGGAAGTTGAGCAAGTTTACGCGCTGAACAATCGTGATTAGCTGATATAGAAATACAATATTATTTAACTACTGTGTGACGAAGAAAGGGATGGAAACGATGATTTTATATGAGAAGGAAGACGCATTCATATTGATCGCACAACATGATCATGCGAGAATATCCGGAGATCTTGTTTCTGCCTGGCAGAGCCAGTTATTTCATAGTGAGGAACGAAAAGATGAATTAGCTTACGCTGCATATGAGCATGATAGCAGCTGGATTGATTTGGACCGTATCCCGCTTTGGAATGATGCAGCAAATATGCCGTTTTCGTTCCGCGATTTTCCAGGCAACATCCGCTTTTTCTTCTATTCTTTGGATCATGTTCAGAAAACGAGCGAATACGCCGCTTTGCTCGGCAGTATTTTGTATACGACGCTTGCTGAAAGGTTCAGAAATGATGATACGATTACGTTTGTAGAACGTGAATTTGCAAGACAAAGCGCGATCATCGAGCGACTTCAGCTGGACGTTAGCCTGCTTCAGCTTCATGCGAAAACGCTGCTGCTTTGTGATGAGCTGTCGCTGTTTGTATGTATGGAGCAGCCGGGAACACCTCGAAATCAATATGAATGGTTTGCTAATGGGTTTCCCTATTGGTTCGATCGTACGGGACAAACCTCATTGATAGCGGATTGGAAGGATGAAACGACCATCCAATTGCATCCATTCCCTTTCAAACATGAGGTGGAGACTTCATTATCTTATAAAGAAGTAAGCAAGGCGGACATTGCTGTTTATGGGATCGCAGAAGCTTATCAGCGTGCAGAGCTGCTTGCGCATAAGATTCGTTTTCAGCAAGCGCCATAGGAATAGTCATCGCTAGAAAGAAGGATACCGCATACTTGCTGGTATCCTTCTTTTTTAATCCCTCGATACTTACTTAACAGGCCCCATTGAAGTGATTTCTAAATCTACCTTTACACGCACTTCAGCATTCGCAAATGCTTCACCCCAATGATCCTCTACCTTGCAAAATTTCTCGTATTCCTTTGCTCTTGCATACACTCCAAGCCCTATGGGATCGATTTTATGTTTTTGCAGTTTCTCGATAATGCTCGTAAATTGCTCCTGCATGAGAACAGCTACTTGTTTTTCCAGCTTTTTATCCTCCTTCTCTACATTGAAAGGGAATAGATGCTCGGAGAGACTGCCCCTTGTCTTCACGTGGATATCAAACTTGAATTTATTGTTTTCATAGGTAGTTTTGATTTTTGTTTTTATTTTGGCGCCAGTTAGGCTCAAAATATTCGTTTCGAATGGCCCGTTTACAGGCTCACCGGGAATGGGATAGGACAAGCTGAAGCCCGGTGCCGCT
This sequence comes from Paenibacillus sp. NRS-1760, assembly GCF_050467785.1. Lineage (NCBI taxonomy): Bacteria > Bacillati > Bacillota > Bacilli > Caryophanales > Paenibacillaceae > Paenibacillus > Paenibacillus sp. NRS-1760. The sequence goes on along the minus strand of NZ_JBITPK010000005.1, from coordinate 208,725 downwards.
TGTTTCTGCAAAATACTTAGCAGGATCGTTTCTTGGGGGCCCAATGAAAGCTCATATTTGCCTTTCGGATTCAGCAAAGCGGAGCCTTTCAGCCTAACCTGATTATTGACGATCTTCACTTCTGCAATGTAAGGCGTTAAGCCTTTATCATAAAACTGCCTGTGAAATTCTTGGGCGGTCGTCGCATACGTTTCCGATTTTATCGATTTAGTGTCCACCATGCCTCTGAGAAGAATAGGAAGCAGCGGCTGATCAGGAGGATTTAGTGAAAATACCTCATCTAAAGAGCCATCAACAGCAATAACTCTGTCGGTTACTGTGTTTCTTGCATCACGAAACAACACATCAAGCATTGGAAACCAATCCTCGTAACTCAGAAAATGTCTGCCAAGGAGAATCACTTGGTAATTTCGACCTTGGATGGAGCCGCTTGATTGCGAGTCTTGAATCGCTTTGGATTGCCGAAGCGAATTAGCGCTGCCTGACGTTTCTTGACTCTTTTTCTTTATGTTTTTGCTGAAAACAGGAACGGAAGAATAAAAATGAAATTTCTCATTTTTATCCAAATCCATGCCAAGAGCAAGCGGTGTTGCCGCATTTTCTAAATACAGCTGATCCCCGCAGGCGGATGCAGTAAGGCAAATCGTAATGAACAAGCAACATACAAAAAAGAGGCGCAGCTTCATAGATCAGCCCTCCGGTGTATTCGTTTGTAAATGACCATGTATATCAGCAGTAGACTAGGGAGTATACATTCCATCCCAAAACCAAACCAAGTAAGCCATAATTCCATTTGATCGCTTTGCTTGAATGAGGGGATGTGAATTAAAGTAGCTATCGCAAGAATAATGCACAAGATGCGTAATGGTACACGATGGCTGCTTAGCCCGAAAACCTTGCTTATGCAAAAAGAGACGATATACATAGACGGAATCCAAACGAGTGAGAAGACGAACAAATAAAACGCGATGAAAGGCACCTCAATCCGTTCAATAAAGCGAAATTCAATTGTTTTGAGAATACTGATGATTGGATCATTATAAAGTGTGATTTCATGGGGACTGAAGTAAATGAAGCATATGATTGTAATAAATAGATGTACAGATAGGGTAATCGTATTGGATATAAATAGTGAAGCAGCAGCTTTATCCTTCTTAACTAAATAAGGATAAAATATAAAAACGGCAGCCAGGCCCAGATTCGGATAAATCGTTGCTTTCACCGCCGACAGGACAGGCAGCCAGCCTACTTTTAATATGGGCAGCAAGTTGAGCCAATGAGCATATTTGAGGGTAAATAGATAAACAAAGGGCAACCAGCATGATATGACAGCAACTAGTTCTGCATATCGTCCCAAGATGCGCGGTCCGTTTATAGCGATTTTATAAGCGGGTATTAACAGCAGAATCATGAGTATGTAGGACTGGGTGTTTGGCATCAGCCAAATTTTAATAATCAAGATAGTGCGCACAAGACCGTCGTACATAAGAGAGAGGAAAAACAAGGCCAACAATAGGGTGAATCCTTTGGCAAGCCATTTCCCCATCATTGCAGGCAGCGCATCAATTAATGTTTGATCAGAACAATGTCTCATCACCATAATAATGATATACCCGCATAGAAGACTGATGGCATAACCAATTAGAATGGAAATCCAGCCATCTGTTCCTGCTATTTCTGCTAATTTCCTCGGTAAGGAAAGGACGGCAACACTAATCTGAATACCGGAAATAATAAAAATAAATTGCATCGAAGTTATCGTATTACCTTCGGTGTTCGTCAATGTGCTCCATCCTCCTTCCGAGTGTTTGTTTGACGTTTTTCTTGAAGCGGGAGTGCGTTTTTTGGTCTTTTTTCCATCAGCCATAATGGTGCTCGTATTAGGGTATCCTTCAAATCTGAGAAACGGAGCGGAGCCAGTGGGCTTCCATAAGGCATACCAAGCGATTTAAGCGTTAATAAATGAGCGATCATCGTCATCAAACCAACGATGATCCCGACAAATCCGAACAGTGAGGATAAAATCATGAGCATGAAACGAATTAAGCGAACGGCTGCAACCATATCGTAGTTCGGCAAAATAAATGAAGAAATGGCTGTAAATGCTACAACGATAACCATAACATTGCTTATTAAGCCTGCTTGAACGACAGCTTGTCCAAGCACAATACCCCCAACGATGCCAACCGTCTGGCCAACGGGGGCAGGCAGCCGGACGCCAGCTTCACGGAGCATTTCCAAAGTGATTTCCATTATAATGGCCTCCACAAAAGGTGGAAACGGTACTTGTCCGCGTGATTCTCCCAGGGTGAGAAGCAGCTTCATTGGAATGATCTCGATATGGAAGGAAACAACTGCGATATAAAAGGCAGGCAAAAATGTAGCAGTAATAAATGCAAACATTCGCAGCAGCCTCAAAAAGGTTGCAATGGACCAACGAGTACTATAATCGTCGATGCTTTGGAAATAAGAGTAGAAGCTGACTGGAGCAACGAGTACGCTTGGCGAACGGTCGACGACAACGACACATCTTCCTTGCAAAATTTGCGATGCTGCAGAATCTGGCCGCTCAGTAAGAACGAATTGCGGGAAGAGTGAGTAGGGATTATCCTCGATCAGCTCTGCCAGCTCACCGGTGTTTAAAATGACGTCTACGTCAATCTTTTGAATGCGATCCTTAAGATCGTTTAACAATTGAGGATTCATTACATCCTCTAGGTAAATAATCGTTACGGAGGTCTGGCCGCGCCGACCGACAATCAGCCGTTTCATTTTTAATTCGCGATTCGGGATATAACGTCTGATCATAGCGATATTTTGGCCGCTGGTTTCGACAAAGCCTTGATGGGCGCCTTTTAAGGAGGCTTCCATTTGTGGATCTTCAATTGCCCGCTGCGGCCAGCCGCTTGTGCCAAGCACATAGGCCGCCTCTCTGCCGCTCACGAATAATATGGATTTGCCGTGCAGTATTGCTATCTCAATTTGGTACCAATTCGTTTCGGGTACGATTTGTCCAATGGTCATCATTAACTCATCACCGGGTTTTCCCCCGCTCGAATCTAGCTGCAAGGGACGAAGGACGTCACTATTAATTGCTGCTCCATCTGTCAGCCCATCGATGTATATGAGTGCTGCTTGCTCAGTTGTTTGCTTGATCGTTAGTTTCCTTATGACTAAATCGCTTGTATCCGAAAAAATTTCTTTTATACGTTCTATGTTTATTTTCAGGTCTGAGCTGATAGGTTCTGTTTGATCCATTGTTATCCTCCCATCCTCGCTGCCGTCTTGATTGATACACCTATTTTGCCACGGTTTACCATAGCTATACGCATGCAAAATAAATACCCCCTTGCGAAAGAGCAAGGGGGCATAATTGATGTTATATGTTATTTTGCTTTACTGACGGCCTATGAGCCTGATTTAAACAAAGTTGCAATCGAGCCGCCTTCGGTAATGATTTTAATGGCGGTTGCAAGGAGCGGGGACATCGGCAGTACGACAAATTTACTCGAATGCTCTTGACCGATACTGATCGTATCTGTAATAACGACTTCGCGGATGTTCGGATGATCCAGCTTCTCAAGCGCATTGGCTGAGAACAGGCCATGTGTTGCACATATGTAGGAATCATGCGCGCCTTTTTTCTTAAGCGCCTCTACGACGTTTACAATTGTGCTGCCTGTATCAATTAAGTCTTCAATAATAATTGGTGTCATATCTTCAACATCACCGATGATATGCGTGATTTCAGACTGATTATGAGCGGGACGATTTTTGATCATGATCGCAAATGGACAGTCCAGCAAGCCGGCAAGTTTCTCGGCTGTTGTAGCTCGGCCCGCATCTGGCGATACGACAACAGGGTTTTTAATGTTTTTGCTTCGCAAATAATCAATGATCAAATCGAGCGCCGTTAAATGATCGACTGGAATATCGAAGAAGCCTTGAATCGGATCAGCATGCAAATCGACGGTAATGATTCGGTTTGCTCCAACGGTAGTCAATACATCGGCTACCATCTTAGCGGAGATGGGCTCCCTCGGTGCCGACTTTCTTTCCTGACGTGCATAACCATAGTAAGGCATAACGATATTAATGGTTTTCGCTGATGCTCGTTTGGCAGCGTCTATCATGACGAGAGTTTCGATTAAATGCTCATTAACGGGATGGGATAGTGATTGGACGATGAATACGTCACAAGTACGAATAGGTTCTCCGTATGAAACATGAATCTCACCGCTTTGATGCCTTGATATTGCAACATTGCCTAGCGGGAGCTCAAGTTCTTTACATAACTCCTCAGCCAACTTCTGGTTCGAAGTGCCGGAGAAAATTTTAATCTTTTGCATGTGATCCTCCTAAATGGTAGCTACAAGATGCTACGTTAAACGACATTATTAGCTCAATCATAACAAACAAAACAAAAGAGGACAAATATTTGCTGAAACGACTTTTCTATTGGAACAAATAATGAAAGGTGATAAAGTGGATCAAGGAAAAAGTGCCACAGAATGAGATGCCCTACTTGCTTGCTCAGAAAAAAATCCAAACTCAAAATCAATTCACTGGCATTAAACGGCTTTGGCTGATCCTCTTGCTTGGATCGCTCTCCGCGTTTGGGCCGTTGTCCCTTGACATGTATTTGCCGGCGCTGCCGCAGCTAACGGATGATTTCGTTACAAGCGCGTCTCTTGTTCGGCATCAGCTAGCGGAATATTGCTTATCATGATATTAATTGACGCGCCGCTCGCTGCGATTCTTGTGCCATTGTTTTTTGTTGTAGCAAGCGTTGGTATTATTTCGACGACTGGCTTCTCCTTAGCAATGCAAAAGCATGGCTATGCTGCGGGAAGCGCATCTGCATTGCTCGGGTTATTATCCTTTACATTTGGGGGCATGATTTCACCGCTCGTAGGTCTTGGCGGCAGCGCAAATGCGCTCCCTATGGGAATTTGGATAGCCATTGCAGAGCTGGGTGCTGTAGCCTGTTATATTCTTTTGATCAAAAAGCCGTTTCGAAAGCGCTAATCCAACGAGCCTGCCATCCAGCTTAAGCAGTGCAAGCTGCTTTGGATCGGCTCTTTTTTTTGCTGTTCAGGTAGGTGTATAATGTGTGCTTAGAAGGAAGTGGAAGCATGTCCAGAGAAAAAAGAGCTTATGAGCTGGTCGCATTGAAGGAGATAGCAGAGACACTTAACAGCACAAACGACATGGATCAAATGCTGAATGATGTGCTTGCCAAGCTGCTTCAGGTTACAGGTTTTACTACGGGCTGGATATTTATGATTGACAATAAAAGTGAAAATCTTTGCGTGGCTACACATAATTTGCCTCAAGGTTTAGCGGCAAACAATCAGGCGGTCATGTGCGGCGAGGTTTGCTGGTGCATTGAAAGCTTTAAGCAAAACAAGCTGGATCAAGCGGTAAATATTATAGAATGCTCAAGAATTACATATGCCATAACGAACAAGCTTGGTGATAATGAGGGTGTTACTCATCATGCGACGGTTCCGCTAAGAGCAGGAACGGATCAATTCGGCTTGTTAAATGTTGCTGAAGCTGGCAAGGATCGTTTTACTGAGGAGGAGCTTGCACTTCTGCAAGCCGTTGCTTATCAGATCGGGACGGCGATTAAGCGAATCCGCCTGTATCAGGTGCAGGAGCAGCATGCGATTCATTATGCGAAGCTTGGTGATGTTATTCAGAAAATAAACGCCATACAAGATATAAATCATCTGCCGCTGCAAGCGGTGAGCCATATAGGCGATACGTTCAACTGGCAGCATGTATCGTTATTTATGTATGAACAAGAGCAATTATCGCTTCGCGCACATTATACAGACAATCACGTCCGAAAAGAGTGGCTTTCTCTTGCCATCGATCAAGGCGGGATGGTGAGCAAAGCGTTTCATGAGAATCGTCTTGTCAAACAGTCCGAATGCGACAGCAATTCCTGCTCGTCCTTATCATCCATAGGGATACCACCGTTCTCATCAGCAGTCGCAATACCGCTTCGCATTCGCAGCCGCCCGATTGGCGTTCTGTTTGTAAGCAGTCAGTTAGGCAAGCAGTTTGATGATTACTTAGAGGACTTCATGTATTCGCTTGGGGATCATTTCACGTTAAGCGTAGAAAATTTGCGGGTATATGAGCAGCGGCGCGAGCTCGCGCGCATGGAAGAGCGAAATCGAATGGCTAGAGATTTGCATGATTCGGTTATTCAAAAGGTTTTCTCTTTATCCTTTCTAGCGAAGGGCGCCGAGACGGTGCTGGCAGGCAAAGAACCTGTCGTGGAACGATCATTACAAGAAATAAGACAGCTGTCACAGGAAGCGCTGAAGGAAATGAGAACGCTGATATGGCAGCTGCGGCCGGCAGGTCTTGAGCATGGGTTGATTACTGCGCTTAAGCAATATGGCAAGAGCATGGATTTAACCGTGTATGAGAAGGTGGAGGGCGTTCGCGAGCTTCCGCGTGCGATTGAAGAAGCCCTTTGGAGAATCGGGCAAGAGGCGCTTAATAATGTAAGGAAACATGCAGATACGAATACCGTTTATGTGCGGCTCATCAAAACAGAGTCTCGCGCCTGCTTGGAAATTTTGGATCGAGGCCGCGGTTTTTCGCAAGAGAAGCGTAAAGGAAAACTGACCATGGGTATGCTAACGATGCGGGAACGTGCAGAAACGCTTGGCGGAGAGCTAACGATAACGGGCGGAAAAGGGCAACCTACAATGGTAACAGCTGTTTTACCAATTGCAACGGAAATGGAAATGTGGGAAGAGGAATGAGGAACTGTTTTGACGATAAAAATATTGCTCGTTGATGATCATCAAATTGTGTTGAAGGGAATTTCTTTTTTTCTAAGCATGCAGCCTGATTTTGAGCTGGTGGGTGAAGCGAATAACGGCAAGGAAGCGGTAGAAAAAGCTGCTGAACTAAAGCCTGATATCATACTGATGGATCTGAACATGCCGGTTATGGACGGGATCGAGGCGAGCAATTTAATCGCTAGGCAAAATCCGGATATTAAAGTGCTTGTGCTCACCAGCTTCTCGGATCGCAGTCATATCGTGCCTGCTCTACAATCCGGAGCTGCTGGGTATATGCTGAAGGATGTAGAACCTGATCAGCTTGCAGAAGCGATTCGCAGCGCCTATAAAGGGAATATTCAGCTGCATCCGGATATAGCGAGTGCGTTACTCGCTCAAGTATCGCCGCAGATTAGTTCGGTGAAAGGGCTGCCTATTCGTGAGTTAAGTGAAATATTGACTCCGAGAGAGCTAGAGGTGCTGCAATTGCTTACCAAAGGAATGAGCAACAAAGATATTGCTCACTCGCTCACTGTAGCGGAGAAAACAGTCAAAACGCATGTGAGCAGCATTTTAAGCAAATTGGATTTAACGGACCGAACGCAAGCTGCGTTATACGCGGTGCAGTTAATGCGAGAACCTGAATAACACGCTGACGTAAGACTATAGTCGTAAGACTAGCTCTCCGCCTTTGGCGGTTTTTTTATGTCGATTTTTCGGTCTATTTACCGATGATTGTTGCTCTAAAACTATATACAATTAAGGTACTTACAAAAAGTAAACACACATCTTGGAGGGAAATATACAATGAGTACAGTATTATTTATTAAAGCAAACGATCGCGGAATCGAACAAGCAGTCAGCGTTAAGCTATATCAATCTTTCCTAGACAGCTTTAAAGCTAGCCATCCAGAAGACACAGTGGTTGAGCTTGATTTGTTCAATGAAAACTTGCCTTACATGAACGCTGATATGATTAACGGCAACTTCAAAGCAGCTCGCGGTTATGACCTTACACCTGAAGAGCAAGCAGCTGTAGCTGTTTCGGACAAATATATGAACCAATTTCTTGCAGCGGATAAAGTGGTTTTCGCATTCCCGCTTTGGAACTTCACTGTTCCTGCAGTATTGCACACTTATATCGACTACCTTTCACAAGCTGGCAAAACGTTCAAATATACAGCTGAAGGCCCAGTTGGTCTGATCACTGATAAAAAAGTCGTATTGCTTACTGCTCGCGGCGGCATTTATTCCGAAGGCCCTGCAGCTTCGGTTGAAATGGCACATAACTTTATCCGCACAGTAATGGGCTTCTACGGTGTGACTAACCTAGAGAGCATCATCATTGAAGGTCACAACCAACTTCCTGACCAAGCAGAAGCTATTGTAGCAAAAGGTCTTGAGGAAGCAGCAGCATCAGCTGCTCGTTTCTAAAACAACCGTTTAAATGCGAAGGCAGCCGGATAATTTCGGCTGCCTTTTTGCATGTGGATGAATTCAAACCGTTAATAAAAATTTGCGGTGCGATACGTGATCGGGTACGATGGCGATAGGAGAGCATGGACGAAAAGGTGATAAATCAGAGCTGATACAGGAAGAGGTATGATGTCTATGGACTTGAAAAAGCTGCGTTATTTTATCGCAGTAGCAGAAGAGCTGCATTTTAACCGTGCTGCCCAAAAACTGAATATGACTCAGCCTCCACTGAGCCAACAAATTCAAGTTCTTGAGGAAGAGCTTGGTGTGAAACTTCTGGAACGAACCAAGAGACAGGTTCGACTTACGACAGCCGGTGCGATATTTTTGGAGGAATCGAGAAACATAGTTGCTCAATTGGAACGATCGATAAAGATGACACAACTTGCAAGTGAAGGGAAAATAGGCAATTTATCCATCGGGTTTGTGGATTCAGCAGCAGGCGGTATGATGGTCAATGTTCTAAAGAAATATCGAGAACGTTTCCCAGATGTACAGGTTACATTATCTGAAATGACATCTGCTGAGCAACTGAAAGCACTGCATGATGGAGAAATTGATGTTGGATTCCATCGGTTGCTGGACCCTTCAAAACATATCACATCCAAACTGTTCACGAACGAATCACTTGTTGCCGTATTACCCAAAACGCATCCGTTAGCCAATCAACCAACCGTTTCACTGCATTCATTGAGGGAAGAACCCTTTATCTTGTCACCACATCATATGGGGGCTTCATTTCATGACCTGATTGTAGATTTTTGCAGGCAGCATGGATTTCAGCCCCGCATCGTGCAGGAAGCTGTTCAAATGTACACGATTGTAAATCTGGCAGCTGCAGGCATAGGCATCTCAATTGTTCCCTCTTCGGTTTCCGTTTTTCAACGCAGTGATGTCGTATTTCGATCATTTGATGAGGATACACCGCGTGTCCCTCTTTATGCAGCCTGGAAAACAGAGAAGAGTGAAACGGTTCTGACTCATTTTCTAAAAGCAGTGGAGGAAACAGCCGCTAAACAGACAAGCTGATTTGTGTGAACGCTCTAACCTGTTTTACTAGCATCAAACTGAGCAACGTCTTTTAATATGTTATTTATTTGCACTACGATCTCAGCATCTAGACTAACTCCTGCCGCTTTTACGTTTTCCAATACCTGCTCCGGCTTAGAGGCGCCAATGATAACGGAGGACACCTGCGGATTTTGCAAAACCCACGCTACCGCGAGCTGTGGCAGCGTTAAGCTGCATTTTTGTGCAATCGGCCCTAGTTGTTCTATTGCCTGAAGGACTTCTTTATTCAACCATTGTCCTGCCAAACGTTTGAAAAACGGCGAACCAGCGGCCGTAGAAGCGCGCGAGCCTTCTGGAATTGGCTTGTCAGGTGCATATTTACCGGAAAGGATACCTTGCGCCAGTGGTGACCAGACAATCTGACCAATTCCTTCACGCTCGCAAGCGGGAATAACCTCGGCTTCAATAACCCGCCATAGCATAGAATATTGGGGTTGACTTCCAACAAAAGGAACTTTCAGCTCCCTTGCCAAAGCCGCTCCTTGCGTTATCTGATCTGCTGTCCACTCACTTACGCCGATATACAAAACTTTTCCTTGTCGAACCAAATCGGAAAACGCCACAAATGTCTCTTCAAGCGATACGGTCGTATCGAATCGGTGAGCGTAATAAATATCAATATAGTCCGTCTGTAATCTGCGAAGTGAAGCATGGCATGATTCCATAATATGCTTGCGTGATAACCCTCTATCGTTATGCCCATTCCCTGTTGGATGAAAAACCTTCGTGCACAATTCAATACTTTCACGACGTATTCCCTTTAAACAATGACCTAAGACCGATTCCGCCCTCGTCTCCGAATAAGCATCAGCTGTATCGAAAGTTGAAATTCCAGCGTTTAGTGCAGCATTTACGCATGTTTGTGCGGTGTTGTCATCCACTTGTGCACCGTGGGTTATCCAGTTTCCGAGAGCCACTTCGCTTACTAATAAGCCGCTTTTACCTAGTTTCCTATAATTCATGTTTCATTCCTCCTTTCAATGTAAATCTGATTATAGCAACCTATATTTAATATTGAAAATATATAATAATCGCATTATTAAGTTGATTTATGTATTAATGAAATCGAAGGACGAAAGGTTCTATTGTCGCTGGATATAAAAAAAGGTTGACTTGATAAGCGGATCAATGTTTTCATTATATAGACCGATCGTTATAATCGAGGAGTGAATCAATGTCGGAAAAACATAATACAAGGCATGCCATACTTGATACGGCAGCTAGGCTTTTTTTTACGCAGGGCTATCATGCGACGGGATTAAGCCAAATTATTAAAGAAAGTGATTGTCCGAAGGGATCTCTTTATTATTATTTCCCAAACGGCAAAGAAGAGCTTGCGCTGGAATGCATTAACTGCACGAAGGAGCTTGTGATTGAGAAATGGAGAAAGAAATTTGCCGATTATGAGGACCCTGCTGAAGCCGTTCAGGCTTTTGTATTTGATATGGCTGATGACGCAGAGAAGTTTGATTATAAGGGTTATATGCCGTTTAGCTTCTGGATGGCAGTCGAAACCTCATCGATTAGCGAGAAGCTGAGAGCAGCTGGACAAGGTGTATTTGCAGCATGGCAGAACGTGATTTCCGAGAGGCTGGTTCAACTTGGAATGGAAGAGACTAGAGCAGTTGAGGTTGGCGTCGTCACCGTTTCCTTATTGGAAGGTGCGCTTATTCTAACGCTGACGAATCGGGACAAGCAGCCGTTGTTATCCGCAGCGAAATGTTTGCCGTATATCATTAATAAATGTCCTTCTCTATGAGAAGTCATGAATAAATGCTAGATAGATAATAGGAGAGTGGAAGGCTTGCAAGCAACAATGACAGAATCGAAACAAAATACGGGGCAAAAATATAAAGTAATCCCCATTATGATTTCATTATTATTAAGCGGCTTTATCGGAATGTTTAGTGAAACGGCATTAAATGTAGCACTAAGCGATTTAATTCGCGTCTTTGATATCACGGCGCCAACGGTACAGTGGTTGACGACGGGATACTTGCTGACGCTCGGCATATTGGTTCCCGTATCGGGACTGCTGCTCCAGTGGTTCTCTACAAGGCAGCTATTCATAGCCGCACTTAGTTTCTCCGTACTAGGAACATTGGTAGCGGCGCTCGCACCAAGCTTTGAAGTTCTAATGGCTGCGCGTGTTATCCAAGCAGTCGGAACGGCGCTTTTGCTGCCGCTTATGTTTAACACAATTCTTATTATTTTCCCGGCTGAGAAGCGGGGAGCGGCAATGGGTGTAATTGGGCTTGTTATTATGGTTGCGCCTGCTGTAGGCCCAACGATTGCAGGACTCTTGATTGAAAACTTAAGCTGGCACTGGATTTTCTGGTTGTCGCTTCCGTTCCTAGTCATTGCACTATTATTCGGGATTATGTATATGCAAAATGTATCTACCATAACAAAACCGAAAATTGATATTTTTTCTCTCGTATTCTCAACGCTTGGGTTCGGCGGTATTGTGTTTGCCTTTAGCAGCGCGGGTGAAGGTGAAGGCGGCTGGGGCAGTACAAAAGTGATTGCGACCATGATCGTTGGTATATTGTCCCTTGCGATTTTCGCTGTTCGTCAATTGACGATGAAGCAGCCGATGATGAATTTACGGGCGTTTAAGCATCCGATGTTTGTTGTAGGAACGTTAATGGTATTTATTTGTATGATGGTTATATTATCTTCTATGCTCGTTCTGCCTATGTATTTGATCAGTGGACTTGGTCTTAGTGCACTGACAGCTGGCCTCATTATGCTGCCAGGTGGACTTATTAACGGAATTATGTCTCCCATTATGGGCAGCCTGTTCGATAAGTTTGGTCCTAAGTGGCTTGTTATTCCAGGTCTTGTCATCGTTGCCGCTGCGCTATGGTTCTTCTCAGGCATAACGACAGCATCAACGATTACATTAATTATTGTCCTTCATTCATGCTTGATGATCGGTATTTCGATGGTATGGATGCCTGCACAAACAAACGGGCTCAACCAGCTGCCACGCGAGCTGTACCCGGATGGTACGGCGATTATGAATACACTGCAGCAGGTCGCTGGCGCTATCGGTACCGCAGTTGCAGTAAGTATTATGACCGCAGGAATGACCGGCTTTATGAAGGATGTGGCTGATCCTACAGATCCAGCCAATGCTCCGCTTGCGTTGACAGCAGGAATTCAGAACGCATTTATTTTCGCTATGATTGTTGCCATTATCGGTTTGATCGTTGCTTTCTTCATTAAACGGGTTCATGTGAGCAAACAGCATTAATAGATTTGAATACCAGAGACAGTCTATGGGAATATGGACTGTCTCTTTTTTGATAGAACGATTGACTGTGAGAACAATTATCAATTACAATGATTGAAAATATGCTGTAGACAAGCATTTGCAATACTAAAGGCGGGTCAATCCATGAAAAAGATTTTACTTATTGAGGATGAAAGAAATTTAGCGCGTTTTATTGAGCTTGAGCTGCGTCATGAATCGTTTGAGACAGTTGTTACTTATGATGGCAATAGTGGTCTAGAGCGCGCCTTGCGAGAAGAATGGGATGTTATTTTATTGGATCTTATGCTGCCTGGCATGGACGGACTTGAGGTTTGCAGGCGTATTCGGGAATCAAAAGCAACACCTATTCTTATGCTGACAGCGAGAGACAGCGTTACAGACCGAGTATCTGGCCTTGACAGCGGGGCGGACGATTATATCCCGAAACCGTTTGCGATTGAAGAGCTGCTTGCACGTCTACGCGTTGTATTTAGGCGACAGGATATGATTGCATCAGATCAGCGTTCCATTTTGTCTTCTGGCGAGTTAAGTGTTGATTTAGACGCTAGAATCGTTAGCAGAGGCGAACAAATCATAGAGTTGACTAAGCGGGAATACGGATTGCTGCTTGCTTTCATGCAAAATCCAAACCGTGTCTTCTCACGCGAAACGCTGCTTGATACCGTATGGGGTTACGATGCGGCTGTCGATACGAATGTTGTTGATGTATATGTGAGATATTTGCGCAATAAGATTGATGTCCCCGGAGGAACGAGCTGCATTCAAACGCTGCGCGGTATTGGGTATGTGATGAAAAAATGAATAATTTGCGCGTAAGTTTCTCACGAATACCGATCGAGTGGAAGCTGACATTATGGTCGGCGCTGCTGTTATTTCTTTTATTTGCTGCGTACAATACCGTTCAATATATGTTTGTAGAGAAGTGGATGAATAAACAAGCAGAGACGAACACACAGGAAGACATGCGGGAAATATTAAACTATTTATTGGAAAAGGAGTTCACTTTCGAGCAATCGGAGCTGACTTCAATACGAAGCTTTCTTGAAAAAGTAAATGGTAAAAATCAGCTAATCCGCGTGCTTGATGAAGATGGAGCACCGATCATGATTGTCTCTGATAATCTAACAGAGCAGTGGTTAAGTGCTTATCCTTCTTCGAGTTTAGCTGCCAAAGGGTCGTGGTTTCTTGACCAAAACCTGCTGCTTATGCGCAGCCCTTTAACGATCTTCTCGTTTAATGGAACAATCGAAATTGTGAAAAACATCGAGGATTTTGAGAAGCTTAGTTCAGCTTTTTTTCGAATTATGTTAATTTGCTGTGTCGGTGCCATTATTATAAGCGGCATCGGCGGAGGATTGCTGGCGCGTCAGCTGCTAAAGCCGCTTCAAGCGATGAATGTTGCGATGACCGGCGTAAAGCAGAAGGGCTTACAAGAAAGGGTTCAGCTAAACGAAAATAAAAATGATGAAATTGCAACGCTCATGAAGCTGTTTAATGAAATGATGGATCAACTTGAGCGCTCGTTCGGGCAACAGAAACAATTTGTAGAGGATGCTTCTCATGAGCTAAGAACGCCAATTGCCATCATTGAAGGGCATCTCGCACTACTGCAGCGCTGGGGAAAGGATGACCCTGCAGTTCTGGAAGAATCTCTGCAAGCTTCGTCGCAGGAAATTGCTCGACTGAAAGGACTTGTACATGAGCTGCTGGCATTGTCTCGTGCAGAGAAAGAGCCGACTTACGGGAATGAGATGAGCAGCCATTCGAAGCAGAAGATGGAACAGCTTATTAGAAATGTAGAGGTGCTTCATCCGGAGTTCACTTTTCATGCTGATTTGAGTCTTTTGTCAGACGTAGATCTATTTGTGTCTGAGCAGCATTTGGAACAAATTATGCTCATCTTACTTGATAATGCAGTCAACTATTCGGGAGAAAGCCGAAGAATAGAGCTTTGTTGCTTGTTAGGGGAAACGGATGCTGTCATTCAAGTCACAGATTTTGGCGTTGGCATATCTGATCAGGATTTACCGCTCGTTATGAATCGTTTTTACCGCGCAGACCGTTCGAGGAGCGGCACAAGCGGCGGTCATGGACTCGGTCTGGCGATTGCGAACCGTTTGGTGCAACGATATGACGGTAGTTTGCTCATTGAAAGTAAACTTCATCAAGGTACCACCGTTTCAGCTGTTTTTAAACGAGTTACCCGAAAATGAATGTCGGGTAGCTTTTTTTTATTTTCACAGCATTTTCTCATTTTAGTAGGTTACAATAGGAACTGTTGAATTGGTGGTAATGATTTTCATTATCAAATTAAAAGTGGGAACGAGAGGTATGACCAAGATGAAAAAGAATTATATCGTAAGTGTCGTATTGTTAACGATGCTGACAGTGCTCGTATTAGCAGGTTGTGGAGCGAATAATGCAGGAAACGATAAGACGAATGCTTCTTCGCCATCGCCAGAGGCGAGCCCAGCAACGACTGAAGCAGCCGGTGGAAGTAATGATACGAGTAAGAATAACAACAAAGAGCAAGTCGTAAACGTGTTTACAGCAAGACACTATGATGTTGACAGCCAGTTGTTTGATGCCTTTACGAAAGAAACAGGCATTAAAGTCAATGAAATTAAAGGTACAGCAGAAGAGCTCGTTGAACGTTTGAAGCGAGAAGGAGAAAGCTCAGAAGCAGATCTGTTCATTACAGTAGATGGCGGCGTTCTAAATTATGCGAAGCAAAATGAAGTGCTTCAACCGATCCAATCCACAACGGTTGATAGTAATGTACCCGCAGAGCTGCGGGATAACGAAAATAATTGGGTTGGCATTGCAACCCGTGCACGCGTTATCGTTTATGCCAAAGATCGTGTGAAGCCGGAGCAGCTGTCCACCTATGAAGATCTTGCAAATGCCGCATGGAAAGGGAAAGTATTGGCGCGCTCGTCTGCCAGCCTTTATAATCAGTCGCTGCTTGCTTCATTCATCGAACTAAATGGAGAGCAAAAGGCTGAAGAATGGGCGAAGGGGATTGTAGCAAACTTTGCTCGTGATCCAGAAGGCGGAGATCGCGACCAAGCGAAAGCGGTCGTTGCTGGTCTAGGTGATGTTGCGATTATGAACACTTATTACGTTGGGCAAATGTTGAATTCGAAGGATATGGAAGAGGTTAAGGTTGCAGAGAAAATTGGCGTATTCTTCCCGAACCAAGAAACGACAGGCACACATCTTAACATCAGCGGTGTAGGCCTTACTAAGCATGCTAAGAATAAAGATAACGCTGTTAAACTGATCGAATTCATGACAGGCAAGGATGGGCAAACGCTGTTAACGCAAGGAAGCTTCGAATTTCCTGTAAATGCTGCTGCAGAAAAGCCTGAGTTGTTAAAGGGCTGGGGTGACTTTAAAACACAGAAGCTGGATTTCTCCAAGCTGGGCGATCATAACAAAAAAGCAGTCGAGCTTCTGGCTAAGGCAGGTTGGAAATAAAAATGATGGCTTCCATCTCTTTGCGAAATTTAAAGAGAATATTGAACGGCTGGGTTATATTGAGCGTAATAGGGGCCATCATGGCCCTTATTCCGTCTCTTTATATTTTTTTCGGTTTGTTTGACAAACCGAATGAAAACTGGCAGCAAATCAAAGAGTATATGCTGTTTGAATCTGTCGTTCAATCTTTATATCTTGTAGTAGGATCGGTGTTTTTCTCCGTTATCATCGGCGTGTCGCTTGCATGGCTTGTTGCAGCCTATGATTTCCCGATGCGGAAGTTCTTTCACTTTGCATTTTTGCTGCCACTGGCTATTCCACCATATATTGCAGCTTATACTTACGGTTCTATGCTGAGCTACACGGGCAGTATACAAGTTTTTATGCGAAATACGCTCGGCGTAACCCCTAACCAAGCTTATTTTGATATATTGTCCATGAAAGGCGCTATTTTCATATTTTCAATGTTTTTATTTCCTTACATTTATTTGATGACCAAAACCTTTATGGAGAAGCAAAGCGCAGCTTTCATAGAAAACGCAAGATTGCTCGGCAAAGGGCAGCTTCATATCTTTTTTCGAATCGTATTGCCTTTGTCGCAGGCTGCAATTATCGGCGGAGCCAGCCTCGTCGCATTTGAGGTACTGAATGATTTTGGAGTAACCAAACATTTTGGCATTGCTTCGTTTACTGCAACGATTTTCAAAACATGGTTTGGTATGTATGACGTTGATTCTGCCCTGAGATTATCTGCACTCCTAATGAGCGCTATTATTGGATTGTTTATTATGGAGAGACTCCTTCGCAGGCGAAAAATGTATCATTCCGCGACAAGCAAGCTTAATCCGCTTAAACGAAGGAAGTTATCCTATTTAGGGACAGCTGCTGCTATTTTTGTGAGCACGGTTATATTTGCCCTCTCGTTCGCTATTCCAGTAATTCAGCTCCTCGTTTGGGCGAGATGGACCTATCAAGATGTATTGAACAGCAAATTTGCACAGCTCGTCTCCAACACGCTTTTGGTTTCCATTGTTGCGATTACTGTGTTGATGCTGCTTGCCGTTATTGTCGCCAATGTAAGCCGCAGCCTGAATCGATCGCTTTTGTCGCTTGCAGCAACGAAGCTAATTTTAATGGGCTACTCTATCCCGGGTGCTGTTTTGTCCATTGGCGTGCTTGCTTTGTTTATTTCTCTAGACCATCAATTAAGCGGCGTCTACTCATGGTTAGGCTTTGGATCGAGCAAGCTCGTGCTCAGCATGTCGCTCGTGATGCTTATTTTCGCCTATGTAATCCGCTTCCTTGGTGTAGGATTTAATGCGGTGGAAGCGGGATTTGATAAAATAGGCAATCGTTATTCTGAAGCTTCCAGAACGCTTGGCATAGGTATGACGGCTACCTTCTTCAAAGTGGACTTGCCATTAATAAAAGGCTCCATATTAGCAGGCTTCCTGCTTACCTTTATGGAAATTATGAAGGAGCTGCCGCTGACGCTGCTGCTGCGCCCATTTAATTTTGAGACGCTAGCGACTAAAGCTTATCAATATGCAAGCGATGAGCAAATTCATCAAGCTTCGGTACCGTCTTTATTTATAATCACGGTGGGTATGGCAACTGTTTTTGTTTATCATTGGTTGGGAGAGAAGAAATCCAGATGAACTTTTTTGAGCTGACTAACGTTTCTTTTAGCTATGATAATGGGAAAAAGAGTGTATTAGAAAACTTTACGATGCAAATGCAGAAGGGTGAAGTTGTTGGAGTGCTTGGTCAAAGCGGTTGCGGAAAAAGCACGCTGCTGCGGATTATTGCCGGGCTTGAGATTCCTGCCTCGGGACGTATTGCCGCTGGCGGCAGGGTTTTAGTGGATGATCAGCAGTTTATTCAGCCTGAGCAGCGCGGCATAGGCATGGTTTTTCAGGATTATGCGTTGTTTCCTCATCTGACTGTCGGTCAAAATATATTATTTGGTTTGCATCGATTATCAAGAAAAGATAGATTCAAACGGCTGGATGAAATGCTGGAGCTGATCCAGTTAAAGGATTTCGTCAAGCGATATCCGCATGAGCTTAGCGGCGGTCAGCAGCAGCGTGTTGCTTTTGCTCGTGCGCTTGCCCCGTCTCCCTTGATGCTGTTGATGGATGAGCCATTCAGCAGTTTGGATTCACACTTAAAGCAAAGCATCAGGGAGGAGCTGAAGCAATTGCTTCACCAAGCCCAAATTACGTGTATGTTCGTCACCCATGATCAAGAGGATGCAGCTGCTATTTGCGATCGAATCATTCAAATCCCATATAGACAAACCCCAGCAATCCCGATATGATTGATTAAATAATCGCATAATTGAATAGAGAAGGTGCAAACAAAAGCATGCTTTTGTTTGCTTAATAGGGAAGTCCGGTTCAATGCCGGCGCGGTCCCGCCACTGTATGTGAAGAGTGATTCTCTGCAAATGCCACTGTCCGATTCAAGGATGGGAAGGTGTGAGAATCGCGTTGACGCACGAGCCAGGAAACCTGCCTTTTTTATTTTGTTTCTCATTCTTCGGGGGTAAAGAATGTGGAGGCGTAATCGTTTTGCAGGACGCATCATATATTTTAGTTATATACGGTTGCTATTCTTACATTCGACATGCAGATCCCCTAATAGAAGGGGGTCTTTTTTTTTATTGTTAAGGTTTGTGTGAATGAGATAAAAAGGAGTAGAAAAGAGACGATGGCAAAGATCTGCAAGAAATGGTTACCAAGCTTAATCATCCTATGGCTGGTGATTGGTTTATTAGCTGGCTGCGCCAGTCCGGCACAGAGCGTTAATTCCACTACCAATCAAGTGCAAACCAGCAACGAAGGACAAGTGGAAAAAGAAGCGGAGAAAGCCGCTGATGAGCAGCCAACGAGTACTTCAGCATCAGAAACAACAGAGGCAACGCAGTTGCCTAGCAAAGATCAAGATAAAGCGAAGGCAACTGACGACGCTGGCGATAAGCAAGCAACGCCTTCCCCGAAGCCGAAGCAGACAAATGAGCCGAAATTGGATGATCCCAAAACGAAGCCTACTGCTTCTGCGAAACCAAATAAAACAGATGGCGCGGCTACTGCGAAGCCCGTCACCCCTGCTGCTACGCCAAATCCTGTGCAGACGGTTACGATTTCTATTGTCGCGGACAAAGATACGGGAACGGTGCTCCCTCCAACAGCTGTAGAGTTCAAGAAGGATGATACCGTTCTTGATGTATTGAAGAAAATTACGAGAAAAAACAAAATACAAATGGAATACAGAGGTGTTAAAGGCGGTGCATATATTGAAGGCATCGATAATATTTACGAATTCGATTTGGGCGCGAAGAGCGGCTGGATGTACCGAGTAAACGGTGAGTTTCCTAACAAGGGCGCCGGGGTTTACAAGGTTAATGAAGGCGATGTTATTGAATGGTTGTACACGACTGATCTTGGCGAGGATATAGGAGCAAAATTCGATGAATAGTGCGTTCGGTTCGGTACATCCGGTTACGAGCTTCAGTTATTATGCAGGAGTCATTACATTCGGCATGCTCTTATTTCATCCTGTTTTCTTATTGACGTCACTTGCTGCGATTACGGTAATTATTGTCATTCATGGCGAAGGGAAGCGGCTGCTTAAGCTGCTTCCTTATTATGTTCTAATGGGCGGTTTAGTTGCTGTTCTTAACCCGCTGTTTTCTCATCGCGGGCGGCATATTTTATTTTATTTTATGGATCAGCCGATCACGTTGGAAGCTATTTTATATGGTGTGACGATGATGCTCTCTTTATTGTGCATTTTATTAGCCTTTGTATCGTTTCAGCAGATTGTTACGACGGAGAAATGGATGTATTTATTTTCAAGAGTCGCTCCGCGAACTGCACTGCTAACCTCGATGTCGATTCGGTTCGTACCGCTTTTCTTGCGGAGACTGGATCAAATTACTACGGTTCAACGAATAAAAGGGGTTTCGATTCTCGAAGGCAGCTTGAAAAAACGGAGCAAGGACGGCATGCTGCTTGTTCGTGTGTTGTTGACCTGGTCCTTGGAGGAGGCGCTTCAGACCGCTGATTCTATGAAAGCTAGAGGGTATGGCGCAGCTAAACGAAGCTCTTATGTCATCTATCGTATGGATCGTAGAGATTGGTATGTTCTATTGTTTCTTGGAGCAATGGCACTAGTATGCATTTGGGGCTGGATGCAAGGTTTTGGTGTGCTTACTATTTATCCGCGTCTGGAAACAATGCAGTTTCATAGGGGGGAAGGCATTGCATACGCTTGCTATTGCGCCTTTCTGTTAACACCAGTCGTACTTGAAGAAATGGAGAGAAGGTCATGGAAGTAATTCAGATTGATCAATTGACGTTCCATTATCCGGAATCAACGGTTGCAGCACTCGATAACATCACTTTAAATATCAAGCCAGGCGATTTTGTCGTTCTTTGTGGGGCATCCGGCTGCGGCAAAACGACGCTGCTTCGGCACTTGAAAAAAGAAACGCAGCCTACGGGGAAACGCTCAGGCACCATTAAGTATAATCGTGTATTGCTAGAGGAGCTGCCTGCGGTCGAGGCGGCTGAACATATCGGCATGGTGTTTCAAAATCCTGAAAATCAAATTGTGATGGATCAGGTATGGCATGAGCTGGCTTTTTCCATGGAAAATGTCGGTTATGGGCAAGCGGTTATGCGTAAACGACTAGCCGAAATGAGCCATTTCTTTGGGCTGGATGAGCTGATTAACAAATCCGTTCATGAAATATCGGGGGGACAGAAGCAGCTGATCAATCTTGCTTCAGTATTGCTGCTGCAGCCAAAGCTGCTTCTATTAGATGAGCCCACCTCGCAGCTTGATCCGGTAGCGGCACGAGATTTTCTGCAGTTTATTTATCGGCTGAATCAGGAAATGTCGATGACGGTTATTATAAGCGAGCATCGGCTGGAGGATGTTATTCCACTTGCAGATCGAATCATTCTGCTGGAGGAAGGCAAAGTGAAATATGACGCGCCGCCGAGAGAGCTATGCAGGCTCGTTGGTGCTGATGCAGCACAAAAAGAAATGCCATACCTGCCTTCCGTTACGAAGCTGTTTCTATCTACCCAGAAGGCTGGCAACCTACCAGAAGCAAATCAAATTCCGCTTACCGTGCGTGAAGGGAAGAAGTGGCTCTCCAATGATTTCGGTGTACATACAATAGCCGCAAATCAATCAGTAATCAACGAAAGCAGAGAGCTCGAAAAAAAGGAATGGCTGCTTGCTTGTGATGAAATAACGTTTAAATACGAAAAAGCGAGTGCAGAGGTGTTGAAGAAGCTGTCGCTTAACGTGTACAAGCATGAGTTTTTGGCGGTGCTCGGCGGCAACGGGGCTGGAAAAACTACGATGCTGCAAATGATGGCCGGATTATTAAAGCCGCAGCGAGGCAAGCTGAAGCGGGATAAATCGATTAAAGTCGGTTATTTGGCGCAAAATCCACTGCTTTATTTTAGCTACGATACAGTTGAAGAAGAGCTTCAGCGAATGGCGGATTACGCCAAACTCGATGATCGGGATCGGAAAATAGCTCAGGTTGTCGATTCCCTGCAGATTTCCTCTATTTTGCCGAAGCATCCTTATGATTTGAGCGGAGGAGAGCAGCAGAGAGCGGCGTTAGCGTTAGTGCTGCTAGGTGAGCCGGATGTTCTATGCTTGGATGAGCCGACAAAGGGGCTTGATCCCATAGCCAAGCAGCGAACAGCGGAGCTGCTGCAGCAGTTATGCGATGCAGGCAAAACCATAGTCATGGTCACGCATGATATTGAATTTGCTGCAGAGCATGCAACGCGCTGCGCGATGCTGTTTGATGGAGCAATATCTGCTGAGGCGGAGCCGGCACAATTTTTTGGCACTAATTATTTTTACACAACAGCCATCAATCGAACGGTGCGGGAATGGCTGCCAGAAGCGCTGACGACAGAGGATGTGATTGCAACGTGGGCAAAATAAAGCTCTGGTTCATAGCCAGCATTGGACTGTTCATCGCAGCTATGGCCTTATCCTCTGCCATTACCGATGATCATTATTTAATGCTAAGTATCGTGCTGCTATTTGTCACGATGATTCCTTTTTTTGCAAGGTTTGAGAGACGGAAGATCGAAGCGCGCGAGATTGTTATCCTTGCTGTGCTGGCGGCGATTGCGGCCATCAGCCGCGTACCGTTTGCACCGCTGCCGAGCGTTCAGCCCACATCTTTCGTCATCATTATTGCTGCGATTGTGTTTGGAGCTGAATCGGGCTTTATTATGGGCGCAATAGCTGCAGTCGTATCGAATATCTTTCTAGGTCAAGGCCCGTGGACGCCGTGGCAAATGTTTTGCTGGGGAATGATCGGGGCTAGTGCGGGGTGGCTGCGGCATACTTGGCTCATCAAAACAAAGACCGGCTTGCTCATATTTGGTTTCGGATGGGGCTTCTTGTTTGGCTGGATCATGAATATTTGGTTTATCATCGGATTGCCAGACGCGCTGAGCTGGAATTTGATTTTTGTTTCCTACATTCAAAGCTTTTATTTTGATCTTGCGCATGCGCTGTCCAATGTTTTTTTTCTTGCCGTGTTTGGGAGCAGCTGGATTGCCATATTGCAGCGCTTCAAGAGGAAATACGGTTTATTGGAATCATAGGTTATGTGCCGTTTCCCCCTCGAACCTATATTAATGCTACAATAGTATAAAAACACGAGGGGACGAATTCGGCTGCATAGCTAATTATATGCTCCGGAAAAAATGATGGATGATACAGAACCTCTTGCTACCAAACCATGCGTTATTTGCAAGGAAACGAAACCGCTCTCTGAGTTTCTGCGGCGAACGGGCAAACGAGCCGGCGCTGGTGCAAGGCGCGGTGCATGCCGAGCTTGCAGGCAAGAGAAAGCGGCTTTAGCTTCATTGCCTGATGTTCAACTTAATGATTATAAAGCAATACGAAGAAAAGCTCATCCCCGCAAACCATTCCCGGTTCCACCGTTGACATCCATAACGCTGCCGAATGATCCGGCAGTACTAAAGCCTACGCGTCAAGGTACGATTTGGATGAGAGGCAAGACGGATAAAGGACGGCGCTGGTATCAAGAAATTGAGCCAGAACTTGCGATAACGCTGGTGAAGGAGCATGCTGCGGTTATCGTCAATCGCCATACGATACGCCGATTGTTCAGCAATAAGGAATTCCGGCGCTACATCTTGGAGCGTGACCATCACGTTTGTTATTTTTGCGGGGAGCAGGGGGATACGATCGATCACATGCTGCCGCGCGCTAAGGGCGGGCATACAACGCCGGATAATTGCGTCTGTGCTTGCAATGCTTGCAACCAATCGAAGGCGGATCAAGACCTGCAAACGTTTATGAACAGTGATGAGCTTATTCCTTAGAAGCATTAATGAATGATTGAGTGATCCGTATGTTGTACTGCTTTCGTAACAACTGACGTTTATACAAAAAAAGACTGCATAGTTCGCCTTGATGAAGGGCGACTACGCAGTCTTTTTTTGTATTAGATGCCTGCACTTGACGCAAACAATTTAGCGAAACGGTTTAAAATCGCAGCAGCTTCCTTTTTGAGCAGCGGATCTTTCGAACGAAAATCTGTACCTTCATCTGTCGATTTTATTTCTGGTCCATATAAACGAGCTCCAACAATGAATTGAACCGCTTCTTCAGCCCAACCTGAAGTCTTGCCGCTCAGCTTCGCTGGAATGGGAGGGAAACCAAGAAAACGTGATAATCGATAGATAATGACAGCAGCTTCTTCCCTTGTAATCGTTCGGTCTGGTTCAAACCTCTGGGCTGAAGTACCGCTTAATACGTGAATCTCTAGCAAGGTTTGAATTTCTGTTTCATATGGATGAGCCTTTAGATCCGCGAAATTAGAGGGCTGGTGTGATTTGGTAATACCAGCTAGTTGTACAATCTGAGCTGCGAATTGTGCACGAGTCGTTTTTCCATCTGGTTCGAAAAGAGTAGACGTTTGATTCAAAACCCCGCCCAAATCACGTAAAGTATAAATGTCATCGGCATATGGATGATTGCGCGGTACGTCTGAATAGTTGGGTGATGGGGTTATGCGTTCGCACCAAGCATCAATAAGTAAATAATAAAAGTATGAGATATTGCCAGCTTCATCTTTTTTAAATGCGCCAAGTTTTCCATCTTCATCTTGGAACAGCAGCTCGCCAACGGGTTTTAGTTTCCTGGTGCTATTGGGTCCGGCAACGGATAAATAACCATCTTCAGCCTTTACTTTGTAATAAATGAGCGGGGCGCGCAAATACTGGTAGCTGCCTTCAAAGTGTGCTAATTGTGCCTTGGTAAGTGTAATAGCTGGCCGCTCTTTCTCTGTTTTAGGGTAATAATGATCCATAAACGCGGCGAACAGCTGCTCACGTATATCGCTGGCATCGCTGTTCGTTACAACAAATCCGCCTACCTTTTGTTCAGGCAGCAGCCACATCCACGAATGATAGCCCTCCAAATCTCCGCCCTTTCCAATGACAGTCTCACCATTGAAATGTTCTTGGAAAAACATCTCAAAACCTAAAGCCATGTTCGGAATTTCTGAATGAATGCCAACCTGTACCCGCTGCATCTCCTTAACTGTATTTTCCTGTAAAATACGATTTTCACCAAGCTTGCCGCCATTTAATTGAGCGAGCATAAATTTGCTCATATCCGTGCCTGTTGCGAACATGCCCCCGTCTGGCGCTATTGTAGGCATGAGCTGGTATTGCGGCCAAGGCTCCTTTAATTGGTTATAGCCGGTAGCAAGGTTTTCCAGTACTTTATCCGTCATCCGGAAATCACTGTTTGTCATTTGCAGCGGACGGAATATTTGATCATCAATGACTTGTTCGAATGGCTTGCCAGTCACATTTTGCACGATTAATCCTTGATAATTGAAAGCTAAATTATCATAGCGATAAGCCGCTCCCGGCTTACGCACGATGGTAGGTAAATTCTCTTTAATATATTGTTCGAGAGGATAGTCTTTGCGGGTCGCATCTGGAGCAGTCAACACATCTGTTTTGTCGAAACCTGTTGTATGAGTCAATAAATGTCGCATCGTTAGTTTGCTGCCGGTCTTATTGGGAATCGTCACACCTTTCAAATAGGGGCTTACATCCTGATCCAAATCTATTTTGCCTTCTTCTACGAGCTGCATGACGGCTGTTGCTGTAAACACTTTGGATATGGAAGCTATTCTGAACATGGTTTTATCAGGATCAACAGGTTTCTTGCTCTCCACATCGGCATAACCATAACCTTTGTTCAGCAGCACTTTATCATTGCCCACCACTACCACTGCACTTCCAGCTAGCGAGCTCGCAACCTCTGGACGTTTAAAGAACTCATCGACAAACGCCTCAACTTCCTTAGCATCCTTGGGGCCAGCTGCATCTGCTGCCTCAACGCTCCTTGCAGGAAATGAGATGGCTGAAAAGGCGATCACTGCTGCGAGCAGGGCGGGAGCCCAAGCTTTCCTGCTTTTCCTTCTTTGTTGAAACACCAACATCATTGATTTCCATCCTTTCGATTAATATGTAATTTATTTCCTCTTAACTTTAATGGAATCGCCGTTTCATCAAATCAGTCATTGGTCTAATTGTTACCTAGACTTTAGTCGAAAGGGTAGGTTTTGTTTGCAAGGTTTATGAAAATTGTTATTCGTTTGAGCTAGCAAATGAGACAAAGAGCAGCATTTATACGGCTAAATTCGACAATAACAAAAATATATTTTGTTATTATAAAGTTATTTATTATTTTTATTGCATAAATAATGTTATTTATGTTATCTTCTCAATAACGAAATGCTGCTTGTAAATTTACCCATGCAGCAAGATGCTCCTGTTCAAGTAACTTAGCTACTTACGTCTACTAAACGTAGAAAGGAGGTGGTTTATTTTTGAAAGCGTTTTCTGACGGGACTAATTATACTATCGCAAGGCGAATGTCCCAAAAGCATAGCTTCATCATTATGAATTAGAGGTGACGAATGAAATGGGTTTTAACTACCGATGGGGAACACGGAAGGTTTTGTTTTATGCTTTGATTCTAACGTATGTTATGGGTGCCATTCCTCTCTACCCTTATGTAAACGCGACTGCATCAGCTATTAAATATGAAGCAGCAAATGCAGAAGTAGAGGGCGCTGCACAATTCTTGACTACAACTGCAGGAGGTGACATTCAATATATTGGAAACGGTTACATTTCATTTTTCACTGGTGATCCTGGAGCAGCAACCTTTCATGTTCAAGCAGCAGCAGCTGGCTTATATAAGCTGAACATTGGTTATTACTCGCCTTATGGACGGAAGGTAACGTCGCTGCTCGTAAACGGTCAGAGCAACGGGGAGATTGAGCTGCCTGCAATTGCGGAGGCGGGCTCCGTTACAGCAGAAGCTTCCGCAGGGAAAGTTATGCTGAAGCAAGGCGACAATACGATTCGTTTTGAAAGAGGCTGGGGTTATTATGGCATTGAATACATTTCACTTGAATCCGCGGATACCGTTAATGTGCCAGATACCAGCCAATATGAAGCGGAAGCGGGGATTTTGGCGGGTGGAGCAGAAATACGCTCTACTGGAAACGGCTATTCCGGCGACGGTTATGTTTTTATTCCAGGAGGATCTGTTCAGTTAAATGTATCTGCTCCTGCTGAAGGCTTTTATACGCTGGATTTTGGTTACAGAGCTTCTTACGGCTTCAAAAAAACGCTAATAACCGTTAATAAAAATCAAGCCGGGGCTTCAGGGTTTGAAGTTGATCTTAATGAATCAGCTGAATTTGTTGAAATATCGGCAGGTAAGGTTTTTTTGAATGCAGGAAACAACACGATAACCTTTGATGCCAATTGGAGTTGGTATGACATTGATTATATAAAGCTCACTCCAATGCCTATCGAGAATAAAGAGCATCAGGTTCCAAAGTCGTTGATCAACCCAAATGCAACAAGGGAAGCGCGTGCGCTCATGAATTATTTAGTTGATAACTACGGCAAAAACATCATTTCCGGTCAGCAGGAATTATCTGATGCGGAGTGGATTTATGAAAAAACCGGCAAGCTTCCTGCGATGGTTTCCTTCGACCTTATCGACTATTCTCCTACTCGGGTAGCTCATGGTACGAAGTCAGAGGAAACAGAAAAAATGATGCAGTGGGCGGAGAGAGGCGGGATCGTATCCCTTTGCTGGCATTGGAATTCGCCAAACGGTTTAATCGATGTGCCGGGCAAAGAATGGTGGAGAGCCTTCTACACCGACTCCACAACGTTTGATGTTGAGTATGCGCTTAGTCATCCGGATTCAGAGGAGTATAAGCTGCTGCTCAGTGACATTGATGTGATTGCCATTCAGCTGAAGAGGCTTCAGGATGCGAATATTCCAGTTCTATGGAGACCACTGCATGAGGCAGAGGGAGGCTGGTTCTGGTGGGGCGCCAAAGGACCAGAGTCCGCCAAGCAGCTATATCGATTGATGTATGAGCGGTTAACAAACGAGCATCAATTGAACAATTTGATTTGGGTGTGGAACTCCGTGTCATCGGACTGGTATCCAGGAGATGATGTGGTTGATATTATTAGCACCGACATTTACAACCAAGCAGGCGATTATAGCCCAAATATTAATAAATATGATCGTCTAGTAGAGGTCGTCAAGGATCGCAAGCTTGTGGCGCTACCGGAGACCGGAACGATTCCAGATCCTGATTTGCTGCCTTTATATGGTGCAGACTGGAGCTGGTTCAGCACATGGACAGGTGATTTTATTAGGAACGGTATTTATAATTCGGCCGAGCATCTTACTCATGTCTTCAACCATGAATATGTCATTACGCTCGATGAGCTGCCCAGCAACTTGTCAACCTACGGCTTGAAAGCGCCAGAGTGGATCAATGCTGAGTTACAAGCAGCAAATGTCAATCAAACGAGCGCCACCTTGTCATGGAGCGGTGCATCAAGCGAGCAGGAAATCATAAATTATTTGATCTATAAAGACGGTATTCAACTGGCTGCGGTGAATGGCTCCAGCAGCAGCTATGAGGCGAGCGGACTAGCAGCGGGTACAAAATATACGTTTAAAGTAGAAGCGGTTACACGAGATGGAATTTGGAGCGTTGGCGGCCCTCAATTTGAAGTAACCACTTTGTCTGAGCCCATCGTAACGCCGTCTAATCCAGACACTAGCCAGCCTCCTGCAGCGGGATCGAGCAGCAAACAAACGATTCAGCTAAATAGCGCGGAGTTTGAGGCAGCTGTCGCCAAAGCTCAAAATAGTACAATCCTTGTTACCGGGACTCCAGCAGCAGGAGCTAAGGAGGTAAAGGTCAATATTCCAGCTGAGCAAATAGCCAAGGCTATAGACAAAGGTCTTGAGCGGATAGAAGTGAATATCGGTTATGCTGCGATTACAATTTCACTTTCCGAATTATCAAGCCATTTAAGCGGAACATCTGCAACGATTACGTTCACATTCTCTATTGTCGATCCATCCCAAATGAGCGATCTTGCCCAAGCTAAGATTGGTGGCGCGCAGGTTTATGATTTGAATCTTGACATTGACGGAAAGAAAATAACAACATTTCATGCAGTATCCTTAAAAGTTGCTTTGAATTATTCACTAGCCTCAGGCGCGAATCCAAACATGATCGTGACATACCACATCAAAGAAAGCGGCGAGCTTGAGGTTGTAAAAAACAGCTATTACGATGCAGCAACAAAAAAAGTTATTTTTCATCCCACTCATTTCAGTCAATATGCAGCTGCGGCAGTAGATGTTTCATTCAAGGATAAAGGCTCATCCGCAGCAAGCCAGGACACGATCGATTATTTGGCTGCAAGAGGCATCGTACAGGGAAAAGGCAATGGTTTATTTAAGCCTCTTGACCTTGTGACAAGAGCGGAGTTTGTTCAAATCATTATTCAAGCGTTTGATTTGAATGACGATACCGCCAGCAACACATTTAACGACGTTCCGAGTGATGGCTGGTATACCAAGGCTGTTTCAACAGCTCAAAAGCTCGGGCTTATTAGAGGAAAAGAAAACGGAAGCTTTGGTACGCGCGAAGCCATGACTAAGCAGGATGCGGCAGCAGTGTTGGAACGCGTCGCCAAGCTTATTGGAAGTACAGCACTCAAAAGTAATGATTCCATATTAGCAAAGTCAGTTGTGAACCGTGAGCAAGCGGCTGAAATGGTTTCTAATTTGATGCGGTTTCTCGATTAAGGAAAACGAAGAAAGCAGCAGATGATGAAAGGGGGTTGTAGGCTCTCATCAATATGTCATCGTCTTTAAAGTAACAGGCAGCCAGATCAAACACTAAGAACCGAGACTGCAAAAACAAAAAAACAGTTGGAGGGATTTAGTTATTATGATGATCAGGAGATTGAAAATGACGTTTATGCTTGTGCTTATGCTGGCTTTGGTAGTGCCTTTTATCGCAACTGAACAAACCCATGCGGCTAACGGTTTTTATGTAAGCGGAAACAATTTGAAGGATGCAAACGGGAACAACTTTGTCATTCGAGGTGTCAATAATGCTCACGCATGGTTTGATACACAAGCGTATGATGCGCTAAGCACGATTAGCTCGAAAAAAGCGAACGCTGTTAGAATCGTCTGGACGACAAGCGGTTCGGCATCGCGGTTGCAGCAAATTATCGATCGTTGCAAACAGCTCGGCATGGTTGCTATTGTTGAACTGCATGATGCAACAGGCTCTAACAGCGCAACTGCTTTAAATAATATGGCTAACTATTTTGCCAGCAGCGCGGTTAAAACGATTTTGACGAGCAATGAAAAGTATGTGCTCGTTAATATCGCTAATGAATGGGGCGATGGGAATCTTGCGGATACCGCTTGGCGCGATGCGTACAAGACGGCTATTTCAACCATTCGAAATGCTGGAATTCATAACACGATAATCGTTGACGCCTCAGGCTGGGGACAAAATTCTTCACCAATCAAAGCATATGGCAACGCACTCCTTACTCATGATCCGGATCATAATGTCATGTTCTCCATTCATATGTACGGCTCATGGAATGACTCTTCTCGGATTGGCACGGAGCTGCAAGCGATTAAAAATTTAGGTTTGGCTGTTATGGTTGGAGAGTTTGGCTATAACTACAATAACGGCAATAACAACTTGGGAAGTCAAGTTAATGCACAAGAGGTCATGAACCAAAGTCAGGCGAAAGGCATCGGTTATATGGCATGGTCATGGACAGGAAATGATTCGGCCAATTCGTGGCTGGATATGACGACAAGTGATTGGCAGACGCTAACTTCATGGGGCAATCTTGTCATTAACGGAACAAATGGCATTTGGGCTACTTCTATAAAAGCTTCCGTGTTTAACAGCAGCAGCAGCTCTACGTTGTACGATTTTGAAGGCGGAAATGCACAAGGGTGGACGGCATCAAACGTTGCTGGCGGGCCTTGGTCTGTAACGGAATGGGCGGCAAGCGGCAGCAGCTCGCTCAAAGCAGACGTTACGTTAGGCGGCGGTCAATTTTATTTGCAATATGCAGGTGCTAATAATTTCATTGGCAAATCTTCTGTTTCTGTTAAAGTGAAGCATGCTGCATGGGGAAGCTTTGGCAGCGGCCTGCAGGCGAAGCTGTTTATTAAGACGGGCTCCGCTTACACTTGGTATGACTCAGGAACGGTAAACATCAATTCATCGGGGTCATCTACGATTTCACTGAGCTTATCTGGAGTAGCCAATTTGGGTGATGTGCGTGAAGTAGGCGTTCAGTTCATTTCACCTACTAACTCAAGCGGATCAACTTCGGTTTATGTAGACAGTGTTGTGCTGCAATAACGAAATGGCTGGAGCGATTCACCGACGATTAATTTGTATAATAAAGCAGGACTTCCCGCATCGCCATTTCGAACGGATTTTTAAACGAAGCACTACTGCGAAAAGAGGATGACCGCGATGGTCATCCTCTTTTTATGTTTAATTTCTGAAAATAATCTCAGCTTGGATAAGGGTCCTCTCGTAGCTCGTTGTTGCGTTGAGTATTCTCCAAAGCATCTGATCAACAGCACGTTTGCCGAGCAGTTCCTTATCTACATTAACAGTAGCCAAAAAAGGAATCTGAGGATGGGTATTGTCAAAGCCGGTGAAAACGAGCGTTTCTGGAATATACATGCCGATATTTTTCAATGTATCTAACGCAAAAGAGGCAAATATATCATTGGCGCAAACAAATACTTCAGGTAAACCATGCTCCTCAATAGCAGCTTTGAATGTATCGTGAAAGTTTTCAATTTCCGGTCCCATTAGGGAAGGAATTTGCTTTAGTTCAATATCATTGTCCTCGAGAGCTGAACGGAAACCAAGGAATCGTTCATAGAAGCTTTGCGCATCTCTAATATTTCCTAAAAATTGATAGTTTTTGTAGCCTTTTGTAATGACGGCGTTCATTATTTCTCTCATGCTGGACAAGTTGTCTGTAAAAATCGAGTCGCAGTGAAAGTTTGGATCGTAATGATCGACCATTACGACAGGAATGCCGAGCCGTTTAATATCAAGCAACACAGAGGTAGAAATAGAGCCTACAGTAATAATGCCCATAATGGCTTCTGGGTTTAAAAGTGAGAACATGGAGTCGTTAGTAGGCTCGGTTAATGTAAGGATGTTAATGCCCTTTTGGTTCAGCCTTGTAGATATGCCGTTAAATATTGGACCCCAATATAAGGAATCAGTATTTTGATAACGAACATTTGGGAAAAGCACTAGTATGGTTCCGGACCAGCTTCGTGATTCTGTATCCATCAGTTCGCTTGAAACAGGAGGCGTCTGAGCGTCCTTAAAATAACCGAGCTGTCCTGCAGCTCTTAATATCACTTCTCTTGTTTGTGGACTAACCCCCGATTTCCCGGATAACCCTCGTGAGACTGCGAATTTTGACAACCCTGTATAATCGGCAATTGATTGAATCGTTACCTTCCGGCGCATAAATTTCATCCTACCTTAATTAGTTAGTTTGCCAAGCCATCTATATGTAAAGAAGTCCATTATTATATGTGAAGAAATGCTAGTCATTATTTTACCGTATTGTTACTAACAATTAAACTTGTTTTTTAATTGCTAAAAAACATTAAACATCATTATTTTATTTAGAGTTTTATTTAGGAAGTTCATTCACCTCAATGCTTTATTATTGTCTTTTTGTTATTTTGTTATGTAGATAAATATAGCTGTTTTTTCAAGGGTATACAAGCGATAAAACGGAATTTAACTTATTTTTTTAGAAATATTAGTGCATTTAGATAACAAATAAAAAACAATTGACCAGTTTTGTTTTTGATGTTATATTCGTTATGCAAAAAGAAATAACAAATTACGGAAATCAAATAACGAAAAGGCGGTGAAGTTAGCTGTTTGGTTTTTCAAAGTTTAGGAATGAAAGCGCTTTTAAATGGGGATTTTTACTTTATACCAACTGATGAATGTAAAAATGGGAGGTTCGGTCATGAGAAAAATACAAGGTTTGTCCATTTTGGTGTTATGTTTCATGCTCATACTTACAGCTTGCAGCGGCGGGAACGGCGGAAATAAAGGAACGAATAACGCTCCAAAAGAAAGCGCTGTCACTGATCCGACTGCAGCACCTGAGGAATCCACAGCAACACCAGAACCAGTCGATATGGGGGGACGCGTTATTAAAGTAGCTGCATGGTGGGATTTGACACCAGCAGGAGCTACGGCTTCCGAGAAAGAGCGTCTCGCTAAGATCGAAGAAGTTGAAAAAAAATATAATGTGAAAATCGAATTCGTAAACGTTCCTTTCGAAGAATACATGCCGAAGTTTACGGCTACTGTCCTGACAGGTGAGCCTTTTGCAGACATCGTTCAAATGGAATACAAAGCAGCATTGCCGGCTGTATTGAAAGGCCAGCTGCTTCCGATCAGCGAGTTTACAACTTCAGCTAATAACATCAACAACGATGCAAACTTGATGGCTAAAGCGCCTGCTATTGCTGGCGGCGAATATGCATTTGACAATCCAGGCTCAGGCGGTACAGCCATGCACTACAATCGCGATTTGTTCAAAAAACTTGGCCTTCCGGATCTTCAAGAGCTTTACACAGGCGGCCAATGGAACTGGGACAAGTTTTTGGAAATTGCAAAGCTAGCAACTAAGGATACAGACAATGACGGAAAAATTGACGTTTATGGCTTCTCAGGCTGGTCCATTGATATTTTCCGCAACTTTACTGCTGCAAACGGCGGCAAAATCGTTGACGAAGGAACAGGCGTTCAAGGCTTAACCGATCCAAAAACGATTGAAGCGGCAGAGTTTGTGAACCGACTATATAACGTTGAGAACGTTATGAAAATTAAAACAGGCGACAGAATGAATTATGAAGAATTCAACACGTTTAAAGACGGCGATGTAGCGATGTTCCAAGCACCGGTATGGAATATTGGTGATTTAACGTTCGATATCGGCGTTGTGCCTATTCCGAACGGACCTCAAGGAAGTCCAGAAGTTACGTATGCGAACCCGGGACAAGCGGCTAAATTTATTCCAAAAGGCGTAAAAGACGCGCAATTGGTTTACCAAATTTACGAAGAAACATTTGATATTACTCAAACCGAAGAGTTCCCTAGCCAAGAGTGGCTGGAAGGTCTCTACAATCACGAGGAAGATGTAGCTATGCAGCGTGATCATATTACGAACACAGGCCAAATCTTGCTGGATGATGCTTATCCTGAATTCCCGACTGGAAAGTTCGTTACAGATATTATCGTAAATAATCAATCAGTGACTGCGACTGCAGAGAAGTATAAGCCGGAAGCAGAAGCGTCAATAGCCAAGCTTTCTAAGTAATTGAAGGCAGCGGTTTAATGTATAGGTCGGGGGACGTCTTTCATGACTTCCCCCGATTGTATGAGAACGAGGAAAATAAATGCTAGAAGATATATGGGCTTATATTTCACCATCAAACGTGAGCTTCCCCGCCTATGGACGGAGAAACCGTTTATGCATGTAAGGAGGACCTCTGGTGATAAGCAATTTGCGGCTAACCAATATGGCAAGGAAGCTAGTCCCTTTTGTTTTGGCAGTTTTAATGGTGCTTCCGTCAGTGCCTAAGGCGCATGCAGTCGGCAGTTCGGATAATGCGCTGACGGAGGAGTCCGTTCAATCCGGATCGACGAACATCTCGGCTTATAATGAACAAAAATATCATGAATATGTCTCGCAATATGAGGCGGCTGCCCGTCCAGAGCGTGAAATCGTATTAGAAGCAATCAATTACAGCCATGTAGAGGGTGCTGAGTTCGAGAAGCTTAACAACTACGAGGGCATGGACGGATCTTCCTTGTTAACAGGCGAATCGGGCAAAGTGGAATGGTCATTTGATGTGACTGATGCGGGTCTTTATAATCTTTCTTTGCTCTATTATCCCATTGAAGGAAAAAGCTCAGCGATTGAACGGGATTTATTCATTGACGGAAAACGTCCGTTCAGAGAAGCTGCTTTCCTGCAGTTTGACCGTGTTTGGGATAATCAAGCAGCTCAAGTTGTTCAGGACAATCAAGGCAATGATCTCAGACCAAAGCAAGTGGAGAAGCCGAGATGGAGCGAGAAAACATTTCAAGATTCCGATGGTTACGAGAATGAACCCTTCTTATTTTATTTTTCGCAGGGCAAACATACGATTACGCTTGAATCTACACGGGAACCGATGGTCGTTAAACAATTGAAACTATTTCAACAGCCTGCTCCACTAACCTATGAACAGTTGCTTAAGCAGTATGAAGCAGATGGTATGAAGGCGACGAGCGGCCATTTGATTACGATTGAAGGCGAGGCTTCCACAGCAAAGTCTTCACCTACCTTGTATCCGCTAAGCGAGCGTTCAAGTGCTGCAGTATATCCTTACAGCTCTTCAAAAATAAAAATTAATACGATTGGCGGCTTGAATTGGCGTCTACCTGGTCAATGGATGGAATGGGAAATTGATGTCCCTGAAACGGGGCTTTACCAAATTGCCTTTAAAACGCAGCAAAACTTCGTTAGAGGTATTTATTCAACTCGTACATTAACCATTGACGGCGAAATTCCTTTTAAGGAAATGGAAAAGGTTGCGTTTCGTTATAAGAGCTCCTATCGGCTTGATGTGATGGGTGGAAAGTCTCCTTATTTATACCGCCTGGAAAAAGGAAAGCATACACTCAGGCTTGAGGTAAGCCTAGGCGAGTTTGCCCCGCTCATTCGAGAGGTTGAAAGCAGTCTTTATAATTTGAATGAAATGTATCGCAAAATATTGATGATTACGGGAACAAAGCCCGATGAATACCGTGATTATCAGATTGAGAAAAAAGTTCCCAACATACTTAACGTTTTTGAAGAAGAAAGTGAACGTCTTAAAACGATTGCCGCGCAGCT
This sequence comes from Paenibacillus sp. NRS-1760, assembly GCF_050467785.1. NCBI lineage: Bacteria > Bacillati > Bacillota > Bacilli > Caryophanales > Paenibacillaceae > Paenibacillus > Paenibacillus sp. NRS-1760. The sequence continues at coordinate 173,173 of NZ_JBITPK010000005.1, read as the reverse complement.
CGTCAAATTATCAGGACAATCCAGTGACCAAGAGGCTCTTCTAAAGACGATGTCACTGCAATTGGATGAGATGGTTGAGAAGCCGGATACCATTCCGAGAAGGCTTGGAGCCTACAAGACAAACACGGGCGGACTAGGAACTTGGGTTCAGCAAGCAAGGCAGCAGCCGCTTGAGATCGATGCGCTGTATGTCGCCTCACCAGATAAGAAATTCCCTAAAAAAGGGATGGGCTTCGCCGCGAATCTTAAGCATCAATCTGCAACTTTTATTTCTTCTTTCTTTACGGATTACAATCAGATCGGAAATATTTCTGAGGACGCCGACCAAAGGTCGATTACCGTATGGATCGGAAGCGGACGGGATCAAGCCAACACGATGAAGGCGATGATTGACGAAACCTTTACATCCGTTACCGGCATTAATGTCAACTTGAAGCTGGTAAACATGGGAACACTGCTGCCTGCAACGCTGGCGGGCCAAGGTCCCGACATCGCCATGCAGATTGAAAATGATTTGCCTGTTAACTTTGCGATGCGCAACGCTTCAACTGATTTGACACAGTTTGCTGATTTCGAAGAGGTGAGGGAACGTTTCCGTCCAAGCGCAGTTGTTCCATACAGCTATGATGGCGGGGTTTATGCGTTGCCGGAAACACAAACGTTCAACATGCTCTTTTACCGTAAGGATGTGCTTGATCAGCTGGATCTGGAAATTCCGCAAACTTGGGATGAAGTTTCTAATTTACTAGCCGTTCTAAGTAAAAATCATATGCAATTCGGTTTGCCAGTTGTGGCACAAGCTGCTGTTCAAGGGCAAAACATACCGCCAAACTCGATGTATGCGGCACTATTATTTCAGAATGGCGGACAGCTTTACCGCAATGATGGCAAAGAATCCGATCTAGATTCACGCATTGGCATCGAAACATTCAAGCAATGGACGGAGTTTTATACCGACTATAAATTAGAACGGGAATATGATTTCTCCAATCGCTTCCGTACGGGGCAGATGCCAATAGGCATTGCAGATTATACAACCTATAACCAGCTTTCTGTATTTGCGCCAGAAATTCGCGGCATGTGGGGTTTCGCCCCTGTTCCGGGAACCATACAGAAGGATGGCTCCATTAATCGTGAGGTGCCAAGCGGAGGCAGTGCTGTCGTAATGATGAAGAAGGCGAAGGACAAGGAAGCATCATGGGAGTTCATGAAATGGTGGACCAGCGAAGCGACACAAACGGTGTTTGGTCGTGAAATGGAAGGTTTGATGGGCGCAGCAGCCCGTTATCCGACTGCCAATATTAAGGCACTCGACAGCTTGCCATGGCCGGTTGCCGATTACGAAAACTTGAAGGCGCAATTTGAATGGGTACAAGGGGTGCCGGAAGTGCCAGGCGGATATTTCACAGGCCGACATTTGTTTAATGCATTCTATAAGACGGTTGTTGGTCAAGTGCAGGCGCGCGAATCGATTATGGACTATGTCCAATATATGCAGGATGAAATTACAACGAAACGAAAAGAGTTCGGGTTGCCGCAATAATGGAGGGAGGGTCAAGCGTGCAAAATTGGTGGAACCTGAAGCTGCGGGAAGTGAAAGCAAACAAACACTCCTACATATTGCTGGCGCCTTACATGGTTCTGTTCGCCGTGTTTACAGTACTGCCGGTTTTGGTGTCGGTGGTGCTTAGCTTTACGTACTTCAATATGCTGGAGTTTCCAAAGTTTGTCGGCTGGCAGAACTATACGCGCTTATTTCTAGATGATGATGTTTTCCTCATTGCCGTTAAGAACACGCTGTTGTTCGCTGTAATAACGGGACCGATTAGTTATATCGCGTGTTTTGTTTTTGCATGGATTATTAATGAGCTGTCTCCAAAGCTGAGAGCGATAATGACACTCGTATTTTATGCGCCGTCCATATCCGGAAACGTGTATTTTATATGGCTGATGATTTTCTCCGGCGATCGTTATGGTATTGCCAACGGTTTTTTATTGAAGTTGGGCATCATTTTGGAGCCGCTTCAATGGTTGAAAAAAGAGGAATACATTTTGCCGATCATCATTCTTGTTCAGCTTTGGCTTAGTCTTGGAACGGGCTTTCTTGCATTTATTGCAGGTTTGCAAACCGTTGACCGGACATTATATGAGGCTGGCGCAGTCGATGGCGTGAAGAATCGCTGGCAGGAGCTTTGGCACATTACATTGCCTTCGATGCGGCCGCAGCTGATGTTCGGGGCAGTGATTCAGATTACGACGGCATTTGCAGTGGCTGATGTTTCGATCGCTCTCGCAGGGTTCCCAAGCGTCAACTATGCAGCGGAGACGATAGTTACTCACTTAATCGATTTCGGTACTACCCGTTTTGAGATGGGTTACGCTTCTGCCATTGCTTCTGTGTTATTTATGATTATGGTGGGATCGAATCTCATCGTTCAAAAACTTCTTCGCAGGGTAGGTGAATAAGTTCATGAACTTCTCCTTTCGAATCCCGAGGAAACGGGTAAATCGATCGTTCTGGGGCAGCTTCTCGCTTTTTGTTTTGCTTACGGCGTTTGGTGCGTTCATGATCGTGCCGCTAATCTATGCGATCAATAATGCCTTTAAACCGTTGGATGAAATATTTATGTTTCCTCCGACATTATTTGTTCGAAACCCGACCATGAACAACTTTATCGATTTATTTGCATTGTTAGGCAATTCATGGGTTCCTTTTTCAAGGTATATTTTCAACACGGTTTTCATTACCGGCATGGGTATCATTGGACATGTACTGTTAGCGTCGGCAGCTGCTTATCCGCTAGCCAAGCATAAGTTTCCAGGTAAAAGCTTCATGTTCAGCATTGTCGTTTTATCCTTGATGTTTACGCCAGCCGTAACAGCTATTCCAAACTATATGATCATGTCATGGTTAGGCTTGATCGACACGTATTGGGCAGTCATCATTCCTGCTTTTGCTTATTCGCTTGGTCTCTATTTAATGAAGCAATTTATGGAGCAAATTCCTGATGTGCTGTTAGAGGCGGCAAAAATTGATGGAGCAAGCGAATATCGTATTTTCTGGACCATCGTAATGCCAAATGTAAAACCGGCATGGCTGACGCTAATTATTTTGCTTTTCCAAATTCTTTGGGGCAGCGATGGGAATGGCTTCATTTACAGCGAACAGCTTAAATCGCTGCATTTTGCAGCGAATCAAGTTGTGGCAGGCGGTATTGCTCGCGCAGGAGCGGCGGCAGCAGTAGCACTCATTCTGATGAGCGTTCCGATTACGCTGTTCGTTTTCTCGCAAAGTCGAATTATTGAAACGATGGCGACTTCAGGAATGAAAGATTAAAGGGGGGAATGCACTTGTCAGCGAAAAAATGGTTTCTCGTCATCGCGGCGGCTTCCCTAATGTTTATTACCGCAGCGCCTGCACCGGCGACTGCAGCGTCGACGCCATATGAGAGCTACAACTATAACTATTGGGAAGAAGCAGTTCCAGCACCGGCGGCTTATGTACCCAAACTCTCTATATCCGGAGCTGATATCGGCATCGGTGACTTTTTAGAGCCAAAGGATATGGTCGTGTCTGCAAGCGGGCTCATATACATTGTGGATAGCGGCAATGGCCGAATTGTTATTTTAGATGATCAGTGGAAAGTGAAAAACATCATTAACGAGTACGAGAAGGACGGAGAAAAGATCGGTTTTAAAAATCCGTCGGGACTATTCGTTGATGAGGAGGAGCAGCTTTATGTTGCGGATACGGACAACGGGCGAGTTGTCGTGTTATCGAGCGACGGTGAATTGCTTCGAATAATCGAGCAGCCCAAATCTGATGTTTTGGCAAGTGATTTTAAATTTATTCCGTTAAAGGTAACGGTAGATAAAGCCAAACGGGTTTATGTCGTAGCGCAAGGCATCTACGAAGGCATCATGCAGTTTGATGAGAAAGGCCAGTTTATCGGATATGTAGGGACAAACAAAGTGCAGCGGGACTATACGGAAGTCATATGGCGCTTGCTTTCAACCAAAGCACAGAAAGCGCAAATGGTGCTGTTTATTCCAACCGAGTTTTCGAATATCGATATCGATGCCAAAGGATTTGTCTATGCAACGAACATCGATCCTGACTCTAAGGAACCAGTAAAAAGACTTAATCCATCAGGTGAGGATGTGCTGAAGCGCTTCGGTTACTTCGATGTGCTAGGGGATATTTTGTTCAGGCGCGCTGTTGGCCCTTCCAAGCTAATTGATGTGAAGGTACTCGAAAACGGAATGTACAGCGTGCTTGACGGAAATCAAGGCAAAGTATTTACCTACAATGACGAAGGCGATTTGCTCTATGTGTATGGCGGTAAGGGAAATCAGCTCGGTACGTTTAAAATACCGGTCGCCGTCGAGCATTTGGGTGAAAAACAACTGGTGCTTGATCGTGGGAAAAGCAATATTGTCGTATTTGAGCCAACGAAGTTTGGTGCCAGCGTAAACGAGGCGGTGAAGCTGCATTACACCGGTGAGGATAAGCTGGCGGTACCGATTTGGCAAGAAGTGCTTCGGTTAAACAGCAACTACGATATTGCGTATATAGGCATTGGCAAATCATTGCTGATGGAGCGGAAGAACGGGGAAGCGCTCGAGTATTTCAAGCTAGGCATGGACCGCGATAGTTATTCCGTAGCTTACAAAAGGTACCGCAGGGAAGTAATGAAGGAACATTCAGGAACCTTTCTAACAATGCTGATCGTCCTAGCAGCTGCATGGCTTGCGTTCAAGCTGGTAAGCTCTCGTATGAAAAAGAGGAAGCTTATGATGTCGGACTTTGCATCGCAAACCGCTAAGGAGGGCAGATCGCTATGAAGCAGGATTTCATCAAGTTTCCGCTGCATTTAATCGTTCATCCTTTTGACGGCTTCTGGGATATGAAGTATGACGGGAAAGGAAAAGTAAAGGTCGCATTAGCTATTTTGCTGCTCGTCATCGTTTCTGTTATTTTACAAAATCAGTTTGCAGGTTTTCTGGTGAACTATAATGATCCACGTCATTTGAACAGCCTGACTCAGCTCGTTACGATTGTATTTCCTTTCTTTCTTTGGTGTATATCCAATTGGGCGATTACAACCTTAATGGATGGCGAAGGCAAATTCAAGGAAATTGTTATGGCGACGGGTTATGCGCTCGTTCCTATGGTCATTCTTTATGTGCCCATGACCATTGCGAGCCGGTTTATGGTACAGGAAGAAACGGCTTTTTATTATTTAGTCATGTCTATATCCACCATTTGGTTTCTAGCGCTTCTATTTGTCGGTACGATGACGGTTCATCAATATTCGGCGTTCAAAACGATTATTACGATGCTGCTGACGGTAATCGTAATGGGCATTATCGTATTCCTTGGGACGCTAGTGCTGAGTATGATGCAGCAAATTATCGATTTTATTATCAATATTTATCGTGAAATCATTTTCCGTACGTAAAGGAGGCCGCACCCGTGAAAAATCGTAAAAAGCTGGTTGCGGTGCTGGCCTGTACCGCAGCAATTTGTATCTTGGTCTGCTCCGTATTGCTATTCACCAGTCGTGGAGCTAAAGCCGTTAAAGCAGCCGCTTATATGAAAATGACAACTGAGCTGGAAGCTGGAGCCGCAATTAAGGAAATGCCTGATTCTTCAAAAGGTGTGCCAGGCATGCAGCTTGTAGCGGACAATTCCGAATTATCGTTATACTACAGCGCCGAAACGACAGAGGTCGCTGTGAGGGATAAACGGCAAGGCCAAATCTGGTACAGCAATCCGCCCAATCGGAGTGAGGATGCTATCGCATCGGGCTTCGAGAAGGAAATATTGTCTTCTCAGTTGACGGTACTGTTCCGGGATTCAATCGGTACGCTGGATACATTCACCAACTTCACGGAAAGTATCGCAAATAAGCAATTTACAGCTGAGAGCATTGAGAACGGCATTCGTATCACCTATACGATTGGCGATACGTCAATCGGCGTGGATGCCTTGCCAAGGTATATAAGCAAAGTGCGATTGGAAGAGAAGGTGCTCTCCAAGCTGGATGCGCCGACGGCCAAATATGTGGGATTGCGCTATTATCCCAAAGCGGACAATAAGGAAGTATTAGAGAGACTAGATGCGCAGGTTTCCAAGCCGCTTGTATTGAGCAAACTGACGGCGGCATTCGTCAAGGCTGGTTATTCCGATGAGGATCTTGCTTTCGACAATGAGGAAAATGGCGTTGCAGGCGGCGGCGAATCGAGCAAACCAAACTTCGTTATTCCTTTGGAATACCGCATTGATGGCGGTTCGCTGGTTGCATCCGTTCCAGTCAATCAGGTCAAAGAAAGCGGAGGCTATCAAATTCGCAGCATCGAGATGCTTAATTTCTTTGGCGCTGCAGATAAGGAAAACGAAGGATATATGTTCGTGCCGGATGGAACCGGAAGCTTGATCCATCTTAACAACGGCAAGGTAAAGGAAGAGCAATACGTACAAAGAGTATATGGCCTTGATCCGAACGATAACAGCTACCGCCGCGGTCAAGTAAGCGAGAGTGCTAGAATGCCGGTATTTGGGATGAAGGCAGGGAGCGCAGCATGGTTTGCGGTGATTGAAGAAGGTGATGCTGTTGCCAGCATCGCTGCTGATATCAGCGGTAAAAAAAATTCCTACAATTATATTCACAGCAGCTACTCATTGCGTGGAGAAGATGAGCTTGAGCTTTACACAGGCTCAAAGATTCAAGAAATCCAGCTGTTGAGTGAAGAGATTTATAAAGGCGATATTCAAATTAGGTACAGCTTTCTCTCTGGCGATAAGGCGAGCTATTCAGGAATGGCAGAGCTTTATCGTAACAGGCTTGTAGCTGAAAACAAGCTTCAGCCATTAAAAGATGATGATAGGCTTCCATTTTATTTGGATATTCTAGGAACGGTCGACAAGCGGAAATCATTCCTTGGCGTACCGTACAGCTCCGTCGTTTCCATGACATCCTTTGAGCAAGCCTCACAAATGGCTGAACAACTGAAGTCGGATGGGGTTGATCGATTGCTCATGCGTTACACAGGCTGGTTCGGCAACGGCGTCAATCATCAGACACCAGTAAAGCTGAAAGTGGACAGTGAGCTCGGAAGCAAGTCCAGCTTCATTAAGCTAGCGAATCAACTGGAGCAATCCGGCGGGATGTTGTTCCCAGATGTAGCCTTTCAGCAAATTTATCATGATGATGGAGGTTTTGTTCCATCCTCTGATGCATCGCGGTTCGTTACACGGGAGGAAGCAGAGCTTTATCCTTATAACCGAGCGCTTAATCGAATGGATATGCTATTAGGCTCGTATTATTTGTTGTCACCGGCAAAGCTTCCCTACTTCGTTGATACGTTTATGAAGAAATATGATTCGCTTGGCATGCGGGGAATATCGCTGCGGGATCTTGGAAACGTGCTGAGCTCGGACTTCCGTACGAGCAGAGTCATTCAACGCGAAACGGCTAAAAAAATCGTTGAGGATGAGCTGAGCAAGGTGGATGAGCGCGTCGATCAAACGATGCTTACGGGCGGAAATGCTTATGTATGGCCATTCGCAGATCATCTTATAAATGTGCCAACGTCATCCAGCGGCTTCGTGCTAACGGATGAGGAAGTTCCATTTTATCAAATGGTTATTCATGGATATGTCGATTATGCTGGCGGTGCGATTAACTTAGAGGATGAGCAGGATATTCAGCAGCAGCTGCTTCGTTCGGTAGAGCTTGGCTCAGCGCCGCATTTTTCATGGAGCTATGAACCATCGTCTAAACTGAAATTCACTCATTTTGACAAGCTGTTCTCTACCCATTACAAAGACTGGTACGATCAAGCGCTGTCGATGTATAAGGAAGCAAACGATGTGCTCTCCGGTGTGAGAAACGCTCAAATGGTGAAGCATATTCGCCATCAAGACGGTGTCGTAGAGATGCGATACAGCAATGGGAAATCAATTATTGTCAATTACACAGATAAGCAAGTCAGCGTTAACGGAAACAAAGTTGAAGCTCAAAACTATTGGGTAGGAGGTGAGCGTTAATGAATGGATATAAGCTAGCTTTGCGGCACAAACGCTCACTTCTAGGCGTAGCATTTATTTTCCCATGGCTGCTGGGCTTCATATTTATGTTTGCGACACCGCTCATCCAATCTATTAAATTCAGCTTCAGCAAGCTAACGGTGGAACCGACTGGATTTATATTGGAATCGGTTGGCTGGGCGAATTTTAAAGAAGCGTTGTTCGTGGATGCTACCTTCAATCGGATTTTGACCCAATCCGTTTCAGAAATGGTTTTGAATGTACCGATGATATTATTTTTCAGCCTTTTCTCTGCTACGCTGCTTAATCAGAAGTTTCGTGGCAGAATACTCGCGAGAGCGATATTTTTCCTTCCGGTCATACTCGCTTCCAATGCGATTTCAGCTGCAGAAACAGCGGGTCTTATTAATCTAGTAGGCGATTCATCGGTCGTAAGTGAAATGGGTGAAGCTTCTTCCACCTATAATATTATGTCGATGGTCATGATACTTAGCGACATAGGATTGCCGCTATCGTTCGTTGACTACATCGTTCAGGCGATTACTAGAATCTATGAGATTATTACAAGCTCTGGCGTGCAAATTCTTATTTTTCTAGCTGCTTTGCAGTCCGTTCCAGGTGCCATGTATGAGGTGGCTAAGATGGAAGGCGCTACAGCCTATGAATCGTTCTGGAAAATCACATTTCCATTAGTTAGCCCGCTCATTTTGACCAATGTCATCTATACGATTATTGATTCATTCTCGGGCAGCGCAGTTACGGATATGATTTTCTCGACGGCATTCACCACGCAAAACTTTGGGCTCAGCGCAGCGATGTCTTGGGTTTACACGTTGATTATAAGCGTTGTTTTGGTCATTATCGGAGTACTGCTATCGAGAAGAGTACATTACAACTGAGTGATTAACAAAGGAGGAAGCTGCATATGGAGGCTTCACAGGCTGTTCGCAACGAGGACAATAAATATCGGCTGCAGAAAATGAAAAATAAGACGATCGATACGTTGTACGCCATTTTTCGTTACGCGCTTGTTATTGGCATCTCGTACATCATCATTTATCCGCTGCTTATGAAGTTTTCTGTCGCTTTCAAAGACAAAGTCGATATTTACAATCCGACAATTTATATGGTGCCTGTTCACTTTACGCTCGACAACATCAAAATGGCGATGGATATTTTACACTACTTTCCTCTTCTAGGAAATACGCTTGTCTTTGTTATTGTGACTACGCTGCTAACGACAGCTTCTTGCGCGCTTGCAGGGTACGGTTTCGCCCGTTTTAACTTCCCAGGCAGCAATGTGCTGTTCGCTCTGGTCATATTAACGATTCTAGTTCCGACAAGCACGTTGATGGTTCCGATGTATCTTCATTTTAGAAGCTTTGACATACTCGGAGTCATTCATCTTGTGACGGGTAAGGAAGGCGTTAATTTGCTCAATACGTATTGGCCTTCTATTATAACGTCTGCGACGGCAATCGGATTGAAAGCGGGACTGTTCATTTATATTTTCCGCCAGTTTTTTAAAGGAATGCCTAAAGAGATAGAGGAAGCGGCATTGATTGATGGCGCTGGCGGAGTGAAAACATTTTTGAAAATCATGCTGCCGAACGCCGTTCCGCCAATCATTACTGTCGTGCTGTTCTGTTTCGTTTGGCAGTATAATGATACCTTTTTCACTTCGCTGTTCATGAGTGAATCCGCACTTATGCCGATTAAGATTTCGACATTGTCAGCCCAAGCGAATGCGTTGCTTCCAGGTTTGCTGGGGGTAGCGGCCGGAGGCGGTAATGTTAAGGCTGATCCGAACCATGTAGCAATGATTATTGATACGGGTATTTTGCTTGCTATCATACCGCTAATCATTTTGTACTTAGTCGTTCAGCGTTATTTCGTTGAAAGTGTGGAGCGGAGCGGTATTATCGGTTAGCAGGCAGTAGATTAAGTGAGGATATATAAATAGAAATGATAATGAAGGAGAGAAACCATAAATGTTGAATGTGAAGCAGCAATCCCGTTTCATAGTGGAACCTAAGCTCATAAACCCGAATGCAGACGATCATGCGAAAAGGCTGATGACCTATTTATGCGACATTTATGGAACTCGTATATTGACCGGTCAGCAAATCGGTGTAGTATCAACACCTGAGCTTGAAATATTGCATGAAGTGACTGGGAAATACCCAGCTGTTTATGGCTTTGATTTCATGAATTATTCACCCTCGCGCACAGAGCGCGGGGCCACATGCTCCGATACAGACATTGCGATTGATTGGTGGCAAAGCGGCGGCATCGTAACTTTTTGCTGGCACTGGAATGCGCCTAAGGATTTAATCGATTTGCCCCCTGACCGAACGTGGGGCAGCGGTTTCTATACAAAAGCAACGACGTTTGATGTGCAGAAGGCGATGAATGATAAAGAGTCAGAGGATTATAAGCTGCTGATCAGAGATATTGATGCGATTTCCTCCGAGCTGAAACGGCTGCAGGATGCAGGGGTACCGGTATTATGGAGACCTCTGCACGAGGCTTCAGGAGGCTGGTTCTGGTGGGGCAGCAAAGGGGCTGAGCCCTGCGTTCAATTGTGGAAGCTGATGTATGACCGAATGACGAACGTGCATAAGTTGAACCATTTGATTTGGGTATGGAATGGACAGCATGCGGATTGGTATCCGGGCGATGAGTACGTCGATATTATTGGAGAAGATATTTATCCCCCTGAGCAAAATTACGAGTCGCAGCTTGATCGTTTTGAGAAGGCACTCGCTTACACAAGCATGAACAAAATTATTGCTTTGTCGGAAAATGGACCGATTCCTGATCCTGATCTTATGCTGCAGGATCGCGCACTCTGGGCATGGAATTGCACGTGGTATGGCGATTTTGTCTACAATACAGTGAATGGACACCGAGTATATGCCGAGAAGTTTACAGATAGGGAACAGCTTATCAAATTTTATAATCACCCTTTCTCGTTAACGAAGGATGAGCTGCCTGATTTGAAAAATTATCAGCTGCGAGAATAGCGGGTGGATGACATTCATCGCAAGGACTAATACTTGTGCAAGGAGCACGCCATTTATGACTTTGTCGATTTGGAATCACAGAAGCAATCTGCATCGAACGCGGCATAGAATCCAAGAGGGACGCTTGACGGTGGGTTTTATTGGAGGCTCGATCACCGATGCAAGGCCGCGTCATAACTGGCCGGAGCCAGTCATTGCCTGGTTCACGGAGCAATACCCGGATCTGCGTATCACGGTTGAAAATGCAGCGATCGGAGCAACGGGCAGCGATTTAGCTGCTTTTCGCGCCAAACGTGATTTAATTGATACGCATTGCGATTTGGTTTTTATTGAATACGCAGTTAATGATGAAGGCGAGTCAACCTTGAAGCGCAATCGCTCGCGCGAAGGATTAATAAGGCAATTGCTCGCTGATGGCCAGCGCGATATCGTCATCGTATACACGTATTCGCAAAATATGTACAACGCCATTACACAGGGCTTGGTACCGGATACGATTAATGAATTTGAGCGGATAGCAGAGCATTATGAGCTAAGCTCGGTATGGATGGGTTTGTACGCTTTTGAGGAAGTCAAGAAAGGCAAGCTGCGCTTTGAAGAATGGCTACCAGATGGTCTTCATCCGACAAGCAGAGGAAGCTTGAGCTATGGGCAAAGTGTAATTGCATATCTCCAGAAGGAATTATCGCACGCGGATCACGCGGTGGAGGCTGATCAGGTTTCATACTTGATACCAAAGCCGCTGGATACACAATGCTGGGATGATGTATTCGACTTATCTTTTCATCACATTCATACGAGAGGTTCTTGGGCCATAAGGAGATGGCCTCATCTGGAGTGGATCGATCAAGTGCTCGAGACATCGGCCATTGGAGCAGAGTTGTCCTTCTCCTTCGAGGGAAGAGGACTCGTTCTTGGCTTTGACTTCGGGAGAAGCTCAGCTGAGTTTCGATACCGAATAGATGATGGGGAGTGGCAAGTGATGGAGCGGGAGAGGCCATCATGGGTCCAGGATGATGGGTGGTATCGCTTAAGCTGTTTCGGAGATGATTGGGTGAGCGGCCGTCACCGCTTCGAGCTTGAAGTCATTCATGGCAATCGACCAGAATGCACAGGCACTAATTTCCGGCTCGCGAAAGTGGGGATTATCAGGTGACCGCCTTAAGGAGCAGGCGAGTTGTCATTAGTGCGCTGGCTGTCTGCTTAGCGCTTCTAGGCGCCGCTTTAGTCGTTACATTGGCTGTGCTGCCAAGCTCAAACAAGGAAGAACCATTTTTGAAATACGAAGCGGAGTCCGGGCTGCTTCAAGGTACTATGGTTTCTCAAGAAGGGGAGGGCTTCTCTGGCTCAGGCTTCGTTACTGATTTTACGGATGAGCAGGACCAGTTAACGTTTGAGGTTGTTGCTCCAAAGGCAGTATTATACAATGTATGGGTCAGCTACCGGGCGCCAAATGGCAATAAAGTAGCTGGCATTTCATTGAATAATCAGCCCCACGGCGAATTGGTTTTACAGCCCAATGATCAATTTTCGGAGCTCAAGGCAGGGAAGCTGCTTTTACAAGAGGGCACGAATACGATTAGCCTGACTCGAGGCTGGGGTTATTACGATATCGACTATATTAAGCTGCAAAAGACGAAGCCTGAAACGAAACATCAGGTCTCTGGTGAATTAGTGAATGGGAATGCTTCTGCAGAAGCCAAAAAGCTAATGAATTATTTGGTGAAAAACTATGGCAAGTCGATGTTGTCGGGTCAAACCGAACTGGATAATGTTTCTTGGATTGAAAAGGTTACCGGTAAAGAACCAGCGATGGTCGGGTTTGATTTAATCGATTATTCCAAAACAAGAGCAGAGCACGGAGCTATCTCGTATGAAGTGGAAAAAGCAATTGGCTGGCATAAGCAGGGCGGCATTACAACCTTCTTATGGCATTGGAACGCTCCCACCGGCATAATTGACGAGCCGGGAAAAGAATGGTGGCGGGGCTTTTATGCTGATTCGGTAACCTTTGATTTGGAGAAAGCTTTGAGTGACACCGAATCGGAGGAGTACAAGCTGCTGCTAGCTGATATCGATACGATTGCCGTGCAGCTTCAAAGGTTAAAGGACGCCCATGTACCCATATTGTTTAGACCGCTTCATGAAGCAGAAGGCGGGTGGTTCTGGTGGGGAGCAAAGGGTCCTGAGCCGGCAAAGCAGCTTTACCGAATCGTATACGATCGACTGGTCAATAAGCATGAATTAAACAATCTCATATGGATCTGGAATTCGGTCCAGCCCGAATGGTATCCAGGAGATGACGTAGTGGATATCGTTAGTGTAGATAGTTATCCAACCCCTGGAGATCATTCTCCAGCCATTAATTATTTTGATAATCTCGTCGCTCTAGTCAGCAATAAAAAACTTGTTGCAATGACCGAAAATGGTTCCATTCCTGACCCGGACTTAATGAAAGCGTATGGTGCGAATTGGTGCTGGTTTGTCACCTGGGAAGGCGATTATTTAAACGATGGAAAACATAACAGCCAAGAGATTTTGAAAAAAATCTATAATCATTCAAATGTGACAACACTGGATGAACTTCCAGACTTGTTTGGTATGAAGAAAGCTGTAGATAAAGAAGAATGACAGGCGATAGGAAGACACATATTCTTAGGAGGACAAAATGAGAGAAACACAACTAGTGCTAAGTAATTGGAAATTCAAAGCTTGTCAGGAGCAAGAATGGATGGAAGCCATCGTGCCTGGCTGCGTTCATACGGATTTGCTGCGCAATGGCATCATTAAAGATCCTTTCTATAAAACAAATGAGCATGACTTGCAATGGATTGACAAAATAGATTGGGAATACGAGACTCATTTCGACGTAAATGATCAAATGTTAAATGCCTCAAGTATTGAACTCGTATTCGATGGATTAGATACGTATGCAGACGTTTATGTAAATGGCAATCATGTATTGTCAGCAGACAATATGTTCAGAACATGGAAAGCAAATGTAGCGTCTATGGTGAATGCCAAAGATAATGTATTGTTGATTAAATTCCGCTCCCCTGTGCAAGAGGATTTGCCGAAAATCGAGAAGCTTGGCTATAATCTACCAGCTAGTAATGATCAATCAGAACTTGGCGGACTGGGTGCTCAGAAGATAAGTATTTTTGCAAGAAAAGCGCCTTATCATTATGGCTGGGACTGGGGTCCACGATTCGTTACGAGCGGTATTTGGCGTGAAGCTAGACTAGAGGGCTGGTCCGACAGCAAAATTACCGATGTATATGTGAAGCAGGATCAGGTAAAGGCTTCGAAAGCTAGCTTAACAGTAGATGTGGAAATTGAGTCGGAGCATGAATGGAACGGCTTAGTGAAGTTAAGTGCAGGGGGACAAACTTGGGAGCAGGCTGCGCACTTAAAGCAAGGGATCAATGTGATTCAACTGCCTGTTGATATCGAGAATCCGAAGCTTTGGTGGAGCAGAGGACTTGGCGATGCTCATTTATATACATTTACAGCAGAGCTTTGCAAGGAAGAAGAGTTGATAGCTGCAAAGTCCGTTCGTACGGGTCTTCGCTCCATTCGATTGGTACGAGACAAGGATGAGGTAGGAGCCTCGTTTTATTTTGAGCTTAATGGCGTTCCTGTGTTTGCGAAAGGTGCAAACCATATCCCTAATGACAGCTTCATAACAGAAGTAACGGATGAGCGATATAGACATGAAATTGTTTCAGCTGCGGAATCGAATATGAATATGCTTCGGGTATGGGGCGGCGGTATATATGAGCAGTCGGTGTTCTATGAGCTTTGTGATGAGTACGGCATCTTGGTGTGGCAGGACTTTATGTTCGCATGCAGCATGTATCCTGGCGATGAGGCCTTTCTAGAAAATGTTCGCTTGGAAGCAGAAGAAAATGTGAAGCGGCTGCGCAATCATCCTTCCATCGTGCTGTGGTGCGGCAATAACGAGATTGATTCGGCTTGGGCACAATTTGATGAGAAGGGCGGCTGGGGCTGGAAAAAAGAATATACATCGGAGCAGCGCGCTGTCATTTGGTCGGACTACGAGGCGGTTTTCCATGACATTTTACCTGATGCGGTTGAAGCCTATGCGCCA
Source organism: Paenibacillus sp. NRS-1760 (assembly GCF_050467785.1). Classification (NCBI taxonomy): domain Bacteria; kingdom Bacillati; phylum Bacillota; class Bacilli; order Caryophanales; family Paenibacillaceae; genus Paenibacillus; species Paenibacillus sp. NRS-1760. Next base: position 157,983 of record NZ_JBITPK010000005.1, on the reverse strand, counting down.
GGAACACAATATTGGCCATCCTCACCGCTTATATCGCTGTCGGGGGACATTAACCAGCATGCGCATCCGCTATCTACAGAGGGAGATGTTCATTACTGGGGAGTATGGCACGCAGTTGAGCCATTCGAGAACTACAACCTGAAAATCGGCCGTTTTATGAGTGAATACGGCTTCCAGTCATTCCCTGAGTATGATACGGTGATGAAATTCGCAACGGAGCAGGATTTGGCTCTGGATTCTAAGGTAATGCGCGCGCATCAGAAGAATGGCGACGGCAACCGTCTCATTAAAGAATACATGGATATTTATATGAGCGAGCCTAAGGACTTCCCTGCTTTTCTTTATATGAGTCAGGTGCTGCAAGCAGAAGCGATGAAGATGGCGATTGAGGCGCATCGTCGCAGCATGCCATATTGCATGGGAACGTTATACTGGCAAATGAATGATTGCTGGCCAGTAGCTTCTTGGGCAGGCATGGATTATTACGGGAAATGGAAAGCTATGCAGTATTATGCGAAAAGGAGCTTCGCCGATACAATGCTGTCTTTTGACAAGACAGATGACGGCGTCATCAACATTCATGCAGTAACGGATTTGCTGGAATCGTTGAAAGGCGAGCTCAGATTATCGCTATACGACTTTGCAGGCGTGTTAATTAAGCAGGAAACCACTCAAGTGTCCATAACAGGAAATAGTGCAGCAATTGTAAGCTCGATAAACGAGCTGGAATGGCTGACAGGCTGCGAAGCAAACCGTGTTGTATTGTATGCAGAGCTGACCCAAGGCGGTAAGCTGATAGACAGCAAGGAACATTATTTCGTGAAAGCGAAAGAACAGAAGCTTGCTTCAGCGGTTATTCGAATTTCAGAGGTTGAAGGCAGCAACGGTACGTCGTTCTCGCTGGAGACGGATGTGCTTGCTAAGCAGGTCTGGATTACTGCAGAGCACGAGGGCATGTTCACGGACAATTTCTTTGATTTGATACCGGGTGTAGCTAAAATCGTAGAGTTCCGCTTGCGCGAAAGTGGAGAAGCAGCAAGTAAGCCAATTGCAGCGGGCAAGGTACAAGCTCGTTCAATGATCGATTTTTTGGCTGAGGACAAATAAAACGAAGTGAAAAAAACAGATAATAGGAGGCGCCTATAAGGGGTGCCTCCTTTTCTTAATGTTCAATACGATACTGCTTGAGCGGGAATATCGTCATTATTTCGACAATCTTGTCTCGCATTAACTCTTTACTGCGAGAAAGGATTAATGTATTATCGTAATAAAGGTTTTGACTTTATTTAGTAAGGGTGAAATGTATGAACGAGAAAATTGAAGTTAAACCACGAAAGGCATTGGAAGTGATGAAGCCCTACTCGCCAGGTAAACCAATTTGGGAGGTTCAGAGCGAATATGGCCTGCAGCATGTAATTAAGCTGGCCTCTAATGAAAATCCGTTAGGGCCTTCTCCAAAAGCGATAGAAGCCATTCAAATCGCCTTGAAAGATCTTCATCGTTATCCTGACAACCAGTCTCAGCTATTGAAGAAAACCATTGCCGATTATTACGACCTGCATGCAGATCAAGTCATTGTTACTAACGGCGGAGATGAGCTCATCACGCTTGTAGCAGAAGCTTTTTTGGATGCGGGTGATGAGATTATTGTGCCGGGACCTACATTCAGTGAATATGAGTTTGGTGCTCAGTTGATGGGAGCTAAAACAATCGTTGTCCCGCTCAATGATGCTTTTCAATATGATGCAGAAGCTATTGTTGCTGCAGTGACTGATCGTACCAAAATTATATATCTATGTTCTCCAAATAATCCAACAGGTACTTATGTAGCTCAAAAAGATTTGAAATATATCCTCGATACAATCCCAAAACGTATCATGGTTATGCTCGATACAGCTTACAGCCACTACGTTTCGGAGGAGCTGTATTCGGATGGAATGGAATTTGTAAGAGCAGGCTACCCGCTCATCGTGCTAAAAACCTTTTCGAAAATTTACGGTCTTGCAGGTATTCGAGTAGGCTATGGGGCTGCCCCTCAGAAAATAATTCAGAGCATTCTTCAAGTGAAGGAGCCGTTTAATGTTAATGCACTTGCCCAGACAGCAGCAGCATCAGCGATCGGTGATGAAGAGCATGTTTTAAGATCGCAAGCACTGGTTGCCAAGGAACGTGAGCGCATGTACGCTTCATTTGACCAGCTTGGAATCAAATATACGCAAAGTATGACCAACTTTGTACTTGCTGAGCTTGGGCCGGAATCGGAGTCCATCTACATGCGTTTAATGGCTAAAGGGATTATCGTTCGCCACGGAAAAACGTGGGGCTTGCCGCTCCATGTGCGTATCTCAATAGGTATGCCGGAAGAAAATGATCAGTTTATTGCCGCATTAAGCGAAATACTTGGTTCGGTTTAGTCTTTAGTAAATAATTATGCCGCGATGTTATTAAGAGCAGCCAACGAGTGGAAATTCGTCGGCTGCTCTTTTTTTGATCGATGCGATTAACCAGTAAATTCTTGAACCCATGCCCCTTTGTAATATCCAACTCCAATTTTAGTGAAACTGGATTTCAAAATATTTGCGCGGTGCCCAGGGCTGTTCATCCAATCCTTCATTACTTGATCAGGAGTAGGCTGGCCTTTAGCAATATTTTCACCAGCAGAACTGTACGTAATATTGAATTGTTTCATCATGTCGAAGGGAGAACCATAAGTTGGTGAATTATGATCAAAGTAGTTGTTGTTAATCATATCCTGTGCTTTAACCAAAGCCATTTTGGATAAAGATCCATCCATGCTGAGTGCAGGCAACCCTGATTTCGATCGTTCAGAATTGACGAGTTGGAGCACCTGCTGTTCATATTGTCCAGAGGAAGAAGGAGCTTTCTCCGCTGGATTTTGAGTCGTTGGATTTTGAGTGGTCGGGTTTTGAGTTGTTGGATTCTGTGTCGTTGGTTGTTGAGCTGGGTATTGACCTGGGTACTGAGACGGAAATGGATAAGGATACTTATTCACGAGTCCATTTGCTCCATCGCCCAACAGCCAATCTGGAATGTTGTTGTACTGCGAGCCCTTCATTGAAACGGTAGGATTCTTCATCATCGGTGTAGAGATTGAAGAGGCCTGGGTTGTGTGTGGAGTTGACGTAATAATAGGTGTTTTGGTTGATGTGTAACCAAGAGCAGAGTGCTTATTGGTTGACATCCTTGGATTTGACGAACAGCCTACAGCTAAAATAAGTAAAGCTAAAATGAAAAATTTCCGCATGTACATACTCCTCAACGTTAGAATAGTGTGCTTGCTACCCGATATATAATTTCCTGACCAAGCTGTTGTTATCCCGGAGAAAAAAGGGATTTAATCTTTTTTTAAAAGAAGACTTGCTTATTACAAATGCCTATGGTATATTATCAATACAAACAACAAATTTAACCTTGAATTCACATATTGAAAAGGTTGTCATTTGTATGATGATATCTTTTTCAATGTGTGATTTTTAGTTTTTCTGGAAAAAACATGTTAATATACTTTTGGAGGTAATCAATTATGGAACAAGGTACAGTAAAATGGTTTAACGCAGAGAAAGGCTTCGGTTTTATCGAAGTTGAAGGCGGCAATGACGTATTCGTACATTTCTCCGCAATCCAAGGCGACGGTTTCAAATCACTTGACGAAGGTCAACGCGTTGAGTTCAACGTAACTCAAGGCAACCGTGGACCACAAGCAGAAAACGTTGTAAAACTATAGTATCAAATCAAAACCCCTTAACTTCGGTTAAGGGGTTTTTTTTATACATTAATCAAGTTATAAATGATCCTTATAGCAGTGGCCATACCAGTAATGTATTTGCACCAGAAAACACAAAAAAACCAACTCGAGTGAATAAACGCTCGAATTGGTTTTAGAGTGGAAATATTAGCGAAGATTTGGAATGTTTACTTCTGGATTAACGTCTGCTTCATAATCGATGCCATCTGTCTCGAAACCGAACAGCTGGAAAAATTCACGACGATAACCTTCAAGATCAGAAAGATCATATACATTTTCTGTAGAGAGCTTAGCCCAAACATCGGCAACCTCAGCTTGGATTTCTGGTCTCATCTCCCAATCATCAACGCGGATAAGGCCTTTTTCATCAACCAGCGTTTCATTTTTGCCGTATAGACGTTCTGAGAATAAACGATACATTTGTTCAATGCAGCCCTCATGAATGCCTTTTTCTTTCATCACTTTATAAAGGGCGGAAATATAAAGTGGCACAACTGGAATCGCGGAGCTTGATTGCGTTACGAGCGCTTTGTTAACGGAAACGAATGCGCGACCGCCATTTGTGCTGAGCTGTTCATTAAGGCGGTGAGCCGTAGCTTCCAGATCATTTTTAGCAGCGCCAATTGTACCTTCACGATATACTGCATGTGTAATTTCAGGTCCAATGTAAGAGTAAGCAACTGTAGTTGCGCCTTCAGCAAGTGCTCCAGCTTTCTCAAGCTCGTCAATCCACATCTGCCAGTCCTCGCCGCCCATAACAGCAATCGTTTGACGAAGCTCGTCTTCTGTTGCCGGCTCGATTGTAGCTTGCGTTACATCGCCGTTATGGAAGTTAACGGTTTTGTTCGAATACGTGCCGCCAAGCGGCTTGATAACGGAAGAAAACGTTTCGCCTGTTTTTGGATGCGTACGGCGCGGAGAAGCAACGCTGTAGACAACGAGATCAATTTGACCTAGTTCCGTACGGATCAAGTCGATTGTTTTTGCTTTAATTTCATCAGAGAAAGCATCTCCAACGATGCTAAAAGATTTGCGTCCAGCAGCTGCAGCAGCTTCCTCGAAAGCAGCGGAATTGTACCAGCCAGCGGATGCTGTGCGTGCGCCTTCAGCAGCTTTGTCAAAATAAACGCCAATTGTATTAGCGCCAGCAGCGAAAGAAGAAACGATACGTGAAGCAAGACCATAACCTGTTGAAGCTCCAATGACGAGCACGTTGCGCGGGCCTTCAATGCTTGGTTGAGCGTTTACGTAATCGATTTGACGTTGTACTTGTTGTGCGCAGCCCTCAGGATGTGCTGTCGTACAAATAAAGCCACGTGTTTTTGGTTGAATAATCATATTAGAATATTCCTTTCCATAATGGAATTTGTTTGTATGCGTTATGTAACGGGACAACTCTCTCCCATTTTACCGATTTTTATGGAAGAAGGGAAGTTCTCCATTCGTGACAAAAGCATTTATTTGCACAATTTCTTATTTTTTCTCAAATAAATAAGCGCCAAGAAAGCATCTCTGCATTCTTGGCGCTTATTTATGTAGAAATTAACGACGTCCTGACAGCTGCTGTTCAGCCATTTGAACGAGCCGGCGTGTAATTAATCCGCCGATAGAGCCCATATCGCGAGTGGTCATATTGCCATAATATCCGTCTTGCGGAAGTTGAATGCCAAGCTCTTGGGCCACTTCATATTTAAGCTGCTCTAGAGCTGCACGGGCTTGCGGTATAAGAAGTTGATTCGTACGATTTGCCATCTTTTCTCAGCCTCCTTCTTGAACCTATTATGTGGATACGAGGGAGAGTTTATTCATATCATTCACCTAAATTTACCTCCTATTTTTGAAGTGAAATCATGCTAAAATGGTTAAACGGAAAGGGGGCGCCGTAATGTTCGTGGAACCCATGTTATTAACGGAATATGAAAAACCTTTTGATGATGATGATTTTATATTTGAACCCCTATTGGATGGACATCGCCTGCAGCTCTCCTTTATGGGAAGCAAGGCTGCTTTATATACTCGGCATTTCAATGAAGTTACGCGGCAGTATCCCGAATTACATAATGTACCGCTGAGGGAGCCTGCGGATGTTCTGTTAGATGGCGAGGTAACCTATGTAAACCCATTTACAGGAGCGATTGAGTTCGAGTCGCTGCAGGAACGTTACAGGTTGAAGAAGGAGCCGAGTATCCGTGAAGCCAAAAGGACGAAGCCGGTCCAGTTTTTTGTATTTGATATTCTTTATTACAACGGGCTTGATTTAAGGCAAAAACCGCTGCTTGAGCGAAAGCGGCTGCTGGAATATATTTTGGAGGATAATGCCTATTTCAAAAAGATGCTGTACGTGGAGCGAGAGGGTGCGGCTATTTTTGATCTTGTAAGAAGATCGGATTTGGAGGGCATTGCCTGCAAGCGCAAGGATAGCACCTACGCTGAGGGACGTCAGGAGAGCTGGCTAAAGGTGATAAATGATGATTATAAATCGTTATCGATGGCTTCAGATCAGAAAAAAACCTCAATTGCTGAGTAAAGGTATTATTAATATTCTTATTAATAACAACGAATTTGCGTAGATGATTTTATATGGAGTGAGATGAATGCTGTCGGCAAAAGCTGATGGCATTTTTTTGCGTTTATTTCTTTAACGAAGGAATGAAATACTGCCTATGAAAAACGGTTTTCAATCGAAAGGGGAGTTATGCGATGTTCAAATATTTTAGCAAACTGCTTGCATTGGTTCTTGTTTGCTTATTGCTTGTACCTGCACCATTAATTGTGGCTGCTGAAGGTAATACAGAACACGTTCAGATTATCTTGGATAGTGCAAACCAGAGCAAAATCAAATCCGATGAGAAAGGCATGTTTATTTTTTATTCATTTCATCCATAAAAGGAAAATATGATCATCTTATTGAATACATGTAAGATAGCGTGGTTATTCATTAAAGCAGAACAGGACGTGACTTCATTTTGATGTCTATTTTTAAGAATGAAATTGTCGAGAAAGAATATTGTCTTTGTTATGAGAAATGCTTGGACATGTTTGAAATGGAATACAAATCACTGTACCTCCCGACATCCTTCGGAGAAACCCATGTGTTATGCTTCGGCGATTCAAGTAAGCAGCCATTGCTGCTTCTGCATGGAATGACCATGAGCAGTACAATGTGGTATCCCAATATAAAGCAGCTGACTCAAGAACGCTGTGTATATGCAGTTGATGTAATGGGCGATTTTGGGAAGAGTAAACCAACAGCTGTAATAAAAAACAAGCAGGCTGCGCAGCAATGGCTTCTTGAAGTTTTGAACGCGCTCCTATTTGACAAGGTAGACATCGCTGGCCATTCTATGGGCGGCTTCTTAGCGCTTAATTTTTCAATCGCTTACCCAGACCGCGTTTCCAAGCTCATTCTTTATGCCCCTGCGGGTACCTTCCATAAAATAAGCTATAATTTTTTTATGAAGGTTTACCCTGCGTTATTGTTTCAATCAGAGAAATGGGTCGATAATGCTTTTCGTTGGTTCTCGGGCAGGGGGGAGCAGTTAACACCTATCTTTCGCACTCAAGTTATTGCAGGGTATCGCCATGCCAAGCCTCTTTTGCAGGTAATGCCTTCCGTATTTCCTATAGAGGAATTTCATAACTTCAAAGTTGCTACTTTGCTTCTTGTTGGAGATAAAGAGGTCATTTATCCTGCTTTGAAGGCAATAGCCTATGCGAAAAAAGCGATTCCTGGCCTTGAAGCTCATTTAATCGAAGGAGCAAGTCATTCACTAACGATGGAGCAAGCGGAAATAGTAAATGATTTAACGCTGCAATTTCTAAGAAAGTGATTTCGTTTTCTATTTCGTTTTCTATTAAGTTGTTTCATATCCCTTATATATGGTTAAGAATGTTATAGAAGCTTGCGATTGATTCACGATAAACAGAAAAAAAGCTGCTATCGCAAAGGGCGATAACAGCCAAATTCTATATTATAAAATTAATTTGTGACGCGTCTTGCTGTAACATAACTTTTGGACCAGTAGCTGGAGGTCATGTCCGACACGGTAACGCCAGTGCTTGTAGCGCTGTGGATAATTTTGTTGTTGCCTGCATAAATAGCGACATGGCTGATCGTCTTGCCATTCGTTTTAAAGAAAACAAGATCGCCCATGCTGAGTGAACCCTTAGGAACCTTCTTGCCAACCGTAGCTTGTGCTACAGATGTGCGTGGAAGAGAAACATCAAGTCCTTTGAACAAAAATTGAGTGAAAGATGAACAGTCAAAAGCGTATGTAACGCCTGCCGGTGCACCGAATTTATATGGAGTGCCGATAAATTCTTTTCCTGTAGAAACAAGATTAAGTGTTTCAGGTGTAGCTGCATGTGCCTTTGGAGCAAAAGTTCCGATTGTGAATGCCGATATGACGATAGCGCTGCAAATGCCTGCTTTGGCAATCGATTTCAGTAGGTGTAATTTTCTCATGCTGTCAGGTTGTCCCTCCGCGTTTCGTTTTATGTATTATGACTATAACACATCCGCAAAAGGGCTATTTTCACTCATGAGAACAAAAGGGCAGGTATAATAAGGATTATGAGCGATTATGAGAATTAAATGAAAAAATATTAATAATCCGCGTATTCCCGCGAATTAAGGCATATTTATGCCTCTTGCGCTTACTAGAAGCGTGTACCATTGCTCTCTCGTCATAAGTTCCGATTGCTTCACCGCATCCTTACAGGCTGCTATCCGCTTAGGATTTACAGTGCCGATTACAGGCTGAATACGAGCGGGATGCTTCATTAACCAAGCTAGTACGATGGCTTCCGGTGTCGTTTCATTTTCTTCAGCTATTTGTTGTACGAGAGCAGCTGTTTTCAATTCTGACTCCGATGCGTTTTCGGATACTCTTCCAGAAAATTTCCCCTGTGCCAGTGGCCCCCATGCTTGAATTTGTATATTTTCCATTTGCATCAATTCCATAAGACCTTCAGCAAAGTTGTCTTTTAAACCTGCCTTTTGGTTGACATGCACACCTTGATCGATGAAATCATGACGAAGTAGACTCATCTCCAGCTGATTTACGACAATAGGATCGGGCAGCGAGCGCTGCAGGAAACGAATTTGTCCCGGGCTCATATTGGATACGCCAAAGTTGCGAACCTTGCCGGATAATTTCAGCTTCGTAAAAGCTTCTGCAATTTCATCCGGCTCCATAAGCGGATCAGGACGATGAAGCAGCAAAACATCTAAGTATTCTGTGCCAAGCCTCTCCAATATGCCATCAACAGACGATAATATATGCTCTTGCGAGAAATTGAAGCGACCAGGTAAAATGCCATCCGAGAGCTGAATGCCTACTTTGGATTGAATGACGAGCTGCTCACGAAGCTTGGGCTGCTGTTTAAGAATTTGACCGAATACGGATTCTGCTTTGCCTCTTGTGTAAATGTCCGCATGATCATACATCGTAATGCCGATTGATAGCGCGGCTTCTATCGCTTCCTCTGCTTGCTTGATATGACTAGGGGTAATCGGGTCTGCAAGATCCCAGCTTCCGCCAAAACCCATACAGCCTAACACGAGACGGCTATCGGATATTCCACGACGCTCTAAAGGCATCATTTTCATTCGTAATCAACCTCCAAAATTTATATTCGCTCTGTGACGATTTCTATTATACCTTTCTATTTCTGTACATATAAGCACTGAAAAAAAGTTCACTAACTAACCTTAGGGCGTATAGGACATGGAAGCATCACCGTTTCATATGATAGATTGCAAGCGCTTCATATAGATGCTACATTACTAGTATTACATATCATTAGAGTAAGTTGATAAAAAAAGCATATCTATTAATAGGAGGAATATCGTTTGGCACTCATTACTTGCAACTTTTTTTCTGAGGCACTGGGCCTCAGTACATCGATGACCGTTATTTTGCCGCAGCAGACGACATCGCAAATTGGTATGAATAATCGCAGCAGTCAGAAGCTTCATAAAACGTTATATTTACTGCATGGCTTGTCTGATGATGATACCATTTGGATGCGCAGAACTTCTATCGAACGTTATGTAGCCGAGCAAGGTTTTGCGGTTATCATGCCGAATGTGCATCAAAGCTTTTATACGGATATGGCATATGGCAATAAATATTGGACGTTTCTAACCGAAGAGCTTCCGGCCGTTGCTCGTTCTTTCTTCCCTCTATCTGATGCCCGTGAAGATAATTTTGTCGCGGGCTTATCGATGGGCGGTTATGGAGCATTCAAATGGGCATTAAGGCATCCGGATCGTTTTGCCGCAGCTGGCAGCTTATCCGGTGCGCTGGATATGGCGGATATGGTGAAACGGAGCGAAATGACTGATCTGAAGCGTCTGTTCCATCTCATATATGGTGATAAAGAAATTAAAGGCACGGATGATGATTTGCTGCATCTTGTAGCGGGGAGTGCCAAGCTGGATTCGGCGGCTAAGCCTCTGCTCTATCAGTGCTGTGGTACGGAGGATTTTCTATACAATGATAATATCGCCTTCCGTAATGCGAGCGAGCAGGCTAATTATCCTTTAACTTATATTGAAGGCCCAGGCAATCATGAATGGAGCTATTGGGACACGCATATCCAGCAGTTCTTAGAATGGCTGCCAAAACAAAACGAATAAGAAGGAAGCTATCATGCCGAGAGGCTGGTAGCTTTTTTTTTATTCGAAGGGTTGCAAAATGTATCCGCTACCATTATGATTTGGTTAGGATTAACGTTTAAGTATTTGGATAAATAAATATGTTAATCCAACTATTTATCAAAGTCTATTTATTCTATTATATTGAAGCGAGGTCGATTCATTTGGCAAACCGCATAACCATTAACGCTGATTTGGCTGCAGGTACGATTAATCGCAATATTTATGGACATTTCTCTGAGCATTTGGGACGTTGTATTTATGAAGGGATATGGGTAGGAGAGGATTCTCCTATTCCGAACACAAACGGGATTCGCAATGATGTAGTTGCAGCGCTTAAGCAGCTGAAAATTCCAGTTCTTCGTTGGCCGGGGGGCTGCTTCGCGGACGAATATCATTGGAAGGATGGCATTGGGCCGCGCGAGTCGCGCAAGCGGATGATCAACACCCACTGGGGCGGTGTTGTTGAGAACAATCATTTTGGCACGCATGAGTTTTTGATGCTGTGTGAAATGCTGGAATGCGAGCCTTACATATCAGGAAACGTGGGCAGCGGCACCGTTCAGGAAATGTCGGAGTGGGTGGAGTACATGACATTTGACGGCGTATCGCCAATGGCAGAACTGCGTACAGAAAACGGCAGGGAAAAGCCGTGGAACGTGAAATATTTTGGCGTCGGCAACGAGAACTGGGGCTGCGGCGGCAACATGCGTCCTGAATATTATGCGGATCTGTATCGCAGATATCAAACCTATGTGCGCAATTATGGCGATAACAAAATCCATAAGATCGCTTGTGGTCCAAACGTAGATGATTACGGCTGGATGGACGTTGTCATGCGGGAAGCGCATGGGATGATGGATGCGATATCGCTGCATTATTACACCATTCCGGGTGAGTTTTGGACGCAAAAAGGTGCTGCAACAGGCTTCTCCGAGGATGAATGGTACGGTACATTAAAGAAAACCTTTTATATGGACGAGCTGATTACACGCCATTCGGCTATTATGGATCGTTATGATCCGAAGAAGCGGGTAGGCCTTATGGTTGATGAATGGGGTACGTGGTACGATGTGGAGCCGGGTACAAATCCAGGGTTCCTGTATCAGCAAAACACAATTCGTGATGCGCTGGTTGCTGGAATTACGCTTCATATCTTCCACGATCATTGTGACCGGGTACAAATGGCTAACATTGCTCAGGTGATCAATGTGCTGCAATCGGTCATTTTGACTGAGGGTGAGAAAATGGTGCTGACGCCAACATATCACGTTTTTGATATGTATAAGGTGCATCAGGATGCAACGCTTCTTACCACTTCGATTGACAGTCAGGATTATGCGCACAATGACCAGAAGATTCCGCAAGTATCCGTATCTGCTTCGAAGGACGCGAGTGGCCGCATCCATGTAAGCTTGTGTAATTTGGACAATCAGTCCGAAGCGGATGTGGAGATTGATCTTCGCGGCCTAGCAGGTGCAGGGCTTAAGGTTTCGGGTACAGAGCTTACAGCTTCCGTTAAGGACGCGCACAACAATTTTGAAAATCCGGAAGCTGTTGCGCCAACCGCATTCCAAGCTTTCACTGTTAATGGATCAAAAATTAGCGCGAAGCTCTCCCCAATGTCGGTAACGGTGCTAGAGCTGATCTCGGAATAGGGATACCTCCAGCGATGAGCAGCAAAAATGCGTGCAAAGGCTGTCGTGATGATTACCTTGTCACTGATGAGCAGATCGATCGGATTTTGGCGGCGCCGATGTTCCAGTCCGAAATTAGTGTGCCGGATGATGTGTACGAGCAGCGCCTACAGCAATGTAGAGGCTGCCCGAAGTTTCAATATGGTACGACATGTACCGTATGCGGGTGTTTCGTACGTATTGCCGCCAAATATAAAGAACGTGCTTGTCCGAATCCTGGGGATAGCCGCTGGCCAAAATATGCATGAAAATATATGATTAAGAATCTTAGAGCTGCTCTCTGTCTATATAGAGAGCAGCTCTATTTATTTTTAAAAAGGAACGGCGGAAATTCATAACTTTTAACCTGATATTGCAAATACATTCCAAATTCATCTTTGTACAATAAAACTATCGATTGGATTGCTAAATGGTTATGCACATCTCTCATTACTATTCTATGTAGATGAAAGGGACGATTTCATTGAAGAAATGTAAGCGTTTTATGTCGGCTGGTTTGATCGTTTTATTGCTTGCTATGGCACTCCCAAGCTTTGCGTTTGCAGCGGATACGCCGGTGTTCGCACTTACTCAGGAGAAATCGGATAAGGATATTAAAATTGTCGTTACTGCCGATAAGCTAACCGATATGTACGCTTATGAGGTGAAGCTGTCATTTGATGCAAAGAAGCTTCGTTTTAAGAGTGCCAGCAGCAGCATTGCAGGATTCTCGATATCGCCGATCGTCGAAGGCAATCAAATTATGTTTGCTGCGACGAAGATAGGGAACAAAGCAGGAGAAAATGGTAAAAGCGTATTATCAAGCTTTCTATTCGAGCCAATAGGAAATGGAGATACCGAGGTATTGCTCACAGATGCGAAGCTTGTAAAAAGTACCCTCGATTCCAGTACGCTGAAGCCTAATGTGAAGCTTACCGCTAACCTAGGAAATTCAGCATTTTCATTCAAAGATATTGCGGGGCACTGGGCAAAAGGATCCATTGAACGAGCTGTTAATCTAGGTTTTGTTAACGGTTATACGGACGGAACCTTCAAACCAAATGCAGAGGTTACCCGCGCGGAATTTGCAGCGATGCTCGTCCGAGCACTAGATTTGAAGGCTGATCTTGCAGCAGATATATCGTTTAAAGATGCAGGCAGCATACCAAGCTGGGCTTCCGCTTTCGTTGGAACTGCAGTAAAAGCTGGCATTATAACAGGGTACGAGGACAATACATTCCGCCCTAGCAAGCCAATTAATCGCGCGGAGATTGCGGTAATGGTCGTTAGAGCGCTCGAATGGAAGGTTGATCAGGCGAAAAAATCGTCGTTTGCAGATCGGAGCCAAATTCCAGCTTGGGCGGAGCCTTTTGTTGCGATGGCTGCCGAAGCGGGCATCATCAAAGGCAGAGGCGAAAATAAGTTTGCACCAAGCGCTAATGCGACTCGAGCTGAAGCCGTTACTCTCTTGCTTGCTTTGATTGACTCAAAGCAATGAAAAAAACGATTCTAGTGATTTCCGTTTTTTTGTCAGCTACGGTCTTGGGTTTGTTTTTCATATTAAATTCGGATCAAACGAGCGGCAATGCAGGCGATAAGCTGGATGCATCCGCGCTGGAGAGCGTATTAAGTGTGAATCAGGAAGCTGCTTTGCACCGCAAAGCGACTTCAGGAGTGAAGGCGCCTGCCTTTACGCTCAAGGATCTGAACGGAATAACCCACACCGTAGCGGGTGCAGAAGATAAACCGATTGTATTGCAGTTTTGGGCGAGCTGGTGTGAGGCATGCAGTGTTGAAGCCCCCACCTTAAGGAAGCTGCATGAGAAATACGAAGATAAGGTCGATTTTTATGGCGTGAATCTATCATCAGAAGAAAAACAAGCAAGCGCAATTGAAACGTTCATCGAGGAAAATGAATGGCGGTTTACGAATTTACTGGATGCCAATAAACGTGCCTCTTATTTATACGAGCTGCATGCGCTGCCAACTACGTTTATTATCGATACGGACGGCACGGTACTGGATACATTTCATTTGATAGATCCGATGGAGTTTGAGAGCAAGCTGGATATGTTAACGGAGGGGAGGTGAGCTTGCATCATATACTAGCAGCTGAATTGAAACGCAAGCTTAGCATGAGCTTGCGATTGCAAGAATTAAGATTGAGGAGTGAAGCTGGATGTGGTTCAGTGCCAGGCTGAAATCAATGATTGTTTTACCGCTCATTTTTTCAATGTATGTTAGCATTTTTCTGCCAGCAGTTCATGTAGAAGCTGCGACTGGAGCAGAGCCGGTTTTTTTCGAGGATCATTTCAATCGTTCCATCATTAATGAAAATTGGACGGTCATCGATGGAATATGGTCAACGGCAAATGGCAAAATGACCGGAGAAAGCGGATCGGGATCTAAAGCTTTGGTTAAGCAAACCGAAATACAAGATGGCACCGTGGAGGCAGATATAAGCCTTGCCAGTCGCAACGGTGATGCGGGATTGCTTTTCCGAACGGTTAGCGCAGCGCCAGGGGCGGACAATGTGAAAGGTTATTACGCAGGCATTTCCGCGCAAGGAACGGGCAGCGTATTTCTAGGCCGTATGGACAACAAATGGACTGAGCTGAAGCGAACTTCGATAGCGATTAATCCTAATGTAGTTTATCACTTTAAAGTTAGCGTTGCCGGATCGCAAATTAAGTTTTATGTCAATGATAAGCTGGTGTTGGAACAATCGGATACGACCTATACGAAAGGTCAGGTCGGCGTAAGGCTTTACCAATCCCAGCCGACCTATGACAATCTCAAACTTTCAAATGATAAGGGGGAGCTCGCATTTACGGATTCATTTGATGCCCCAGCGGATGGGCTCACATTGCCGAGTTGGCATGCTGCTCAAGGCGAGTGGGAATTGCAATCGGGCGGGATAACGGTAAACGCTGGCGCAAATCAGGCTTTGCTCGTAAAAGATACGGTGTTCACCGATTTTACAGTGGAGACTGATATTAAGCTGCCGCTAGCTGCGGGTACTGCAGGACTTTTGTTTCGAACTAAGCTAAGCGGTGAGGGAAAGGTGCTCCAAGGTTATTTTGCAGGACTGCGAAATGATGGAAACTTGGTTCTTCGCCGGCTAACGGATAAGTGGACCGATCTGAAAGTCGTTAAGGCGCTGGATACGGTCACTGCGAACAAGTTTTATCAATTGAAGGTCGTAACCTATGGGAATGGCATCAAAATATATGTGGACGATATGCATAATTCCATTCTGGAATACACCGATGACAGTGAACAAAAGTTTACCTCAGGCGGCATTGGGGTATGGGCGGATGAGTCTGAGCCGCTATTTGACAATTTTATTGCAACAGACTATGCCGTACCGGCGGAGTCGTTCCAAGAGCTGGTCAAAAATAAAGATCCGCTTGTACAAACACCGTTTGTGCCGCTTCCGCTTGGATCGGTCAAAGCTGATGGTTGGCTGCTTAAGCAATTAGAACTAATGAAGGATGGTGCAACCGGATACGCAGAGGATTTATACGGAGAGCTCAGCACAAATTCGGAGTGGCTGGGTGGAACAGCGCCAGAATCGAACTGGGAACGCCCTATCTATTATGTGAAGGGGTTGGTCGCGCTCGCTTATACGCTTGACGATCCGGAGCTGATTGCAAAGTCGCAAAAATGGGTCAATTGGATGTTGAATAGCCAGCGTGATGACGGCTTCTTCGGTCCTGCCAGCGACAATGATTGGTGGCCGCGCATGGTTGCTATTTATGTGCTCAAGGATTATTACGAGGCGACAAATGATAAGCGAGTGATTTCTTTTCTTACGAACTATTTTCATTACCAGCTGAACAATCTAGACCAGCGTCCGCTTAGGGATTGGGGACAAATCCGCAGCGGCGACAATATGAATGTCGTCCTCTGGCTGTACAACCGTACAGGAGATGAGTTTCTGCTGCAGCTCGTTGAGAAGCTGCATAAGCAAGGCGGTGATGAGACTGACATTTTTACGAACGACCATTTTTTAACAGCCGCTAAGATTAATCCTGATAACTTTTACTCGCAGCATACAGTCAACGTCAATCAATCGATTAAAACCCCCTCTATTTATTATCAACTATCGAACATTGAAGCAGATAAGCTTGCATTTCAAGCAGGCGTAGAGCATCTGAATCAATCACACAATCAAATTACCGGCATGAATTCAGGAACAGAGATGCTCGCAGGGTTAGCTTCAACGCAAGGGGTTGAGCTTTGTGCCATTGTGGAACGGGTACACAGCAACGCGGTTGCAGCCATGATTACCGGTGATCCGGCAATCGGAGATGCGCTGGAGAAAATTACTTTTAATTCGCTTCCGGGTGCAATGAGCAAGGATATTAAAACCCATCAATACTATTCGCTGCCGAATCAAGTGCAAAGCGGCGTAACCGATCATGGCTATAAGCAAAATTACGGAAATGGCACCGTACAATCGCCTTATTCGGGTTATCCTTGCTGTCGTTTCAATATGCATATGGGCTGGCCTTATTTTGTGAAGGACATGTGGGCGGGTACTTCGGATGGCGGGCTTGGCGTTATTGCCTATGGACCGAGCCGTGTATCAGCCAAAATCAATGGAGCGAATGTAACCGTTAAGGAAACGACGAACTATCCGTTCGAGGATCAAATTCGGTTTACGATTGAGGAAGCGTCCAAGAGTGTGAATTTCCCGCTGAAGCTGCGTATTCCGGAATGGACGGACAAAGCAGTTATCACGGTGAATGGGCAGCCGCAAGAGGCAGTAGTATCCGGCCAATATTTTACGATTGATCGGCAATGGACAAAAGGCGATACCGTTGTATTGACGCTGCCAATGGAGCTCAAAACGTCGTCTTGGGTCAACAATTCAATTGGCATCGAACGAGGACCGCTCGTATTCTCTCTGAAAATCGATGAGAACTGGGTAGAGCAGTCTAATCCAGCGCCGCAAGTGAAGGCGCCTGGCTTCAAGGAATACAGCATCAATGCGCAGTCCCCTTGGAATTATGGTTTGCTGCTTGATCGCGACAACCCAGCAGATTCGATTCAGGTCGTCGTATCCGATATGCCGGATAATCCGTTCATACAGGAGACTACCCCGATAAAGCTAATTGCGAAAGGGAAGAGAATCCCGTCATGGGGCAAAGCAGCTAACGGGGTATCAGCCGCAGAGCCGCCGGTTGGTCCTGTATTTTCCGCAGAGCCTACGGAGGAAATTACGCTTGTTCCGTTTGGAGCAGAAAACCTGCGGGTTACTTATTTCCCTGAGGTGACTGAGGAAACGGGCATTCAACCTTATAAATATGAGGCGGAAAACGCCCAGCTGTTCAAGGCGACGGCTCGCAGCAATAATGTGCATGCATCAGGCTCAAGCTACGTTGGCGGCATCGATTATGCCGACAGCTACGTTAACTTTAATCAGGTTGAGGTTCCAGCAGCAGGGACGTACAAAATGTTCATTTGGTACGCACAAAATACGGGGAATTATCAGCCAGCTGCTGCAAAAATTATGGTTAATGAAGGCGAAGAGCAGTCCTTGCAGCTCGCAGGGACGATTAATTGGGGCCGATTTATGGCTTCAAGCGTCAACGTTGAGCTGAAGGAAGGGGTTAACTCGATCAAGTTTATGCGGGGTTCTGGACCAAATCCAGGCTTTTATGAGCTAGACTACATCGCATTGTCAGCAGCTAGTAAAGAAGCTGTTGAGCCTTCGGATCAAGGGACAGCTGTACTGACAGGTGCTGCAAGCGTACCGAGCGGTGCTGATCTGAATCTTACCTTAGCGGTTCGAAATGTTACGGACAGTGTGTATCAGAGCGTTTATGCGCAGGACGTTACGGTAACCTTTGATCCAAGCAAACTAAGCTTCTCGGGTGCGGCATCACTACGAGAGGGGCTGAATGTACTTGAACCCAAAGAGCTTGAGCCGGGCAAAATTCGGATATTAGCCTTTGGAGAGGGGGCAGCCCTTTCACCAAACGAAGACTGGCTGAAGCTGACTTTCCGAGCTGGCATAGCAGATGAAACGGTAAATACCTCTATAACGGTAACCGACGTTAAGCTTGCAAACGCAGAAGGGCAGGAGCAGCTGCTGCTTGAAGCTCAGCATCATCTTCAGATACAGGCAGCTCCGGGTGATAAGTCTGCACTGCTGGCGGCGTTATCGCAAGCGCAGGCTTTGTATGATGGAGCGGAAACAGGAACAGAACCGGGACAATATCCTCCTGCGATGAAGCAGCAGCTGCAATCGGCTATCAACAAAGCAAAGCTGGTTGCTGATGACGAGAAGGCAACGAAAGCTGAAATTGCAGCCGCGATGACGAAGCTGAATGCTGCAGTAGAAGATTTCCTTGCCGGTGTCATCAAGCCAAGTAACGGTGACGTGAATCATGATAATAAAATTACTGTTGGCGATTTGGCGATTGTAGCTTATTCGTATGGCAAATCCAGCAGCGATCCGAATTGGCAGCAGTTCCAAAAGGCAGATTTGAATCATGATGGCAAAGTGGATATTGAGGATCTTGCATTACTCGCTCGTTTGATTCTTGGCTAAACGGTACAAGGGGGAAGGCGCATCACTTCCTCCACTAGATTTGGGTATCGATACTATGAATCTTTGGAGGTTCCGTTCATGTTGAATATAAGAAAAACAATGAGTACGCTTGTGGCATTATCTATGATATTTAGTATAGTAGCTTCCGCAATCTCCTTTGCACCCCGGGCTGCGGCAGCAGATGCAGGGGGGATGGCAGCTTCGCAGCAGCATGGGCTGATGGCTGAATATTTCACTGCGGGAGGGCCGCCCAATTTTGCTTTTGGAACCTTTAAAGGAGCTGGCTACGATTCGAATTTGGATATTTCCAATTTAGAGCCGGCTATCAAAATGTTTACAGGACAAGAAGATCGCGTCGGCATCAGATGGACGGGTTTCATTCAGCCTAAGCTTTCTGAGGACTATACCTTTTACATTACAGGTGATAATGGCTTCCGACTTTGGGTTGATAATAAGCTTACGATCGACCACTGGATAGCGGACTGGGACAAAGAGCAAACTTCAAAGCCTGTCACTTTGGTTGCAGGTCAGAAATACAGCATTAAGCTGGAGTTGTTCGAAGACACGGGCGGCTCGAATGTTCACCTGCGCTGGTCTAGCAAGAGCTTAGCGAAGGAGGCAGTTCCAACAGAAGCGTTTTACTTGCCAGACGGTTTCGCGCTTGGAGGTATCGTGTCCGAGGATGGTTTGCAAGTTGAGCTGCCATTCCAACAATCTTTGAAGCCAATCACTGCTGAATTTGTTAAGCATCTGAAATTGCGTATCGTGACGGGCGATTTGCCTATTCTGTCGGCAGCTTTGAAGGATGGGGACGATAAAGTCGTCACCGTACTGCTGAAAGATCCAATGTACTCTAAGGATGTAGGCAATGTTAAAGTAATCTACGATGGCAAAGGCGGACTGGAAACGGTGGCGGGAGCTGCTGTAGCTAGCTTCGATAAACCTGTCTACAATGGTTCGAAATATCAGATCATGTCCCCTTGGGCGGAGGATGTAGACAAAGAAAACGTACTGCCTGAATACCCAAGACCACAATTAGCGCGTGAAAAATGGATGAATTTGAATGGGGAATGGGAGTTCCAAGCAGCCCAGAAAGGAGAAGCTGTTCCTGTAGGTCAAGTGCTGAAGGAGAAAATTCTTGTTCCGTTTGCAGCAGAAGCAAAGCTTTCGGGCATTAACCGCGTTGAGGATCTCATGTGGTATAAGCGCTCCTTTACCGTACCTGAGAGCTGGGATGGTGAGCGAGTGAAGCTGAATTTTGGCGCGGTTGATTACTTGGCAACGGTGTATGTCAATGGACAATCGGTAGGCAGCCATAAGGGAGGTTATACCTCATTTAGCTTTGATATTACGGATTATCTTGTGCCTGGGGAAAATGAGCTTATCGTCCATGTACTGGATGAGACGGATATGGGAGCAGACCAAGCGGTTGGCAAGCAAACGGTCAAAAAACTCGGCGGCATTTGGTATACCTCCGTATCGGGTATATGGCAAACGGTGTGGCTTGAGCCTGTAGCCGCTGCACATATCGATAAACTCGACATGGTAACAGATATTCAAAACGGCATCTTGAAGCTGAAGGCAGCTGCTATCGGCGTTGAAGGACAAACGATTGAAGCAGTTGTTTTGGAAAATGGAAAAGTGGTGGGAACCGCAACAGGAGCAGCTGGAGCTGAGATTGCAGTGGCAGTTCCAAATTCACGGCTTTGGTCCCCAGATGATCCTTATCTATATGATTTAAAGGTGTATCTGAAGGATGGAGCACAAACGGTAGACGAGGTTTCAAGCTATTTTGGCATGAGAGAGATTACGCTCGGCAAGGTAGACGGTATAACAAGGCCGCTAGTAAATGGGAAATTCGTCTTCCAGATGGGTCCGCTTGATCAAGGTTTTTGGCCGGACGGCATATACACGGCACCTACGGACGAAGCATTGAAATTTGATATCGAGGCGGTTAAACGCGTCGGCATGAATACGATTCGCAAGCATATTAAGGTGGAGCCTGCACGCTGGTATTATTGGGCAGATAAGCTAGGCGTACTCGTATGGCAGGATATGCCTAGCCTTGAGGATCGTCAAGGAAATAAAGGGTCAGATATTACACAAGCAACGAAGACGCAGTGGTTTAAAGAATACAAAGAGATGGTCGATCAATTGCGCAGCGTGACATCGATCATTGTGTGGACGGTGTTTAATGAAGGCTGGGGACAATTTGATCAAGGCGGGCAAATGACGAAGGATGCTACCAGCTATGTAAAAAGCCTTGATTCGACTAGGCTCGTTAACAGCACAAGCGGCTGGTGGGATGCGGGCGTCGGCGATTTGAATGATATTCATCGCTATCCTGATCCCGGCGCTCCGAATTACAGCGATACAAGGGCAGCTGTGCTTGGCGAATATGGCGGTTTAGGCTTGCATGTCCCAGGGCATGAATGGAGCCCACTCGTATTCTCCTATCAATTAATGAATAGCAAAGAACAGCTGACTTCTACTTATATCGCCTACATCAACAGGCTGAAGCAGCTGAAGGAATCAGGCCTGAGCGCAGCCATTTACACACAAATTACAGATGTGGAATATGAAATTAACGGCTTATTGTCTTACGATCGCAAGGTTGAAAAAATGGATTTTGATCGAATTGCGACCGCGCACCGTGAGCTCATCGGCACAGCAACCAAAGGGGATTTGCTCGCTGAAATTGCCAGAGCAGAAGGAATGCTGAATCTCGCGAAAATAGGCGCAGGAGCCGGCGAATATGAGAAATCGACTGCTGATTCCTTTAAGGCTGTCATTGATTTAGCTCGCGAGACAGCTCAAGATGAGGCTGCAATGCCTGCACAAATTCAAACAGTCCTTAAATCTCTCCAAAACGCGCGTGAGCAATTTTTTGTATCGGTAAACGATCCCATTCCGGCGGGTTCTTCCGTTGATCCGTTTAATGAGGCGACGCTAGACAGAGCTTGGTCTGTCTTTAAGGCAGACAACTCCAAATGGTCGCTGACACGCAAACCAGGCTTTTTAAGCTTGGACACTTCACCAGGCGACACATTCGGAAATTCAAATAACTTGCCGAACATATTTTTAAAGGATGCGCCAGCAGGCGACTTCGTCATTACAACAAAAGTGGAAGCTCCTGTACGCAAAAACTTCCAGCAAGCGGGACTGTTCATTTGGCAAAATGAGGACAATTACGTTAAGCTGAGCCATGTTTGGGATACGGAAGCTACAACTGGCAAAAGCCTCGAAACCGCATATGAGAAAAATGCGGTTTATGTTAAAGCGACAAACATGGTCAGCCATCCAGGTTACGATACGTCCTATTTGCAAATCAAGAAGGTAGGCAATGTCGTTTCTACTTTCTATTGGGATGGCAGCGCATGGAAACCTGCGGCAGACCCGATGACTGTTAATTTAAGCAATTTGAAAATCGGCTTCTATGGTTTATCTTCGGGTGATAAAACGTCAATCCAAGCGAATTTCGATTATTTCTCGGTTGGTCCTGCTCAATTGTCGGATAAAACAGCGCTTCAAGCGGCAGTTGTATCTGCTGAAGCCAAACTTAATTCCGCTGTTGCAGGTACAGAGCCCGGTCAATATCCGCAGTCTGCAAAAGATGCATTTGCTGCTTCAATCGCAACAGCTAAAGACGTATTGGCTCTTGCAACTGCAGATCAAGCGGCAGTAGATGCAGCGTTGGCGGCACTCGGCAAATCGGTTGCTGACTTCGCAGCTTCTGTAGTACCTCCTGCTGTGAAAGA
This sequence comes from Paenibacillus sp. NRS-1760, assembly GCF_050467785.1. NCBI lineage: Bacteria > Bacillati > Bacillota > Bacilli > Caryophanales > Paenibacillaceae > Paenibacillus > Paenibacillus sp. NRS-1760. The sequence goes on along the minus strand of NZ_JBITPK010000005.1, from coordinate 135,560 downwards.
CGCGACAGCTACGATTGCCGGAGCGGCACTGGTGAAAGCGGGTCAATCCTTCGATGCAACGGTTGGATTGTCAGGCGTAACGGAGGAGAAATATTCAAAGCTGTATGCGCAAATTTTAACAGTTAGCTTCGATGCTGCGAAATTAACGCTGACTGGCGCAACCTCCTTGCAGCAGGATTTCAGCATCCTTGAGCAAAAGGTTATCGAGCCCGGCAAGGTGAGGATTGTAGCTGCAGGTCAAGGCAAAGGCATTGATGCCAATTCGGAATGGCTGAAGCTGAGCTTCTTGGCAGCTGTTACGGGGAGCACAGGCAATACAGCCATTCAAATTAGCGACTTTACAGTTGCTAATAGCTTGGGAGAAGAACTTGAAGCAAAATCAGCATCCCATACGCTGCAAATTAGTGCCGTTGTTGATGTGACGGGCTTAAATCAGGCAATAGCCGCAGCGGAAGCCATTTATGATGGAGCGGTAGTCGGCACACAGCCTGGTCAATATCCGGCAGCAGCAAAAGCAGCGTTCGGTGAAGCCATTGCCACAGCGAAAGCCGTTGCCGTTAACCCGAATGCAAGCGAAGCGCAAGTGAGCGCAGCTATTGCTCAGCTAAGTGCGGCAGTGACGACGTTCCAAGCTTCCAAATTGTCAGGCGATATTAATAACGACAATAAGGTATCGATTGGCGACCTCGGCATCGTAGCATCTGCATATGGCAAAACAAGCGCAGATCCGAATTGGTCGCAATATAAGAAATCCGATCTAAATGCGGATGGCAAAATTGATATTGTGGATATCGCGATGCTTGCAAGATGGATTCTGGGGTAACATTTCGTTAGATTCTGCTTACAATAAAGAAGAGGGTGACCCGAAGCAACGGACTGCTTGGGTTCCCTCTTTTTTTTGTCGGCTTTTGTGGGTTTAAGTTATTAATATGGATGCTGATAATACTGATGGCCATACATTTGATTGTAATAGCCTTGGTTAGGTTTAGCTTGGTTAGATTGAATAGCTTGATTAGGCTGATATGCTTTATTGGACGGCAACGTTTGGTTTGGCTGCAATACTTGATTGGATTGCAATACTTGATTCGATTGCACTGGAGCTTGCTGCTGCATTGGAGCTTGATTAGGCTTTTGCATATTTTTGCTTTGGCCTTGTACGGGATTATAGCTGCAATTGCTCGGAGGTCCCAAAATAACGGTGTCCTTTAAAGGTGCTAATGCATTTTCTAATTTTTCTTGATCTAAGCAGTAGGTATACGCAAGGATGTTGGTTGGAGTTAATCTTAAAATATCGGAGCCAAAAATAACTTCTGGGATTGGCGCATCAAAGATGGCTAGCAGATGAGTATTATCGACGGTCGCCATTTCATAGTGCCACCAGCCTTGCGGAATGTTGACGACTTGAGCAGGTTGTACCAAGTAATGAAGGAACTCGTTCGTAAAAGGGTTCATAAGCGCTATTTCTGCTGATCCTGATATGCAATATACGAGTTCAGAGGCATTCTGATGGTAATGAGGCTCAACGACATTGCTTTTGCTAAGGTAGATATCAAGAAGCGACGAATTGCCTAACGTATTCAATTGCTTCACTGAAAGCAAGTTGATGTAGTTGTATGGATCTTTTTTGAAAAAAGTACTATTGTTCAAATCATAAGCAAATTCCGTTTGTGGAGACGTATAGTCCATATAAGAAGTCATTTGTAAATCCTGCCCCTCTTTCATTAGCTGGTTAAATGTTTACTGGGATAGGATATGTGTTTGCCCATATGATGGTGAAGGTTACTGGAAAAAAACAAGGCAGACAAGTGCATGAATAACGATGCACTCGTCTGCCTATTCGTTTATTTATAGCTTGGGAGCCAGCTGCCATGAGCTTCGATGAGCTCATCACAAAGCGATACAATGTCATCCATAGACAATTCTGCTGAGGTATGCGGATCAAGCATTGCAGCGTGATAAATATGATCCCGCTTGCCAGTAATTGCCGCTTCGATCGTTAATAGCTGCGTGTTGATGTTCGTACGGTTTAATGCTGCAAGCTGTGGCGGAAGGTCGCCAACATAGGTTGGTGTAACGCCATTCGCATCAACGAGGCATGGCACTTCTACGCATGCTTCCTTCGGCAGATTCGTAATAAGTCCAGTATTCATCACGTTGCCGCCAATTTTGAACGGGTTGTTCGTTTCAATTGCTTCGAGAATGTAAGAAGCATATTCATGGCTGCGGCAGTGCTCCAGCTTGCTGTCATTAATAAGTGAATCGCGCATGGATTTCCAGCCTTCAATTTGACTAACACAGCGGCGAGGATACTCATCGAGAGGAATGTTGAAACGCTCGATCAGCTCTGGATAGTTCCGTTTGATGAAGTATGGATGGTATTCCGCATTGTGCTCGGAAGATTCGGTGATATAGTAGCCGAATTTCAGCATGAGCTCGTAACGAACCATATCATGATGTTTCTCCAATTGCTTCTCGGCTGCACGGCGTTTGATTTCCGGGTAAAGATCAACTCCGTCTTTGCTTGCTTCAAGCAGCCATGCCATATGGTTGATGCCTGCAATTTTGTACTTAACGCCCGTTGTGTCCATACCCAAATGATCAAATAAATGCGGTACACAAACTTGTACACTGTGGCATAAGCCAACCGTTTTCACGCCGCCATAGGTGTTCATGACATTCGTGAGCACGGCCATTGGGTTGGTGTAGTTAAGGAACAGGGCATCTGGACAAACCTCGTTAATATCGCGAGCGAAATCCAGCATCACAGGAATCGTGCGTAGATTACGGAAAATGCCGCCAATGCCTACGGTATCGGCAATCGTTTGGCGCAAGCCGTATTTTTTTGGAATCTCGAAATCGGTAATCGTACACGGATCATAGCCGCCAACTTGAATGGCGTTTACGATGTATTTGGCTCCGCGAAGCGCTTCTTTCCGGTCGGTATAGGCTTTAATCTGGCAAGTGCTTTCACTTGTTTTTTTAATATTAAGCAGCATTTGCTCGGAATCGAGAAGACGCTCCGCATCAATGTCAAATAAAGCGATTTCAAAACCTTGCAGTGCAGGTGTTTGCATGACATCTCCAAGAATGTTTTTGGCAAAAACACTGCTTCCTGCGCCGATAAAAGTAATTTTAGACATTAGACAATAGCCTCCTATTGGATGATTGCTGACTCCTTTAGTATAAGGAGAACAACTGCAAATGAATATGGAAGGAACGAAGCATTATATGGAGAAATGTTGCATCATTTAGTATGCTTAGAGAAGTCAGCTTATTGGAGGTGCATGGATGGAAACGCATCATCGTATAACCATGAGTATTAATACAGCTCCGCTGAAAGGCGAAATGTCGGTCTTGTTCAGCGGAATCGGCGAACCGGTCGCGGGCCATTTTATAGGACCGGCTGTTCATGATTATTATTTAATTCACATTGTACTGGATGGGGAAGGCACATTTGAAGCGCTGGGGAAGACGTACTCTTGCAGCGCGGGGGATGCCTTCATCATTTTTCCGGATATTTTGGTCAAATACGAGGCAAGCCTGCACAATCCTTGGAAATATACATGGGTAGCCTTCTCGGGAGATATCGTGGAAGCTTCTCTTCGTTCGATTGGGATCACGCCAGACCTTGCTGTTATACGTGGATTCTCGCTGCCGACGATTTATCGGATGTTTCGGAAAATACGCAAAGGTATGGAGAAAACGAATGCCCCAGCGCTTGGCAATATGGAAGCTTCGGGCTGGCTGAGATTAATATTTCATGAGCTTGGACGAATGAACCTTACGAGAATAACCGAAGAGATCGTACCAGAATCTCGTTCTTACCGCCAAATTGATCAGGCAATTCGCCTCATATCGCTCCAATATGGACAGCAGCTCTCTATTGAAGGAATCGCTCAAACACTCGGCTATCATCGCGCGCATTTAACGAGGCTGTTCAAGGATGCGACGGGGCTGCCGCCCATGCAATATTTACAAAAGGTACGAATGAAGAAAGCAGAGGAGCTGCTTGAAGGCGAGCTTACGATCGCCCAGATTGCCTCATCTGTTGGATTTAATGACCCGCTCTTTTTTACGAAGCAATTTCACAAATGGAGCGGACAATCGCCTACGGAATTTCGGAAGAACTTGAATAAGCAATAGAACGATAAACGAGCGGAAAATAGATAGATGGGCATTCGAATGCAGTGGATAATTTCTCCATAAATGCAACCTAAGTAATCATTAAAGAGTCTATGATGATGAGGATGAAGAGGAGGGATTTTTGGTGAGGTTCAAGATTTGGTTTGTTTTGCTAGCAGCGGTTTGCATTCTTAGTGCTTGCGAAAAGGAAGAGAATAATGGAACAACGAATAGCAGTGGGAAAGTGGTCTCTAGCGTGTCTGAGGAGATGCAATCTTCCAATCAAGAAAAACAGTTATCAGATGATATGAACGAAGTTATTTCAAATTATATTATTCAAAAATACGATTCCGTCTCCTCTCAAACGGAAAAACAGTTTGAGGTGCATGAGGTTTATGGCACAAGCGAATCATCGGGTATCATTACGGTGTATATGTATTCCTATTTTGGCGGATTTAATAAATTTTCGGGGCTAGAAATTCAAGCAGGGCATTCCTTGCCTGCGGTCATTCGCTTGAAGAAAAAAGCAGAGGGATATGTTGTAACCGAATATACTGAACCGAAAGACGGCAGTCTTTATCAATCTTCGTTGAAAAAAATGTTTCCCAAAAAGTATTTGGATATATTGCATAATAAAAGCGGCATTTTAGAGAATTTGCAAAAAGAAATGGACAATAAAGTGCAGCAATGGTTGGACGAATAGTACTGCGAATCACCCGTCCCAACGGGTTTATTTTAAGATAAAAATCAAGAAACTAGCAGTTACTTTAAGTATAGTATGTATATTTCATATAATATAGTGACCTTTTTTTCACTACTTACATAATGATACAAACTTCTCTAGAATAGAGATGCGAGCGTGCTTAAGGCAGCATTTCGATTGCTATTTTACAATTCATGAGGAGATGAGTAGAGATGCAATTTCGTCATTTAGGGAAAAGTGGATTGAAGGTTAGTGAAATCAGTCTAGGAAGCTGGTTGACATACGGCGGTTACGTAGAACGTGAAAATGCGGTGAAAGCGATTCAAACAGCCTACGGGCTTGGCATTAATTTTTTTGATACAGCGAATGTATATGAGAGAGGGGAAGCAGAGAAGCTGATGGGAGAAGCGCTTCGTGCTTTTCCACGGGAATCTTATGTGCTCGCAACGAAAGTGTTTGGACAGATGGGTGATGGTCCAAATGATCGGGGACTATCCCGCAAACATATTATGGAGCAGTGCAATGCCAGCCTGAAACGGCTTGGAGCAGATTATGTGGATCTATATTACTGCCACCGCCATGATCCAAGTACGCCAATGGAAGAGACGCTTCGTGCGCTTGATGATCTGGTACGCCAAGGCAAAGTGCTGTACGTTGGCGTTAGCGAATGGACAACCGCGCAAATGGTGGAAGCGCATGCAATTGCTGATCGTTACTTGCTCGACCGAATCGTAGTTAACCAACCGATTTATAATATGTTTAACCGTTATATCGAGAAGGAAGTCATTCCTTACGGAGAGCGCGGCGGTATTGGACAAGTCGTGTTCTCGCCGCTCGCTCAGGGACTACTGACGGGCAAATACAGTTCCGTGAATGATGTGCCTGCGGACAGCCGTGCAGCGAAGCTTGATGGCATGCGCAAAGGTGTGACGGAAGAGAAAATCAATAAAGTGCGCGAGCTGAGCGTGGTGGCAGCAGAGCTGGAATTAACGGTTGGTCAGCTGGCGCTTGCTTGGATTTTGCGCCAGCCGAATGTATCTAGTGCACTCGTTGGAGCTAGCAATCCTGCACAGGTGGAAGAGAACGTGAAGGCATCTGGTGTCGTGCTAAGCGCTGATATTACGGAGCGGATTGAACAAATATTAGGAGCATAAGAAGGAGTGAATGAAGTGCCGAAAGTAGTTGTTACAGGCGGCAGCGGCATGCTGGGGAAATGGGTAGTTAAGCATTTTGTTGAGCAGGGATACGTGGTTGTGAATGCGGATGTGAAACATCCAGCCGAACCGCTATGCCGTACCGTAATCGTTGATTTGAACCATTTGGGTGAAGTGTACGGCGTATTGGCTGGGGCGGATGCCGTTGTGCATTTGGCTGCCATTCCAGTTGCGTACTCGCATCCGAATGAGATTACCTTTCACAACAATGTGATGTCTACCTACAACATATTGGAAGCTGCAGCGGGTCTTGGCATCCGCAAGGCAGTTATTGCTTCGAGCGAATCCTCTTATGGCCTCGTATTTGCCAAAGAGAAGTTCGGGCCTAAGTATGTTCCCGTCGATGAAGAGCATCCGCAGCTTCCTGAGGACAGCTATGGCTTGTCCAAAATTGTAAATGAACAAACAGCGGATATGATAAACCGTAGAACAGGCATGCAGGTTGTTTCATTCCGCCTAGGCAATGTTATTGCACCAGAAGCGTATGAGCGATTCGAGTCATTTATCCATGATCCCGAGCAGCGCGAGCGCATTCTATGGAGCTACATTGATACGAGAGATGCGGCGGAAGCTTGTCAGCTCGCTATTGAAGCAGAGGGGCTCGGAAGCGTGGCGCTTAATCTTGCAGCGGATGATAGCAGCATGGCGCTGCCAAGCCGTGCGCTAATGGCAGCTCGTTTCCCTCAGGTCAATGATTTCCGCAAGCCGCTGGAGGGGAACGAAACATTGCTCTGCAATGAAAAGGCTAAACGTCTACTCAACTGGAAGCCAAAACATCAATGGCGCGATTACGTCAACGGGTAAAAGGAAAGTCGAGTCTGAGAAAAAAATTATACGTTGAACGTTATTTTAGGACTGTTTTGGGGTAAACATGCTTATAAGCGAAAGGAGCTGATGAAGCATGTTAGATAATGAAAACAAGCCGCAGGAGGTTCCTGAGACAAATCCAGGACAGGAGCCGGAAATTATCCCCCCGGATTCGCCGGTAATTAAGCCCGACCAGCCTATTCCGGAAATTGAGCCGCAGACGATCCCGGAAATTAAACCGGAGGTTGAACCTGAGATCAAGCCGGACATTCCGCCTGAGGTTCCACCAAAGCAATACTAGAGTTAACGTTCATATGCAATCAACAATTAAGGCCGGATTTCTCCGTAAAAGGAGGAGCTCCCGGCCTTTTTTTGTTTGTATATTTGTCCAAACACCACAAGTTATGGCTCCATATACTGCTTAGAGAATAGGTTATGGAGGTGTGAAGCAATGATTACGATTAGTTTATGCATGATTGTAAAAAACGAGGAGCAGGTACTGGAAAAATGCTTAAACTCCGTCAACGACCTAGTTGAAGAGATCATAATTGTAGATACGGGATCAACAGATAAGACAAAGGAAATTGCAGCTAACTACACAAGTCGAATCTTTCATATGGATTGGAATGACGATTTTTCGGCTGCGAGAAATTTTTCTTTCAGCCACGCTGCTCAAGATTATATTTTATGGCTCGATGCAGACGATTGGCTGCAAGAAAACGATAGAACGAAGCTCAGCTTGCTTAAACAAACGATAGATCCAACTGTGGACTCCGTCAGCATGGATTATTATGTTGGATTCGATCCTCTTGGACAGCCTACAGCTGTCATTCAAAGAAACCGGCTGGTGAAGCGTTCCAAGCAATTTCAGTGGCATGATCCCGTGCATGAATATTTGGCAGTTGAGGGAAATGTGATCTTCTCTGATATTGCTGTGAGTCACGGGCGCGTCCATACAAACTCGGAACGAAATTTGCGTATTTATGAAAGAATGCTTGCGAAAGGAGACGTTCTCTCCAATCGGCAATTGCTGCACTATGCAATGGAGTTAACCGCTAATAATTATTTTGAAAAGGCAATTGAGATTTATGAAGCTATTATTTCTGATCGCGCAAGCTACTTTGAAGATCAATTGCTAGCTTGTGATCGAATGGCTCATTGTCATCATGAGCTTGGCAATAAAGAGCAGGAGCTGCATTCTCTTATAAAAACATTCAACTATGATATCCCGCGTGCTGATTACGTATGCCGTATCGCTTATTATTTTCAGGAAAACTATGATTATGAGAAAGCGATTAACTGGTACCAATTGGCACTGAAGCTGGAAAAACCGGAAAAACGTCTGCTTGGCATTAATCACATGGCTTGGACATGGTTTCCCCATTTGCAGCTAGTGGCCTGTTACGGCAAGTTAGGGAAACTAGAGCATGCGTATAAACATAATGAGATTGCTCTTTCGTATGCCCCCACGGATACAAACCTATTAGACAACAAACAATTGCTAGAGAAACGACTAGGCAAAAGAAAGGCTGGAAGCTAGCAGGATCATAACTATGTTACTCTTTATTTTTAATAAAACAGCCTGATTCATCTTTGCTAGACAAGTACCGTCTCTATTAATCGATTCGATCCATATAATAATGTATTGCTAGAACAACTAGTTTTGTTACTAGCTAAATAAATAGGGTTAGAAGGAGGGAAAAGCATGACTGTTACAAGAGCAAGGAAGGTAAAACAAAGCAGTAAAAGGCTTATCTGCAAAGAGGTTGTCTGCAAGCGACCTGTCAGCAAGAAATTGATCTGTAAGCCAGTGAGAAGTCGCAAATCCGCGTTCAGAGCTGTTTCTGGAATCGATCAGAATCTTCTTGATGGTACAACTGCCAAAGTTCTTTATCAAGTGGAAGAGTTGGATCTCAACAATGAATACAACCCGGCTAACTCAACTTTTCGTCCAAAACAAAAAGGCGTTTACGCTCTTTTTGCAAGTGTCTTCTTTCAAACGGTTACGGTCACAACCTTTACGCTTGATTTGGAGATAAGAGTAAATGGCGTGCCAAGAATTTCAGATCAAGAAGATTTTACAAATACAAGCGGCATTATAGAGGCCAGTGGTCTTGTACAATTGCAGGCTCGTGATCGAGTACAGGTTTTTGCTACCGTTTTGAATAAGAATGTCCAAATCCAAAGCGGTTTAGCTACTCGTTTTGAAGGAGCAAGAATAAACTAAAAAAGTGCCTGGAGGTTTCCTCTAGGCACTTTTTTACAAGCTTAGCTAGAGTGAAGTGATTTCCTTCACGGATCGACGAATAATCAGCTCTGCCGGCAAAACGATTTTTTTCCATGGCAGCGCTGCTTCACGCTCTTGTATGCGGTCAACTAGCATTTGCATGCCCATGTAGCCGAACTGATAAGCCTGCTGAGCGGCTACGGTAAGGAATGGTTCTACTTCTGAATAAGGTCCAAGATCATCAAAGCAAACGATGGACATATTGTCAGGAACGCTCATTCCGCGTTCACGGAACAGTCGTAAAATTTCTACAGCAAGCACATTGTTGCCCGCAACGATAGCCGTTGGAGGAGGGGAGAGCTGATCGAACCACTGGCCCATTTCGGTCAAATCGTTTAAAGGACCAAAGCTGGTCTCAAATACATATTTCTCGTTGTAGTCCAGGTCATTGAGCTTCATGCCGTCTTGATAGCCTTGCAGTCTTAATCTCGCACTGGAGATGGAGGAAGAACCATTCACCATCGCTATTGTGCGATGCCCTTGTGAGGCTAGATGCTCAACAAGTCTTCTTGCACCGTCTCTGCTGTCACCAAGCACGATATCGCAGTCAATGCCCGGCACCTCACGGTCAAGCAGTACAAATGGCACATTATGCTTGCGCAGCGAATTTAAATGAGGAAGAGAGGGATCGCCAGCAGGAGCGACAAGAACGCCGTCAACGCGAGTCGTCAAGATGGTCGTCACATAATCGGCTTCTTTTTCCAGATTTTCGTCGCTGTTCCCAAACAGCAGACGATAACCCGAACGTTTGGCAGCATCTTCCGCTCCGCGTGCGAGCGTCGTATAGAAAGGGTTCATAATATCAGTTATGAGCAGGAATAGCAGCTTCGTTTGCTGGAGTACGAGGCTTCGCGCCGTTTGATTCGGAACATAACCCAGCTCCTCCATAACACGAGTTACCTTCGTTCTCGTTTTTTCGCTTATTTTACCAGTGTTATTGATAACTCTGGAGACGGTCATAGCGGAGACGCCTGCCTTAGCGGCTACATCATATATCGTTACCATTTCGTAATCCCCTTATGGATAAATCGTAGATTCTATCATACAAAAAAGTAGTCATTGACAGCAAGCCTTATTGTTGTTATTTTAATGTTATCGGTAACATTATTATAACATAATGGAGGTTTTAATATGACAGATACTAGCTTTCGTTTTCAATCAGGGTTTCCAAAGATAGGTATTCGACCAACGATTGACGGAAGAAGAAAAGGCGTTCGCGAATCGTTGGAAGAACAAACCATGAACATGGCAATCGCGACTGCTAAGCTTTTATCGGACAATTTGCGTTATCCAAACGGCGAACCGGTTGAATGTGTCATCGCTGACAGCTGTATTGGCGGAGTAGCTGAAGCAGCAGCCTGTGCGCAAAAATTTGCAACCTCTGGCGTAGGGGTATCGATAACGGTAACCCCTTGCTGGTGCTATGGCACGGAAACGATGGATATGGATGCAAGCATTCCGAAGGCGGTATGGGGCTTTAATGGGACAGAACGTCCAGGCGCGGTGTATCTGGCAGCTGTACTATCGGGTTACGCGCAAAAAGGGCTTCCAGCCTTTGGCATCTATGGTGAGCATGTTCAAGATTCTGGCGATACTTCCGTTCCGTTTGATGTGAAAGACAAACTGATTGGATTTGCGAAAGCAGGCCTGGCGGTTGCTTATATGCGCGGTAAATCGTATTTGTCGATGGGTTCTGTATCTATGGGTATCGCCGGTTCAATCGTAAATGACGCTTTCTTCCAAGAATATCTTGGCATGCGTACCGAGTACATCGATATGACTGAATTTGTACGCCGTATGGAAGAGAACATATATGATACAGCGGAGTTCGAGAAAGCGCTTACCTGGGTGAAGGAGAAATGTATCGAAGGAGCGGATAACAATGCTGCGGATATCCAGACGTCAAGAGAGCGTAAAGATGAGGACTGGGAAACGGTTGTGAAAATGACGCAAATCGCCCGTGATCTGATGATTGGCAACCCTGAGCTTGCCAAACTTGGCTTCGGCGAGGAAGCTGGCGGCCATAACGCGATCGTCGCTGGATTCCAAGGTCAGCGGCAGTGGACGGATCATTTTCCAAACGGTGATTTCATGGAATCCATACTTAATTCATCATTCGATTGGAACGGCATAAGGGCGCCTTATATGGTAGCTACGGAAAATGACAGCTTAAATGGCGTGGTAATGCTCTTCGGATATTTGCTTACGAATACCGCTCAAATTTTTGCCGATGTCCGCACGTATTGGAGCCCAGAATCTGTGGAGCGAGTCACGGGACACAAGCTGGCGGGTGCAGCTGAGAACGGTTTGCTCCATCTGATCAACTCCGGTTCAGCAACGCTTGACGGAACAGGAGAGCAGACGAAGGATGGCGAACCGGTCATGAAGCCGTTCTGGGAAATATCAGAGGAAGAAGCGCAAAAATGTTTGGATGCTACGTCATGGCGGCCAGCTTCGGTCGAATATTTCCGCGGAGGCGGTTACTCCTCTGATTTCTTAACGCGCGGCGGCATGCCGATGACAATGTCTCGCATTAATTTGGTGAAGGGCATTGGCCCCGTACTACAAATCGCAGAAGGTTATTCGGTAGAATTGCCGCAGGATGTCCATGACACACTCGACAAACGTACCGATTCGACGTGGCCGACAACATGGTTTGCACCAATCTTGACGGGTGAAGGGGCTTTCGGTTCCGTTTATGAGGTAATGGATAATTGGGGTGCAAATCACGGCTCTATCAGCTATGGACACATCGGAGCTGATTTAATTACGCTCGCTTCGATGCTGCGGATTCCGGTTAATATGCATAACGTTTCGAGAGAACGTGTATTCCGCCCAAGAGCATGGGGATTGTTCGGTACGGCGAATCCAGAGAACGCCGATTACCTAGCTTGTCAAAATTTCGGGCCTATCTACAAATAAATCGGAGGTTTTACAATGAGCAGCACGGACATTCGCAACGAGCTATGCAAATATGCTCGCAAAACAGTAACGAACAAGCTGGTTGTAGGACCAGGCGGCAATATTAGCGCGAAGTTTGAAGGCAAAATGTATCTTTCGCCAAGCGGATTTGCTCTTGATGAGGTTGAGCCGCATCAATGGGTCGAGGTAGATATTGAGACTGGGGAAATAACAGATATCGGTCTTCGTCCATCATCTGAGGTGCTGATGCATCTATATGCCTATCGTGCTAATCCGGATATTGGGGCAATCGTCCATACGCATCCGCCATATTGCATTGCATTCACGTTAGTTGAGCAGGAGCTTCCAATTATGTTTCCAGATCAAGCAGCGCTCGTTGGCAAGACGGTGTACGTTCCATATGTGCTTCCGACGACGGATAAGCTCGCTGATGCATACGTAGCGAAAGTAAATGAAGCAAGCTCAGTACTGCTTGGCAACCATGGCTTAGTAACGTCTGGTCGCAATTTACGCGAGGCTTACTATCGTACGGAGGTCGTTGAGGAAAGCACAAAAATTTATTTGATTGCCAAGGCGATTCGTGAGCCTAAGGTGCTGACGACAGAAGAGTTTGAAGAGATCGCATCGCTGGAGAGCGAAGCTTACCGCATCGAATTACTGCAAAAGATGAAGTGATTCGGTGCCCATTCGTGAAGCGCTAGCTTTAGTTAAAGGAGGCTTTAAGCATGACGAAGCTTGCGACTGTGCTCGCGTTTGATTTGGGCGCAAGCAGCGGCAGGGCGTTAATCGGCGAGCTGCTGCTTGATAAGGCAAGCGGTCAGCGCTTGCTGAAGGTGACGGAAATTCATCGTTTTCCGAATCAGCCGGTTTCTGTACACGGTCATTTGCACTGGGATATTTTGCGCCTGCTGCATGAGCTGAAGTTTGCCATTCGCAAAGCCTTTCAAGAAGGCTACGCTCCGCAAACGTTAGGCATTGATACATGGGGCGTAGACTTTGGGCTGCTCGATAATAATGGCGAGCTGCTTGGCAATCCATATCATTACCGTGATTCGCAAACAGATGGAATAGTAGAAGAGCTGCTCGAACGGTTTGGCAAAGACCGATTATATGAGCAGGGCGGCTTGCAGTTTATGCCCTTTAATACGATAAACCAGCTGTATGCGATGAAGAAGGCGGCATCGCCGAAGCTTGCGGCAGCTAGAACGCTGCTGCTTACGCCTGATTTGCTTGCTTATTTCTTAACAGGCGTGAAGGTGTGCGAGTTTACCATGGCGACGACTACGCAGCTATACAAGCCTAAGGAACAGCAATGGAATATAGAGTTAATGGATGAGCTGGGCATTCCAAATCGGTTGTTTCTTGATCCGATTCATCCGGGTACGAAGATTGGACAGTTAACGGCAGAGGTTTGCGCCGAGCTGGATGTCCCTCCGATTACAGCGGTTGCTGTTGGAACGCATGATACCGAATCAGCGGTTGCAGCTGTTCCTGCGGATGGTGAATCGGGCTTTGCATATCTAGTTTGCGGAACATGGTCGCTGCTTGGGACCGAGCTTGCAGGTCCAAACGTCTCAAGAGAAGCGCAAGATCTTGATTTCTCTAATGAAGGAGGCGCTCAGGGAACCTATCAGCTGCTCAAAAACATTATGGGACTTTGGATATTGCAAGAGTGCAAACGGGAATGGGAGGAGCAGGGGAACGATTGGACGTTTGCAGAAATCGTGACGCAAGCGGAAGCGGCTGAGCCTTTCCGCAGCTTTATCCATCCCGACGATCCGATGTTTTTTGCACCTTCCGGCATGATCGGGCGCATACAAGCTTATTGCGAACAAACGTCTCAGAAGGTTCCGCAGTCTATAGGTGAAATTACTCGCTGCATTTTGGAGAGCTTGGCATTAAGGTATCGGCAGGCGCTGGCTCAAATGGAAGAATTGACGAAGCAGCGTTTTGATGGCTTGCATATGGTTGGCGGTGGCATTCAGAATAGGCTGCTTTGCCGCCTAACGGCTAATGCGATTGCCCGTCCGGTTTGGACGGGACCAGTAGAAGCAAGTGCGATTGGCAATATGCTCATGCAGCTCGTCGCGCTAGGTGAATGCGGCAATCTTCAAGAAGCAAGGAAGCTTGTAGCTGCATCGTTTAAGGTAGAGGAATTTGCTCCTGAGCAGCAGAATGAGTGGAATTATGCGTTCGAAGCTTATGAGCGTGTTGCTAGAGTCAAATAACTCATATGATTATATCGATACCGGGAGGAGGAGGTTAGCATGCTGATTGGGATATCGAAACTGATTTCTCCAGAGCTGCTGAAGGTGCTCAGCGAAATGGGACATAGCGACGAAATCGTGATTGCCGACGGCAACTTTCCCGCGGCAAGTCATGCCAAGCGGCTCATTCGTGCGGATGGGCATGATGTACCAGCGCTGCTTGACGCTATTTTGCAGCTGTTCCCTTTAGATCAATATGTTGAGAAGCCAGCAGCACTTATGCAGGTGGTTCCGGGTGATACGGTTGAAACCCCAATTTGGGAGCAATACCGCTCGATTATCGAGCAGCGTACCGGTCTATCGGAGCCATTTGAGCAGGTCGAACGTTTTGGATTTTACGAGCGGGCGAAGCAGGCTTATGCGGTAATTGCTACAGGTGAGAGTGCGCTTTATGCCAATCTTATTTTGAAAAAGGGCGTTATTTAAAAATACCGACTAATTATGTTTCATATTATGGCTTCATATTTGGAGGCTGCCTTCACGGTTAAATACCGAGGGCAGCCTCTTTCTATCTCTACAACTAGACAGCAAGCCAGCCATCTACTATGATTTGTATATGAAACCGCTCTCATAAAAATATCCTATTTTGTCGGCAGGAGGAAAATAGGTTGCGCAAATCGATAATTGTTAGCTTGTTTGCAGTGTGCTTGGTCATCTTGTTTTTTACGCTGACCTCCATGGTTAAAGTGTTCTCCTCCGAATTGATTGAACCTGCATTAACGGCAGAGCAGCACAATAGCTACCGCCTTGTCCTCATAACGAGGGAGCTGGATACCCCTTTTTGGGCGAAGGTGGAACGGGGCGCTAAAGCTGCAGCAGAGCAAAATGGTGCAAGTCTTGAGGTGTGGGGGACATATGGCACAAATCGGGATGATTTTCTGAAAAATATTGAGGTTGCGATTGCTTCTAAAGTAGATGGAATCATCGTACAGGGGCTTGATACGGACGAATTTAAAAGTTTAACAAAGGTGAAGGCGGCAAGTAGAGGTATACCCGTCATAACGGTAGCGAACGATGTGCCGATGAACGAGAGTTTGCGCAGAACGTATGTAGGCTCGGATCATTTGGAAGCGGGGAGCATGATTGCGCGGCAGATGGTGTCGGATATGGGCTTTGTGGGCAAGGTGGTTTTGATGGTGTCAGATCGTCAGGAATACTTCCAAAGAACGCGCTTAACGGGCATATTGAATGTACTGAACGCCTACCCGAAGATTATAACCAAGATCGTAGCTGCAGGAGATTCCCGTGAGGATGTGGCGGCGGCAACAAATGAACTGCTTAATGAGGAGCCGGATGCGGATGCGTTCATCGCAGTTTCGGCGAATCATGCGGGTTCGATTATTCAGGAAATAAGCAAGCGAATGCGAGTGGACAACTTTTTTATCTATTCCTTCGATGATTCACCGGAGACGCTTACGTTGATGCAGCAAGGAAAGATAGATGCCTTAATTGCGCAATCCCCAGAGGCGATGGGCGAGGAAAGCATCGCACTCATGATCAAATGGCTGACAGGCGAGCAGGTTCCACTAAACCCTGACGGTTACTTCACAGATATTCGGGTCATGCGGGCGGAGGATGCCAAATGAACAGCATTCAGCGTAAAATATTGACGATGTCGTTAATCGTGCTGTTTATAATGGTTACGATTTGGATGGTGCTCACCTACTATAATCAGAAGACGCAGGAGCAATACAATGATATTTTGCAGCGTTATTTGCGCATGAATGAGGTGACTGATCGCAGCCATCAGACGATTACGGCATTAAATGATTATTTGCAGAAGCCAACAGCACTCAAGCAGCAGACGCTGAATCAAAGCAAGGAAAACATAATGATGGCGAAGCAGCAAACGATAAGCCTTCGAAATAAGGATAATGCTTTTACGCTGACGAGCTTTATCAATATGATTGATAGCTTGGTGGCGTCGGCGGATTTGTCAGTCATGTTTTTGGAGCAAGGCAATGGGGAGCAATCAGCTGAAAAATTTGAGGAAGCGACCCGCATCGACAAATACATAGCAGAGACCACAGTAACGCTCATCGACAAGGAAGTACGGACGTACGATGCTTTTTACCGCGGCATTATTGAACAAAGCGCGGAGCTGAAGCGGCTTGGCATATGGCTGCTTTCACTAATCACGATTATGCTGCTGCTGTTTACTTATTGGTTTTCGCTTAGCATTACAAGACCTATCCAGAAGTTGACGATAGCTGCAAAGGAATTATCGCGCGGCAGATTCGATAAGCCTATAGCAGTACACTCCAATGATGAAATTTCATTCCTCGCCAAAACCTTTGATCGCATGCGGATCAATATTAACAATCTCATCTCCGAGATTCAGCAGAAGGCACAGCTCGAAAGCGAGCTTCAGCAGAATAAGCTGCTCCTGAAGGAAAGCCAGCTTATTAGCCTTCAAAGCCAGATTAACCCTCACTTCTTATTCAACACCTTAGATATTTTATCCAAAAAAGCATACCTAGACGGCTCGGAGGAAACGAGCGATCTGATTGCCAACGTAGCGGGCTTGCTTCGTTATAATTTGCGCCGACTTGACAGGGCAGTCACGCTTGAAGAAGAGCTGTCTGTCATATTGAAATACATCGAAATTCAAAGTGCGCGTTTTACAGATCGGCTTAGATTTGTACTAGAGGTGGATGAGAGCTGCCTGCAGCTGCTGCTGCCCTGCTTAACGCTTCAGCCCATTATCGAAAATGCAGTCATCCATGCGGTTGAGCCGCTTGAGGATGGAGGCACGATTTCACTTCGCATCTATGAGAAGGATAATCTTGTTCTTATTGAAATTGAGGATGATGGCACAGGCATGACGGCGGAGAAGGCCAATCATATTTTGACAGAAGGTGGAAATGCGGATGGCGTAGGCCATTCAACGGGGATCGGCTTCAGCAACGTAGTGAAACGGCTGAGGTTGTTTGTCGGTGACGACGACGTTATAGAAATTAGAAGTGCGCCGCAAGAGGGAACGAAGGTAACGATAAAAATGCCAATCGTAGGGAGTGCAGCTGAGCATGTTGAAATTGTTAATCGTTGACGATGAGCAAGTAGAACGGGAAGGCTTGCAGGCTATTTTGCAAAAAGGTTTTCCTTCTTGTCAATTTATGCAAGCAAAAAATGGGGCTAGAGCCATCGAGACGGCAAGCGAGTGGCAGCCTGATCTTATATTGATGGATATCAAAATGCCCGGCGTTAACGGCATCGAAGCAATCGAGAAAATCTCGGTGTTTCTGCCTTCGGCCAAATTTATTATGGTCACCGCATACGACACGTTTGACTATGCAAGGCAGGCTATCAAGCTTGGGGTTAAGGATTATTTGCTAAAGCCAAGCAAGGCAAGTGAAATCACAACAACCATTGGCAAGGTCATAGAGGAGATTATGCGTGAAAAAAGCGAGCTCGCGCTCAGGCAATACGAGGAGGAAGCGCTGAGGAAAGTGATGCCTATTGTCGAATCAGATGTCGTGACACAGCTGCTCTTCGACCATGTGCATGATGTCCATATCGACGATATGCTGGGGCTGCTTGGCAGAGAGCGGACAAGCGAGGCATTTGTTATGCTCGTCATGCTGCCAATCCATTCAACGTCAGAAGTTCTGTATGGTGAGATTAAAGCGAAGGTGAGACAAGCTGGAAGCGGCTGGGTAGGTGCGATGTCTGCTCGGCAAATTCCAATCGTCATTTTTCGAGATGCCAGTAAAACCTATCGTGCTCAAGCAGCCTCGCTTGTCCAGCAGTTTTTACTGCTGCGGCAGCGCGAAGTTGGCGGAGATTTATTTGTTGGAATCGGAGATTCCTATAAGGGATTAGAAAACGTGAAGTTGTCATATCAAGAAGCTTTGCTTGCAACGGCTAATGCCTCGCTGCCTGCGAAACATCAATTTTATGGTGAAATCGAATCTCGTAGTCCCTTTGCGGGCGGGTATCAAGATAAACAAACGGAAAAACAATTTGTCGATCACATTCGATTAGGGAAATGGGATATTGTACGCAAGATGGTGATGGAGCTAATCGTCGTCCATGATCAGCATCATGCTTCCTTGGAGCAATCTGCCCAATGGGTGCTGGAGAGATTGTGGATTATAGCCCGTGTCGCAGAGGAGATGGGGATCGAAGTGGAGAAGCCGTTATTTTCGTTCCAAGTGACGCAGTATCAGCAGCTGCGTACAGAAACGGAAAGCTTGCTTACTAAGCTGATCGAAGGTATCGTCACTCATCAGAGCAGAGTACAGCCGGATGCGGCTTTGCAAATGAAGCAGTATATCATTGAGCATTCAGAGAAGGATATATCGCTGGAGCTGATGTCGCAGCGATTTGGCTTAAGCCCTTTTTATATGAGCAAAATGTTCAAGGATCAGGAAGGCATGAATTATATCGATTTTTTAACCGAATGCAGAATTGAGAAGGGCAAGAAGCTGATGGCTGATCCCGATCGAAGCTTAAAGGAAATTACTTATGAGATTGGCTATAACGATCCTAATTATTTCAGCAAGGTGTTCAAAAAGGTATGTGGAGTATCGCCGACCGATTACCGCAGAGCCATCCTTGGCAAAAGAGCCTAAGCAGGGCTGTTCGCCTTAAAAAAATGCAGACGATAGCAAAAGAGTACTGGAAGATGGCGGCTCTCTGCTTCCAGCGCGATGTTATATTAGAAATGTAAGCATTTACATTTTTTTATAAAAGGGAGCGAAGAAAATGGGGAAACGGTTTACAAGAGGCGGGGTTGTATCGCTTGTACTAGCTCTAGTCATCGTAATTTCGGCATGCTCTAGCGGCAATGGAAACAATGGGAACGCGGGGTCCAAGTCAACCGATAAAGAAGCAACAACAAAAACGAACAACGTAAAATCAGGCGACGACAAAATTGTAATCGGCCTTTCACTCGATACGCTGCAAGAGGAACGCTGGCAGCGCGACCGTGATTTGTTCATCGCAGCAGCCGAGGCGCTTGGCGCTAAGGTAGAGGTGCAAGCAGCAAACAGCGATGACGCGAAGCAAATTTCTCAGGCAGAAAACTTAATAAGCCAAGGTGTAGATGTGCTAGTCGTCGTCCCTCATAATGCAGAAGCAACGGCAGCGATTGTTGAAAAGGCTCATGCGGCCGGTATTAAAGTGCTTGCTTATGATCGTTTAATCAAAAACTCTGATTTGGATCTATACATCTCCTTCGATAATGAAAAGGTAGGCGAAATGCAGGCTGAGGCGATTATTAAATTGGCTCCAAAAGGGAAATTCGTATACATCGGCGGTGCCGAGACGGATAATAACGCCCATTTATTTAAAAAAGGCGCATTTAATATTTTGCAGCCGCTCATCGACAGCGGTGACATCCAAATCGTATTCGATCAATGGACGAAGGATTGGAACCCAGCTAACGCGCTGGCTAATATGGAGAATGCGTTAACTGCTAATGATAATAAAATCGATGCTGTAGTCGCAGCGAATGATGGTACAGCAGGCGGTGTTATTCAAGCGCTTGCAGCGCAAGGGCTGGATGGAAAAATTCCTGTTTCTGGCCAAGATGCCGAGCTTGCGGCAGCACAGCGTATCGTTGAAGGAACACAAACGATGACGGTATACAAACCAATTAAGGATTTGGCTGAGAAAGCGGCCGACCTTGCAGTGAAGATGGCCAAAGGCGAGGATGTAGGCGCTGATAAAACAGTTAACAATGGTAAAATCGATGTGCCGTCCGTGCTGCTTAATCCAGTAGCTGTAGACAAAACGAACATGGATGCTACCGTCATTGCAGACGGCTTCCATTCCAAGGACGATGTTTACAAAAACGTGAAGTAGCTGCTTGACTAGGTAAGGGGGAAGAAGCGGGGTGCCATGACGCTCTTCCCCTCTTTGCCATTTGCGGAGGTGAGGAAGGAATGACGGCGGCATTAGAAATGCGTAATATTACGAAGCAATTTCCTGGCGTTAAAGCGTTGAACGACGTGACCTTTTCGGTGAAAAAAGGAGAGGTGCATGCACTGTGCGGTGAGAACGGAGCAGGAAAGTCGACGCTCATGAAGGTATTGAGCGGTCTATACCCGCACGGCACCTACGATGGGCAAATACTCATTAACGGTGAAGAGAAGCGCTTCGATAAAATAAAGGACGCGGAAGAAGCGGGTATTGCAATTATTTATCAGGAGCTTGCTCTAGTAAAGGATTTATCGATTGGCGAAAATTTATTTCTCGGCAAAGAACCAGCGGTATTCGGAATTATTAACTGGGAGCGCGTATTCAAGGAGAGCGAGCGGTGGCTGAAGGAAGTCGGCCTTCTGGATGTGAATCCAGAGCAATTGATCGGCGGCCTTGGCATCGGCAAGCAGCAGCAAATCGAAATTGCAAAGGCATTGTCTAAGAATGCGAATATTCTTATTCTCGATGAACCTACAGCTGCTTTAACGGAGCAGGAAGTTGATATATTGCTTAATATTTTGCGTGAGTTTAAAAAACGCGGCGTTACTTGCATTTACATTTCTCATAAGCTTAACGAGGTGTTTGCGATTGCAGATACCGTTACGGTACTGCGAGATGGTCTGGCGGTTGGCACATACGACGTGGCTGATGTGAATGAGGATAAAGTCATTTCACTGATGGTTGGACGCGAGCTCAAGGAGCGATTCCCGCGCGTGGAAGCAAAGCCCGGCGAAGTCATGCTCAAGGTGACGGATTATACGGTTATGAATCCAGAGCGGCAAGGTAAAAAAGTGATCGATCATTTAAGCTTTGAGGTGCGCAAAGGTGAAATATTAGGCATTGCCGGTTTGATGGGAGCGGGGCGAACGGAGCTGGTCATGAGCTTATTCGGTTCTTATCCAGGTCAAAGCAATGGAAAGGTTGAGATCGACGGGAAACCTGTAAAGATTAAGCATACGCGGCATGCTATAAAAGCTGGACTGGCGCTCGTTTCGGAGGATCGAAAAAAGTATGGGCTTGTTCTTGGCATGGATATTAAAAGCAATGTCAGTCTAGCAAGCCTTGCAGCTATATCCTCAGGCGGGGTGCTTCGCCCTAATGAGGAGATTGCGGCAGGCAATCAATATTTGAACTCTTTACGAGTGAAAGCGAATTCAGTGGAGACGATTGTAGGAACTTTAAGCGGCGGCAATCAGCAGAAGGTCGTACTCGGCAAATGGCTGATGACGAATCCGAAAATTTTAATTTTGGACGAACCGACGCGGGGCATCGATGTTGGCGCCAAATTTGAAATTTATAATATTATGAACGAATTGCTTATGCAGGGCGTGTCCATCATTATGATATCGTCCGAACTCCCAGAGCTGCTAGGCATGAGCCACAGAATTATCGTCATCGCAGAAGGAAAACAAACGGGTGAGTTTAGGGCAGAGGAAGCAACACAAGAGATGATTATGACGGCTGCTACGGGAGGAAAAGGACGATGAGCATGAATCAAGAAACGGTGATAAGCCAGACAAAAACGAAGCAGCGGCCGCAATGGCTGAAATTTGACGCACGCGCGTATACGATGATCGGGGCATTAATATCGATTTGGGTTTTATTCTCGCTGCTGCATGACCGGTTTCTATCGCCGACGAATATATCAAACTTGTTTCTACAAATGTCGGTTACCTCTATACTGGCTATCGGAATGGTGCTCGTCATCGTCGCAGGGCAAATTGACTTGTCGGTTGGCTCCCTTGTCGGCTTGACGGGTGGTATCGCAGCAATTCTAAACGTGTGGTACGAGTGGAATACGATACCGGTTATTTTAGCTACCTTAGGTGTGGGTGCGGCGATCGGTTTTATTCAAGGCTGGATTATCGCTTATCGGGCGGTGCCGGCGTTTATTGTGACACTTGGCGGGATGCTCATATTTCGGGGTATTTTGTTTGGTACAACCGGTAGCGTTACGATTGCTCCGCTGACGCCATCGGTGAAAGCCATTGGTCAATCTTATGTGGGGGATATTATCGGATGGATATTTGGCATTACTGCTTTAGCCATTGCGGGATATCTTGTCATGCGGAAGCGAGCAGCAAGAGCTAAATTTGGCTTTGATGTTGAGCCGTTTGCCGTCAGCGTGCTGCGATTAGGCGTCATTGGCGCCATTGTTATTGGATTCGTTTATTTAATGAACAGCTACAAAGGTATTCCTGTTCCATTTGTTATGGTTATTGTGCTGGCACTTATTTTTACGTTTATATCAAAAAATACGACCTTTGGCCGTCAAGTATATGCGATTGGCGGCAATCCGGAAGCTGCGCGATTATCAGGCATTAATATTAAGCGCCGCATATTGCTCGTGTTCGTTCTCTGCAATACGCTAGCAGCCATAGCTGCACTAGTGCTGACTGCTCGCTTAAATGCAGCAACAATGAGTGCAGGTCAGAACTATGAGCTGGATGCCATTGCGGCTTGCGTAATCGGCGGAACGAGCTTGATGGGCGGTACGGGCACCATCGTTGGCGCGATTATTGGAGCTCTCGTAATGGCCAGCTTAGATAACGGGATGAGCTTAATGAATCTTGAATCCTTCTGGCAGTATATCGTAAAGGGCGGCATACTGATTCTTGCGGTGTACGTCGATATTTACACACGGCAGCGCAAGAAGGTTTAAGTGTGAATTCAGGCAATGAGCTAAGCTTGAGCATCAGGGAGTTTTGCTGGGAAACCGTTTCTCCCTGATGTCCTGCTAATCTATCATTTGAAATATTCCTCGCGCAAAAGACTGTAATAAGCGATGTCCTCATATACATCCCACTTTAGGAAATGCTGGCGGAAAGTGCCTTCGTATTGCATGCCGTTTTTTTTCATAACGCTTGATGAGGCAGGATTTTTTGTCATGGCAGCTGCAACAATTTTATTAAGTGCAAGCTCCTCGAACCCAAACTGTAAAACTCGTTTGACGCCTTCTGTAACATACCCCTGATTCCAGTACCGTTTGCCTAACCAATAACCAAGCTCAGCTCTTTTATGATTATTATTTATTGTCATGCCGATGCTTCCCATAAACGTATGGTTTCTTTTATCGATCAGAGCAAATGTGTAGCCTGTTCCTTCTTGATCAATTTCAGCGCGTCGGGCAATAAAGGCAGCAGCTCCGCCTTCTGGATAAGGATAAGGAATATTTAGAGTGGTGCTTGCAACATCAAAATCGTTTATTAGCTGCTGTAGTTCCTCGGCATCTCCAGCTTCAAATGGTCTGAGTATTAATCTGTCGGTATGAAATACAGTCATAGCATGCACCTCCAAATTGTAAATTTTAATTAAGTATAAAGAAAAAAATGGAAGTTGCAAGGGTTTTTTATTGATTATTTAGAGCGATAAAGCATTCGAAAGGCTTTTGGTTTCGTGCTCGTGTGTTTCGTGAAGCAGCGAACAAAATAAGGAAAGGAGCCGAAGCCTGTTTCTTCAGCTATTTTGCCGATAGGTTCATTCGTGTGGATAAGCAGCCGCTTCGCTTGCTCAATACGGTGGCGCGTGACGTACTCAAGGGGAGTGCACCCAAATGTTTTTTTCATACAAATCGCAATATAATTGGGGTGAAAATGCAGCTCCTCTGCCATTTTCTTATAACTAAGCGGGTCTTGATAGCTGCGCCGGAGGAACAGAGCGGTTGCTTCGGCAATTTGCAAATAAGGACTATCCACCGCCGATTGATTTTGATCCTGAAGCAGTTGGAGGAGGATGTGGAAAATTTGCTGCTGGGTCCACCGCGATTGGGCAGAGGGCTGCTCCTGCAGTTTCAGCAGCTCGCGTATTTTCTCTTCAATGGCATGAGGGACAAGCAGACGCTTCTGCTTTGGAAGCTGGAAAGGGAAATACTCGATCGGAGCAAAGGGCTGCCCCTCCTGTGAAATGGAGAAAGGCAGCCGTTCATGTGATTCACTCCAATCACCGACCGTTTGAAAGTGCAGCCAATAAAAATGGGTTTCCTCGGTGCAGGGCATAGTCGTTCGATGAGAACGGTCAGGTCGAAAAATAGCATAATGGCCTGCCGAAATATTGAACTCCTGTCCTTCTTCCTCCATGTATAAACTACCGCGTGTTACGTATATAAGATCGAATACGCCAATGTTTGAACGATCAGCATGTCTGCCAAGTATAGGATAAGTGTCCTCGCCGCCATGAATGAAATGAGGCATGGGGGGACAAATGAATTGTAACATTCAGGCTTCACTCCTTGCTTAGTCATTACGGGATAATCATATGCGATAATTGCAGTTTGAGTAAAGATACGATAAAACCAAGATGTTGTGATTGGATAAAAAGTGGTTGAGATCAGCTATCCAATCGGGCAAGTCCCGCATGGTATATTCGGTATGCATTCATCATGGCATGAAGGAGTGGTACAGAAGCATGGGACAATTACATGAAGCATTTGGGGCGCTGCCGCTTGGCAGCATTAAGGCAGAAGGCTGGCTGTATAATCAGCTTCGAATACAAGCGGACGGACTTACGGGTCATCTGGAGGAGCATTGGGCGGATGTTGGCCTGAACAATGGTTGGATAGGAGGGGAAGGCGAGAGCTGGGAGCGCGGCCCCTATTATTTGGACGGGCTGCTGCCGCTTGCGTATATACTGGGCGACGAGAAGCTGATCGCGAAAGCGAACCGTTGGATAGAATGGTCGCTCGCCAGCCAGCAGGAGAATGGCTTTTTTGGGCCTGCACATATTACGACGGTTAATAATGACCTGGATAAGAAGCAGGACTGGTGGCATTTCATGATTATGCTTAAGGTGATGATGCAATATGAGGAGGCAACGAACGATGAACGAATCGTTCCATTCCTTAGCAAATTTTTCGGTTATGTAAGCTCGATTATTGAGGAGCAGCCTTTGCGCGGCTGGGCGAAGTCTCGCGGTTCCGAAATGCTGTTATGTATTTTATGGCTATATAAGAAGACGGAAGATGCGGAGCTGCTCAAGCTGGCTGATATTGTTGCCCGTCAAACACTGGATTGGACGGATATTTTCCATGACTTCCCGTTCTGGAGAAAAGTGGAGCAATGGGATTTTCGAACACATGTTGTCAATGTGGCGATGGGTATCAAGATGCCAGGCATCTTATATGAGCTGTATGGTGAGAGTGTTCAGCGTGATGCGGTTCATCGCGGCATAGACAGCTTGATGACTCATCATGGGCAAGCGCATGGCATGTTCTCCGGCGACGAATGGCTGTCGGGTACACATCCAAGCCAAGGGGTTGAGCTTTGCGCAGTCGTTGAGTATATGTATTCGATGGAGCAGCTTACTCGGATTTTTGGCGAAGGGCGATTCGGTGATATATTAGAGAAGGTGGCGTTCAACGCGCTGCCAGCTACGATTTCAAAGGATTGGAGCGCGCATCAATATGATCAGCAGGTGAATCAAATTGTTTGTAATGTAGCGCCTAGAAATTGGAGCAATGGGCCAGATGCCAATCTATTTGGCTTAGAGCCTAATTTTGGCTGCTGTACTTCAAATATGCATCAGGGATGGCCGAAGTTTGCTTCTCATCTGTGGATGACGGATGCAGCCGGAGGTTTGGCAGCTGTATCGTATGCTCCATGCCATGTCCAAACGTCAGTTGCAGACGGCGTTGCAGCTGAGGTGCGAGTAAGCGGACAATATCCTTTCCGTGATGAAGTGACGATCGAGCTAGTGCTTGAACGTTCCGCTACTTTTGCTATTTCACTGCGTGTGCCGGAATGGTCCGTCAATTCGAGCCTGCTTGTGAACGGTGAAACTATTGTTTTAAACCCAGTAAAAGGTTACGCGCGAATTGAACGGGAATGGCAAGACGGTGATAAGCTGCTGCTGAAGCTGCCTATGGAGGTTCGTACCGTTTCGCGTAATTTGTACGCAGTAAGCGTAGAACGTGGACCCTTAGTCTACGCTCTGCCGCTGGTGGAAAACTGGCAGCTGCTTAGGCCGCGTGAACGGTTTCATGACTGGGAAATATATCCGGGTTCTCCATGGAAATATGGCCTGCTTGCGGACACGAGCTTTGAGGTAATAGTGAGCGAAGATGCGATTCCCTATCAGCCGTTTGATGCGGCTGCTGCGCCGATCCGCTTGAAAGCAAGCGGCAAGCTTGTTGCAGAATGGCGGATGGAAGGCAACAATGCGGGTACTCCGCCTCTTAATCCGGATACAGAGGGTCAGCCGGTGACTGAGCTGGAGCTGGTGCCATATGGCAGCGCGAAGCTGCGAATCGGTGAATTCCCACTGCTTGGAGAGCGAAAGCCGGTTATTTGGAGATAAGCAAAGTGACATCGCACGCTTTACAACAAAATGGCGGTGCAGGAGTTCCTGCACCGCCATTTTTCTATTAAGGCTATATTTTATACTTATTTCTGCATCATCATTTTTTCTTGAAAAACGCATTGAAAAGTTCAGCTGTTTTTTTCTGGTCAGGCGAGATCGAGAAGAGAACAAAATCTCCGTTGCGCAGGATTTGATAGTTTAAAGCTTGTTCGTATTGATCTTGCACATAGGTTTCGAATACTTTTTGCACAGCCTCGGCACGTTTCTTGAACAGCGCTTCAATGTCGGAAAAGTCTTTCTCTGACTTGAGCTGAACGACGGAAAACTCTCCAGCTTGAATCATTATCATCGGTTGATAGAAAATGCCGTCAATCAGCATCGTTTCCGGGTCTATGCCATAGCTGTCTTTTATTCGTTCGCCTTCAACTTCCGAAAGCGACCCAAGCCCTGCATCGGCTTTTATTTTGGCTGCGATATCAGCAACGGTGACCGCACCAGATGGATTGCCTGGATCTGGTTTCGTCGTCGGCTTCGGTGTAGGAGACGGCGTAGCAATCGGCAGGGTGGATGGCTTCGGTGTAACCGTTGGTTTAATGATCGGCTTCTCGGTTGGTGTCTCATTGTTTGGCTTCTCAGTTGGTACTGGAGAGGCTGGGTTCTTGGTCGGCTTTATGGTTGGCAAAGGTTTAGCTGAGGCTGCTGGTTTCTTCGTTGGTTTCGCAGTCGCAGCAGGTTCATCAGTTTTTGCTGGTTGTTTAGTTGGTGCAGGTGTGGCCGTCTCTACAGCATCCGTTGGAGCTGTGGTGGCTGTCGGCGCTTCAGTAGTTATATCCTCAGTCGCAGTAGGGAGTGGTGCCTCGGTAGGCTTGTCCGTTGCGGTATTTCCACCTGATATTGAAGAACTGCTCTCGTCATTATTCAATGGTTTGCCGGCGCTGCTGCAGGCAGCTGCAATGACCGTTATGAGTATAACCATGGATATGACGGAGAAGTATTTCGTTTTAAGCATAAACATCCAATTATCTCCTTTAATCATCGTTGTAAGTAAGACGCAGGCAAAGGCCAAAAGGTTGCTGTACGCTCATCTGCCGCTATTGCAGCTTACGTGCCTGCGAGGGGGTAATCCCTTTGTACTGCTTGTATAGCTTCGTAAAATAGTTCGGATTCTCACAGCCTACCTTTGCTGCAATTTCAGTAATCGTGTCATTGCTTTCGCGCAGCAGCCGCTCGGCTTCATTCATGCGATTGACATTGACATATTCGACGAAGGTGCGTCCTGTCAGCTTTTTGAACAGCTTGCAAAAATGGTAGGGATTGAGGCTGACTTGCTTGGCGGCCTGCTCAATCGACATTTTTTCGCGAAAATCAGATTCAATACGCTGAATGAGCAGCTTGAAGCGGTCGCGATTGACAAAGTACGGTTCCGCCGGCATGCCTACCAGCTGACGCTCGATGAAAGTGCGGGAAAGAAGCGTAAATAGAGCATAGAGCTTTGATTTGACGATAAGCTGATAGGCTGGCGGCTTGGCAATCAGCTCGGTAATTGCTTCTTCCAGCAGCGAGTAATGCTGAAGGCAGGACTCATCCTGCTCGGCCGGCTTTACGGGATAACGAAGCCTACCCTCCAAATAAGGCGCAACAAACTGCGCATGCAGCGGATCATGCACCCAATCATTGAAGAGGGATGCGTTGAAGACGATACAATCGTAATAAATATTGTCGTAACCCAGTGCATAGCCGACATGAAGACCGCCGCCTGGGATGAGCAGCACTTCTCCGGGCTTGACGACAAATGGACGGCTGTCGATATGGAAGAGAGCACTGCCTTCTCTCATGATGATAATCTCGAAATGCTCATGCCAGTGTAAATAAAGGAAACATTCATTTGGCGTTACATTATAGGCACGGTTTTGGAAGAGCTGAAATGGATACGCTTTTTGCTCTAGACGCGTATTTTCCCATAGCTCTTTCGGATAGCTCATCTACAGCACCTCCAACACAAGATTCGACTAGTATTGCGCAAGATTGTATAGAGAAATATGCAAAACTCCTAGTTATAATGAAGTTGTTGAGAATACTATAAGCCAATATTGGAGTGATATACAAGGATGAATAACAAATTGAGAATTGGAACGCTTGTCGGCGGAGGGAATGCGGATCAGATCATTCCACAAATCGTAAAGCACGGATTTGAATCGTTTAACTTAACTTTCTGGCAAACGACTGGTGAAACAGATCTTATGGAGATGGCTAAACGGGTAAGAGCGCTCGCAGATGAACATGACTTTGTGGTTCCAGCTGTAAGCGTTTTCGGAAACCCACTAACGGGAGAAGGAAACAACGCAGATACGCTTGCGAGCTGGGAGCGTCTGATTGATCATGCGCATCTGTTTGGAGCTGATATTGTATCTGGGTTCACAGGCCGCTTGACGAATCAACCGATTGACGAGTCCATTCCGAAATTCAAGGAAGTTTTCGGAGAGCTCACACGCAGAGCAGCGGATAAAGGTGTACGGATTGCTTTTGAAAACTGCGATATGGGCGGAACCTGGGCGACAGGCGATTGGAATATTGCCCATAACCCGGCAGCCTGGGAACTTATGTTTAATGCGGTGCCGCTGGACAACATCGGATTGGAATGGGAGCCTTGCCACCAAATGGTCAGCTTAATCGATCCGATTCCGCAGCTGCGCAAATGGGCGAATAAGGTGTTCCATGTGCATGGCAAAGATGCAACAATTGCATGGGATATCGTGAAGGAGCACGGGGTACACAGCAAGCAGCAGTTTGTATGGCACCGTACACCTGGTTTTGGCGATACCAACTGGAAAGATATTATTACGATTTTGAGACAGAACGATTATAAAGGCACAATTGATATTGAGGGCTGGCATGATCCTGTTTATAAGGACGAGCTGGAAATGACGGGACAAGTACATGCGCTTAATTATTTGAAAAACTGCCGCGGCGGCGATTTTGTTCCTAACCCGGTATAGAAAATAATAGAGTTCAAAAAAGGAGAGAATACAATGTCGATTAAGCATCGTGTAGTCGTAGCCGGCTGCGGAGGCATGGCGAATACTTGGGTAGACTACGCCAAAGAACGGGAAGACACTGAAATTGTCGGGCTTGTTGATATTAAGGAAGAGTTTGCGCAAGCGATGGCTGAACGCAAGGGACTTCATTGTCCAACCTTTACCGACATTAAAAAAGCGATCGCGGAGACAGATGCAACGATCGTATTTGATGTGACCATTCCTGCAAGCCATTATACAATCAGTACGACGGCTCTAGAGATGGGCTGCCATGTATTCGGAGAAAAGCCGCTTGCAGAATCGATGGCTGATTGCAATGCAATCGTACGTATTGCTGCCGAGTCGGACAGAACACATGCCGTAATGCAAAATCGGAGGTTTGACCCGCGTATTCGTGCATTTCGGCAATTGCTTGAGGAGGGCACGATCGGCAAACCAGGTTTTGTAGGCGCAGACTTTTTTCTAGGCGCACATTTTGGCGGGTTCCGCGATGCGATGGACAGCCCATTACTGCTGGATATGGCGATTCATACCTTCGATCAGGCGAGATTTATTATTGGTGCTGATCCTGTTTCTGTCTATTGTCATGAGTTTAATCCTCCAGGCTCTTGGTATGCAGGAAATGCCAATGCGATATGTATTTTTGAGATGTCCGACGGTTCCGTATTTAATTATCGCGGGTCTTGGTGCGCGGAGGGGGCGTCCACAACATGGGAGGCTTCTTGGAGAGTAACTGGCGAGCATGGTACAGCGATTTGGGAAGGAGATAACAACCCGTACGCGGAGATCGTGGTTAGCGGTGACCAGAGTGGGAAATTCATACGTGACTATAAACGAGTAGAATCCCAGCTTCCTGAAATGGAAAATACGCATCATAAAGGCTGTTTGGACAATATGTTCGCTTCGCTTGAGGCAGGCAGCAAGCCGGAAACGGATTGCAGCGACAATATTTATAGTATGGCGATGGTTCTGGCATCACTTGAGAGTGCAAAAACCGGTCAAAAGGTACAAATTGCTGGCTTTATGGAAGCAGCCGCAGGCAAATAAATCATAGGTAAACAAAAGAGTGACTCCTAGCTGATGCAGCTGCGGGGTCGCTCTTTTGTTTTGCATAAATGTCCGAATTCATTAAAAAAAGACCTATATTTCTAAATACGAACGATGGTCGTTTTTTCTACAATTGGAGGTGAAAACGGAAAGAGGTGAAGGACCATGGGCACCGATTATGTGCTGCATATGAAAGGAATTAGCAAATCGTTTCCTGGCGTCAAGGCGCTTTCAAATGTTGATTTTGGTCTCAGGAAAGGCGAGATCCATGCGCTCATGGGAGAGAACGGCGCAGGAAAATCGACGTTGATTAAAGTAGCGACCGGCGTGCACAAATGGGATGCTGGAGAGGTGTTGCTAGCTGGCAGGACGATAGCTCCAAAATCTCCGCTGGAAGCACAGCGGCTTGGCATAAGTACGGTATATCAAGAGGTCAATTTATGCCCAAATCTCAGCGTGGCTGAGAACATTTATATTGGTCGTCATCCCAGAAAACGCGGATTAATAGACTGGGACAAAATGTACCAAGGCAGCGAGCGGCTGCTGGAGCGTCTAGACCTTGCGATTGATGTTAAGCAAACATTATCGCATTATTCGGTTGCTATTCAGCAAATGGTAGCCATTGCGAGAGCTGTTGATATTTCGAACGGTATTCTTATATTGGATGAGCCTACGTCAAGCCTTGATGCGAATGAGGTTAAACAGCTGTTCAAAGTTATGCGCATTCTGAAGCAAGAGGGCATGGGCATCTTATTTGTTACTCATTTCCTAGACCAGGTATATGAAGTAACCGACCGGATTACGGTGCTGCGCAATGGGATGCTCGTCGGCGAATACTTAACGAAGGATCTGACCAAAACAGTGCTTGTGTCCCATATGATCGGCAGGGAATGGAGCGTAGAAGAAGCAACAGGGAAAAAGGCAGTAGAGCGAACGGCTGGCGGAAACTTTTTGGAGGCCAGCTCGCTTGGCAAACGAGGCAGCATTAATCCTATCGATCTTCAGATCGGGAAAGGGGAGGTGCTTGGTCTTGCAGGACTTCTTGGCTCTGGCCGAACAGAAATCGCTAAACTCATCTTTGGCATCGACAAAGCGGATGAAGGCAGCTTGACCATTGACGGCGAGCTTATTTCTTCTATGTACCCGCAGAAAGCTATTCAGAAAGGGCTTGGATTCACGCCAGAGGATCGCAAAGTAGCAGGCATCATAGGAGAGCTTACCATTCGTGAAAATATCGTTTTGGCGCTGCAAGCCCGTAAAGGCCTCTTCTCATTCATACCGCTGCGCAAGCAAAAGGAAATCGCCAATCATTACATTGAGCTGCTAAAGATCAAAACGCCAAGCGCGGAGCAGAAGATTGAAAATCTAAGCGGCGGAAATCAGCAAAAGGTTATTTTGGCGAGGTGGCTTGCTACGCAGCCGAAGCTGCTTATTCTGGATGAGCCGACACGCGGAATCGATGTTGGTTCCAAGATGGAAATCCGCAAGCTCATTCTTGATTTGGCGGCAACAGGCATATCGATCCTCATCATATCGGCGGAGCTAGAGGAAATCGTTCAATGCTGCAATCGGATTATCGTTTTACGCGATCGGATTAAGATCGGCGAGGTCGCCGGCGCAAACATGCGCGAGAACATTATTATGGAAATGATTGCGAAGGGAGCGGAAATGTATGGCGGGTCTGACGGGATTGGCGCGTAGTTTAAGCAAGCAGAAAATCATTTGGCCGATTCTGGCACTCGCTGTATTGTTTCTTTTCAATTTGATCGTCATCCCTGATTTTTTTCGAATGGAATGGAAGGACGGTCATTTATTCGGCAATTTGATTGATATTTTGAAAAATGGATCGCCGCTCATCATCATTGCTATTGGCATGACTCTAGTCATTGCTAAAGAGGGAATTGATATATCCGTAGGATCAGTTCTCGCTATTTCGGGGGCTATCGCGGTATTTATGCTCGATGGGTATCCACTTTGGCTTGTCATTCTAGCGGGTGTATTTGCAGGATTATTATGCGGATTATGGAATGGGATGCTGGTTGCGATGATTGGCATTCAGCCGATGGTGGCTACCTTAATTTTGCTGACGATTGGCCGAGGAATCGCTCAACTAATTACGAGCGGGCAAGTGCTTACGACTAACGATAAGGCGTATCAGTTTATTGGAAAAGGGCATTTGCTAGGGATGCCGTTTCCGCTGTTCATTGCAATGGCTGTATTTTTACTCGTATATCTATTCAAAACGCGTACCGCGTTCGGACTTTTTCTAGAGGCTGCTGGCGGCAATAAGACAGCGAGCAGCTATGCGGGTATACGTCCTAAAGTAATCTTCATGACCGCATATACGATTACGGGCATTTGCGCCGGTATTGCCGGCATTATTATTAGCGCAAACGTAGCAAGTGCCGATGCGAACAATGCTGGACTGTGGATAGAGCTGGATGCTATTTTAGCTGTCGTAATTGGCGGAACCTCGATGCGTGGCGGACGCTTCTACCTTGGCGGAACGATCTTCGGAGCCTTGTTCATCCAAAGCTTGACGACGACGATTTATTCTTTGGGTGTTGAGCCTTCCAGCATTTTGCTCGTTAAAGCGGTTGTTGTTATTATCGTCTGCTTGATTCAATCCGACTTATTCCGGCAGTCATTCAAATTGGTGAAAAAGAAGGTGGCGGCATAATGAAGCTGATTTCTCTGAAAATTAGCCATAACAATATTATTGTTTTGGCTACGCTGCTTCTTTTGTTTATTTTGTACGGGTCAGGTGCTGCGCTTTACAAGGGCTTTTTCTCCATGCAAGTATTTTTGAATCTTTTTATAGACAATGCCTATCTCATTATTGTGGCCACAGGCATGGCATTCGTCATTATTAAAGGCGGCATCGATTTATCCGTGGCTTCGGTCGTTGCGCTGATCAGCATGGTGTCGGCGTCACTCTTCCAGCATGGGGCAAACGCGCTTGTTGTAACGATCGTTGCTCTCGTCATTGGTACGCTGTTTGGGGCAGGGCAAGGGTATTTGATTCAGCGCTTTCAGCTTCATCCTTGGATTGTCACGCTGGCGGGAATGTTCCTCGCTAGAGGGATTAGCTTTCTCATCAGCACGGAGAGTATCGTTATTAGCAATTCAGTTTATGTGAAGCTCTCCCAATACAAAATTTATTTGTGGGGCGATCATTTTATAACGATTAGTGTCGTCATTGCGATTGCCGTTGTTATCGCTGCTCTCCTGATCGGGCGGTATTCCTCCTTTGGCAGGGCGGTGTATGCGATTGGCGGCAGTGAAAAGTCTGCTGTTTTGATGGGGCTGCCTGTTGCTCGAACGACGATTCTTGTATACACCTTAAGCGGTTTGTTTTCTGCAATTGGGGGCATCGTGTTTACACTTTATATGCTGTCGGGCTATTCGCTGCATTTGATGGGTATGGAAATGGATGCGATTGCGTCGTGCGTTATTGGCGGTATTTTGCTCACTGGCGGATTTGGTTATTTGATCGGGCCAACGCTCGGCGTGCTTTGTACAGGCATTATACAAACGATCATTATGTTTCAAGGGACGCTCAGCTCTTGGTGGACCAAGATTACTATTGGATTTTTATTGTTTCTTTTTATGGCTTTTCAACGAATTATTGTGATGAGAAAAGAAAAAAACGCCTTGCCAGCTTCCAAAAATAAACCGAAATTTGAAAATAAAGTCGTTAATTTGTAAATACAGAACATTTGCAACATTTGTATATTGAGAGTGTAGCCAATACAAGTTCGATAGGGAGGAAATAAGAATGAACAGAAAGAAACCGTTTATCGTCACGATGCTAGCTGCGATTATGCTGGTAGGCTTGATCGCCGGTTGTGGCAACAACAGCAATAATGGGGGCAACAAACCAGTAAGCGGAAATGCAACAAACAAGCCAACAGAGAATGCGGCAACGGAAGCACCACCGGAAGCGAACAAGAAGCTGGTTGTAGGATTCGCGCAAATCGGTGCGGAAAGCGGCTGGCGTGATGCTGAGACCGATTCGGTTAAAGCGACATTTAGCGAAGACCCGAACTTCGAGCTGAAATTCTCTGACGCACAGCAAAAGCAAGAAAACCAAATTAAAGCGATCCGTACGTTTATCGCCCAAAAAGTAGATGCCATTGGACTTGCGCCAGTCGTAGAGTCAGGCTGGGAAACGGTATTGAAGGAAGCTAAAGATGCGAATATTCCAGTGTTTTTGCTAGACCGCGGCATTACAAAAGGCAATGAGGACTTGTATGTATCGTTTATCGGTTCCGACTTTATTCTCGAGGGTCAAAACGCAGCGAAATGGATGATCGATGAGTTTGGCGCTGGCGCTCAGGTCAACATCGTTCAATTGGAAGGCACAGTAGGTGCAAGCGCAGCGAATGACCGTAAAAAAGGATTCGAGGATGCGATTGCTGGCGAAGCCGGCTACAAAATCGTTTATTCCCAAACAGGCGATTTCACTCGCGCCAAAGGCAAAGAGGTCATGGAAGCTTATTTGAAAAAGGATAAAAACATCCAAGTTGTCTACGCACATAATGACGATATGGCGCTAGGCGCGATTCAAGCGATTGAAGAAGCGGGCTTGAAGCCAGGTACAGATATTAAAATTATAGGCGTTGACGGCATTAAAGCAGCTTTTGAAGCGATTGCAGAAGGTAAAATGAATGTTACTGTAGAATGTAATCCATTGCTGGGACCACAGCTGAAGCAAGCGATTCTCGATTACAAAGCTGGCACTACGCTCGAAAAATGGATTAAATCGGATGAGGACGTTTATTTCGGCCAAAAAGCAATCGATGCGCTGCCAAATCGCAAATATTAATCATTATGGCAATTGAAGATAGGTAAATTACGAGACTGCAGAAGAGAAAAATCTCTTATGCAGTTTCGTTTTTCGCATTTCAAAGGAAATGATCACTATTTGATGAGGACGGATTGAATGTTTATGCTAAGCGGTTTATTTGCGAATCGTAGTATCCGTTTCAAGCTTTTATTTTATTTCGTCATCATTACTTTATTTTCAATCGCTGCGCTCAGCATTCTGGGCAGCACCTTATACAAAAATGCTATTGAAGAGGAAACGAACGCACATACGGTGCAAATGATGAATCAGGTAAAAAACCACATTGAAGTATATATAAAAGAAATGGATAACATTATTTATTATTTGTCACAGGACGCGTCGGTCATCGAATTTATGAGAAGGTCGAATAATGAATCAGGGCAGCTGAAGCTGCTGGATTCTAAGGTGAGGAAACTTCAGAGGGTCTATATAGAGAAGCATGTAGAAATTGCTGGAGCAATGATTGTGAGCCGCAACAACCAATTCGCAAGCAGCGGTTTAGAGCCGATTACGAGAGATTTTATGACGGAAGAGCAGTGGTATAAGAAGGCAGCTCTTCAGCCGGAGCATATTCATTTGTTCAGCCATCCGATTGGGAGAAATATTAGAGCAGAGCAAAATTTAAGCGCTGATCAGGTGCTGTCGTTCGTGCGGGCTGTAAAGGACCCGTTGACCGGCCAAGTGCTTGGCGTTATTTTGATCGATATGAAATTAGACATTATTCAGGCGATTGTAGAATCGGTATCGCTAGGGAAAAGCGGCTTTATTTTTATTATGGATGAGAATGGCGGTGTCGTGTATTCGCCAGTCAATCCGATTGTGTACCGCATTTCGGGCGATTGGATGGAGGGGCGCTCTGGCAAAGTCATTCGCCAAGTTAATGAGCTTGAATACCAGATGATCTATAATACCTTTCCAGAGTTTGATTGGCGAATCGTCGGCGTGTTTCCGCTTAAGGAGTCGCTTCAAGTTGTTGCGGACATTCAATTTTATACCGTTATTATTGCGCTGGTCACGCTGCTGCTTGCCTTTATGGCATCTTGGTATTTCACTAATGCGATCGTTCGTCCCGTTGGGAAGCTGCGCAGTTTAATGAAGAAGGTAGAAGAAGGAGAGCTTCATCTGCGCTTTCCTAGTAAAACGAAAGATGAGATCGGACAGCTGGGCAATAGCTTTAACCATATGGTGCAGGAAATTGACAATTTGATTCAACTCGTATATTTGGAGCAAAGGGAGAAACGCGAGGCCGAGCTGAAAATATTGCAAGCACAAATTAAACCCCATTTCCTCTATAACACGCTGGATACGATTCAGTGGATGGCACAGGACCGGGATGCCGATGATATCGTCGATATCGTAGTTGCCTTAACTCATCTCTTCCGAATCAGCCTTAGCAAAGGACGAGAGGTTATTCCGCTTAGCGACGAGATTCAGCATGTGGAGAGCTATTTGATTATTCAAATGGCCAGATATGAGGATAAGTTATCCTTCGAGATCGACATTCCGCAGGAGCTGCAGACGCTAAGCGTGCTCAAAATCATTTTGCAGCCGCTCGTCGAGAACGCGATCTATCATGGCATCAAAGAAAAGCTGGCTAAAGGCACGATTCGTATACATGGCTCTGCAGAAGACAATAAGCTGGTTCTCGTCGTTGAAGATGACGGCGTCGGGTTTGAAGCGGAGCGGCTGATTCAGATGAATGAATCGTTTCATGCTATCCGGCAAAGCGGCGAGGATCGAGGTTATGGATTGTACAATGTGAATGAACGAATCAAGCTGTCATATGGCTCTGGTTATGGTCTTACCATTGAGAGCGAGCGGGGACAAGGCTCCAAAATCGTGGTAAAACTACCGTTAATGGTTGGATAACTTGAAATGGCTGGGGGTATGGAGATGTGGAAGCTGCTTATAGCGGATGATGAGCCCAAGATTCGCAGAGGATTAGCCAAGGTGCTTCCTTGGGAGGAGCTTGGCATAGAACTGGTAGGCGAAGCCGAGAACGGCTTGCAAGCGCTTGAGCTTGCGGAAGAGCGTAAGCCTGATATTTTGTTTGTTGATATTTGCATGCCATTTGTAGACGGGCTGGAGTTCATTGAGCGGCTGCGGCAAACGCTGGAACGCAGCATTGTGATTGTTATTTCAGGACATGATGAGTTTCGTTACGCACAGCAGGCCGTAAAGCTGCATGTATTTGAATATATGCTCAAGCCTGTAATGAAAAGCAAGCTGGAGACTGTTGTACGCAAAGCAATCAGCGAGCTTGAGCAGAAACGAGACAAGGAGCAAAAGCTGGAATGGATGGATAAGCAGCTCAAAACCAATTCCGTCGCGATTCGGGATACGTTTTTGTTGAAATGGCTGGAAGGCATTATTGCGCCTGAGGAAATTCATAATCAGACCGCCTTCCTAAGGCTTGGCTGGGTAGATGCTGTCGGCATGATCGCCTTTAAGGTGATTCAAAACGTGGAATCCGGCAAGGCGATGCGCGTGTGGGACCGCGACCTTCTGGAGTTTGCTTTGAAAAACATTACGGAGGACCTGCTTGCTGGCAATGGAGCAGGCAATCATGTTGTGCTTAACGATAAGAAAGGTCAAATCATCGTCATGGGCTGTATAGACAGCTATAACGAATGGCTCAAGTTAGGACAGAAAATTCAAGATAAAATGGAAGCGCTTCTTGAAAAAACGATTATTTTTGAGCAGCAGGCAGTGGAGAGTATCGAAGAGTTTCCGAAGCTGTACCGTACGTTGTCAAGAGAGCTTGGCAGCAAAGGCAGTTTGTCTCCGATCGTTATTTTGACGAAAAAATTTATTGATCGTAATTTCTACATGCCTTCGCTGACGCTTGGTGATGTCGCTGAAGGTGTGCAGGTTAGTCCTACTTATTTAAGCAAGCAGCTGAAGCGGGAGCTTGGGCTTTCTTTTATCGATTATTTGACAGAGGTTCGAATTCGGAAAGCGATTCAATTGATGAGCGATCCCATGTTCAAAGTGTATGAAATTGCAGAGAAGGTAGGGTACAGCAGCCAGCATTATTTCAGCAGCGCCTTTAAAAAGGTGACTGGAACCTCGCCGATGGTCTATAAGAAAGGGATACGTTCATGATTGGAAGAAAGGCAGCAGGTTTTCTTATCCTTTGCTTGATTTTTGTGGCTTTGGTTGTATGGACGAGGGCGTGCGTAATGAACGAAAAGGTTGTGAAAAATGACAGCGGATACAATTATTTGATCGGGGTGTCCCAGCCCAATTTGAGCGAGCCTTGGCGCGTGGCCATGAATGAGGAAATTCAGCAGGAGGTCAGCAGGCACTCGGATATGCGGGTCATCTTCACCGATGCCGCGCAAAGCAGCGAGCAGCAGGCGAAGGATGTGAAGAAGCTGGTTGGATATGGCGTCGATCTGCTCATCATATCGCTTGATGATCCAGTAGCTCTCACACAAACAGTAAGCTCCGTTTACGAGAATATTCCTGTTATCGTGCTCGGAAGAGGCGTGACAGGATATGATTATACGCTATATGTCGGTACGGACGATGAAATGATTGGCAGAAAAGCAGGCGAATTTGCAATGGAAACGCTGGGTGAGTCGGGCGGTAAAATTATTGAAATGCAAGGGTTGGCCGGTTCTCCGACCGTTGAAGAACGCAGCAATGGATTTAGGGAAGCGATTCATAATTCCAAACTTAGCATCGTGCAGACGATGAATGCGGATTGGCAGCGCGATCGAGCGGAGGATCTGCTAACGGATTGGTTAAAAGATCAACCCGAGGTTGACTTAATCTTTGCCCATAATGAAGCGATGGCGTTAGGCGCATATCGTGCAGTACAGAAGCTTGATAGGAATGATATTAATATTATTGGCATCGATGGCGTCAATTCTGAAAACGGCAGCCTGCTGCTCGTCTCGGAGAACAAGCTGACAGGCACTTTTACAAGTCCCCCTGGCGGCAAGGAAGCGATTCGTTATGCGGTCGATATATTGAATAAAGAAAAGGGAATTCCCAAAAAAGTTATTTTGCGCAGCCAGAAAATAACGAATCAACTGGAGGGGAAGGGCGAGCCGCGCGTTACGCATTCACCAGCGCCTACGCTCCAAGAGGCACAATCTCCGATTGTATTAGGGTTTGCACAGGTGGGTACGGAAAGCGGCTGGCGAATCGCAAATACAAAGTCGGTGATTAATGCGGCAAAGGAAGCAGGCGTGGAGCTGCTTTATGAGAATGCGGAGCAGTCGCAGGATAAACAAATTGAACTGATTCGGCAGTTTATAAAGAAAAAGGTGGATGTGATCGCCTTCTCACCGAAGACGGAGACCGGCTGGGAAGAAGTATTGAAGGAGGCGAAGGAGGCAGGAATTCCAGTCATACTGTCTGATCGTGAAGTGAACGTAAGCGATGATACGCTGTGGACAGCTTACATCGGTTCAGATTTTCGCGAGGAAGGCAGAAGGGCGGCAAGATGGTTGATTCAAGAGGCAGAGGAAGGACAAAGCTATCAATTCGTCGAGCTGCAAGGAACAGCGCACTCTGCACCAGCTGTTGGGCGGATGCAAGGGTTCAAGGAGGTTATCGAAACCGATAAAAACTTCACCTTGCTTGAATCATTGCAAGGCGACTTTACGAAGAAGAAGGGCAAAGAGCTGATGGCGGCGGCGCTGAAACGGCATGGCTCTGCGATAAACGTCGTTTATTCCCATAATGATGATATGGCTTTAGGCGCTATTGAGGCCATTGAGGATTTTGGCTTGCGGCCGGGTAAGGACATTACGATTATCTCTGTTGATGCTACTAAGTCAGCTCTTAAAGCATTAAGTATCGGAAAGCTTAACTTTGCAGTTGAATGCAATGCGCTGCTTGGTCCTCAGCTCATGAAGGCGGTTAAGGATTTGTCAGAGGGCAAGGAGCTTCCGATGAAAATTATTACTGCTGAAGGTGTTTTTACGCAGGAATCTGCCAAAATGGCGCTAGCAAGCCGTGAATATTAATAGAAGGAGAGGCTGTTAAAGTTGACAAGGTATGCCATCAAGAGCAGAATAAAAATATTACACTACGAAATGAGGCATAGCCCATGTCAAACCTTATTGATAGAGTGAAAAAGCTATCAGCAGGTTTTGATGAAGAAACGTTGCGAGCGATTGAAATAAACCCTTTGCTTGTCGAAGCGGGTGCCCTTCAAGCGGTAGCTCCATATATAAAGGAAAAGCAGTATAGTCAGGTTGTTATTGCTGCGGATGCGATTACATACAACATTGCTGGGAAACAACTTGAGGAAGCCATTGCAGCGCAAGGTATTTCTGTTCATGTGACGATTATAAAGGCGGACCGCCAAGGCGATGTCATTGCGGATGAAGCATCGATCGTGCAGCTCTTATTGGACATTCAACTGCGCAAAGCACAGGTAGTCATTGCAGCAGGCTCAGGAACGATACACGATATCTCTCGTTATGCCGCTTATACAGCGGGCATTCCCTTTGTATCTGTTCCGACTGCGCCATCTGTTGACGGCTTCAATTCCAAAGGAGCACCGATTATTATTCGCGGTGAGAAGAAGACGATCGCAGCCATTGGCCCCGATGCGATATTTGCTGATTTGGAAATCCTCGCAGCGGCGCCAGCAGTCATGGTAGCTGCTGGTTTTGGCGATATGCTGGGGAAATATACATCGTTATTTGATTGGAGCTTTGGCGCAGCTGAAGGCGGTGAGCCCTATTCAGAAGAGGTTGCTGAAATTACGCGTATTGCACTTAACAAATGTGTAGAGAATGCTTCTTTAATTGCTACCCGTGACCAGCAAGGCATTCGCATACTTATTGAAGCGCTTATTGATTCCGGCCTTGCCATGCTCTTATTCGGTCAATCGCATTCGGCGTCCGGATCAGAACATCATTTGTCGCATTTCTGGGAAATGGAATATATTCGCCTTGGCAAAAGACAGCTGCTGCACGGTGCAAAGGTTGGCGTAGCCTGCGCGGAAATTTCCAAGCTATATCACCAGCTTGCTGCTGAAGAAGAAGGTCTAGCTTTTACAGCTAATCCTGAGAAGGTACGGGAGGCCATTGCCGCACTTCCGGATGAAGCCCAGATTAGAACGTGGCTGAAGCAGGTTGGCGGTCCGACAACGACGGAGGAGCTTGGAGTTGATACGGAGCTGCTCACGGCAAGTTTGCAGAAAGCCCATCTCGTTAGGCCAAACAGATATACGTTACTAAGCGCGTATAATTCTATTTAAGCAAAAAACGGCTCCATCCTTTGAAACAAGGATGGAGCCGTTATTATTTTGGAGTGATTTAATTTAGAAGTTGAAATTATCTGGATCTGGGCCAAAACGGTGATCTTGGTTAAGCGCACTGATTTGAGCCATTTCCTCAGACGTTAGCGTGAAATCGAAAATATCTCCATTTTCTTTAATGCGAGCCGGAGTAATCGATTTTGGTATCGTAACGACCTCGTTTTGCAGATCCCAACGAAGCACCACTTGAGCAGGCGATTTGCTGTATTTGGCAGCAATATCAGCGAGCACGCTTTGATCCAGGTTTCCTTGCATAAGCGGGCTCCAAGCCATTAGCTGAATGCTGCGGCTCTTGGCAAAAGCGTGAAGCTCCGTTTGTGTAAGAAGCGGGTGGTATTCCACTTGATTGACCATAGGAACAAATTCACCTGCTGTAATGACATCCTGTAGATGATGGATTTGGAAGTTGCTCACGCCAATTGCACGTACATAACCGTCACGGTACAGCTTTTCAAGCGCGCGCCAAGTTTCCAAGTACTTATCCTTTACAGGCCAGTGGATGAGCAATAGATCAACAACTTCAATGCCAAGTTTCCGTCTGCTGTCTTCAAAGGCAGTCAGCGTGGAATCGTAGCCTTGATGAGCATTCCAAATTTTTGTCGTTACAAAAATTTCGTCGCGCGCGATCCCGCTGTTGCGAATACCAGCGCCAACCCCCTCTTCATTATTGTAAGCTGCTGCTGTATCGATGCTTCTATAACCAGCTTCAATCGCAGAGGCGACCGTTCTTTCCGCTTCCCCATCATCTTTCACTTTCCAAACGCCAAGGCCAAGCCAAGGCATTTTTACTCCGTTACTTAATGTGGTATGTGCTGTTAGGGCATGAGTCATTTATCGTAACCTCCAGTTAAAGTGATAATTCCAAAATAGCTTTAACATCTTGTTTTTCCAAACGCTTGAATGAACCAATCGTGCCATAACGTACAGCTTCCTCAGCCATGCGATCCAGTTTGTCGCTTCCGATCTCAAAGTCGGCAAGACGTGACTCAGCGCCAATTTTCGTGAAGAAATCACGAGTCGCTTGAATGCCTTCAAGAGCGATTTCGTTGTCTGATTTGCCTTCTGGATTCACATTCCATACACGAGTTGCATATTGAACGAAACGATCCACCCGCTCTTCATAAACGTACTTCATCCAGTTCGGGAAAATAACAGCCAAGCCTGCGCCGTGCGGAATATCGTAAATGGCGCTCACTTCATGCTCAATGCCGTGCGAAGCCCAGTCATTGCTCATGCCAACGCTGATAAGACCGCCATTCAAAGCCATCGTACCACACCACATAAGGTTCGCGCGAGCAGCCGCATCCTCAGGGTTTTCAAGAGCTAACTCAACATTCTCAATTACCGTTTGCAAAATGGATTCGCAGAAGCGCTCCTGCAGCGGAGTATTTGGCGTTAAGCTGAAATATTGCTCGAACACATGGGACAT
Source organism: Paenibacillus sp. NRS-1760 (assembly GCF_050467785.1). NCBI lineage: Bacteria > Bacillati > Bacillota > Bacilli > Caryophanales > Paenibacillaceae > Paenibacillus > Paenibacillus sp. NRS-1760. The sequence goes on along the minus strand of NZ_JBITPK010000005.1, from coordinate 92,373 downwards.
GATGTCCACAGCGCCGTTAACGGTATGGTTGCGAGGAACCGTGTACGTAAGCGTAGGATCGAGAATCGAGAATGCAGGATACGTATGCGAGCTGCCAAAAGCACGCTTTAAGTTTTCTTCCCAGTTCGTAACGACCGAAGAGCCGTTCATTTCCGAACCTGTTGCAGCCAGTGTCAAAATCGTACCAAGCGGAAGCGCTTTTTGAATAACAGCTTTGCCTGTGAAGAAATCCCATACATCGCCTTCATAAGGAACACCTGCAGCGATAGCTTTGGCTGCATCAATAACGCTGCCTCCACCAACGGCTAGAATGAAATCAACGCCTTCAGCGCGGCAAATGTCGATCCCTTTTTTGACGGTAGTTAAACGCGGGTTTGGTTCAATATTAGGAAGCTCGTGCACCTTGATGCCAGCTTCTTGAAGAAGGCTTACGGTTTGATCGTACAAGCCTGTTTTTTTGACGCTGCCTGATCCGTAAACGAGCAGGACTGTTTTGCCGTATTTGGAGGTTAATTGGCCTACTTGCTTGGCTGTACCTTCACCAAACACAATATGAGTTGGATTAACGAATTGAAATGAGTTCATCTTAATTCCTCCTAAAACTATTTAGATAACTAAAAAGGTAACTAAATATCTTTTGAGTTATGTATACGCCGTTTATTTTAGTTAATTCTACTCCATAAGTCAAGGTGGAGCAGGGAAGTGTTGAAAGGATAACTTTTTAGTTATATAATGATTTGAAATTAGCTAGAGACAGGGGAAGCAGCAATGGAAATTGAAGTGAGCAGCCGCAATATGAAGTTTCTTGAATGCTTCTCATCACACACACGGGTCAAAATGATTGAATTGCTAGGCGTGCAGCCTATGAATATAAAAAGCTTATCCGAGGCGCTAGATATAAAGTCTCCTATCGTTACAAGACATATTCATATGCTGGAGGAAGCCGGCATTGTTCGCAGCGAAAGCGTGGCGGGCAAGCGCGGCATGCAAAAGATATGCCATCTCCAGCTGTCGCAGGCGATGCTGGTTTTTAAGAGTGAACCAGTCACGGACGAAACGAAGCGTTACTCGGTTTCACTTCCCGTGGGACATTATTCTTCGTACCAAATTAAACCAACCTGCGGACTGGCATCCGATACTCAAATGATCGGGATGTGCGATGATCCGCGTTATTTTGCCGATCCAGAGCATGTCCATGCTAAAGTCTTATGGTTCGGTTCAGGATTTGTGGAATACCGTATACCTAATTATATGGTGAACAACGAAATGCCAGAGTCGCTCGAAATCGCGATGGAGATCTGTTCGGACACGCCTTGCAGCGTCAACCACCTGCCATCGGATATTGCTTTTACGATTAACGGTGTCGGTGTTGGAACGTGGACGTATCCAGGCGATTTTGGAAGCTCGCGAGGGTTGTATACTCCCGAGTGGTGGCATAAAAATATTCAGTATGGATTTATGAAAACGATCCGCGTCAATCAGCAAGGATCTTACATTGACGGGATAAAAGTATCTGATGTTACGATTGGCGAGCTAATGCTCGCGTATGACAAAGAAATTTTATTCCGCATCTCATCCAGCACAACGACGAGAAATTGCGGCGGCGTTACGCTGTTTGGCAAAGGATTCGGAAATTATAACCAAGATATTGAAGTGACGCTGCGCTGCCAGTAAGGAATGCTGCGTAGTGTATATAATGAAGAGATGCCCCTTTAGGTTTTTGACAACCTTGAGGGGCATCTTTTTTTGTTTGTCTACTAAGTATATGCTTGCTGCCCGTAATTGTGGGAATAGCTTGTAAGTCGAAAAAATAAAAAGAAAACGACAAATATACATTTTTGTTTGTGTTTGAAATAATCGTATTCAAACACAAACAAATGTGGTATGATCAATTCAAACAAATACAAAACATCATTCGGAGGTATATCCATGGTACAAAGTTTGTGGGAAAACGAAAAAGCATCGCAGTTGGAAGGCGGATTGGCTGAGCTCGTATATCGCTCCAACATCATTGGTGCAGATCGCAGAGTTTGCAATTACGGCGGCGGCAATACATCTAGCAAAACAATCGTAAAAGATTTCCGCGGTCGCGACGTTGAAGTGATGTATGTGAAGGGCAGCGGTTCGGATCTTGCTTCTATGAAAGCAGGCAATTTTACTGGACTGCGGATGGATGATATCCGTCCATTATTTGAACGTGCTGAAATGCCGGACGAAGAGATGGTTGCTTACCTAGTCAACTGCATGATCGATTCGAAGCACCCGCGTGCGTCGATTGAAACGCTATTGCATGCTTTTCTTCCATTTAAACATGTGGATCATACACATCCCGATTCTATTATTAGCTTGTGCTGTGCGGATAACGGCAAAGCGCTTGCGAAGGAAATTTTCGGCGACCGTTTCGTCTGGGTTCCTTATGTACGACCAGGCTTCAATCTCTCCAAAATGATTGCCGAGGGTGTTCTTGCCAATCCAAATGCCGAGCTAGTGCTGATGGAAAAGCACGGCCTTGTTACTTGGGGCGAGACAAGCGAGGAATGTTACGCGCAAACGATCAAAATCATTTCCGAGGCAGAGGCATTCATTGAATCTCGTTTTGACGAGGCTTCATTGTTTGGCGGCGTGAAATACGAGGTGCTCGAAGCTGATGTTCGCAAAAGCGTAGCTGCACAGGTTATGCCTACAATTCGCGGCGCAGTGAGCGATGCGAAGAAGATGATTTTGACATTTGACGATGAAGCGGATGTGCTTGCATTCGTAAGCGGGAATAATTCTCCAACATTATCGCAGGTCGGCGCTGCATGTCCGGATCATTTGGTGCATACGAAGGTTGTTCCATTGTTTATTGACTGGACGCCAAATGCAGAGGATATCGATGGTTTGAAGGCGAAACTATCAGAAGGAATCGCTGCATATAAAGAGCAATATAAAGCTTATTTTGAACGCAACAAAAATGAAGGCGACGTCATGTTTGAAGCAGCGCCTCGCGTCATTCTAATTCCGGGTATCGGTATGATCAACACCGGCAAGAGCTGGGCGATGGCACAAGTGAGCGGAGCGCTATACCACCGTGCGATTGCCGTGATGCGCGGCGCAACAGCATTAGGTGATTTCGTATCGCTTAGCGAGAACGAGTCGTACAACGTGGAATACTGGCCATTAGAGCTTTACAAATTGTCGCTTGCTCCGGCTGAGACGGAATTTTCGCGCAAGGTTGCTTTCATCACAGGCGGCGCTGGCGGTATCGGAAGTGAAACAGCACGCCGTTTAGTATCAGAGGGTGCGCATGTTGTGCTTGCAGATCTTAATCTTGAAGGCGCGCAAAAGGTTGCCTCAGAGATTAATGAGAAGTTTGGCGAATGCCGAGCAACAGCCGTGAAAATGGATGTAACGAGCGAAGAGCAGGTCAAAGCTGCTTATGCGGAGACAGCACTTGCTTACGGCGGCGTGGACATTATCGTGAACAACGCTGGTCTTGCGACTTCAAGCCCATTCGACGAGACATCACTTAAGGAATGGAATTTGAATATGAATGTGCTTGGAACAGGTTATTTCCTAGTCGCTCGCGAAGCGTTTAAATTAATGAAGCAGCAAAGCATTGGCGGCAACATGGTGTTCATCGGATCGAAAAACTCTGTGTACGCGGGTAAAAATGCATCTGCTTATAGCTCGGCAAAAGCGCTTGAAGCTCATTTGGCACGCTGTATCGCAGCTGAGGGCGGCGAATTCGGCATTCGTGTAAATACGATTTTGCCGGATGCGATTTTGCAGGGGTCGGCAATTTGGAACGGCAGCTGGCGCAATGAACGTGCAGCGGCTTATGGCATTGAGCCGGATCAGCTGGAAGAATACTACCGCAAGCGCACGACGCTGCTCGTCAACATTTATCCGCGCGACATCGCAGAGGGCATTGCATTTTTTGCCTCCTCCAAAGCAGATAAAACAACAGGCTGTATGTTAACTATTGACGGCGGCGTACCTGCTGCATTCACCCGTTAGGAGGTTAGGCGATATGATCCAAGGGAGAGGCGAGAAATCTTGGTATATACCGGATGGTTATATACCGCCAGACAGCACGGGAACGCTTACCAGCCATGAATCGATATGCGTGCTGAATTGCTCCACCGAAGAAGCCATTATTCATATTACGATTTATTTTGAGGATCGCGAGCCGATGGAAGATATTCAAGTTGTTGTTCCTGGCAGACGAACAAACCATATCCGAACCAGCTCATTAATGAAGGAAGGGGCGTCGATTCCAATCGGCGTTCCTTACGCCATTGAGGTGCTGAGCAATATTCCAATCATTGTACAATACAGCAGATTAGATTCGACGCAGGCAGAGAATACGTTGATGTCTACGATGGCTTTTCCAATCAAATAGGTTCAAAATATAAATGAGAGGGTGTTCCATAATGACTGATCGCGCTTATACGTTTTTTGAGGAGCAGCAGAAAGAAAGAGGCATTAACATTGAAGAGGTAAAAGCAAAATTGAAAGCGCTCAAAATCGAAACACCTTCATGGGGATATGGTGATTCCGGTACTCGTTTTAAGGTGTTTCAGAAGGAAGGCGTGCCTCGCAATCCGTTTGAGAAATTTGAGGATGCTGCACAGGTGCATCGTTTGACAGGAATCGCTCCGTCTATCGCTATCCATATTCCTTGGGATAAGGTAGAGGATTACGGCAAGCTTAGAAGTCATGCGGAAGATCTTGGACTATCGATTGGAGCGGTAAATCCGAATCTATTCCAAGATGAAGACTATATGCTTGGAAGTGTAACGAATTCCGATGCTGCAGTGCGCCGGAAAGCGACTGATCACTTGCTTGAATGCGTAGATATTGCCAAGGAAACGGGCTCGCGTGAATTTAGCTTATGGTTCGCCGACGGTACAAACTATCCAGGACAAGGACATATCCGCAAGCGTAAAGCTTGGATGCAGGAAGCTTTGGCCGAAATGTACAGTGCGATGACGCCTGACATGCGTATGCTGATTGAATACAAATGTTTCGAGCCGGCGTTCTATCATACGGATCTTGCGGACTGGGGCATGGCTTACAACTTGGCGCAAAAGCTAGGGCCGCAAGCGGAAGTGCTTGTTGATACAGGCCACCATCTGCCAGGCGCGAACATCGAGCATATCGTTGCTTATTTGCTGGACGAGAAACGTCTGGGAGGTTTCCACTTCAACAGCCGCAAATATGCGGATGATGATCTAATTGTAGGTTCTGTGAATCCTTATGAGCTGTTCTTGATTTTCTATCAAATTTTGAGCGCAACAGGCGATGCGGATGCTGCTGTTCGCGGCAATGCAGAAAGCATTACGTATATGATTGACCAGTCGCATAATATTGAGCAAAAAATCCCTGCCATGCTGCGCTCCGTCCTTAACGTGCAAACCCAGCTGGCAAAGGCGCTGCTCATTAACCATGATGAAGTGAATGATGCTGCTGAACGCAATGATGTTCTTGGCGCTGAGGATGCTGTGCGCCGCGCATTTGAATTCGATGTTACACCGCTTTTGCACGCGATTCGCGAAGAGCAGGGCTTGCCGCATGATCCAATGAAAGCATACCTAAGCAGCAGCTATGGCAAAGACATATTGGCGAGAGGCAAGGGCGGTGCCAGCTGGTGACCATCCTTGCTTACGATCTCGGAGCAAGCAGCGGAAGAGCGCTGCTTGGCAGGCTGAATAATGGCAAGATCGAGGTAGAGGAGCTGCACCGGTTCTCCAATGATCCGGTGCAGGTCGGCGATCGACTGCACTGGGATATTTTGCGACTGCTACATGAGTTAAAGCAAGCGCTGCTGCTAGTTAAGCATCGCGACATTACGCTGGACAGTCTTGCGATTGATTCTTGGGCCGTTGATTTTGGCTTGATTGGAAGCAATGGGGAGCTGCTTGGCAATCCTTATCATTATCGCGATCATCATACGGATGGCGTAATGGAGCAGGTAGTAGAGGAATTGACGGCAACGGGGATATTTGCGAAGACGGGTATTCAGTTTCTGCCGTTTAATACGATTTACCAGCTGGCTGCTTTGAAGAAGGCAGATTCACCGCAGCTGCGGGATGCCAAACATTTTCTAATGATTCCGGATTTGCTCCGATATTTTTTGACGGGTGAGAAATATAATGAGTTTTCCAACGCAACGACAACGCAGCTGTATAACCCTGTTACCGGCAGCTGGGACGAGGAACTGATTCGCTCGATTGGCATTTCGCCGGAACTGTTCGGTGAGGTTGTACAGCCAGGGGCGAAGGTTGGCAGCTTGCGAGCTTCCCTATGCGAGGAGCTTGGCATAGAGTCCGTTCCTGTTTATGCAGCAGCGGAGCATGATACGGGCTCAGCGGTTGCCGCAGTGCCTGCACTTGAAAAGTCATTTGCTTACTTAAGCTGCGGCACTTGGTCGCTTATGGGTACAGAAGTCGACGAGCCAGTCATTAATGAATTGTCGCAGCAGCTGAACTTTACGAACGAAGGCGGCGTTTATGGCACGTATCGTTTGCTGAAGAACATTATGGGGCTGTGGATTTTGCAGGAATGCAGACGTTCATGGGAGCGGGCAGGAATTTCTTATACGTTCCCCGAATTAGTAAAGCTTGCCGAAGAAGCTAAGCCATTCGCTGCGTTTATTGATCCGGATGATCCGTTGTTTTTGCACCCAGGTGATATGCCTGCTAGAATAACGGAGTATTGTTTGCGCACAAGGCAGAAGGCACTTGCTGATACAGGGGCGATTGTACGGTGTATTTTGGAGAGCTTAGCCTTGAAGTACCGAAATGTGCTAGAGTTAACAGAGCAATTGTCTGGTCAAGCTTTCAGCGGTTTGCATATGGTTGGCGGCGGCATCCAAAATACGCTGCTCTGCCAATGGACTGCAAATGCGATTGGCAAGCCGGTGTGGGCAGGGCCCGTGGAAGGCAGCGCAATTGGCAACATGATAGTGCAGTGGATTGCCAATGGTCAGATTGCTGATATTTGGGAAGCGCGCAAAGTGATACGCGAGTCATTCCCAGTTGATGTGTATGAGCCAGAGCAGCATGAGGCTTGGGAGAGCGCATATCGTGCTTTTAAAGAAACAACAGGAATCGCTTAAGCAGCGAATACAAATATAAGTAAGAAAGAGGTACGTTATGCTGGTCCATGAACGATACGATAAAATTGTACAGCTGGTAAATGAGAGAGGCAGCATCCGGGTTACGGAGCTGAGCGAGCTATGTCAGGTGACCGAGGAAACGATTCGGCGTGACCTTGACCGCTTGGAGCAAGCCGGACGTTTGCGCCGCTCCCATGGCGGTGCGGTTAGCGTAAAGGATCAGCAGCCGGAAATTCCGTATTTCGAGCGGGAGATTACGCATGCGGAGGAGAAAAAACGAATTGCTGTGGAAGCGATTAAGTTGATTCAGCCGAATGAGCGTATTTTGCTTGATGCGAGCTCGACGGCTTGGTATATGGCGGCAAGCATGCCGGATATTCCTCTAACGGTGCTAACCAACTCCATCAAAGTTGCGATGGAGCTGAGCAGCAAAGAGAAGATTGAAGTCATCTCGACGGGCGGCATTTTGGCTTCGCGTTCATTGTCCTATGTTGGTCCGTTAGCCGAGCGTTCTCTTGATGCATATCATGTGGATAAAGCATTTCTCTCCTGCAAAGGTGTCCATTTGGAGCGCGGCGTAAGCGAGTCGAACGAGCTGCAAGCACGTATCAAGCACAAAATGGTAGGTATGGCGGATCAAGTTATTCTGGTCGCCGACTCCAGCAAGTTCGGCGTTCAAGCGTTTACCCATGTGGCTGATTTAGATGATGTAGATGCAATCATTACGGATGAGCGGCTGCCAGCAGCGATCTTATCGCAGCTTAAGGAAAAACAAATTTCCGTTACAACGGTGTAGAGCATAGATGGCGCTGGCTTCAGTAGAAGCGCAGCGCCATTATTGTTGTATAGTATAGGGTTACTGGCGAAAGTGAGCTGTAAGAGTTTATATGTTCTTACAGCGGTAAAAGTGGCGTTTCAGAGTGCTTGTAAGCACATATAGGTTCTTATTGAGCAACTTAACAGGCTGGTTACCTACGAAAGAATGCTGTAAGCGCATATGTGTTCTTACAGCGTTGAAAGTCACGTTCATGAGTGTCTGTAAGCACCAATAGGTGCTTATTGAGCAACTTAACAGGCTGGTTACCTACGAAAGAGAGCTTTAAGCACATATGTGTTCTTACAGCGGTAAAAGTGGCGATTCTGAGTGCTTGTAAGCACAAATAGGTGCTTATTGAGCAGCTTAACAGGCTGGTTACTTACGAAAGAGAGCTGTAAGCGCATATGTGTTCTTACAGCGGTAAAAGTGGCGATTCTGAGTGCTTGTAAGCACATATAGGTGCTTATTGAGCAACTTAACAGGCTGGTTACCTACGAAAGAGAGCTTTAAGCACATATGTGTTCTTACAGCGGTAAAAGTGGCGTTTCTGAGTGCTTGTAAGTACATATAGGTGCTTATTGAGCAGCTTAACAGGCTGGTTACCTACGAGAGAATGCTGTAAGCGCATATGTGTTCTTACAGCGTTGAAAGTCACGTTCATGAGTGTCTGTAAGCACCAATAGGTGCTTATTGAGCAACTTAACAGGCTGGTTACCTACGAAAGAATGCTGTAAGCGCATATGTGTTATTGCGGCGGTAAAAGTAGCGTTTCTGAGTGCTTGTAAGCACAAATAGGTGCTTATTGAACAACTTAACAGGTTGGTTACCTACGAAAGAATGCTGTAAGCGCATATGTGTTCTTGCGGCGGTAAAAGTGGCGTATCTGAGTGCTTGTAAGCACATATAGGTTCTTATTGAACAGCTTAACAGGCTGGTTACCTACGAAAGAATGCTGTAAGCGCATATGTGTTCTTACAGCGGTAAAAGTTACATTGTTGAGAGTCTGTAAGCACCTATAGGTGCTTATTGAACAACTTAACAGGTTGGTTACCTACGAAAGAATGCTGTAAGCGCATATGTGTTCTTGCGGCGGTAAAAGTAGCGTTTCTGAGTGCTTATAAGCACAAATAGGTGCTTATTGAACAACTTAACAGGTTGGTTACCTACGAAAGAATGCTGTAAGCACATATGTGTTCTTGCGGCGGTAAAAGTAGCGTTTCTGAGTGCTTGTAAGCACAAATAGGTGCTTATTGAACAACTTAACAGGCTGGTTACCTACGAAAGAGAGTTGTAAGCGCATATGTGTTCTTACAGCCGTAAAAGTTACATTGTTGAGAGTCTGTAAGCACCTATATGTGCTTACAGAATACAGCGGCAGTTTGGTTATCAGCGATAGAGAGCTTTAAGCACATGTGTGTTCTTACATCTAAAACATTTTTCACATAAAAAATTTTACCAAACTTGTCTGACAACCTGATATTATAGAAGTATAAGTTACGAAAGGGGTGCGGGTATGAAGGTCTCATTATTTATTACTTGCTTAAGCGATGCGTTATATCCAAGGGTCGGCGAAGCGATGGTGCGCTTGCTGGCAAAGTACGGTGTTTCATTGGAGTTTCCGACGGTGCAAACCTGCTGCGGACAGCCGGCCTACAACAGCGGCTATTGGAAGGAAGCGAGGGAGTCTGCCAAAACGATATTGGATGCGTTTGAAGACAGCGACTTCGTTATTTCACCATCAGGCTCCTGCACGGGAATGATTCACCATTATCCGAAGCTGTTCGAGGATGATCCGGTCATGCTGAAAAGGGCCAACAAGCTTCAGATCAAGTCTTATGAATTCACACAGTTTCTGGTGCAGGTGCTTGGCGTTACGGATGTTGGCGCTGCATTTCCTCATAAAGTGACATATCATCCTTCCTGCCACGGCAGTCGGATACTTGGCGTAAAGGATGAGCCGCTTGCGCTTATTCAGAATGTGAAGGGACTTGAGCTTGTACCGCTCCCATTTGCTGAGGATTGCTGCGGCTTTGGCGGAACATTCGCTGTCAAGATGGCTGATATTTCTGGCGCAATGGTGACGGAGAAGGTCGATCATGTGCTGGAGACGGAAGCGGAAGTGTTGGTCGGGCTAGATATGGCTTGTTTACTCAACATTGCTGGAAACCTGCGTTATCGCAACGAACCCGTCCGTGTTATGCACTTGGCTGAGTTGCTATATGAAGGGGTGAAATAAGATGGCTGTCGTGAAAAAGGAAGCTACAGTAAAAGCAAGAGCGGATCTTGCACTCAACGACGAATTTTTGCGCAAAGCGGTGCGATTCACAACAGAACGGCTGCGCAATGGGAAGAAAAAAGCGACTGACGAGCACGGGAATTGGGAAGAATGGCGGGAGCGGGGCAGACAAATTCGTCTTCATACGATCGCGCATTTGGATTATTATTTGAATCTGTTTGTGAACAATGCCCGCGCAAACGGCGTTCATGTCCATTTTGCGAGTACGGCTGAGGAAGCGGTCAAGCTGACGCTAGACATAGCAGAGCATGCGAATGCGAAGTCGGTCGTCAAATCCAAGTCAATGGTTTCAGAGGAGCTGCATCTTAATCATGCGCTTGAATCCATTGGCGTTGAAGCGGTAGAAACCGACTTAGGCGAATATATTATTCAGCTTGCAGGTGAAATGCCATCCCACATCGTCATCCCAGCCATTCACAAAAACCGTTATCAAATCGCCGAATTGCTGTCCAAGGAGGCTGGTTATACGCTGCCGCCGGATACGACGGCGCTTGCAGGTTTCGTTCGCAAAAAGCTGCGCGAGAAGTTTTTGGAGGCTGAGATCGGGATGACCGGCTGCAACTTTGCGATTGCGGAGACGGGATCGATGGTGCTTTTTGAAAATGAAGGCAATGCTCGGATGGTGAGTACCGTCCCTAAAACGCAAGTTACGTTGATGGGTATGGAGCGAATCATTCCATCGTGGTCTGATCTTGAGGTGATGGCTACATTGCTGCCGCGCTCGGCAACTGGACAAAAGCTGACGATGTATATGAATGGCATTACAGGCCCGCGCCGCTCCGAGGATGCAGACGGCCCGGACGAAATGCACATCATTATAATTGATAATGGCCGTTCTTTGCAGCTTGGCGATCCTGAGTTCCAAGAGCTGCTCAATTGTATTCGCTGCGGTGCATGTCTGAATGCTTGTCCGGTATATCGCCACATTGGCGGTCATGCTTATGGCAGCACGTATAGCGGACCAATTGGAGCCGTGCTTACGCCGTCCTTGAACAAAAACATCGCCGAATGGGATGATGTCGCCAATGCTTCCAGCTTATGCGGCGCTTGCTATGAGGCATGTCCGGTCAAAATCCCCCTTCATGATATGCTTGTTTATTTACGCAGACGCAAGGTGGAAAGTGGAAATGGCAGCAAAATGGAGTCCATCGGTATGCAAGGCTTCGCCACCGTTATGGGCAATTCCTCGCGACTTGGCGGGGTACTGCGACTCGGTAAGCTCGGTCAGAAGCTCGTCGTACGAAGCGGCGTCATTAAGACGAAGCTTGGGCCGCTAAAGGGCTGGAACACTTATCGTGTGACACCTAGCCTGCCGAAGGAATCGTTCCGTGATCGCTGGGATACGCTTGATCAGGAGCTGAAGCAGGGTTTAAAACAGATGGAGCCGTCCATGCAAAATCGGATGGAGGAGCTTGTACGTACTCGTGAGCATGAGGAGAAGCAAAGTAAAGGAGGACATGGTCATGGCTGAGACACATAAACAATGGCTGGAAAAGCTTGAAGCAGATTCACGGGCGAAACAGGAGCTTTTTATGAATGATATTGCGGCAAAGCTGAGGCATCCGAGAATGACACATAAGCCGCAGCATCCTTTTCGCGGTGCTCCCGATTTTTGGAATTCATTCGAATGGCCGGAAGAAGAGCGAATCAAACAGTTTACAGACAATTTTCTTTCAGTAGGCGGTCATGTAGCCCGTCTTCCATCGATGGATGATGTGAAATCCTTTATCGTTTCCAAAGCGGAGGAAATGAGTGCTAAATATATTATTCGTCAAAATCAGCCAGAGCTGGATGAACTCGATCTTGAAGGCGCTTTGAAGGGTTCGCAGGTATCAGTGTGGAATACGGATGCTGAGCAGCATTGGCGCGCACGTGCAGCTGAAGCAGATTTTGGCATCGTGATCGCGGATCATGCCGTTGCCTATACGGGTTCAGTTACCGTATTATCAGCTCCGAATAAAGGGCGGTCCGTCAGTTTGCTGCCAACCGTACTTATTATTATTATCCCGATCGAACGTTTAAAAACGAGGCTTGGCGAAGTGCTCGTGACGTTTGATGAAGCGGGACGCGAGCAGCTGCCAGCAGGTATTCATTTTATTACTGGCCCAAGCCGCTCATCCGATATTGAGAATGATTTGACTATCGGTGTTCACGGACCAGGCATCGTGTATGCGCTGTTAGTAGGGTAGCTGTAAAGTAAAAAGGTAGGAGAAGCGGCTTGACGTTGTTAGAAGGCAGTGCATGCCGTTTAAGGTTGGAGGTGAGAGGTTATTCCGTCATTAGAAGTAGAGAAGCTGTCAAAACGCAATCATTACGAAGAAATTACCGAGCAAGTGAAGCGTCTTATTATAGATGGCAAATTAAAAGTGGGAGATAAGCTTCCCTCTACGAAACAAATGTCCGAGCAATTTGGGGTAGGGCGCTCGACTACCCGCGAAGCGCTGAGCGCACTTAAAGCGATGGGCTTGATTGAAATTCGGCAAGGAGGCGGCTGTCGCGTCATTCGCAGCGTACCGATTGATATGGAGCTGCCGGAGCTAGCGTCTCTTCGTATGAACCGAAAGACAGTGCTGGAATTACTGGAAGCTCGCGAATCGCTTGAGGTTTCCAATGCTGCAATCGCAGCTGTAAAGCATACGGATGAGGATCTTAAACAGCTGAGCCAAATTATCGATGAGATGGAGCGTGCCGCTGGTGATGAGTCCGAAGGTGAGAGACTGGATCTACGATTTCATCTCACGCTTGCCAATGCGACCCATAACACGATCATGGTACGTTTGTTCGAATCGATTATGAATCATATCGAAACAGCTATCCATGACATTAGGCGGGTGGAGCTTTATTCGAGCGCGGCTGTAGCGGAACGACTTTATAGGGAGCATTCTACAATAGTTGAAGCGATTGCGAAAAAGGACCCTGAGCTTGCAGCTGAGCGAATGAAGCAGCATTTGAAGCATGTTGAGAGCATCGTGCTGAAGCATTTGGGAGAGAGGTAGCTAAGTTGTGCTTTCAACAGGATAGAATGAAATGCTGCCCTGGGGGCAGCATTTTCATCGTGAATTTGCTTGAGGGGTCACTAATAATGTCTTACCTAATTAAGATATTTGCTTGTTGCTCGGCATGCAGAAGGTGTTCCCTAACACGGACGACCTCGCCGATAATAATTAGAGCTGGGCTAATCAAATTCATAGTGACGGCGAGTGTATGAATATTTGCAATGGTTCCGATAATCGTTCGCTGATCCTTTGTCGTTCCTCGTTCGATGATAGCCACAGAAGTCGTAGTTGCTTTTCCGTGTTTCAGCAGCTCTTCTCTAATGAATGGCAACTGGTTAACTCCCATATAAATGGCAAGCGTATCGACGCCATGCGCAAGTAAATCCCATCGGATTGGCGATTTGTCATTATGACATCGGCTGCCGGTCACGCAAGCGAAGGAGGCTGCGTAGTCACGATGTGTTACAGGTATACCTGCAGCGGCGGCTGCGCCGATCGCAGATGTAATGCCTGGCACGATCTCGTAAGGAATTCCCTTTGCGGCAAGCTCGAGTGCTTCTTCGGCGCCGCGTCCGAAGACGAACGGGTCTCCGCCCTTTAGGCGGACGACCTTTTTTCCTTCCAAAGCATGTTTAATTAGTGCCTCATTTATAATATTCTGCGGCATCGCATGATTGCCTGGTGACTTGCCGCAGTAGATTAGTTCGGCATCGGGTCCGGCATAGTCAAGCAATTCCTTATTGACAAGCCGATCGTACAAAATAAGATCAGCGATCTGAATACGGCGCATTGCTTTGACAGTAATAAGTTCAGGATCTCCAGGGCCTGCTCCGACGATATAGACGATACCATTCGTGTTTATCTTCATACGCTACTGATTTCCGCGGTATTCAAAACCGATTTTTCTGAAGGAACGTATGCGTCTTTGTTACAGATCGCTTCCGCGAGATAACCGCAAACCACCATTTGAAAGGCTCTTAAAGTAGCTTTTGCTATTCCGGCTTCGACCATGGCATTCAGTACTTCGGTAGGCTTTACATACGACATACATCATTCCACCTTATATCTTTATATAAATGGAGCCGCTTTTGTGGTCGATTTCTGTTTCAAAGGTTTTAATACAACCGTCATCAGGCTCTTGTGCATTGCCGCTCTTAAGATCAATCTTCCAATCGTGTAGCGGACAATGGACGGTTGAACCACAAACCATACCCTCTGACAGTAAACCGCCTTTATGAGGGCAGCTGTTCTCTACGGCAAGTACACTTCCGTCTGTCAGACGGAACATCGCGATTTCGAATTCTTTGACTTTAATTCTACGTGAGCCTTTCACATCAATGTCGGAAAGGTTAGCTACCAATAGCTTCGTTGTCATAGGTAAATCCTCCTACATTTGTACCGGCTGCGCGCCAGGTAATTGCTCGAAATTTTTACGTAAGTTATCATTCTCGACGATTTGTTTCCAAGGGTCGGTCGTTAAGCTGAGCGTTTTCTGAATACGTTCCACAAGAGCGAGGCGGTCTTCACGGTTCTCGAGCGCTTTCTTAATGGGAGCAAGGCCTATACGCTCCACCCAGTGTGCGGTACGCTCGTTCCACGTTGCGTTTTCACGGTAATATTGTAAAAAAGCAGATGACCATTCCATAACTTCATCCTCAGTTTTAACGATGCAGAGTAGATCAGTAGCTCTTACTTTCACGCCTCCGTTCCCGGCGATATGAATTTCCCAGCCTCCGTCGATAGCAATGATACCAACATCCTTGATTGTAGCTTCCGCGCAGTTACGTGGACAACCGGATACCGCCAGTTTTACTTTGGCAGGTGCCGTCAAACGCTCGAATGCTTTCTCCAATCGAATGCCCATACCCATAGCATCCTGCGTGCCGAATCGGCAAAAGGTGGATCCGACACATGTCTTCACGGTACGCAGTGTTTTGCCATATGCGTGACCGGATGGCATATCGAGCTCTTCCCATATTTTTGGAAGATCCTCTTTTTTGACCCCAAGTAGATCGAGCCTTTGTCCTCCAGTGAATTTAACTAAAGGAACTTCAAATTTCTCAGCGACCTCTGCAATTTTCTTTAGGTCTGCAGGAGACGTTACGCCACCATAAATGCGTGGTACGACCGAATATGTGCCATCCTTCTGAATGTTCGCATGGTATCGTTCATTCGTAAAGCGTGATTCCTTTTCATCGACATATTCCTCGGGATATAACATGCCTAGATAATAGTTAAGTGCAGGGCGACACTTCGTGCAGCCTTCTGGATTATGCCATTCGAGCACATTCATAACCTCTTTGGTACTCATTAGACGCATCCGAGTCATTTCTGAAACAATTTCATCACGGCTAAGCGTTGTGCAGCCGCATATACCTTCCTTTACAGGTTCGCCAATAGCATCGCCAGCATATAAGTTAAGTAGGCCTTCAACTAAAGCCTTACAACCGCCGCAGGAAGCGGAAGCTTTCGTGCAGGATTTAATGGCGCCGACGGTAGTACAGCCTTTTGTTGTAATTGCTTCGGCGATCATTCCTTTTGAGACACCGTTACAACCGCAGATGATTTCATCATCAGCCATGGCTTCAAGCCTGTTATTGCCCGAGGACTGCCCCATAAGATCAGAGGATATGCCGAGCAACAGCTCCTTCTCGCGTCCTGTGATAGATACTTCGTTCTTAATAGAAGCAAAAAATTCCGCGCCATCTGATATGTCACCGAAGAGTACTGCTCCGACCAGCATTCCGTCTTGAATGACAATTTTCTTATACGTACCTGCCAAATCGTCTTGAAACTTTAGCGCGCGTGTACCAGGAGCATCACTGAAACGTCCTGCTGAGAACACATCAACGCCTGATACCTTGAGCTTGGTGGATGTGACTGATCCCATATAGCCTGTCGTTTCGACGTTTGCCAAATGCTTGGCTAGTACAGCCCCTTGCTCGTATAGCGGAGCTACCAATCCATAGGTAATGCCGCGGTGCTCAGCGCATTCCCCAACAGCGTAAATACCAGGAATATTGGTTTGCATAAAATCATTGACAACGATACCACGATTAACTTCAATGCCACTGGCTCTAGCCAGCTCGATGTTTGGCCTGATTCCTACTGCCATAACCACCAAATCACCATCAACCTCAGTGCCATCGGTAAAGGTTAGCCCGGAAGCGCGTCGTTTACCTTTAATTGAAGCAGTGCTTTTCTTCAAAAGAAACTGCATGCCCTGTGCTTCTAGTTCACGTTGCAACATCTTAGATGCTGCTTCATCCAATTGTCGTTCCATTAAATAGGGATGAATATGAACAACGTTTACTTCCATTCCTAGATGAAGAAGCCCGCGAGCGGCTTCAAGACCGAGCAAACCGCCACCGATCACGACTGCTTTCCTATAATTTTTGGATGCATCGATCATCGCTTCGCAATCATTAATGTCTCGAAAGCCGATGACGCCTTCCTTGTCAGCGCCGGGCAGTGGCAGCATAAATGGATTGGAGCCAGTTGCGATAATAACCGCATCGTATTCCACTTCAATGCCTAAGTGAGAGGTAATCTTTTTACGTTTTGTATCAATGTTTGTAACCTTATGTCCAGTATGCAGTTTAATGTTATTTTCTTTGTACCATTCCCAGTCATTAATGACGATTTCATTCATATCCGCTCCTCCGGCAAGGACTGAGGATAACATAATGCGGTTGTAATTGGGATGAGGCTCGGAACCAAAAATTGTAATGTCGTAGCGCTCCGGGGCAATCTTGAGAAGATGCTCAATTGTTCTGACACCCGCCATACCATTGCCGATAAGTACTAATTTTTTTGAAACAGCCATAGTCTACCTCTCCTCTTCATCTCTGTCTGTTTGAAAATAAATAAAGCCTGCTTCATGTTCAAGGAAGGATGTACGTCTCCCTAGATCACGAAAGCAGGCTTCTTTGCCGCTTCAAACGAATACACCATTGTATTCGAGAATGTTTGGTTTCTAATAGCGTAAATATACAATGACACAGCACTGAATGTCAATATATATAACATCAAATTAATAAAAATCTGATTATCGACAAAAAAGAGGTTTTTGTGTTATATATAGTAACAATGATATTGATTGGTGTTGAGACTTTTCTAAAGTCTAATAGGAGGGAGTGCTTCTATTTGCGTTCTTTGTTAGTGGTGGATCGTACTGTGACAACGGGAGCAGAAGCAGCTTCTTATATGGAACTAATTCCTGAAAATCAAACGCTAAAATATAGGCTTACAACCTTTGGTTATCATGTCGTATGCATAAATGACGCGAAAAAGGCTGGAAAACACTTAAGCAGCGCAGATGCAATTATTTTACACTTACCATTGAATGACACTAAAACTTGGGGTGAGGTTCTTCTGAAGCAGAGGTCTTTGCCCATGCTCTGGTGGTGCAGTGCCTCGATGGCTTCTTTATCCGCAGCTTTTTGCGAGGATGAAGTGCCGATTGACGGGATTTTGACAGCTTCAATGAGTGAGCAAGAACTTCACTGGGCACTTCATTTCGCATCCAAACAATATTTCTTGAGGCAGCAATGGCAGAATGAACGTAAACAGCTGGAGAGCCGGCTTGAGGAACGGAAGTGGGTTGATATGGCAAAGGGAATCTTGTGCAAAATTAAAAATATTTCCGAAGCTGAAGCATACGATTTGCTTCGTAAGCAAGCGATGAATGAACGCAAGCGTATGGTTGACGTCGCAACGTCAATTGTTAAGGTTTATCAAATCCTTCAAGATTCAAAATAAAGGAGCCATACGATGATTACGAATCTATTAAAGGAAGTTGCCAGAGGTAAGAGGGGCGCCCGCGATCTAAGTTACGAAGAGGCGCTGGGAGCAGCGAATGCCATTCTAGATTTGAAAGCTACCCCAGCACAAATCGGTGCATTTTTTATAGCTGAACGAATGAAGATGGAGAGTGTTGAAGAGCTTGAAGCGTTCGTGTCTGTCTGTCGTAAACATGCTTATCGAACTTCTCTGCAGCAAGGACTAGATTGTGCTGGGCCATATGACGGGCGGAAGAAGTCGTTCTTTAGTACGTTTGCGACGGCCTTTCTGATTACAGCGGCTGGACTTCCGGTCACTCTCCATGGAACAGCGTCGTTACCTCCAAAGTGGGGGATAACGCTGCACGATTTACTTTTAGAATTAGGAATAAATGCGGAGCTTGTTCCACGTGAGCAGATTTTAAAAGCAGCGATGGATACGGGTGTGCTTTATGTTCCAGCTGAGCAATGGTGCCCACCACTGAAGCAATTGCGTTCGATTCGATTAGAGCTTGGCATGCGAACGGTGCTCAACACGGCGGAGAAGCTAATCGATTACTCCCATTCCCCTTATTTGGTATTCGGCGTTTATCATAATACAGTCTTTGCAAGAATGGCTCAATTGGCCACTAATTTACGGTATAGAAAAGCACTCATTGTACAAGGGGTGGAAGGATCTGAGGATCTGTTCATCGAGCGTCCGACTCGTACGTATATCGTCGAGAATGGTGAATCTAGTCTTCAAATTATCGATCCCGGCACGTATGGATTAGAGACTCATATCCCTGACGCGGATTGGACTCCAGCTGAGCAAATTCGTATAACGGAAGCTGTCCTGCAAGGGGAAGGACATATTGCCTTCGTCAACCAGGTGCTTTTAAATGGGGCGGTACGACTGCAGATCGCAGGGAAGGTGGACTCTATAGAAGAAGGGATTTATACATGTAAGCATTTGCTTGATACAGGTGCTCCATGGGAGCTTTATAGCAAATGGCAAGGCGCGATGCGCGGTAGCGGCATTGCCATTCTATGAGGGTCTAACGGAATTAGCGATCGGATCGATTGCGTAATAATTACTGTACTGAGGAGATGGCGAGCTGCTTCAAACTCCGAAACGGCTGTACATAAAGAACTCTTTAAATGACGAAAAAATACCCTTGGATTAAGCAAACAGCTTAATCTAAGGGTATTTGGTTCGGATATAAGAAAGTGTATCATTTTCTCATCCTTATCTTATATTTCACCGTCAAAGCTACTTCAGCGTTTAAGGACGCCGAAGGCGTTTTTGCTTGAACTAATCAATTAATTCCATATTAAACATTAACTTGAGAAGCATCTGTGATAACGTCTAGACGGGCTTTACCGCCTTTAGCCATCCATTTATGTTTCCATTTCGATTGCATGACCGTTAACAAAATAAGAGATGCCAGCGTCACAAAGCTGAGGATCAAGAAGCCGGAAGTATATGAGCCGGTAAATTGATAAAGATTTCCGAGAATGAGAGGGAGCGCATACCCGCCTAAGCCGCCAGCAGCCCCGATAATACCTGTCATGAGGCCTAGTTCGCTGCCAAAGCGCTGCGGTACAAGCTGGAATACAGAACCGTTTCCTGCGCCGAGACACATCATTCCGATGAAAAGTAAAGTAATGACAACAGGCAGTGTGGGCAATGATGCTACTGCAGCAAGCATCAAACCTGCGCCGCCGTAAAGAATAGTGAGCATCCTTGCGCCGCCAATCCGGTCTGAAAGATAACCGCCGACGGGTCTAAAGAAACTGCCTGCAATGACGCAGAAGGTTGTGAAATCAGCGGCTCTGACTGGCGATAATCCATATTGTGTGTTGAAGAAGATGGTCAAATAGTTGGAGAGTCCGACGAATCCGCCAAAGGTTACGCAGTAGAAAGCACAGAACACCCATGCATCACCTTGTTTTAAAACTTGTGCATATTGTGATAGCTTCTTAGGCGCAGGACGGTTCGGACTATTTTTGGCAAAGATCGTGAAGATAATAAAGACGATTATGATCGGAATGAGAGCCAGTCCAAAAACCATTTCCCAGCTGCCGTAATGCTGCGCCAAGCGGTTAGCAAACAAGGTAGAAATGACTGTGCCGCTATTTCCAGCCCCAGCTATCCCCATTGCAAGTCCTTGATGCTCCTTGGAATACCACTGGCTGGCAAGCGGCAAGGCTGCAGCAAATGAGGCGCCAGCAACGCCGAGCAGAAGGGCTACGATATAGAGCTGATCCAAGGAATGCACGAATTTCCAGCCCATTATTAATGGAATAAGAGTAAAGAACATTCCGAACTGAGCTGTTCGTTTGGGGCCGATATAATCGGTCATGAAACCTAACACTAATCTTAAAATAGAACCTCCTAATATAGGAAGAGCTACGAGGTTTGCTTTTTGAACAGGGTCCATCGGATAATCGGCCGCAATAATGACGCTGAGAGGACCAATAAGCACCCAAATCATAAAACTCATGTCAAAATAAAGAAATGCACTAAATAAGGTAGGTTTGTGCCCGCTTTGCCAAAATCCTTTTCTCTCCATCCCAATCTCTCCCTTTTCTAATGGTATAAACTAAAAAAGCCGCAATCCGTCCTTATTAAGGAACGAAATACGGCTTCATTGCCATAGGCAGCACATCATTGTGCGACCTCTTGTATGCATTGGATCACAAACTTTGTAACCCCAACTCGAATTATAGGTCGGCGTAATATTTATGTCAATATACATTACATATAAATATTTTTCGGTAAAATGATTCTGGTTACGTTATATATGTTGACATGTAAAATAACATGAACTAATCTATATATTATAGAACGAGTACAGCACAGTGGCGTGCTAACTCTTGCGGCAATGATGCCTTTTCCCAGACGCGGGAAAGGGCTTTTTCTGTTCATTTTAGTACAAATCATTAGCTGGAGGGATAACATGTCGGTCCTAAATCCAATTCAACCGCTTACGGCATCCGTATCAATCGCTTTAATGAAATTGACAAGAGAAATGAAGGAGCCGATATGTGAAACGGTATCGTTAGAAGATTGTATATCCAGAGTACTTGCTCATGATTTTGAAGGCCCATTCTCCTTGCCGCCTTTCCGCCGAGCCGCAATGGATGGATACGCCATTTACGCAGCTTCGTCGGGAGGTGCAAGCAAGGAAAGGCCGGTGTTATTACAGGTTAAAGGGGAAATTCGGTCGGGTCAATCAGAGCATATGTACGATATGGAGTCAGAAATGATGACTGCGGTTCGTATTTTCACCGGTGCTCCCGTGCCTGCTGGCTATGATGCGATTGTCGTGCAGGAAGCAGCACGCGAACGAATGGACCTGCGAGGTTTTTCATCCATTCAAATTGATCGTGCTTACCCAAAAGGGCAACACATTGCCGAGAAGGGCGAGGATGTCCTAAATGGGATGAAGGTGCTATACCGTGGAACGGCTATCAAATCGAAAGAAATCGCCATTTTAGCTTCTTTTGGGCAAACAGAAGTACAGGTATATAAAAAACCTCTCGTTACGATTATTCCGGTTGGGGATGAATTGCTTGTGCCAGGCGACAGCTTGCAATCCGGAAAAATTTTTGACGCGAACAGCTTCATGGTAAGCGCTCGGCTTAGGGAGCTTGGAGCCGCGGTCATTCGTCAGAGGCCTATACCCGATTGCCGGAAAACGATAGAAAACGCACTTAAGGCGGCGCTAGAGCAATCAGAAATGATCGTAACTACAGGAGGTGTATCGGTTGGTGATTACGACTTCGTAAAGCTGGCAGCGGAAAGCATCGGCGGTATACCTTTGTTTACTAAAGTTGTCATGCGGCCGGGAACACCTACATCTGCCTATCGCTTTGGATCTAAGCTGCTCATATGCTTATCCGGGAATCCATCTGCATGCTTCTCAGGTATCGAGCTGCTGCTTCGTCCCGCAATATTAAAGGCTGTGGGAAGAAATGATTTTCGGTCCGAGTGGATGGAAGGGCGTCTAATCGATGCCATAGACAAACCGTCCCCTTATCCAAGATATGCGAGAGCATTTGTCTATCGCTCGGAGAAGGAATGGATGGTAGAGCCGCTGCGTCATGATAAGTCCGGTAATGTTGCTGCCTTCGCTAGAGCCAATGCTATCGTACAAATACCAGCCGGAGGGGCCGGCGCTTCAGCTGGGCAAGAAGTTCGCTTTGTTTCATTAACAATCTAGGAAATTGCACGAGTGGATGTGAACTAGATGAGTAGAGAGAAGCTAGTCGTTATAGGAAATGGAATGGCAGGTATGAAATGTGTCGATGAAATCATCAGGCTTGCGCCAAATAAATTCCGAATTACGGTATTTGGCAATGAGCAGCATCCGAACTATAACCGTATTTTATTATCAAAGGTGCTTCAAGGAGACTCTTCTATTGACAGCATCGTCATTAATGATTGGTCTTGGTATGAGGAACGGGGAATTCATCTTTATACAGGCGAGACCGTCGCTCATATTCATTCGGATTCACAATATGTAACGACCTTATCCGGCATTCGAGCCGATTATGATCATCTCATTATAGCAACCGGCTCTTCAGCCTTTATACCGCCCATAGCAGGAGTTCATAAATCTGGTGTCATATCGTTCCGTAACATTGATGATTGCAAGACGATGATCGAATACGCAAAAAAATATAAAAAAGCTGCCGTTATCGGCGGTGGCTTACTAGGGCTTGAAGCTGCACGAGGTTTGTTAAATCTCGGCATGGAGACAGATGTCATTCACAATGCACCTTATTTAATGAATCGTCAGCTCGATCGTATGTCATCCGACATGCTTCGCAAAGAATTGGAAGAGCAGGGCATGCGATTCTGGCTGAGCAGGGAAACGGAAAGCATTACCGGACTAAATCGCGCCAAAGGCATACGCTTTACGAACGGCAGTTCATTAGAAGCAGATTTGATCGTCATTTCCGTAGGAATCCGTCCAAACGTCGAGCTGGCCCAAAAGAGCGGCATCGATACCAATAGAGCGATCATCGTGGACGATTACATGCGAACGAGCAAGCCCTATATTTATGCTGTTGGAGAATGCGCGGAGCATCGCGGCGTCGCATATGGATTAGTTGCACCGTTATATGAGCAGGGTAAGGTGCTGGCCAAAAGCATTTGCGGACATATTTCAGAGCCCTACTTGGGCTCGGTACCTTACGCACAGCTCAAGGTTTCGGGGGTCGAGGTTTTTTCAGTTGGTGAAATTCGTCCGGAAGAAGCAGAGACAGCAATTCAGCAGTTTGATGGCATTCGTGGAACATATAAAAAAGTGACAATGAAAGAAGGTACGGTTCGCGGAGCTATATTGTTTGGCGATACGGCCGAAGGAACAACCTTGCTTGGCTTAGTGAAGAGAAGGGCAGCTGTTGCGGAGCTTATTGCTCCTCCGAGTGTGGGAGGCAGCAGTGCAAACGATGAACTAGCTGCTAATATGCCAGAGCGTGAGACAGTCTGCGCCTGTAATGCAGTAAACAAATCTGCTATCATGTGCGCTGTAATTGAAGATGGACTGCAAACGCTCGAACAGGTTCGAGACCGTACGAAAGCTTCAAGTTCCTGCGGAGGCTGCCGTCCCATCGTCGCAGCCATCGTCCACTATTCGCTTCAACATGGCAAAGGTGCTTTGGAAGCAGCGGTTCCACCCATTTGCAGCTGCACCGATACCAGTCACGAGATGCTGAAACAATATATTGCTGCCAATCAGACGTCTACTATTCATGAATTAAAAACAACATTAGGCTGGAAAAGTTTTTCCGGCTGCAACGTTTGCTCATCTGCCCTACAATATTATTTAGAGCTTTATCATCCAGAGACTACAATTCGTGACAGAAATATCACAGCTGAATGCAGCTTCAATGTAGACACAGCTCCTACAAATCCAGATTTAATAAGTGGTCTCCATGCAGAGTTTGATTCGGTTTCCCTTAGGAGTGAGCTGCAAAGCTGCTGCGCAAGCTTACTTTTCCCAGCACCAGTAAAGGCAGCCATTACGTCCAGCATTCAATATCCGGTTGGGATACTTGTTCATGATATCGGAATTACAGGAGCGCCAGCAGGGTGGGAAATTTATGCTGGAGGGCATGCAGAGCATCCCGTTAAGCAAGGGCAACTTATCGCTGTAGCAGAGTCAAATATGCAAGCATTGGCATTGTCAGCAGCACTCCTCCAGCTTTACCGGGAGAATGCCGAATTTGGCGAGCGGATGTGGAAATGGGTGGAGAGAGCAGGCATCATCGATATTAGAGAAATCATTCTCGATAGCCGCTGCCAGGTAGAGCTTAACCGCCGCGCACAGTTAGCTGCCGCAGCGCAACAAAGGATGGAAGGACTTGGTGAGGGCATATGCAGCAATCGTTAGGTATTCATATGAGCAAGGATTCAGGCTTCGTCATGGATACGCAATGTCCGTTTTGCAGTGTGCAATGCAAGATGCGCATAACGAAAGAACTGCCTGTTCTAGGCTCAAGCAGGCCTTCGTATGTGATTGAAGGAATTGCTAATGCTGCTTCGGAAGGACGTCTATGCGTGAAAGGCATGAATGCACATCAGCATGCAACTAGTACAGAGCGTCTGCTTCAGCCATTAGTAAGGAAAGATGGTCAGCTTGTCTCTGCATCATGGGAGGAAGCATTAAGCACCATTAGCAGCAGATTCCAAGCCATCGCCAAGGAGTATGGCCCTGATTCCCTTGGCGTATATGGAGGTGGGTCGCTGACTAACGAGAGCGCCTACTTGCTCGGGAAGTTCGCCAGAGTTGCGCTCGGAACAAAGTATATCGACTATAACGGTCGATTTTGCATGTCTGCTGCAGCGTCTGCTGGCAACAAAACCTTCGGTATCGATCGAGGACTGACCTGTCGATTATCCGATATTCCGCTTGCTCGGTGCATTATTTTGGCAGGAACGAATATAGCCGAATGTCAGCCCACATTGATGCCTTATTTCACAAAAGCAAAAGAAAATGGAGCCATCATCATCGTTATTGATCCGAGAGTTACGGCAACGGCAGCGATTGCCGACATCCATTTACAGCTTAAGCCCGGTACAGATGCTGCACTCGTTAATGGATTGCTGAAGGTGCTGGTGGATGAGAAGCTGATAGATGAAACGTTCATTTCGAGAAGAACCAATGGATTTGCTGAATTAAAGGATCATCTATCCGGCATTCAGCTGGAAGAAGTGGCCGATTTAACGGGCTTAAAGGTAGCTGCTATTCAAAAAGCGGCGATGGCGTATGGACGCGCGGAAACCGGCATTATTTTCACTGCGAGAGGTGTTGAACAGCAGACTGACGGCCATGTAGGAGTAAGAAACTTTTTGAACCTCGTACTTGCTACCGGAAAAGTCGGCAAATCTGGATGCGGCTACGGCGCCGTTACCGGACAGGGCAATGGGCAGGGTGGAAGAGAACATGGACAAAAAAGCGATCAATTGCCAGGGTACCGGAATATAGAAGACGAGCAGGACCGCTCATATGTGGCTGGCGTGTGGGGAATTGATCCTACTGAGCTGCCGCGAAAGGGTGTGTCCGCGTATGAAATGATGGAGCTTGTTCATCAGCGCGTTATTCGTTCACTGTTCGTGATGGGCTCTAATCCAATCGTATCAAATCCAAATGCTAATTTAGTCGAGAAAGGATTACAAAACTTAGATTTTTTAGTGGTAGCGGACATGTTTTTGTCAGAGACGGCTAAATTGGCCGATATTGTATTGCCGGTCACGGCGTACTTAGAGAATGACGGTACCTTGACTAATCTGGAAGGCCGAGTGCTTTTAAGAGAATCTACGATCGCTTCGCCAGGTGAGACAAGGCATGACTGGTCTATTTTGTGCCAAATAGCCGAAGAATTGGGCAAGAAGAGATATTTCTCCTTCCAATCTGCCGAACAAATCTTTGAGGAGCTGCGACTTGCAAGCCGTGGCGGGTTAGCGGATTACTATGGTATTACTTATGATCGGTTGCGGCGGGAAGGCGGCATCTATTGGCCATGCACCTCTACCGAGGAGGATGGAAATCAAGGCATGATGTTTACTGATGCCTTTGCACATTCGGATGGAAAAGCGATCTTTATGCCAGTGGCCAGCCGTCTTCCTGAGGAGATACCTAGCGAAAAATATCCGCTAACGATGACAAACGGGAGAGTACTGTCTCACTACTTGACGGGTGTTCAAACACGTAAAAGTCCGTCTTTAGCTGCACGAAATATCGAAAACTATATTGAAATTCATCCGAAAACTGCTCAAAAGCTTCGAGTTGAGGATGGCGAATGGGTGGAGGTGACTTCACGCAGAGGCAGCTTCAACGTTCGAAGCAGAATCACCGATAAGATTAGGGAGGATACCGTATTTGTACCCATGCACTGGGGCGGTGTGCAGAACGTGAATAAGGCAACTAGTCCCGAGCTGGATCCCCATTGCAAAATGCCGGGCTTCAAAACATCAACCGTTGCGATAACAACGCTGCGTTTACGGAAATAAGAGAAGGATCTTTATAAGCTGCCAACATTGGAGCAAAGCGGTCCTTTCTTGCGTCTTGCATGACATGAAGGTCGCGCGTGGTTTACAACTATATACGGAGGGGATAGGCATGAGCGTTACTGTTTGGAAAGCATAACGAAGTTTAGGACTTTGTTTTCCCGTCCAGGGCTCACTGTTTATTTTTTGTAGGTCAGTCTAAAGTTTTATTTATAAAAAACGCTACGTTGAAATATACAGATGGAGGTGGACTGTAGGGATTCTTTATCCAAAAAAGCCCGATTACCGCACAGACCATCATTATGGCTGTCGGAATCGGGCTTTTTTTGTTATTTAGCTATTTGATTGTAGCCAAGTATTTATTAATGAATGCTTTGGCTTTGTCTGGATTTTTGCTATCGACTCTAATGCCGATAATCATGTTTTCTTTGTACAGCGGAAGCTGGTTGACCAGTGCACTCTTGCTCAGATCAATTCCGTATACATGCTCTTGTGTATCCTCGTCGGTCTTAAGCTTCTTCGAAAGGCTGTCAGTCATGTACGGCTTGAACACTCCGTTAACATCGTCGTCTAGCTTCATAAGCATTCCCTGAACGCCGATCCAATCAAAAATGCTCTCATCCATAATATATACATCCGGATGCTCAGTAGCTAGTACGAGCACTGCTTTCTGCATATAGGCAAATTGAGATTGCTGGTCTTTCGGGACAAACGTAAGCGTAGAAACAAATCTCTTCCATTCGGGAAACGCTGTCAAAAGAGCGGTTTCAATAGGCTCTTTCTTAGGCGCATCATCCTTCAGCATGTAATTGCCCATAAATGATACGTTCAAATCGACGGGCGGCAAATTAGCGAGCCGCTCTTGTTCTTCACGATAGTTCATGAAGCTGATTACACCATAAATAATAAGTGCTACCGCAGCGATGGCTCCGAGCGTGTGAAACTTGTAATAGCGCCAGAAATGATCCATTTTCTGAGCTTGTCCAGCCATCTTCTTGTATTTACCGTACTCTTGCTCGTTGAAGGCATCGGTTAGCTTGCGATCCTCGTACTCGAGAATCAGTCGATATGCTTTCGTAATCGTTGCAAAAGATTCATCCGCATCCCCCGCGTTATCCTTCTGCAGCTGTGCTCTGGAGCGTGATTGACGCATAAGTGTCGTATAACGCTTCTCCACTTCCTCTTTGGCCGCAAGTTCTGGCAGCCCCATCGTTTCATAGGCTTGTTTTAACTCGTCCACTTGTGTCACCTCAATTAGTAAATAGCTCCTATATGATTCCTATCTATTAGTATACGGAATTCCGCGGGTAACGCAAATTTTGACGAATTTATTACTATGGAATTTTTCTCTAATGCATAACTAGTAGAGATCCATCGAGTGAAAAAGATAAGGCACTGCGCTTCTTCATAAGGCAATCAAACGCAGGTGGACTGAATTTTGAACAAAAACCCCTTCTAATTCACTTCCTATCTTGCCGTATTTTGATATTCTAGAATGACATAAATAAACCGTTAGGATGGTGCCTTAATGACTGTTTCGCTTAAGTTTGATTTTGGTATCGGCAGCGCTCCCGCTTCACCTTATATACAAGTACTGCCGAATACGATCTATAACAAAGACGCAGGCTACGGTTTTGAGTCAACCCTGCGTATAAGCTCACGGAATAGAGAAGAGGCGGATCGTCTTCGCGGAGCATTCTGTATTCCACTTGAAGCCGCGTTTGTTGTTGATCTGCCAAATGGCTGCTACACGATAACAGCTACGATAGGCGATGCCATTGCGCCAACCTCTACAACGTTAAAATATGGCGTAGGGCGCATAGTGCTGCACAAGGCTGTTACATCAGCAGGACAATATGCGGTGCACAGCTTCACCGTCAAAGTAACCGATGGACGGCTGCGGCTTGCCTTCTCAGGAGTAGCGCCGCGAATTAATGCACTTCAGATTGACGAGGCGAAGCAAGCGACGACGATTTATTTGGCGGGAGACTCAACCGTAACCGATCAAGATACGTTCCCATATGCCGGATGGGGGCAGATGCTTCCGCTGTATTTTAAGACGGATGTAGCGATTGATAATCATGCCATGTCGGGAAGAAGCTCACGAAGCTTTATTAACGAAGGGCGATTGGCAGCAATCATGGAGCAAATAAAGCCGGGCGACTATTTATGGATTCAATTCGGACATAATGACGAGAAGCCGGATGAAGAGCGGGCAACTGAACCGTTTGTCAGCTTTAAGGAGATGCTGGCCGTTTATGTAGAGGAATCAAGGGCACGCGGTGCAAAACCTGTATTAATTACACCGATGCATCGCCGCAAGTTCGACGAGCAAGGCAGGATTATCGATACTCATGGTGATTATTTGCTCGGAATGAAGCAGCTTGCGGCAGAGCTGGATGTTCCGTTGATCGATTTGGCTGCAAAGAGCAAAGATTTGTATGAGCGTTTGGGAGACGAGCCGTCTAAAGCGCTGTTCATGTGGGCTTATCCGGGAGAATTTATTCATTTTCCTGATGGCGCTCAGGACGACACACATTTTCAAGAGCTTGGCGGCATTCAAATTGCTGGATTAGTAGCAGAAGGCGTGCGTGAGCTCGCTTTATCGCCGCTGCTTTTGTATTTAAAGGGGCGTTAGAAGCGGCAGCGGCGGTGAAGCTAAATAGCTGAATTATTGACATACGAAGAGGCTGTTCCACATGTAGATAAATCTACTTGAGGAGCAGCCTCTGTGGCTTCTTTTATGCTGAAAAACGATGGATGATGGCTGGAATTTCACGTAAATCATGACATATCGCATCTGGAAATTTAATCGTGAGGTCATTGCTCTTCAAAATCGTTCGCATCCCTAATTCGTTCGCCGGAATAATGTCAGCCTTGAGATTATCGCCAATAAAAACGGACTGCGCAGACGAAGAGTTTAAATTAGAGAGCGACAATTGAAAAATAGCATGATCAGGCTTTCGCAAATTAACCGCACCTGAAATGACAATGTCATCAAATAGCTCCATAATACCGAGAGCAGTTACTTTGTTCCTCTGATAAAATTCCCTGCCATTCGTAATCATGCCTAATTTATATCCATGCAGCTTTAAGGAGAGAAGCATTTCATTCATGCCGGGAAACCCGACGCTGTATTGATGAAAGTGATTGTTTAAATCATCGAGCATTGGCGTAAATAGAGCATCTTCAATCTTGAAAAATCCGATTAACTCGTTATAAACATCTTCTTTGGGTATGAGTCTATTATTTAATTCAGTAAACTTCGCTATAAATTCATCTCTGTCTGCAATGAAGGCATGGAGTGCAAAACGTTCATACTGATCCTTTGCAAAATTGATCAACGATTGGTTTTTATCAAGCAAGGTCTGGTCTAGGTCAAAAATTATCGTATCAATGGTGTTCAACGGTTCACCTCCGTCTGTTCTTGCGAAACAACATCGTATTTATTAGGTGGTGTTTAATAGATCGCTATGTCATCCATTTCATAAGGGTAATCCATTTGTTTTTTAATGCTTTTCACCTCATGCTCTTCTAAGAAAAAACCAATGATGTAAAGACCCAAATCAATCGAGGTGGCGACTCCTCCGGCTGTAATGACATTGCCGTCCCGTACAATACGCGAGTGAATAACCTCTTTGCAGTAGGGCTCTAATAAATCATAGGCGTAAGGATGGGTGGTCGCGTTTTTATTGGTCAGATAACCAGCAGCTCCAAGCAGCAGTGATCCTGTGCAAACCGATACGATATACTTCGCCTGCTGAGCCTCCTTTATCCAAGCGGTGAACGATTCATCAAACCTTAATGCTCTTGTTCCAAGTCCACCGGGAATGAAAATGAGGTCATATTGCGTGAGATCCGGCTTGACTTGATTGACTTTAATCGTCATGCCAAGCTCGTCAGTAACCTCATCCTGCAGCCCACAAATATCCCAAGAGAACTTTTTTGTTGATTCGTAGTACTTCAAACGAGTGATGACATCATAGAAGCCGACAAAATCCAAAAAAGTAACGCCATCAAATAAAATAAAAGCTATTTTCATCGATGCAGCACCTCTTTTCTTTATTGCAATAATATTACAAATATGGACTTCGGTATAGATTAAAGTGTCAAAAAAGCGGATCGAAGGCTCGATTCTGTTTCTCTTATCGACTACAATAGCAAAGACGATATTGTAGTATAAGTGAGGGAAATCGATGTTTGATCCAACTGTTTATGAAAATTTGAAAGTAGTCTTTGAGAATCAGCTCTATGATTTGGATACGCTCGACCGGAAAATTGATATTATCAACCGGGTAGATCGTCTAGAGCTGGCGGTTATGTCGCGAGAATTTATGCTGGAGTTTAAGCTTGCTGAATATGCTGGGGTGTCTGCGGAAATTCAGCTGACTGCTTCGCTGAAGGATTTGGCGGCGGAAATATTGGAGCTGACGGGCGAGACCCCTGCATGCTCGCTTCGAATTCGTTTCTTCATGGAAGTGACGGATGTCGCTACGCAGTGCAGCCAAATTAAGCAAGTCATGCAGCGTATTTGGGAGCCGGATATAGAACCGACACAAACGATAAGCTACCTTTTTGGCACGGAGCTGCCTACCTATTCGAATGTAATCGAGCTTGGCTTTAGTCGCAAAATAGGCGAAGAGCAAATGGAGGATATTCCGGAGCTAATTGATCATGTCCTTAAGACTTTGATGAAGCTGAAAGAGATTGCTGGATAGATGTTTTTTTATATTTCAGCCCTCTAAGTTCCTAATATTTACAGTGAAATACTGTCTGTTTCTTTAAGCAAGAAGCTATGCTATAGTACTTGTGAATGAACAACTGAAGAAGAAACTCCGAAGCTGTTGTCTACGGACAATGATAGCTCTCGGGAGAGGTTCGCGAACTCCCTCTATAAAAAACTATGCGAAACGATTGTCCCATTAGGTGACATCGTCGTTTTCGCGTTCGGCGCGAAGCGGGTTTTTTAACGCTTCGCGCCGTTTCTTTGGTTTTTTATGTACATACGAAGGAATTCAAGCGATCTCAGGTCTTCTCACATCAGAGAGGGAGATGCAGCATGAAATCAGAAAAAGCGATCGTTGTGTTTAGCGGCGGTCAGGATAGCACGACCTGTTTATTTTGGGCAATGGAACGATTCGCGGAGATAGAGGCCGTTACGTTCAACTATGGGCAGCGGCATAAGCTTGAGCTGGATTGCGCGGCGGATATTGCCAAGGAACTTCAGATTAAGCATCATATTCTTGATATGTCCCTTCTTAATCAATTGGCACCTAATGCACTCACAAGAGACGAAATCGCGATTGAGCAAAAAGAAGGAGAGCTGCCTACAACTTTTGTTGATGGCCGCAATCTCTTATTTCTTACGTTCGCAGCAGTGCTTGCAAAGCAGCTTGGTGCGAAACATATCGTAACAGGAGTATGCGAAACGGACTTTAGCGGATATCCGGACTGCCGGGATATATTCGTAAAGTCGTTGAATGTGACGCTGAACTTGTCGATGGACTATCCGTTTGTGATCGATACACCGCTTATGTGGCTGAACAAAGCCGAGACATGGAAGCTTGCGGATGAGCTGGGCGCCTTCGATTTTGTCCGTGAACGCACATTGACCTGCTATAACGGGATTATTGCGGATGGTTGCGGAGATTGTCCTGCTTGCCAGCTTCGAAGGAATGGGTTGGACGAATATTTAGTCCAGCGCATTTAGGGTGAAGCGATGATGCAGCAGATTTATCCGGCCGCACAGCATAGCTATAGTTATGAGCTTAATAAGGATTTTCACTTTGCAGCAGCTCACTTCGTACCGAGTGAAGAGGCTGGAAAATGCCAGCAGCTTCATGGCCATACGTATTATGCGAATGTAACAGTTGCAGGCGATGAGCTTGACGAGGCAGGTTTTCTTGTCAACTTCGCCATAATTAAAAGGTTGATTCATGATCGTTTTGACCATTCTTTGCTTAATGACGACAACGAACACTTTAGCAATGTGTTGCCCGATCGTTTTCCTACGACTGAAGTGGTAGCACGAACGATTAGCGACATCGTTCAGCGCCATTTGGATGGTACTGTAAATCGTCCGCAATGCGTTCAAGTCTTTTTGCGTGAAACGCCGACGAGCTATTGTATTTATCGTCCGAAGCGGGAGGCGGTCTAACGATGCCATCCAATAAACGAATTCCTGTAATGGAAATATTCGGCCCAACGGTCCAAGGAGAAGGTATGGTTATTGGCCGGAAAACGATGTTCGTTCGTACTGCTGGCTGCGATTACAGCTGCTCTTGGTGCGATTCGGCATTTACTTGGGACGGCAGCGGCAAAGAAGATATTCGCATGCTGACAGCATTTGAAATAATAGAGAAATTAAAAGAAATAGGTGGAAATACGTTTGAGCATGTGACGATTTCCGGCGGCAATCCCGCACTGCTCCCGCAGCTGGGTGAATTTGTTGATGAGCTCCATAAACAAAACATCAGCGTTGCACTGGAGACACAAGGGAGTCGTTGGCAGGACTGGTTTTGGTCGATTGATGAGCTCACTTTGTCGCCTAAGCCGCCGAGCTCTGGCATGAAGACAGACTGGTCGAAGCTCGATGAAATCGTGTCCAAACTGAATCGGAAATCAACTAGCTTTTGCTTAAAAACAGTCGTTTTCGACGAGGATGATCTAGAGTACGCGACATACGTTCACCTCAGGTATCCAATGGTTCCATTTTATTTGCAGGCAGGCAATGGAAACTTGCAGGAAACGGAGCCGCAGCTCATGCTTCCTTATTTATTGGAGCGTTATGAATGGCTAATCGAGAAGGTTATGCCGAATCAGGATTTAAAGCGGGTGCACGTTCTGCCGCAGCTTCATACCTGGGTATGGGGCAATAAGAAAGGCGTTTAATTCAAAACAGCTATGAGAGGCGGAAACGAGCATGGAAGGAAGAAGCAAAGAGGAGCTGAGCGGTGTGACGCTGCTAGGCAATCAAGGAACACAATATTTGTTTAACTATGCACCGGAAATTTTGGAGGCCTTTGATAATAAGCATCCGAATCGCGATTATTTCGTGAAATTTAATTGTCCGGAATTTACGAGTCTTTGCCCGATGACGGGACAGCCGGATTTTGCAACCATTTATATATCATATATTCCAGGTGACAAAATGGTAGAGAGCAAGTCGCTTAAGCTGTATTTGTTCAGCTTCCGCAATCACGGTGATTTCCACGAGGATTGCATGAACATTATCATGAATGATTTAATTGCGCTGATGAGTCCAAGATATATAGAAGTTTGGGGTAAATTCACACCGCGTGGCGGCATATCCATCGATCCGTATTGCAATTATGGCCAGCCTGGCACAAAATATGAGCAAATGGCCGAGCACCGCCTCATGAATCATGATTTGTACCCAGAGAAAGTGGATAATCGTTAATTTAGAATTGCAGCTCAAATTAGTGAAAGAGATACATTTATGATAGATTTTTCTGAATTGCCCGACTAAGGTCTAGGTGAATTTCATGCCTGAAGTCCATTTCAATTATTCTATTAAAGTCTATACTTAGTTTAGAGTTACTAGAGAATAGGTGGACAAACGATGATTAAAAATGCGATATGTATGTCTGTACTGCTTTGCACCATAGCATCGGCGTTAACGAACTTTGGAGTATCTCCCGTTCGAGCGCTAGCAGCTCCAAGCGCGTCACAAGCTGAATATATTAGTATAGATAATATGATTGAGCCCTTCTTGTTGCAGCCGAAGCAGGATGAAAAGGCATGAAAGCTGTTTTAACACAAGCCTAAGCTTGCATGAAAGCATGACTAATTAGCAAACGCCGCGACCTATATGGAAACGGCGTTTGCTGTTTCTAATAGAATGCAATCAGCTCAAGCGCTGTCTATCCCTATAAGCAAAATGATTGGTTGGGCCATGTCCGCTCCCAATCCCCAGCTTATCTTCAATAGCGGCTTGAATGAAGGCTTTGGCAGTTCTTATAGCTTCAAGTACAGGTTTGCCTTGAGCAATTTCTGCTGCAATCGCAGCGGAGAAAGTGCAGCCTGTGCCGTGAGTATGCTTAGTGTCGATACGTTTGCTTTCCAAATATACAAATTGTTCTCCATCATAGATGAGATCAACGAGCGGTTCGCTGCTTGAACCATGTCCGCCCTTAATGACAACATAGCTTGAGCCCATCTGATGCAGTATTCGGGCAGCTTCCTCTCGATCGCTTAACGTCCGGATCGGGATTCTTGCGATAAGCTCAGCTTCTGGAATGTTAGGAGTCGTTATAAGCGCGAGCGGCAGCAAATGCTTGATCAGTGTCTGAATAGCTTCTTGCTGAAGCAGAGGAGAACCGCCTTTCGCTACCATGACAGGATCAATGATGAGCTTATGCCAGTTATATTGTTTTACTTTCATTGCAACGATCTTTATAATTTCTGCGCTGAACAGCATGCCTGTCTTAACTGCGGATGGCTCCAGATCCTCGCCGATCGAATCGAGCTGGCAGCTAATAGCCTCAGCTTCCAGCGGGTAGATGCCCTGAACGCCAAGCGTATTCTGCGCAGTCACTGCGGTAATAACCGACATGCCATAGGTGCCGAGCTCTTGAAATGTTTTTAGATCAGCTTGAATACCTGCGCCGCCGCCGGAGTCCGAGCCTGCAATCGTAAGTGCTTGATATCTTCTCATCCGTGCATCTCCTTCGAAAGAGTAGAATTAATTTACAAGTTTGAAAAAGCATCCTCAGCTTTTATATTGTCTGGCAGCAAGTCGTTATCGACGAGCCAATCCCTAACATTAGACCAAGAAGCAGGCTCCTGATATCCAAATGATTGCTTCCCTGCATCCATGAGAGGCAGAAGAATGTCCAAGCTTTTTGTCTCGATTTCTTGATCGAGAGGGGAGGTCTGGTTCTCATGCTCAAATAAAATCGACAACGATTTTTGTTTATTTTCAGCTACAAATTGTTGACCCTCCGTAATGGCTGCGATGAAGCTTTTGAACAACGCCTGCTTATCAGCTAGTCCTTGCTCACTTGCTACAAGCACAAGCTCGTAATAATCCGGCACGCCAAAATCAGTTGGGTTTATCGCCGTCATGGGATGCCCTTCCTTGGCAAGCAGCAATTGCTCATGATTAATAAATCCGCCGATGATCGCATCTACCTTCTTGGTTGCTATAGCTGGAATAAAGGAAAAACCAACGTCAATCATTTCCACATTTTGCGGGTCACCGCCGTCATGCTTAATCATGGTGCGCATCATTGCTTCATACAGAGGGATGGAGGAGAAGCCTACCTTTTTACCAACAAGGTCCTTTGGTGATTTGGCGTTTCCGCCTTCTGGTACCATTAGATGATTAAGCGGATGCCTGACGATTGCAGCAATGGATTTAACAGGTATATCCTCGCCGCGAGCCATCAGTACCTGTGGCTGGTAGCTGAGCGCCAAATCAACCTTGCCGGCAGCCACTAGCTTCAACGCATCATTTGTATCCGCGGGCATTTGAATGTTAACCTCTAAACCATGCTTCGCAAAATAACCGTTTGTTTGAGCCGCATAGAGGAAGGAATGCACCGCATTTGGATACCAGTCGAGCATTATGCTAATAGTCTGAGGATTTTGTTTTGTCGAAGTGTCCTCGGGCTTGTTTTCAGTTGGGGCAGCGTTGCTGCTGCACCCATTAAGCACGAGCAGCAGAGAAGCAAGCATTGGAATTATCCATTTCATTTTTGCTTTGATGATCATGTATTGAACCTCTTTCTCTTTAGTATTGATTTCTCCAATAGGACAATGGCAGCAAATAATAAGATGCCAATGAGGGATAGCAGAAAAACGGATGCAAACATGGAATCAGCGTTCAAATTGCTGGACATTCGGCGGCTATAGTAGCCTAGGCCTTCACTGCCTCCAAGCCATTCACCGATGGTGGCGCCGACAACGCAATAAACGATCGATAACTTAAGTCCTGAGAAGAAGGACGGTAGGGCGATGGGGACTTGTATTTTTCGGAAAATACCCCAGCGAGTTGCTCCCATTGTCAGCAGCAGCTCTTCATATTCGCTACCGCTTTTCTTAAGACCGTCATAGGTGCTCACAACGATAGGGAAAAAAGCAGTCAAAAAAACAACAGCGACCTTGCTCCAAATCGTATAGCCAAACCACATAATGAAAATTGGCGACAGAGCGATAAGCGGGATGGTCTGACTGATGACGACAAACGGGTACAGCGCCTTCTCCAGTATTCGGAAAGTGTACATGCCTGCTGCGAGCGTAGTCCCAATAATAATCGACAATAGAAAACCGAGGGACACTTCTTTAAGCGTAGCCAGCAGATGTTTGCCAAGCAGCAGATGGCCATCTTCGATTAATGCCTGAGCTATTGAGCTAGGTGACGGCAGTATGTAGGGTGGAACCAATCCGAGCTGTGCGACCGCTTGCCAAACGAGCAGTAAGCTAAAGAGCAGCAGTATAAATAGTCCGTAATGGCTCAGCCACTGGTTAATTAGAGGTTTGCGCATGCAGTCTTCGCTCCAAATCTTGCCGCAGCTTGATGAAGTCGGGTTCATAATTTTGCTCATAGTGTCTTGGTCTCGGCAAAGGAACGACTATTTCCTGTATCCCTTGCGCTTCGCTAGCAGCACCTGGCAACAAATAAATGCGGTCGCTCAGCAATATCGCTTCCTCAAGATCATGTGTGATAAAGAGTACTGTTATTCCAAGATCGCTCCACAGCTCGAGCAGCCACTTATGCATGCCGCGTTTGGTCATGGCATCAAGCGCGCCAAACGGTTCGTCCAGCAGCAGCAGCTCTTGTCCGGTTACTAGCGTGCGCAGAAAAGCTGCCCGCTGTCGCATGCCGCCTGACAACTCGTCAGGGTAAGCTTGTTCATAGCCTGCCAGTCCGAAGCGAGCAAGCAGCTCTATGATTTGGATCGTGGTATAATGGGGATTGCTGCGTGCCAGCTCAAGTGGAAGCAGACAATTGCCGAGTATTGTTCTCCATGGCAGAAGAAGATCCTTTTGCGGCATATAAGCAATTTTGCCGAGACGATTGGGGGCAGGCTTGCCATGCAGCCTAATTTCACCTAGGCTAGGCTGAAGCAATCCGGCCATGAGCTTAAAGAGAGTGCTTTTGCCTGAGCCGCTAGCACCGATGATAGAGACAAACTCACCTGAGTAGGCTTGAAGCGAAAGATTAGACAGTATAGATGTTTCAGCAAGCTTGTCGTAGGTGTAGCTTACTTGGTGAAGTGAGATTATAGCTGTAATACGCATCCCTCCGTAAACAAATAAAGACCCACCCATTTCCGAGGGGAAATGAGCGGGTCTAACGATCACACAAGGCTTGCGCGCATGGATGAATGCTTTGCTGCTCCACTTCCCTCCGCTGGAATGATCCAGATCAGGTTCCAAGGGTCCGGAGCAGTTGCTCCATCTCAGCCGGTAGGCTCCCCTAGTGAAATAAATAGGTTTATATGCAATTTGTATTTTTTCTACTATAGCATACACTGGATAGATGTAAACCATAATTATCCGAAAAGGCGTTGGACAAATGAAAAATTTACTCGTAACGGGCTACCGAGCGCATGAACTTAATATTTTTAGCCAGAAGCATGAGGGCATTGTTTATATAAAAAAAGCGCTGACAGGCAAGCTGGTTCCGCTTATAGAAGATGGGCTTGAGTGGGTGATTACCCCGGGTCAATATGGCGTGGATTTGTGGGCGTGCGAGGTCGTGATTGCGCTGAAGGAAATTTATCCTCATTTGAGACTTTCAATTATTTCGGCATACAGCAATCCGGAAGAGAAATGGAAGGATGATAAAAAGGAGTTTTATCAGCAGGTTTTAAAAGGGGTCGATTATTACGCTTCGGTCAGCAACCAGCCGTATAATGGCATTTGGCAGTTTACGGCTAGGGACGAGCTGCTGTTTCGGAAAACGGACGGTATTCTGCTCGTTTATGATGAGGATGCAGGCGAGGGCAGCCCCAAGTTTTTTAAAGAAAAAGCGTTAAAGAAACAGCAGGCAGAGGGCTATGGTTATTTCAGCATAAGCTCGGAGGATATTCAGAGCATTGCGGATGACGACAACCTGTATTCGGAAAATTAACGATGCATGGTAGTTGAGTAAGGGGAGTTTATTTCATGCTGGCAGGCAGAGACCTGTCAGTTTTTTTTATGCGCCAAGCTTACTGTTTGTATTTTCAAGATTATTGTGTTTGACAAATAATAGGTGGCGTATTATTATCTTATTAGATAAATATCTAATTAGACATTAGTTAAATTTGTTTGGTGGAGGAAGAGGTGGCGAACGGTGCAATTAGATAAGGTGGTAGCCTATCATAAGGCATTATCCGATTCGACGAGAATTAAATTGTTGATTATGCTGGCTGAAGGTGAGCTTAATGGACAGGTGCTCGCAGAGAAATTAGGCGTGACTCCTGCTACGATTACGCATCATGCGACCAAAT
The DNA here is from genome assembly GCF_050467785.1 of Paenibacillus sp. NRS-1760. NCBI lineage: Bacteria > Bacillati > Bacillota > Bacilli > Caryophanales > Paenibacillaceae > Paenibacillus > Paenibacillus sp. NRS-1760. The sequence continues at coordinate 53,417 of NZ_JBITPK010000005.1, read as the reverse complement.
TAAGAGAGGCCAGCTTAATTAATGAACGCAGAGAGAAAAACACGATTTATTTTTCGTTGAACCATTATTTTATTAAGAGCAACGCTAATGCGGCGGCGGAGCTCATTTATCGGAATGCAGGTACAGAGAAGGGAGTGGACAACATGGAGGATAGCAATAAGAAACTGAAGGATTCAGTCATCCGCAACTTTTTTACAGCTGAGGGTAAGCTGAAGCATATGCCGGCTCAGCATAAGAAAAAATTGATCGTGCTTCAGCATATGGTTTCTCATTTGACGAGAGGGAAACAGTATACAGAGAAGGAAATTAACGAATTTATCAAAGGTTATCATGACGACTTCGCAACCATTCGCAGAGAGTTCATTATGCATCAGTTGATGTTTAGAGAAAATGATATATACGAATTGAATCCGCAAGAAATATGGGCGAAGTGGGAGATTCTTTCGTAAGCGGAAGTTGTTTATGATAATAACGGACATCAGATGCCTTATTTGCTTTATTTCTCTCTTATTGGCCGTAGTTGCGGACATGAAGGCCGTTATTTGGCTCTAATCGTTATAAAAGGCTGCGATTTCTGCCAAATAACGGACTCTATGTCCGTTAGAAGTAAAACTGAACTCATCGAGCGGCTGCTGTGCTACTGCGTCATAAAGGAAAAGTAATTTTTTTATCGAATGTAGTAGCATCTGAAGGATATCTGAAAGATAAAGTACATAATAAGAGTGGATTACAAAAGGAGCGAATACATATGGCGTTGGCAGAAGGTACAAAAGAAAACCCATGGAAATTAAAAACACCCCCTCAGACATCTGAATATGAAATTTATAAGGATGAAAAAGATGGTAAAGAAATTTTAGTATGCACAGTTGGGAAGACGGTCTTGCATTATGATTTCCGCTGCATTGATGACTTAAGCGCGATGCTCAAACAACATGGTGACTGGATTGAGCTTGGCAGCGCCGATGAGCAGAAGCCTGCTAAAGAGGGCACTATTGAAGCATGGGGACGCTCGTCTGAAAACCCGATTGGCGGCTGGTATGGATTGAAAAAAGGGTTGCGCGGCAGATTCGGAATGTATCTTCCACCATTGATGGAGAAGCTGGGGCTTGCAGAAGTAGAGCATAATCCAAGGAATAATCGGATGAAGTCTATTTAATCTCAGTGGAGTGAAAACTCGAAAAAGGATGAGGAATCTACAATCCTATTGTATGTGAGTATTGAGTTCGAGTGATTGGCTGCCGTAATGGCAGCTTTTTTTTATTGTAAGAGTGATTGAGAACTTACAAATATTTGTATATATTTATTTAAAAAGAATGATTAGGAGGGTTATTCCTTGACATCCTTACATTTGAAACCCGATAAACTAAAACCCGGAGATACCATTGGAATTGTTTCACCATCCTCGCCTGTTGCTTTTTATTGCCCTAACAGATTGAATCGTGGAATAGCTGCTTTAGAAAATATGGGATTTAAAGTAATTACAGGACAGCATAGCAGGAAGAGAACAGGTCACACGGCTGGCAGCCTAAATAATCGTTTGGAAGATTTTCATCATATGATTCGTGACCCTGATGTAAAAGCAATTATCGCTACAATCGGGGGATACAATTCACATCAACTGCTTGAAGAATTAGATTATTCGCTCATTAGCAGCCATCCAAAAATTATAATGGGGTATAGTGATATCACTGCACTTTTAGCAGGCATACATGCGAAAACAAATCTAATTACATTTATGGGACCTGCTATTATGCCGCAATTTGGAGAATTTGGTGGACTTATTGATTTTACATACCATTCCTTTGTGAGAACATTAATGAAAGATACACCAATAGGAATGATTGACTCCAGCGATCATTGGACAGAGGAACATTTAAGCTGGGACATTGACGATTCACGCCCTAGAGCGACGATACCTAATACGGGCATGAAGATTTTAAAGCCGGGGCATGCGAGAGGACCAATTCTAGCTGCGAATATGGGTACACTTCTGCTGCTGGCAGGTACGCCCTATTTACCAAGCTTCGAGGGCAAAATTTTGTGTCTGGAAGAAGACGAGAGTGAGCAGCCAAGTACAATTGATAGATATGTTACACAATTTCGCCAGATGGGTATCTTTGATCAAATTTCCGGTCTCATTATTGGAAGATTCCAATCGATTGTAGGATTTAATGAAGATGATTCATTGCAAGAGCTGCTGCAGAATGCAACGAGAGGATACGATTTTCCGATCATATGTGATGCGGATTTTGGTCACACGGACCCCATGATTGTACTTCCAAATGGTGTTGAGGCTAGTTTGCAAGCTAATGAGGAACGAGGGATACTTTTTTCGATTGAAGAATCCGCCGTGCAGTAATAAAATCTACTATATGTCATTTATTTCAATACATGAAATTGTGAATATTATTTTGGACAGATATCAGCAGCTGATTTAAACTAGAATAGAATTCAAACGTTAATTTGGAGGGGAAAATATGAAATTAGAAAATCAAAAAGAGATCCTGACAATCGTTAATTCAGATGTTACAGCTTCCAGCTTCAAAAATGTTTGTGCGGAGCAGGTCACGCTTAACTGTTGTAACCTTAGCGGTATGAATATGAATGATGTGAATTTAACGGGATTGCATATCTCAGATGCTAATTTGAGTGAGTTTGTCATTGACGGTGCACAGTGGGGCGGAGCCCATTTTCGCAACATTGGATTCGGCAATCCAAGTCAGCCTGATGTTGAATTCAACAGAACACCTGTGCAATTAACTAATTGTAATTTACATCAAAGCGTATTTACGGATTGCAATTTGAAGAATGCTAAATTGGACAACTGCGATATTTCTGGTTTAACTATAAACGGAATTGATATCGAAAGTTTAATTAAACAGTTTGAATCTATGGAGAAAAAATAGGAATATAGAAATTTTATTCAGCGAGGCACGATCACTTAAAGCCGTAAAAAGTTCGCCAACTAGGCAGCCTTTTGCGGTTTTTTTAGAATCAATGGGGTGAGTTTTTTTATTAGGAGTTGTTCGCGATTTTAGAGGTGTCAGTAACGGACATAGGATACGTTATGGCTGTGAAAAGGAGCATAAATATAACTTTTGAAGCTGAATAAGGTCCTCTATGTCCGTTAGTTCGCAAAAAAGGGTGGAAATGTGGCAAATAGAGTACCTGATGTCCGTTAACAAAGCAACATTGTTCTAAATTGTCACGTCTCAATGGTATCTGATCGCAAAATAGGAGGAGAGCAGCTATTCGAAACCATATTTTAACTGCTTTGCCGATTCATTTGTTGGCATGGGCTATGATTCTTTCGGCAATGTTATTTGATCCATTTCGTTGGTTTTTAAACCCCATCGTTAATAACACTCCAGCATTTTTAACTGTTTCAAGATGGTTGGCTCAATCATTATTCATAACGGGCCTAATTGGCTTTTCCATATATAAGTTAAGAACGAGCCCCCAGCTGACAAGAAAAGATTTGAATGTAGTTTCCGTACATGTTTTATTTTCTATTGTTCATATTGCTGTCGTTAGTGCAGGTATTTTTATTGCGGTAGGCTTTGAAGATTTATAGTGAATTTTTATCTTACATAAGCAAATGGATGCTGCGAATTAAATGTATTTCTATATGAAGGCTGCCGAAGGGCAGTCTTTTTGTATTGTTAGGTCGGCCTGATTGAGCAGTGAAATTGAAGAAATTGGTCATATGGACGAAGTTGATAAGGCAGTTCTTGAGTGGTGCAAGGTTATCTCTGCTAAAGGTAAAAACGAATGAAATATTGTATGACAAAATAACGATGACATCCGAGCAAAGAAAAACTTAATAAATAAAATATATTTATTGACACTTTCATTTTTTAGCTGGTATACTATGGAACATTACTCATACCCGATTAAAAACATCGGAATTAGAAACATGGAGGCAATGTTCATGAAAAACACAAAAGCATCATACACAAAACTGCTAGTAGCACTCCTCTTATCTTTCTCTGTTATCTTTACACAATCAGCAGCCTTTGCGGCTCCGTCTGAAGCAGCGGCACTAAAGGAAGATGGCGCAGCACAGTATAAGCAGTTTTTGAAAGAAAAATTTAATGTCAGCCTCTCCAGCAAAGTGACGAAGGGTGAATTCATTGAAGCAGTAGCTGATATTCTTGGTTACGAGCCATCAGGCAAAGAGGTCACTTTCTCCGATGTAAAGTCAGATAACAAGCTTTATCCTGCAGCGGCGGCTTTGTATGAGAAAGGCATTTTGTCTGGCCCGGCCATTCAAGGCGATCAAGTACTTACAAGCGCTGTAGCGGTTTCCATTGCGGTAAGAGCAGCAGATTTGAAGGAGCTTGCTTATACATACCCGGCTGTTAAAGTAAACAAAGTACTAACGAAGCTGAACGTTAAAAGCAGCGCGCTTGGCACAAAAGGTGCGCAAGAAGTTGCAGCAGCAGTAGATACAGGCTTGCTGCCAGCTGAATTTTACACAGGCTTCAAACCAAAAAATGCAGCAAGCGATCAATTGATCCACACATTGCTTGGTAAAGTGCTTATTACAAAAGGTCTTTACAAAAAGTATATCGGTTATGTTAACGACAACGATATTTTCCAAAAGCTAAGCAGCGCTTACGAAACTTCTGATATTATCGATGCGCCTAAGCTGCAAAAGCTGGTAAATACTGCTTTGGAGCAAAGCTTGATCACAGGCTACAACATCAAGGACTCCCGTTTCAATGCTAACTTCATCGATTCTTTGTCTCTGATTTACGGTCATTCCGATTTTAATCACGCGATTCAGCTTATTGGTTTGCTTCGCAGTGAAGGCCTAAATGCGAAAGTGCAATTCGAGCCAAAAACATCCGCATTTATTTTTCTAGCGGAATGGGGCAATCCTGGTCCAAACGTAGTTAAAATTTCAAATGGCAACTATATTTCGTATTCCAAAGAGTATGACCTTGAATTTGAATTTGCAACTGCGGCAGATAAAGCAGCTTTCCAAGACGTTGTTCTAGCTTATGCGAAGAAAGATGAAGAGGATCAAGCAGGACTTATCGTTGCATCATGGTGGCAGCCGCTCTACTACTCACAAACTGCACTAAAGGATTATGAAATTATTACGAACAACTTTATTACAGATCCAGACAGCCCTTATACAGTTAACCCGTTCTCGCTTAATGAGGATTCTGCGAAGGTCGTTGCAGGATTTAAAGCCATTGATCCTAATGTCAACATTACGCCTACTCAATTTTGGGTAGATAAGCCATTCTTTAGATATTTGCATAACGAAGCGGCTTAATAAGATTATTTGGCAAAATAGTTACGATGAAGCAGCCCTGACCATCATTGATGGTTAGGGCTGCTTTGTGTTATCGTTCAAGAAAAGGAGCTGGTATTTGATGACTGCAATTGCGCATGCTTTGGAAGCAAAGTTCAGGGAGCACGCCAATCCGGAGACGGCTCAGCCTATGGAGGCTTACATGCGCGGCCAATTTATATTTCTTGGCCTAAAGACTCCGGAGCGAACACAGCTGCTGCGCGAATTTTGGAAGCAAAATGAAAAGCCGAAGGGCGAGGAGCTGCTGCAAACAGCAGAGCAGCTATGGCAGCTGAACGAGCGAGAGTTCCATTATGTAGCGATGGGTTTGATGGAAAGATACAGCAAAGAGGCTGAGCCTTCACATATCGACAGGCTGGAGCGGTGGGTAACGACCCATTCTTGGTGGGATACCGTTGATTTTCTGGCAGCGCATTTAGTCGGCAGTCAGCTCTCGAAATATCCGGAATTAACAGCGAAGTATACGGAGCGCTGGATCGATTCAGATCAGATGTGGCTCCGCAGAACTGCTTTGTTGTTTCAGCTTAGGTACAAGCATGATACGGATACAGATCGGTTATTTGACTACATACGCCGCACGAAGGACGAAAGCGAGTTTTTCATTCGCAAAGCGATCGGCTGGGCGCTTAGAGAATATGCAAAAACCGATGCAGCCTGTGTGCATCGGTTTGTAGAAGAAACGCCGCTCTCGCCGCTTAGCAAGAAAGAGGCGTTAAAGCATATCGTTTAGCTTAACGTCGATTTGACTCATCGAGCTGCTGCTTTGAAGAGAAATAGTACAGCCACGATGCTGCAATGGCGAAGGCGGCAATGACGCCCATTCCCCAAAATATATTTGAAAATGCACGGTCAAGCGGAACATTGCTTTGTGCCGCGAGAACGATACCGCTAATCGCTACGCTGAAAGCGCCGCTAATGAATTGCGACAGCTGGAATAAGCCCATTCCAGCACCTACATGCTCACTTGGTAAGATTCTTGACAGCTCGTTCGAAACGCCAGAGTTTAACGCGGAGAAACTAACGCTCATCACGATATAAATGGCCATGATAACGTAGATGGATTGATCCGCGAACAAGGCGAAAGAAACAGCAGCGAGCAAGAGAAAACAAGGAGATAGCCGAAGCAGCAAGCTGTTGCCGTGTTGATCAATGATTTTTCCAATGCGATTGGAGGAAAGCATAGCTACAATGGCTCCCGGAAAAATAATGAGACCTGCTTGACCTGGTGTCAGCTTGAACAGGTGAATAAGCACCTGAGGCAGCAGAAAAAGTGTGGAAAAATTGTTAATGTAAGATACAACACCTAGTGTAATCAGACGAATATACCTTTTATTGCGGAACAGAGTAGGCTGAACAAAAGGATTTACTGCACGATTAATCCGTATCCAGAATAAGATTAGTGCAAGTATTCCGCCAATAAGAGCAATCAAGAAATGGTTCGTAATATAGAGCAGAACACCTGTGGAACCAATTCCGACAAGCGCGGCACCGAGGATATCGAAGGACCCCTTGTTCGATGCTTCAACCGGCAGCAGTCGATAAAACACAGGAATGAGTAAAAGTGAGATTCCAGTAACGATAAACAGATCGTTCCAGCCTAAATATTGTGTTATAGCACCGCCGATGACGGGGCCTAAACCAAGGCCAAGCGAGGCAGCCGAAGTAATGAGTGCCATGGATTTGCCCCGGCGAGCAAGTGGAATAAATCGTGTAATGAGCACGATGGTTAGACTAAGGACAGAGCCCGCTCCGCAAGCTTGAATAAGGCGCGCGACAAGCAGCAGTACATAATGATGACTAAAATAACCAAGCACAGATGCACCGCCCATGGCGATTAAGCCAATCGTGAGCAGCAGACGAATCGGAACAAAGTCAGAGAGTCTGCTGTAGGTAATCGATGAAATGGCAAATATAATGGAATAACCCGTTATGATCCAGGAAGCTGCCGATGGGGATAGCATAAACTGAGCCGTTACTTGGGGCAAGGCCAGATTAAACATCATCGTATTCATGATCACAATAATTACGGTTAAACCTAGCAGTGGGATAACGAGACCGTCTCTAAAGGCGGGCCGCTCCTCGGTGAATAAGGGTGGGGCAATAACAGCGGCACTGTTTCTCATATAGAACCTCCAAAGTTGTCTCTTTATCTATTTTCATTGTACGAATATTATCGTACAATGAAAATATAGCATGAGCTATGGTATAATGCAATAAGTACTTAATGAGAGAGGTGCGAATGCCTTTGAAAATATTATTCCATCCCAATCGTGAGGATATTGAGCTTACTTCTGTTTTATATGCATTAAGTGATCCTATTCGGCTTAGCATTGTTGTCGCTATCGTTAAGCATGGCGAGCAGTCCTGCGGTCACTTTGATCTTCCTGTCGTAAAGTCTACAATGACGCATCATTTCCGTACATTGCGTGAAGCGGGTGTAGTGAATGTTAGAAAGCAAGGCACCCAGCATTTTTTGACGCTGCGCACTGAGGATTTGGATGCTCGCTTTCCAGGCCTGTTAACGGCCATTATTCAACCGGCTTCTGTATAGACGAAAGTAAGGACTATTTCTTTTCTCGCCCATATACGCTAAAATAAGGCTGTACTTTGGCAACGAGAGAAGGAACAACTGTGGGTACACGCAAAGGCTTAAAACTTCGATTCGTCTTGGGGCTGTTCGTAATCGGCTCTGTTATCATAACCGCCATCATCGGCGGTTATTTTGCATGGACGACAAACAAGACTTCACTAACGTCGGGTTATTTGGAAAGCAATTATCAATATGCGCAAAAGCTGTCCTCTAATACGAAAGAATTATTGGATATTATTAGCAACAATGTTGATGCCATAGCGGCAAGAGCAGGCATACAAAATATATCGCAAAAGGAATTGGATAGCTGGTACGATGCGAATGAGCAATATTTTAATGCGATTATCATTGTGGATTCCAATCGTAAAGTGATGTTATCTAGTTTGTCAAGCGGAGGAGTCAAGGCAGGGGCAGTGCTGAACTCTTACGCAGCGAAGCAAGCGGTTGAACAGAAAAGACCGCTTATTTCAGAGCCTTATGTGGGGACAACAACGAACCAGCTTCTTATGCTAATTTCTTCACCCATATTTAATGAACAAGGCGAATATGAAGGTTTTGTAGCTGGAACCATTTATTTGAGCGAGAGCAACGCGCTTAGCAAATTGCTCAACGAACATTTTTACGGAAACGGCTCTTACGTCTACGTAGCAGATAAGCAAGGCCGCCTTATCTTCCATCCGGACCATCAGCGAATTAATGAAAAAATTGCTTCAAATGAGGTTATTAATAAGGCATTAGCTGGACATAGCGGATCGCAGGAGATCGTTAATTCAAAGCAAAATCGTTATTTTGCGGGTTATGCAAACGAGTCGATAACCGGTTGGGCAATCGTAGCACAAACGCCTGCTTCAATTATTGATAAGCCGTTAAATGAATTGATATGGAGTATACTGCTGCAATTTCTCCCGTTGTTTATCGTCATCCTGCTGCTTGCGTGGTACGTTTCCCATTTAATATCGAAGCCTCTATTTGAACTAGCTGCTTTCTCAGAGGAAGCAATTATATCAACAAAGGCGATACGTTCCAAAATGCCCAAAACAAATTCTTACATCTATGAAGTGAGACAGCTTAATCAAAGTATAAATAACCATTTTAATTTACTGAACAAGGAAATTCGATTGGATGGGCTTACTGGACTTGCGAATAGGAAAACATTTGATTTGACCATTCAGGAGTGGATTGCCGAGGATATACCGTTTGCGCTTATACTGCTGGATGTTGACCATTTCAAAAAAATTAACGATCAGCACGGGCATCTTATAGGAGATGAAGTATTAATCTATACAGCTGCGCAAATAAAAGCATTTTCCAGAAGTCACGATCTTAGCTTCCGCTACGGCGGTGAAGAGTTTGGCATACTGGTTAAGCTAGGAAGCATTCCTACTGCAACCAATATTGCGGAGCGGCTTAGAGAAGGAATCGCTGCTGGCGCGAGTCCGACTGGCAGTCCAATCTACGTTTCGATCGGCATTTCAATGTCGAGTGGGAAGGTGAAGGATGCGAAGGAAATAATTGAAATGGCGGATCAAGCGCTTTATCGCTCGAAGGAAGCGGGCAGAAACCGAACAACGGTGTACGACAATAAGCCATTAAGCGGACGAGAGGATTAGTTGTTCGGTTAAGGCTGCTCTGCTCTATACGCCATTCATCCTAAATAGAAAATCATACTGGTTTGTTTAACAGTACTCTAAAGCAATATAACGTTCCCCACATAGTTGAGCTAATAGCAGTAGAGCTGGGCGTCGCCTCAAATTCGCCGCCATATGTGAGTCCTGCAGATTCGGCGGCGCGTTTGAGCTGCTGCAAGTCAACTGTCGGATAATCGAAGGTTAGCGCGATCCGGCCTCCTGGTTTCACTGTTCTTGCGAATTCTTTTAAGCTGAGGTCCTGATCCACATGTCTTAGATGCTCAAGCACAGAAATACAGAAGATGATGTCAAAATAATTATCCTCATAAGGCAGGTCAGTTATACTTGCCTGAGCATATTGAACCTTGGACCAGCCCTGGTGGTTGGTTATTAACTGGAGAGCTGGCTGTCCTATGTCCTGAATAATTTCCTGAGAAATAGCCTCCCACGAGCTAATGCGCGCATCGAAATCGCAAGCATGCACTTCCTTGCAAACGCCGCCCAAATAAAATTTTAATGGGTGAGAAATGCCGCAGGCTGCATCCAGTACGATATCATTTGGTGAAATGAGCGTTCGGCACCATTCATACTCATAGGGACGGCTCCACCAGGTTTCAGGCAAAGGATAGATAAGCGTATCTATCCTCGGATCAGTCGATGTGAAGAAACGTGCTTCTTCGCGGCTGTGCTCATTTGGATTTAACATGCATTATTTTCCTCCCGCAAACGTGATTATATGGCAAGTTCACATGCAAGGCTCATTTTTCAAGCTTATGATGCAAGGGAAAGATTATGTATTTTACGTGTTTGTATGATGGGAAAAGGGGTTGAATAGATGGGTGCGTCATTCTCATTTCAGACGTTTCCGCGAATAGAGACGGATCGTTTTATTTTGCGAAAAACAGAGCAGCGGGATGTGCATGAATTGTTTGAGCTCTATTCCAATGATGATGTTGTCAAATATACACCGCTGCTGCCTTTCTCCGCAGAAGACGAGGCATGGCAGGAAATGAATTGGCATTTGGAGATTTATGCTCTACAAATAGGCATCAGATGGATAATTGAAGAGAAGAGCTCGGGTAAAGTAATCGGCACCTGTGGGTTTTTACATTATTTGAAGGAGCATGCGCGTACGGATTTAGGTTATGATCTATCTCCAAGCTACTGGCGGAAAGGGATTATGAGTGAGGTAGCGGCTCCCATTATCGCTTTTGGCTTCAACAGAATGAAGCTGCATTGCATCGAGGCAAAGGTAGATCCGTCAAACACTGCATCGATCAACCTGCTCTGTAAGCTCGGTTTCAAACAGGATAGTCAGCCAAGGGAATTTGAGTTTGAGGATGGGAATTTTATTGAGCTGCTTGTATTTACGATGCTGCGCAAGGAGTTTGAATTATTGCACGCACGTTAGCGTCTTTCGCAAAGGACGTTTTCATCGTATAATAGGAGGAAGCGAGCCGCAGGAAGCTAAGTTTATGCTTGCTCGGTGGTGCTGCTTTATAATACTTTTTTTTGGGAGGCATTACTAATGTCTATTAGCAAGGCGAGAAAAGCAAGGCAGAAGCTGGCGCAGCAAGGGCGCATGACGCCGGATGCACTGCGGGGCAGCTGGCTGGGCGTCAATCCAACGATCAAACGTACACCTACTTTGCAGGAGAAGCAGGCGAAGCTGAATAAGAAACACCGAAGGAATCACGCGAATTACAGCGATGGTTCCTTTTGTATTTATAGGGGTTGTTTGGTTTGGGCGAAGCAGGTTAGCTGACTTTGAATTTCGTAATTTTACTATGGTAATATGAAGACGTACATAATGAAGTACTTTAAAGTAATGACAGCAATACCCTTGTAAGCACGCAGTCGTGCTTACAAGGGTATTCATTTTTTTGGGTAAAGCGAAGAGGCAGTTGTTAGCGCGAGCGAGCCGCATTTTTAAGCATGTTGTATTACATTGGGTTTGGTAAAAATTGATTTATGCCTATGTCATGCAACGGATACGAATCCATGACTCGCAAACAATCGTGCCAAGCAGGATTAAAAGTTAACTTTTGGGTAATAGTAAATTAACTTGCATCAAATCCTCGCTCCTCGCTATAATAAGAACAAACGTTCTTATTTGGAGGGGTGGCAATGGCCGCTAAAGAGGAAGAAGCCCGCGGAAAAGTCAGAATGGCAGCTAATCCACCGATACAGACCGAGGAAGAGCTTGTGCTGGTGAAGCAGTACGTTTTGCTTGGCATTGTTATGCGTATTTTGGATCATGATATACGTGTGATCGGCACTTCAGCCATTAAACTGCCGCGGTTCTATGAATCGATGATGCGCGGCATGCAGGATCGGGTGCTGCTCGACCTCGCTGGAATTAGAAGGAAATTCCGCGAAACAGGAATAAAGGTGTATGAGGAGAAGCGCGAAGCCGATGGTTTGCATGCCGAATATGTGTGCAGAGGGTACCATCATCGTTTTTTTATGCTGTGGGGCTTTGTAAAAGCGGAGTCTGAACGGGTGTTAAAACAGTATTTGTCCAGCTAATTTTGTAATTGTTCATGGTTTTGTCAAAATAACAAAAAAACTTTTCAGCTTTCCGTAGTTTAAGGTTGAGAACTTCGGACGATCTTATGTAATATAAGAGGTAGACATTATGATCGCAAAGGGGAGCACATAGCAATGCATAAGTGGATTATGTTTACTGTATTCGCAGCGGCGTCTTTGCTGGGCTTATATTTGCTCACATTCGCACTGCCAGCTAAGCCGGTTGATGAGTCTGCCTCGTTGCCAGAGGGCATGACTTTATTGAAGGTTGTAGCGTCCAACGATTTTGTATTTGATCAAAAAGAGTACAAAGTTAAAGTTGGAGACAAAGTTAGACTAAAACTTTCCAACAAAAGCGGTATCCACGGGATGCATATTGACGAGCTTAAAGTAGCTTTGGATAACGATCACCCGGAAACAGATTTGGAATTTAAAGAGCCAGGTACTTACAGAATCTATTGTTCCATTCCATGCGGTCAAGGACATACAACGATGGAATCGACTTTAGTGGTTGAAGCAGCCTAGTGCGTAATTGATTCATGTGCTGTAGAAATGAGAAAGGAGCCGAAAGGCTCCTTTTTGCCTAAAATAAAGCTATCGTGCTGAACGAGGATGATGCTCTTTGTCACGGCTGCGTACGATAAGCACGTCGGCGAGAAAGCCAAGCAGCGCCCATGTAGCAACAGTAAGCACATACATGAGCAAGACGTTAACCTCGTGCACGTCAACAAATAAATCAACGACCCAAGCGGGAATGCTAAACATGAAGAAAACAAGATTGTGCGGGTCGTAACCCGTGGAGTTGAACAAGCAGATAGCTAGTCCAATAACTGTTGCAACAATTGTAACCGGATAGCGCATAACGTACACCGAGCCCCTTCGTGTTAAAGATTGCCGTAATGCGACTGCATAGGTTATTATGTGACAAATAGACAAAAGTTATGCGTCAATATTAGAGGAGGAACTAAATAATGCTTACTCATATCGTATTTTTCAAATTAAAAGATGGCAGCGCAGAGAGCGTAGCGCGTACCGCACAAGTGCTTAGGGATATGGAAGGGCAAATCGATGTATTAAAGTCGATTGAGGTTGGCGTGGATGTTGTGCATTCGGAGCGTTCTTACGATATCGCTCTTATTACGAAGTTCGAATCTTTGGAAGCGCTAGAAGTGTATCAAGTGCATCCTGTACATAAAAAAGTTATTGAACACATGATGCAAGTTCGTGAAGCTTCCGTCAGCGTTGATTTTGAAAGCTGAGAGGCAGGTTGAGCAGTTATGAGCGACATGAGGGATGTATACGAAATATTTACTTATTTGCTTGTTATCATATTTAGCAGCATTATTATGGTGGCGTGGCTGAAACGCAAAGGGAAAAAAAAGAAGCAAGGCTGAAAGCGGGCGACTGATTGATGTATTATGTGAATCGTGAACAAATAGCGGTAAGGTTGAATTCGATTACTGAAATTGCTTCGGCGCTGGACTCGCTTGCCGCTAATTGGCAGGGAACGGTGCTGGAGGGGCTGGCGCAGGAAAGAGCGCTGCATCTGGCTATTGAAACCGTAACAGATGTTGGCAGCTTCTTGATCGACGGGTTTATTTTGCGGGATGCGAGTAGCTATGAGGACATCATCGATATTACTGGCGAGGCAGGCGCGTTTCCGCTTGAAATGCAGGCGACGCTGACGGACCTTGTAAAGCTTCGCAAGCCGTTAGTGCAGGACTATTATGTTTGGCCGAGAACTGAGCTTCATCCGCTTACGAAGACGCTTACTACTCTGCTGCCTGCCTTTAAGCAATCGATTGATGATTATTTAGAACGCGAGCTGTAGGCGTTTTTGCTATTTGCATGTAAACCATTACAATTGCAGAACAAGCATAGATTGTGACTTTATGATTGTTTTACGCTTGATTTACGAAAAACTAAAAATACGTTACAATGACGCTATCAAGCCTGCAAAGGTGGTGAAGGGTTGAAGCGGATGAAAACGGCAAGTGCATCAGATATAACGGCAGCTTCGCGCGGTGATCATTCCACGCGAGAGCGCATATTGATGCTGCTGAAAACAGGCGGCAGATTGAATGCTGGTTCCTTGTCAAGCGAGCTCGGACTAACGGAAATGGCAATCAGGCGGCATATGTATGCACTAGAGAGCGAAGGCAGCGTGAATATCGTATCGGTGCGGCAAGCCATGGGCAGACCGCTCCATGCGTATGAGCTGACAGCTGAGGCGGATGAGCTTTTCCCAAAAAATTATCATATGCTCGCACTCGACTTGCTGGGCGAGCTCGCTGATGACCCGGATACCGCAGCGCTTATTGACCGGATGTTTGATGGACGCAAGAACAAGCTGCTCGAGCGTTATGAGCCGCGGATGGCGGGGAAGAGCTTGGAGCAGAAGGTGAGTGAGCTCGCAGCGATTCAGAACGCTGGAGGGTACATGGCTGAAGTGGAACCACAAAGCGATGGCAGCTATATGTTGTATGAGTATAATTGTCCGATTGCTCAAGTTGCCGGCAAATATTTGCAAGCTTGCAAATGTGAGCTCTCCTTGTTTAAATCGCTGCTTGACGTGCCTGTTGAACGAACGGAATGTTTGGCGAAGGGCGGCGGCAAGTGCAGCTACCATATCGGTTAATGAAATAAATAGAGGTTGTCTTTGCAAATCGGAGAAGATTTGCTGAGGCAGCCTTTTTTTGTTGCAAATGTGGAAAAAGCAGTGATGCTTTATCATTTTTATTTCGGTTGTGTCATGACAAGCCCATGCTGCTTATACTGTCATTACGCAAGTGGGCATTCGTCTAGGAGCATATACGTATGATCCTGCAATTGATAGAGGAGGAGGGATGCAGGCATGGTCATGATGTGGAGCGCAGCGGTAGTTGCTGGAGCATTTGTCATTCTAGTTGGCGGTATACTCATTGCCTTGCGGTCGGCGCTAAGCAGAGTGAAGCAAGTGCAGGCTGAAGCGGAGGTTATGAGGCAGGACCTCAGTAAGTTATCCGCTGAGATTGGCGGGCTTGTGCAGCCGACCGAGGAAGCGATTCGCGCGGTACACCGTCAGCTGCAAGCCATGAGCAAGCTATTTGAAGCGGCAGGGCAGGTCGGCGGAGCAATTGCCCACACGACATCGACGGTTGAGCGGGTAACGTCTATATTATCGGAGTCGGCTGAGCAGCATGCGAAGCGGCACGAGACGAAGCGGCAGGTCGGTGAGGCGCTTGAATGGGCAGAGCTAGGGATGGCGGCATGGCAGCTGTGGCAAACTAGCCGAAAGGCAGCAACGACTGCCGAAGATGAGCATGGACCTGTATTCGAATCGGAATCTTAAGTCAAGGTGCTAAGGTCGAAGAGCACGCTAAACACGAAAGGAGCAAAAACAATGACAACACGTAAACAAACAAAAGGATTTTTTCTCGGCGCATTAGCTGGAGGTGTTGTAGGCTCGATTGCTGCATTGTTGCTAGCACCGAAGCCGGGCAAGGAATTGCGTCAGGATATTTCAACAGGTGCGCAGAAGGTTGGAGAAACGACGGTTAGAGTTGCAGGTCAAGTAGGCGATACGACGGGCCGTATTGCTAAACAGATCAGCGGCCAAGCGATTCAAATTGCCGATCGTACGAAACAAGCGGCAAGCAGCGTTGTAAGCACGGTAAGAGGCCGCAGCAAGGGTACCGAGGAAACAGAAGCGGTTAGTGGCGATATTGCTTTTACAGAAGAGGGCAATGAGCAAGCAGCAATTGCAATTGAAGCAGTAGAAGCCGGAGAAACAGAAGCTGCTACAGCAAAGGAACAATAGAGACTTAGTGGTAGTTGCAACATACGTAAATTAGGCAATGGGTAAAATGGTTCAATCGCATTATACAAAAAGACAAACGGCAGGGAGCGAAGTCTCCTGCCGTTTGTTTTTTTATTCACGTGTATGGATAGGGGTTAGCCAACAATATGGTTGTGGACGTAATTGGATACGGGACGAAGCAAGCTTGCGAGCGGCTCCATATTGTAGTCGTTCATCGATGGTGAAGTTGCGGTAATGGCTTCGCCTGGCCCTACTACAGAAATTTCATCATCTAATCGACCGACGAACGCACCGTCATGAATGATAGCACCTTCACCGATAATGGCGCGATGGAGCGTAACATTTCTTCCAATTCTGGCTCCCGGCATGATGATGCTCTCATAAATTTCGCTGTTAACGCCTATCGTAACGCCTGAGCAAATGATAGAGCGTGTTACTTCTGCTTCCACAGCGCATGCGGGGTGGAGGATGGAGTCGGTAATTGATGCTTCGTGGCTTAAGTAAGGCTTTTCGCTAGACTGGTTTGTTCCGGACTGAGCTGGCCACTTGGCTGCACCAAGCTTTAGCTCGCCATCCAGCAGGTCCATGTTGGCTTCCCATAGGCTGTTGATTGTGCCGACATCCCGCCAGTAGCCGTTATAAGGATAAGCGATCATATTGGTTTTGGAGGAAAGAAGAGCAGGAATAATATCTTTGCCAAAATCATGAGTTGACGCTTCCGAAGCAGCATCTTCAATGAGTATTTTTTTTAAGTCTGCCCAGCGGAATAAATAAATGCCCATGGAAGCTAAGTTGCTGCGAGGATCCGAAGGTTTCTCATGAAAGGAATTGATCCGAAATTGTTCATCAGTTTCTAAAATGCCGAAGCGGCTTGCCTCGCGCCAAGGAACTTGTTTAACGGCGATCGTAACGGCTGCACCGCGATTTTTGTGGAATTCAAGCATAGGCTTGTAGTCCATTTCGTAAATGTGGTCGCCCGAGAGGATTAGTACATGCTCAGGAGCTTTCTCATCGATAAAGTCGATGTTCTGATAAATAGCATCGGCCGTTCCTGCATAGCCCTCTAAACATTTTCTTGAAGAAGGGAGGAAGGTTACTCCGCTATTCGCTTGATCCGTTTGATAGCCGTTCGTGGATTGATTTACATATTTATGAACGCTTTCGGCGCAGTACTGCGTAAGCACGCCAATCGTAGTAATATTTGAGTTTGCACAATTGTTAAGTGGAAAATCAATCATTCGGAAGCGATCGCCAAAAGGTACGACAGGTTTGGCAAACTGACTTGTGAGCGGGGCTAGGCGCCGCCCTTCTCCACCGGCTAACAGCATAGCAATACATTCAGTATGGTTCTTCAATTCAATTTCCCCCTGACCAGTAAGTGTAGTAGTGTTGGCTCTGTTTCTTATATGGAGTCATTAACCTTTCATGGTGACTTTGAAACCGATACGGAGAAAAAAAGGGGGAAATAGAAAAGTGAAAAGGGCTCTTGCTCCGCCAGTTAGACGGTACAAAAGCCCTCAGATGATTAGATATTTCTATACAAAATTCGGAAGTCATGCGGGCCGAGCTCAAGCTGAAGCTGCTCTTCGAATGTGGCGACTTCTTCATTCGAGAGCGCATCTTTCCAGTCGTCCACCTCCATTGGATGCTTAAGCTTAACGGTTTCTTCGGTATGGTTAATCCAGATGGTGAAATGTTGCTTGGCGTTTAAGCGTTCATAAATGAAGGCGCCGCGTTCGTTATCTGCAAATAAGAAGCGGAATCGTCCATCACGAAGAACGGTATGCTGCTTACGTAGGGCGATGAGGAGCTGATAGAAATCAAACAGCTCGCGGTCCTGTTTGTCCGTATCCCATTCCATGCATTTGCGGCAGTCTGGATCATCGCCGCCATCCATTCCAATCTCGTCGCCATAATAGATGCAAGGGATACCCATAGAAGTCATCATGAATACAACGGCTTGCTTTAAACGCTGCTTGTCTCCATTTAAACGAGTTGACGCACGAGGTGTGTCATGACTGGATAGGAGGTTGAACATCGCCTCATTGGTTTGCTGAGGATATCGCATTAGTAAATGGTTGATTTGATCGGCGAAATCCGATGCTTTTCCTTCGGAGGAAGCAAAAAAATCCAAGATATGCTGCGCAAATGGGTAATTCATCGAAGAGTCAAACTGATCACCATGCAGCCAGTTAAGCGCATTGCTCCATACCTCGCCGATAATAAAAGCATCCGGCTTTTCAGCCTTAACGGCATGACGGAAATCCCGCCAGAAAGCATGATCAATTTCGTTGGCAACATCGAGCCGCCATCCGTCGATATCTGCTTCCTTAATCCAGTGCACAGCAACATCAAGCAAAAATTGTTTTACTTCCGGATTTGCGGTATTCAGCTTCGGCATATTGCCATAAAATCCAAACGTAGCATAATTTGCTGTACCGTCTTTGACCTCTACAGGGAAGCCATTCAAATGAAACCAATCCTTGTACTTCGAATTTTCTCCATTTGCCAGCACGTCTTGGAAAGGTGGAAACTGCTCGCTCGTATGATTAAAGACAGCATCCAAGACAACTCGAATATTTAGATCATGACAAGCGCTAACCAGCTTCTTAAGCTGCTCGGCATCTCCGAACTGCGGATCGATTTGCATATAATCGACCGTATCATATTTGTGATTTGAAGGTGCTGTAAATAATGGCGTCAAATAAATCGCCGTCACTCCGAGGTCCGTCAGATGCTTGAGATTATCCATTATGCCTTGCAGGTCGCCGCCAAAGTGGCTTTCGCCGCTCGGCGCTTCACCCCAGGGCTGTACGTGGTCGGGGTCGTTGGCCGTATCGCCATTTGCGAAGCGGTCGGGCATAATTTGATAGAAAACAGCTTCCTTTGCCCATTCAGGCGCATCAAACAAATCGACCGTATGAATAAAAGGAATTTCAAAATATCCGCCAGCTGGGGCGGGCTGCTCCTCAAAGATGCCATTCTCGATGAGCCATAACGTTTCTTCGCCGCTGCGTACACGAAAGCCGTACGAAAAACGCCGAAACTCCGGCTTGATGGCAGCTTCCCAATAATCAAAGAGGGAATCGGCAGCTATTTTTTCCATCGGAACATCATGATGATGCTGATCCCAGTCGTATTTATCTCCTGTTACCGCAACAGCCTCATCAACGTCATTTCTTTTGGTGCGGAGCCTGAGATGGAAAGTATCGCGATCGTATGCATATGCCCATTTCAGATCCGATGAATGATGTAAACATTCTTTAAACAATGGCGTTCGCCCCTTATCATATGGTCTTCTATCTATTCTTAATAATTGCTATCCGCGCAGCAAAGATTCTGCTCCGTCTATGTAAACGGTAGTGCCTGAGACATGGTCCGAATCATCGGATGCGAGGAATAATGCAAGCTTGGCCACTTGAGCTGCGCTGCCAGGCCCATCTTCCAGCGGCTGGCTGCCTTCTGGATATTCAACGGGAATCGACACACTCTCGAGCTCTGGCGTTCGCTCCGTATTTTGCTCGATATTCGTCTCAATAGCTCCGGGGCAGATGGCATTCACGCGAATTTTGTACTGGGCAAGCTCCAAAGCAGCCATCTTGGCAAAAGCGACCTGTCCAGCCTTCGTGCTGCTGTAGGCGCTGAAACCGATATTCGAGAACACCCGATTACCATTTATGGAGCTGGTGATAATAATGCTTCCGCCTTTATCCTTTAACAAAGGGATAGCGTGTTTTACAGTTAGAAATGTGCCGGTGAGATTAACTTGAAGCGTCGTATTCCAATCTTCGATATCCATCAGTTCAATCGGTGTTAATACACCGTTAATACCTGCATTGGCAAATACAATGTCTAGGTGTCCATAATGCTCGCGTGCTTGTCGAAAAGCGTCTGCAAGCTGAGCTTCATTGGAAATATCAGTTTCAATAGGCAGGCAGTCGACATTGTATTCTCGAACACTGCGGCATACCTGCTCCATGGCGGATTCTTTAACATCAAGCAGAACCAAATTGGCGCCTTCCTTCGCGAATTTCAAAGCTGCTGCCTTACCAATACCAGAGCCTGCCCCGGTAATGAGAGCGACCTTTTCTTGTAAACGGCCGATCGGATATTTCGCTTTTGTCATCTGAACGCCCTCCTTTTTGTTATCAAACCAAATGCAATGCTCCACATTGTTTCTACACGTATGTACCCGATCTGAGATGATCTAAACCGAATACTAAAGGCTGCACCCATTTATTCCTTTGCATTATTGCTGGATTAACTAAAAAAGGACTGTCAATGCTACCTATCGTAGTCATTGACGGTCCTTTGTCATTTACATTGAGCTTTCAACATGAAATTTCACACCGCTTGTCCGAAATGTCGATAAGATACTGGTACGTTTTTGTGCCTGTATTCATATGCTATTTTGTCTCTATTCATCACATTATGTTTAGGAAAGCGGTGTGTTTGTGCAGCAACCGATTGCAATACTGGACTCAGGCGTTGGCGGCCTCACCGTTGCCAAGGAAGTTATGCGCCAACTGCCGCGAGAAAAAATCCTTTACTTTGGAGACACGGCTCGAACGCCTTATGGACCGCGTTCTTCAGAAGAGATTGTTCGTTTTACGAGGGAAATCGTCGATTACTTAATTCAGTTTAATCCGAAAATGATTGTTATAGCATGTAACACAGCAACGGCGGCAGGACTTGAAGACATTCGCTCAAGAGTCGCGATCCCGGTTGTTGGGGTCATTGATCCTGGTGCAAGAGCAGCTATCGGCCTTACAGCTACGGGTTATGTTGGTGTCATCGGCACAGAGGGAACGATCAAAAGCGGTGCTTATGAGCAAGCCTTAAAGACGTTGTCGCCGAAGGTGCAAGTGATAAGCGAAGCGTGTCCGAGATTTGTGCCGCTAGTGGAAAAGGGGAATTTTCGTTCCTTTGAAACGTACGAAACGGTGCAGAGCTCCATTGGGCATTTGCGGCGTTTTCCAATGGATACGCTAATACTTGGCTGCACGCATTATCCTTTTCTAGCAGAAACCATATCCGAGGTGATGGGCCAGAGCGTGAATCTCATCAGCTCAGCGGACGAGACGACACGCGAGATCAGGAGTATTTTGGAAAACAATGACCAGCTTGCGAGCGAGGAAAAGGAACCGGTGCATCAATTTTTTTGCAGCGGAAATCCGCGGATGTTTCAATCCATTACTCAGCAGTGGCTTGGAAAGCAGATTGAACTAACGCCTGTAGTTTGGCAAATACCCAATATCATTTAAATGATAAGAAACTGAAGCCGGGCTTAAACATAGCAAGGCTTCTTTTTGTTGATTGCTACATAGGACAAGTAAGACCTTGCATAGCATGATAGGAGCAAATTTATGCAGCTGGGGGCGATGGTTATATACTCCTTACAAACGTATGGCTATCTTGATTTAGTGGAGGGTGTTCGGCAGCTATCAGGCAGATACTCGTTTTTATCGGCACATATTATTGGGGAGAGCGTAATGGGCAAGCCGTTATTGGCGCTCCGCTGCGGCAACGGGCCGCGTCAAATTCATATGAACGGCTCTTTTCATGCAAATGAATGGATTACCTCTGCACTGCTGATGCGCTTCGTTGCTGATTTGTCGGCAGCTTATTGCAGCGGGGAGCGAATGGGTGGACAGCAAGTGGCGGATTTGTGCAAAGACGTGACTTTATGGGCTGTCCCGATGGTAAACCCAGATGGTGTGGAGCTCGCACAATACGGAGCATTGCCGAGGCATCCTTATTATCAGCAGCTAATGGAATGGAATGGCGGCTCCGATCAGTTCAGCAACTGGAAGGCCAACATTAGAGGCGTTGACTTAAATGATCAATTTCCTGCGTTTTGGGAAGAAGAGTGCAAGCGCAGAGGGGTAGAGGGACCTGGACCACGCGACTATCCAGGACCGTATCCGCTAAGTGAGCCGGAGGCGAATGCCATGGCTCAATTTACGAGTAGAATCGGTTTCGATGCGGTTCTTGCTCTTCATACGCAGGGGCGGGAAATCTATTGGAATTATCGTGACTATGAGCCGGCAAATGCAGAGCAGCTTGCCAAACGGCTCGCTCAGGCAAGTGGATATGAAGCGGTAAAGCTGACTGGCAGTGATGCGGGTTATAAAGACTGGTTCATTCATCAATTCCGCAGACCTGGCTTTACAGTGGAAGCGGGCTATGGCGAAAATCCGCTGCCGATGAGTAATTTTGATCAAATTTATGTGGAGCTGCAGCCGCTGCTGCTAGAGGCGCTTCGCCTTTAGCGGCCGCTGGCCTCTAGTAGTTAATTACGCCATGCTTATGCTATACTAATCGGAAAAGGTCAGCAAAGGTGGGATTTCATGCGCAAGTTGCTGTCGCTGCGCCATTGGCAGCGTACGTTTGTCCGTATTTTTCAGCTGCTTCGATCAAAGGATGTTTCACTGCTGGACAAGCTGATTTTTTCCGTGCCTGTTTTTCTTTACTGGGTTTTGCCGGATGTCATGCCGTTCATGCCGATTGACGACATCGCGGTTACGATGGTGCTTGCCGAATGGTTTGCCCGTAGAATGGAGAGCAAGTATAATATAAAATAATAACGATTGCCGCAAGGCCTAACGATAAGAGGAGCTGGATAATTTATGAACTGCAAAATTTCAAAAAATGCTGCTAAAGTTCTGCAAGTAGAGCTGGACAAGCCTGAAAACGAAGGTAAAAAGCTGCGTATTTATGTCACTCATTCGCACGGCGACCATGCTCATTACGGTATGGGAATCGACGAGCCGACTGAGAAGGATATTGTTGTATCCACTGACAAAGGGATCGATGTTATTTTGGAGAAAGACAATGCTTTTCTGGACGGCGTTCGCATCGATTATTTCTATGTGCCTGAAGAAGGTTTTGCCGTTACGAATCCAACCAAGGGCAACCACGGTGATCACTAGCATTTTTCCGTATTCGGTTGAGACAGGACGATGAATTATGGCTAACGATATAATGGTTTGCGACAAATGCAAGCATACGAAGATCAAATCGATTTTGCCCAAGCTGCAGAAGCTGGCGCCGGACACAGAGGTTCGTGTAGGCTGCAAATCGTACTGCGGGCCATGTGCCCGCTATGCATTTATTTTTGTTAATGGACGGTACATTAAGGCGCCTTCAGAGGATGAGGTCATCGAGAAGATCATTCCTTACATCAAGAAATAAATAACAATATTAATATTATAGAACGACATACACGACAAGACCCTGCGACAGTTTGATTTCGTAGGGTCTTTGTATTTTCATACGAGGAGCCAAACGAAAGGAGTGCGAGCGTGGACATTACGACGCCTCAGCTTTTATATCATGGAACCACAAGCGATACTGTTCAATCATTTGGGCAGAAGCTGTTGAATTCACCCTATTGGCGGCCGGGGAAAGATTTTGGAGAAGGATTGTATACGACAATATCGGCTGAGCAAGCACGCAAATGGTCACATAAGGCAGCAAAGGAGTCATGGGACGGCGGTCGTCCATGTGTGCTTGTCGTAGAACTGACCTCGGTACCGGAGCAGGTCGAGCCTCTCTTGTTTTTATCCGATTCACCAGCATGGGCGTCCTTCATTCTTGCTCACCGCAAGGCAGCGGTCAAAGGTACTGATCCCTGTGATGCGCATCCAGACATTATCATCGGTCCTATGGCGGACAATGACACTGGAAAAATCGTACATAAAGCAGTACAATTAAAGAAAGATGAGCAATGGTTTTATGAGCAAATTACAGTGTCGCGCAAAGGCAGGAAGCTCGATTCGCTGCGGCTCGGCAATCAGGTCGTATTTTGCTCCGAACGGTGGGAATCTCATTTGAAACTAGTCGGCTACCATATTTATACGGGAAGCAGGTGGATGTATCATGAAAGTGAAAACACAGGTCAGGTTAAGCTTATATGAACGCGGAATTGCTGAGGCTTTAGCTGCCGAATACGGCTATACCGCAGCGGATGCAAGAGAACTTGTCGTCGAATATATTCAGGTTATCCGCAAGCTTAGCGGGTATGACAATTGTGCCCAGTATGCTCAGCTGCTCGATCGTGCGCGTCGTATGAACCATTCCCCAGCGCAGTGGCTTGAACGAATCCAAAGCGTGGAGAAAGGCGAAATGAGAGACAGAGGCATTGATTCGGAACAGCGGCAATATTTGCAAATGAAATAGGACCCCGCGATGTGTATCGCCCGGGTCCTTTGTTTATCCTAAGAGAAATACATATGCTTCGTTTGAGAAAACTTAGGGGGAAAAGAATGCTGAAGCCAGCACGTTATTACCTATTTGGGCTAGTCCTAGCGCTTGCCTGTTTGGCTGCAGCAGAGCTCATTTGGCTGCCGGCCCCGCTGAAGACGTCTGGCGGGATACAGTGGATAGAAATGATCGATTGGTTGTTCAATATATTAGCCCTTATACCGATTAGCTGGGCGGTTGGTGCCTTGCTCGGGGTTTGGCAGCAGCGGAAAAGAAAAGGCTGGACGCTTATTTTACAGCTAATACGGCTTATAATCGCGGGACTAGGCATAATTGGAGCAGGTTATGTGCTGTTCGCGCCAGAGAAGCTGTTCCAGATGCTGCTGATTATTGGCGCTGCTGCACCGCTAGTGTTTGTAGATATGCTTCTTACTGAAGCGTTAGAGCGGTCGCGAGCGGCGAAGGCATTGAATATAGGAGGGAATCGTTCGAACGCTCCCAAGAGGCTTCTAAGCCCTCTGTGGCTGCCAAAGCGCGGGGTGGTCACTCTAACGATTACGATAGTGCTTCTATTGGTGTTGCTCTGCCCTACCGGCTATCGCGTCACATACCCGGGGATGACGCTCAATATGAATCGTTATGCGCATGTAGAGAAGAGCGAAAACAGCGGAGGAACGGTAAACGGCATACTCGTATTCGAGAGGCCGGCCGTACCGGCTGATTGGCTGTATGCCAAGCTGCTTCCGATGTATAGCTTCGAGAAAATACCAGAAAATGAACCGCCGCTGACGGAATCGTACACGCAAGTCGTTCATATGAAAACAGATGCCAATCGTGTTGCAGCAGCTGTTGCCATGCAGAAAGCAGGCGTTGGAGGCGGAATTAAGCCAGATGGCATTCGAATTATTGCCATCGTAAAGGATAGTCCAGCTGAGCAGAAGCTGCAAGCTGGCGATATTATTGATGCGATGAATGGGCAAGCGGTTAAATCGATTGGCGAGATGACCGACTACATGGAGAAAGCGGTAGAGCCTGGCGAGTCGGTACAGATTACGCTAAGGAGAGCAGGAGTTCAGACACAGGCAGAGGTTAAGACGAAGGCTTCAGCTGATTCGCCAGAGCGAGCGGTGTTCGGCATATCGGTGCAAACAGAGCTGCTTCTCGATATCCCGCTTAACATCGATTACAAACGCTTTATGGCGCATATTGGAGGTCCATCTCATGGGGCGATGCTGACGCTGGCTATTATTGATCAACTGACACCGGGCGGCGTTACGTATGGCAATCAGGTGGCGGGTACAGGTACAATTGAAGCAGATGGCTCGATTGGTTTAATTGGCGGCATCAAGCAAAAGGCTTATGCCATCAGCCGGACGGATGCGGATGTGTTTTTTGTGCCAGCAGAGCTGGAAGGAGATGCTCGAAGCGGAGCGCCTGATCTCAACATTGTGCCAGTGAACACGATTGACGATGTGCTCAATTGGCTGTCTGAGCATAAAAAGTAGCTAAATGTGAAGGAATGTTAGGTATACCGAATATAAAAAAGAACCTTTAAATCCACTATTGAATGTGGATTTGAAGGTTCTTTTGTTTTGCTTTTTCATAGCTTACCAAGCTGCAACGTTAACGACCAGCTGTCTCAAGCCCATTGCTGCTGCGAGCTTCTGTAGCGGTTTGCTCCTTGAAGTCAGCGATGAGATTGTTCATGACGATTTGATCCGACATGTTCAGCTCGGTGCGCGAGTCTTCAAAGGCACTTATGCAGCCGCTGACTGGTATGGATGCTTTGTCTTGGATGTTCCAGCATGCTCCGTTCTCAGCGATGCCATCTGCTGAAGGCATAAAGTAGAGGGTACCATCAGTGAAGGCTCCGTTTCTTTGTACGACCTTCTTGCCAAGGAGAGGATTTTCCATAAGCAGAGGCATGCCAATTAAATATTGATTAGCCGTCGAGATGCCGAGCAGATGCATAATAGTAGGCGTTACATCCAACTGACCGCCTACATTCGTATACGTTCCTGCATGCTCGTTCTTTGGCAAATGTATGAGCAGAGGTACCTGTTTCACAATCATTTGACGCTCTAAATCATTCAGCGGTTTGCCAAGGAAAGTCTCAAACAACGACCAGTCATTAATTGAGTTGTCGTGATCCCCGTACATGACGAGAATCGTATGATCCCAAAGCCCTTCTGCTTTCATTCGATCAATCAGCTCACCGAGCGCGGCGTCTACATAATGAATTGACTGCAAATAATCCCCCATTAACGTACCATCCAGCTCGCCAAGGTTAAGCTTTTGCTCCTCTTCCGGCATCGTGAACGGATAATGGCTGGAGAGTGTGATCAGAAAGGAGTAAAAGGGCTGCTTCTGATCGGCAATGACGTCAAAGGATTGTCGGAAGAAAGATTTGTCTCCGAGAGCCCAGCCGATTTTTTCATCTAGTTGAAAATGCTTTAAGCTGTAAAACTGATCATATTGCATGTTTTTGTACATCGTATTTCGGTTCCAAAAACCACCCTCATAAGAGTGGAAGACGGATGTCCCATAATCGTTTGCTTTCAAGGTGCTGGACATGCAATCGAATTCGTTTGGTGCATATTGGATGAAAACCGAGCCGTTCGTGACGGGCTGCATAGAGCAGTTTGCCATGAAATCGGCATCCGAGGTTCTGCCTTGAGCGGTTTGTTGATAAAATTGACTGAAATAGGCGCTCTGCTCAATTAAATCGTTTAAATTCGGGGTAATTTCTTGACCGCCGATTGATTTATTAACCATGAAGTTTTGGAAAGCTTCGAGCTGCAGCATAATGACATTGCTGTCTTTATATGCGCCAAATAAAGCATCCTGTTCAAGCGTTTTCCGCTGGTCGCCGCGTTCTTGAATCCAGTTTTTTGCACCCGAATACTGCTCAGCGGTAACCGTCTCCGCATCTAGCCAGTGTTGTTTTACATACCGATACACATCATAGCCATGAAAACCAAGCGCACCCGTCATGTTGTAGATGGACAGATTCCACCAATTGCCGACCAAAATACCTTGTCCCCACGTACGCTTCGCTTCATTTACGTTTGTGAAAACAAGCGATGTTCCGATGCCAAAAATCACAGCGCTTAGAACGATGCGGACGATTGCCTTTTGCATGCCAGCAGGCTTGCGACGATACTCATTTGCTTGACGAAGATCACTCGGCCCTCGCCATAATGCGTAAATCGCAAAGGGAATGATAATAATCCAATCAAGGAACAAAATAAAATCCGTCGCTCGGAGAAGTGTGCCGATACTCTCGCCTAAGGAGTCCACTTGACTGAACTGAAGCAATACGGGAACGGAGATCAGATCTTGAAAGTAGCGATAATAAATAATATCGGCATACAAAACAAAGGATGCGATCAGGTTCAACACGATAAGTGCAACGATCCGTCCGCGTGCAGGCAGCCATATAGTCCAGAAGCTGAACAATAAAATGGCTCCGAGCTCGATAAGGGCATCTTTATCGGTCATTTTCATTTTTGGTACGTCAAGAATGGCATTGAATAGATAAACCTTCGCCATCATCACAGCCACAAATAAAAGCAAGTCTACAGCCTTCAGCCGCTCGAGCCCTATCAAAATCTTGCTCATCAAGCGGCGTAAAGCCGAGTGGTTATTATATAACATCTATAAAATATCCTTCCTCTTTCGTTACTATCGATTTCCGCGAGGGGGAAGCGGGCCAAAAAATTGCAAGTAATTACACTCGATACGTCCATTAAACAGCTTCCGCTTCTTATCCGCAGGACGTCCAAAATAGTGCTCGATTGTCGTAGATGGGCTAATCGAGAAATACGACCAAGTTGGGTAATGGAGCGCAGTCAATCCGAACTGACGCAGCGCAGCCTCTGCTTGTACATCATCGCCGAGACGTTCGCCGTATGGCGGGTTCGTAATAATGACGCCGTAATCGCCTTCAAGCTTCACTTTGGCAACAGGCTGTACAGTAAGCTTGATTTCTTTGCCGAAACCAGCTTTCTTAATAGCCGCTTCTGCGATTTCAATCGCTCCTGGATCAATATCAGAACCTGCAATTTGAAGCGGAACATCATCTTTGACCAAATCAAATGCCTCATCGCGCGCTTCATCCCACAGCTCATTCGGAATAAGCGGCCAGCCTTCGCTGTTAAAGCTTCTGCGCAGTCCAGGTGCGATGTTCCAGCCAATCATTGCTGCTTCAATCAATATCGTGCCGGAGCCGCAAAACGGGTCATAAAGCGGCCGATCAGGACGCCAGCGGCTAAGCTGAACAAGAGCAGCGGCAAGCGTTTCCCTAATTGGAGCTTCGGTTGCTACTTTCCGGTATCCACGTTTATGCAAGCCATCGCCTGTAGTGTCCAGTGTCAGCATGGCACGATCATTCATAAGCGTAACTTCTATTACATAACGTCCGCCGTTTTCGGGAAACCATTCGGTACCATAACGTGCAGACATTTTATCAACGACCGCTTTTTTTACGATACTTTGGCAGGCAGGTACGCTTGTCAGCTGAGATTTTTGTGAGCGGCCATTTACAGGGAATTCACCGTCATTCGGAATCCATGTCGGCCAATCAAGCGCTTTGGTGCCTTCAAACAATTCATCGAAGGTGGTAGCAGGGAATTCTCCCATTTTGATTAGAATTCTGCCTGCTGTGCGCAGCCAAAGATTGGTGCGGCAAATATCGATAGGACCGCCTGTGAAATTAACGCGTCCGTTCTCTACCTGAAGATCGGTATAACCTAGATCCTTCAATTCACGTGCAACAACCGCTTCAAGCCCCATTGGCGCAGTTGCGATCAATTGTAACTTTTCCATTTTACACTCTCTTTTCATTAATTCTTGGTGACCTTAGCTTCATATCTAAAGCATAAGCTTGTAACCCCGTGAACAAAAACATACAATCAAGTATAGGACAAACTAGCTTGTTTTTACAAATTGTAAAATTGGAGAGAGTAGAATGACGTTGCAAAATGAACAATATGTGGATTCGCTTTATGTGGCAGATGCTGATCTCGAGCGTACAAAAGCAGGTATAGCGGCTAATGGAATGCCGGATATATCAGTTGCTGATGGGTATGGCAGGCTGTTAACGATGCTTGTATCGCTGTCGAAAGCACAAAATATTATTGAAATTGGAGCACTAGGCGGCTATAGCGGCATTTGCTTGGCACGGGGCTTGCAAGAGGGCGGTAAATTAGTATCGCTTGAGCTGCTGCAAAACTATGCTGATCTAGCCAAGCTGCATATGGAAGAAGCAGGACTCGGAGATAAGGTAGAGTATATGGTCGGTGATGCGAAGCAAAGCCTTGCGGAGCTGAAGTCTGCTGACAGGAAGTTTGATTTCTTTTTTATTGATGCAGATAAAGAAGGATATCCCATCTATCTGGACTACGCGATTGCACTCGCTAAACCGGGAGCGATTATTGTAGGCGATAATATTTTACTGCGCGGAAGAACGATCGATCCAGCTAAGGAAGGTCCAGCGGTTCGTGCCGTGCGCTCTTTTAATGAGATCATCGCAACAGACGATCGTTTGCAGAGCACGATATTGCCGGGCTACGATGGATTAGCGATAGCGATTGTGAAGTAATAGTAATGAAGCAAGCCTTGATCCACTTCGGTCTGATGCTGAAGGGGTTAGGGCTTGTTTTTTTTGAGCGTCGGTTGGATGGTTGGATTGTTGTTGATGCTTAGAGGATGCGTTAAGCGCATATGTGTGCTTATCGGGTGCGAGTAGCGTTGATTTGAGGCTGTAAGAACCTGTGTGTTCTTATTGCGAGAATTTGGTGTGTTGGGAGTGCTCGAAGTAGGCTTTAGGCGCATATGTGTGCTTATCGGGTGCGAGTAGCGTTGATTTGAGTACTGTAAGAACCTATGTGTTCTTACAGGGTGAATATGGTGTGTTGGGAGTGCTCGGAGTAGGCTTTAAGCGCATATGTGTTCTTATGGGGTGGGAGTAGCGTTGATTTGAGTGCTGTAAGAACCTATGTGTTCTTACAGGGTGAATATGGTGTGTTGGGAGTGCTCGGAGTAGGCTTTAAGCGCATATGTGTGCTTATGGGGTGGGAGTAGCGTTGATTTGAGTGCTGTAAGAACCTATGTGTTCTTACAGCGAGAATTTAGTGTGTTGGGAGTGCTCGATTGGTGCTGTAAGCGCAAATTTGTGCTTATGGAGTGGGAGTAACGTTGATTTGAGTGCTGTAAGCACATATGTATTCTTACAGCGAGAATTTAGTGTGTTGGGAGTGCTCGGAGTAGGCTTTAAGCGCATATGTGTGCTTATGGGGTGGGAGTAACGTTGATTTGAGTGCTGTAAGCACATATGAGTTCTTACAGCGAGAATTTAGTGTGTTGGGAGTGCTCGGAGTAGGCTTTAAGTGCATATGTGTGCTTAATGGGTGGGTGTAACGTTGATTTGAGTGCTGTAAGAACCTATGTGTTCTTACAGAGTAAAAGTAGCATGGTTTGGGTTTGAACTCAATTAGCACCAATGAGTGCTTACAACAAAAGTACATCACTTATTTAAAAGGGGTCATGAAGGAATTACATTTCCTTCATGACCCCTTACTGTCTCAAAAACCGAGTCAGCCGTCCTTGCCTTGCTGCTTAGGCAGCGGTCGTTTACGAAGCAGCGACTGCCATACCCATCCAGCGTTAATCATGAGCATGACCGCTGATACAAGAAACAAACCTTTAATGCCGATCCAACCGGAGAGGGCACCACCCGTGATCGGGCCAATCATGTTGCCTAGACTCATTGTGCTGGTGTTGAAGCTGTAGGAACGGCTCTCCATGCCGTCCGGTGTGTATTTTCGAATAAGGGAGTTTACGGCTGGGATAAGCCCCCCGAGAAAGATGCCAAGAAAAAAGCGGGCAATGAGCAATTGCCATACGGTGCCTGCCATCGCTTGTGGAATAAAGGCGAGCGACGAACCAACAAGCGCTACGCCAAGTACTCGTTCTGCGCCGATTCGGTCACTAAGCTTACCGAGCAGCGGCGAGGACACGAGATTAGAGAGACCGGTGACTGATCCGACGAAGCCTGCCAAGAAAGCAAGGTTGGCCGTTGTCCCGTGAAGCTCCTGAACATAAAGCGGAATAAGCGTCATTGGGCTCATCATAGCGAATTGAATGAGAAAAGTGACGGCAAATAACGCAGTAAGCTGAGGAATGCCGCTTAACTTTCGAAAACCTTCGATGACGGAGGCTTGCACGCGAGCAGCTGCTTTCATGCGGTCAAACGGTTCTTTTACAACAAATAGAGCAAGCAGCGAGGCTGCGAACAGCAAAGCTCCTGTCAGGTAGAAGATCGGCCTAAAGCCAATAGTATCCGCGAGCAAGCCGCCAATAAATGGGCCAAGTATCGTTCCGGCAATGCCTCCTGATTGAATCGTTCCCATCGCGAAGCCCATCTTGTTTTTAGGCGTTGTTGCGGAAATTAATGCGATAGAAGCAGGGTTGAAGCCGGATATTGTCCCATTCACCATACGAAGCAGCAGCAAGTGCCATGGAGTTGTGGCAAATCCCATTAATACCATAACGATGGACATACCGAAACCAGAGCGGAGCAGCATCATTTTGCGACCGTACCTGTCAGCCATCTTTCCCCATATGGGTTGAAAAATAAATGACGTCACAAAGTTGCCCGCAAAAATAAGCCCAGCCCACACGCCGATCTCATGCTTATCGGTTAAACCTAAATCAAATTGCAAATAGAGGGACAGGAACGGAATGATCATCGTCATCCCAGCCATAACGAGAAACTGTCCGAACCACAACACGATCAGATTTTTTTTCCATTGTTCCATAAGAAAATTATAACATATGTAATCAAGGCAGCAAAAATGGTTCTAATGACTTATTAAATCTACATATTAATGTCGAAACTCGTTCTTTTGTCATAGAAAAATATACCTAGCTATAGTAAACTGAGATTAGAAGAAAAAGGAATTAATTATGTCGATGGTGGCTATGAAGAAGCGGGTGAGGAATCACAAATGAGATTTTATAAGAAAGCAGAAGGACAAGCGGGCTTTTCACTTATTGAAGTGCTAGCTGCATTTACAATACTATCCATCGTTGCTCTAGCAATGACAGCATTTTTCACGAATGCACTCACCTATGCGAAAGGGAATCAGAATAAGACAGTTATGGTGAATCTAGCACGGAATGCTTTGTTTTATATGGAGAAGCAAGAATTTGATCCGATCAAAAAATACTTTGTTGTGGATGGCAAAACAGAGATTTCATGCGGGGCGACAAGCTGCTCTGAAGAAGTGAAAAAGCTGGTTTCGAATGGGGATATATTATTTGAGGTTCTTCACCCAACGATTAACGGTGTTGCATATCAAATATCGATTGAATATCAGAAAGACATTATGACCGATCTTTCGCTTCAAGGAAAAACAGCGAATTATTTAATCCCGATTAACGTTCTTGTAGAGCCTATTGGGGGCAGCAACAATGCTCGTGAGGTAACAAGGGTGGAGGGCTACATAACAAATGAGAAAATACGTTAGTAAGCTACGAAATGAAGAAGGAATTTCATTAATTGAACTCATCGCATCAATGGCTTTGCTTTCGATATTTGGAGGAATCATATATTCCGTTCTCGTCTTCGGAATTGGCACTTATAACAAGATCGAGATTGAAAACTCGTTGCGTGATGAGGGAGATTTAGTTATGTCCTCCGTTATTAACGAGTTGTATACTTTTGCGCCAGATTTAATAGGGTCAACGGGGTATGGTATTGAATTGTCCAAAAACGATCCCACCGAAGTGAAGATGATCAAGATCGATAATGGCGAAATAATGGTAGGAAACCGCGATCTCAAAATAAAGTCAACGATTGCTCCAGCGTCTACCATCAAACTCATTTGTGAGAAGCCTGGGGCATGCAGTACAGGACTTATTGAGATTAAGCTTGTACTTAATCAAACCCACGCTGGAAAAACACAGCAATTAGCATTAGAAAGTAAATTTGGATTCTAGGAGATATGCCATGATTCGAAATGAACGCGGCTATGCGTTATTGCTCGTTATTTTTATGATTCTTTTATTTACGATATTAGGGACAGCCATTTTAGGTGCTAGTTTAGGCGGAGCAACTCGAACAGAGACGCGCGAGAACGATGTGCAAAGCCTTCATCTAGCAGAAAAGTCTCTTAATCAAGCCGTGTCTTATCTGATTTCCGAATATGATGGACGAGAGGATATTAGCTCAGAGGAATTACAGAAATATATGACTCAAATTCAGAATTTGGATAATTTTAAAGCGAAGCTTACGAGTACAGAGTTGGATGGGGCTAATGCAGAGATAACTGATATTAAGGTGGAAAGTGGAAGCAACCTTCAAAGTTACAAGCTTAAGCTTACCTCTGAAGCTGTTGTAAATGGAGTTAAACGAAAAATGGTTCAGCATGTCTTGATTGATTCCTATCCAGAATTTCTGCAGTATGCCTATGGTTCGGAACAGGATGTTATTATTAACGGCTCACCGTATGCAATGGGTAACGTCTATGCAGGGCATGAGTTGAAGATTTCCAACCGAGCAGAATATAGGTATAAATCACTGGGAGATCGGCAGCTTACTCATTATCCAAGGCTAGATGGAAATCTATTTGTGCCTTCATTTCATGCCATCAAATATTTTGAAAGCACTGATAAAGCTCAGCCGGTCGTTTATAAAAGCTTATCGACAAATGATGAGAGTGAACTTCAAAGAGTTCTCGGTATTAAATATGAAAATATTCATCTTAAGGATAATGGCAAATTCAGATCCATTAATATTGATGAGTCATTTATTGACAAAGCCATTGAAGCAACCAGCAACAGTATTGGCGTTCGAGAAAAGCTGAAAACGGTATTTAATGCAAATAATATGAATCCTTTTATAGATGAACTCAGTAGTATGGGATTGAAAAAAGTTGCAATTGTGACGCAACCGACGCTTCCAAATCAAGATGACCCGCTTGATGTAGCTAGATACGAGGCTGAGATCATTAAATATGAGGAATACATAAATGTATTCAATTCGGTTTTATCGGAATCCATCATACATCAAGGGAATCTGACTTTAAACGGGGTAGATTTTAAAAAACTCACCTATTCAGAAGATGCAAGAAATTCAGGGAAATGGTTTATCGTAAATGGTGATTTGACGATTGTTAATCTTAGTTCTGATTACTTAGATCTTAAAGCTAATATACTTGTAACGGGCAACGTGTCGATTAAAGGTAAAAAGATTAAGGTGGACAGCACGATTTTTTGTTTAGGAGCAGGCTCAAGTTCTAATGAGACAACGATTGAGGATGCTGAACTAAAAGGAGATCAAACGGACGGGACAACGAAGCAGTTGGTACTCATTTCAAAGAAAAACATTTTGCTAAATCGATTTGATGCCTTCACGAATTATGGGAAATATGAAGGGGAAGGCATTAAAAAAAATAGACTAGATGCTTTCTTTTATACAGAAGGCAAAGCGGAGCTCTACGGGGTAGGTTCAACGTTTTGGTTGAACGGCGGTTTTTTTGCAAAAGGCGACCTAACCATTAATGCTGTTTTAGGGAATGTGAAAGAAAAATCAGATGAATCAGGTATAGACTTTCCATTGCAAGATAGCAGTGTAGGCAAGCTGGACTCTAGATTTATTGTGGAATACAATAATAAGATCTTTGAAGACCAGTACTCAGGTTTGCCTCGCGTCAAGCAAATAAGTGTAATGGTTGGAAGTAAGCAATTAGGAGATTAATAAAGATGCGAATAGCCTTCAGAGTACGCAGTCCTATACTCTGAAGGCTATTTTTTGCGTCATGATGATGAAAAGAAAAAAAGCCGCCAAGCTATTGCTGCTTGGCGGCTTTGACCGTTAGTATCTGTCTGTTCCGTCTGTCGGAGAAGGCGGATAGGTGACGATAATAGTAATTTGAGCATTGACCTTTGGATCATGTGAGTAGACTACTGTAATCGTTGCTGAACCAGGCTTAAGGGCCTTTATTTTACCGTCAGAACTAATGCTAACGATTGAAGAATCGCTGCTACTCCAAACTAGTGAATCCTTAATGTTTGTTTTACCATTAGTAGGATCTGAACCGAGTTCATTCCACAATTCCAACTCTGTTCCAGGAGTAACTGTTTTAGTGTTCGATAATTTCAATTTAACTTGGTTTACTTCAATGGTTAGCTTGTTAGAGACGTAAATACGCCCTGCGTTCGTCGTCACCGTTAGTTTAACTTCTACATTGCCAGCTTTTATGCCTTTAAGTGTTGCAGAGGTTTGTGTTTGTGAAGCCAAAATACCATTCGCATTTCCTTCTGTAACACTCCAAACTGCTGTTTTAATCGGGTCATTGCCAGAAGCAGGAAAGACAGCCGATAATGCAATGCTCGTACCTAATGGAATATTACTTGGTCCACTAATGACTGGGTTCGGTAATGTCACGGTTACTAATGCATTTTTGGATATCCCACTGCCATCCGAAGCTGTAACTGTAATCGTTGCTGCTCCAATGCCAACCCCTGTAATTTTACCGTCACTTCCGACAGTTACAATAGAGGTATCGCTCGATGACCAGGTGACCGCTTTGTTTTTTGCATCAACTGGATTAAACACAGGTGTCATTTGCTTTGTTTCGTTAAGTAAAAGCGTTGCATCAGCTAAATCGATACTTATTAGTTTCTTGTATACCGATATTGTCTTTGTCGCGGTATATTCTCTTTTTTTGTTCGTTACAGGATCTGTCTGATCAGTAGTCACCTTTAGGGTAATGGTTGCATCCCCAGCTGATAATCCCTGTACATTCGTTGAGCTGCCGCTGGTGTTGATTAAGCTTATATTTCCAGTGTTTGATGTGACTTTCCAGTTATAGGACGTGATATTCTCATAATCTGCTGTAAATAGCTTTGATTCCAGAATAATGGATTCATTGACAGCGACAGTTTCAGGGCCTGTAATATTAAGCCCTGGGCTAATAACGGTAACGACTGCGCTTGTTGTAATTTTACTGCCATCAGTTGTTGACGCAGTTATGTTTGCGGTACCTGATGTGATGCCTGTAATAATGCCAGTACTGCTATCGATGGAAACAACAGAAGGACGATCAGACGTCCAAATCAGTTGTTTATTAGTAGGTTCTTCAGGCGTAAATACGGGAATCAAAGGCAGTCTGTCACCTACTAAAATCGTTTTATTATTTACAGTCACCGTCTTGATTTTAGTAATTGCTTTTAATACATAATGTGGGAATTGCAGCTTTTTGGATGCCTGCTCACCAATATCTTTAAAATCTAATACGGCATCAAGTAATGGATAAGACCCGTCTTTTTTCGGTGTAACCGGAATATTGAAAGTAAACGGATTAGCTGTGTATGTGTTTCCAGAAAGCGTGTATTTGATATCATCAATTGTTCCAGTGACAGTGTAGCCTGTAGCCAAATTACCGATTTTTCTAAAATTAGACGGGAGAGCTCCTATCTCTAAATTAGCAGGAAACGTCTCATTAAATTTCAATGAAGTGATGATCATTCGATCAGGTGCAAGAGCCACGTTTCTGTTTATTGGTTTAGGTGTCAGCGTGTATGTGAAGGTTGCTGCTGTATCCTTTTCAACGGTCTCCTGATCGACATTACTGGAAACGGTGCGATTCA
Organism: Paenibacillus sp. NRS-1760; assembly: GCF_050467785.1. Taxonomy (NCBI): domain Bacteria; kingdom Bacillati; phylum Bacillota; class Bacilli; order Caryophanales; family Paenibacillaceae; genus Paenibacillus; species Paenibacillus sp. NRS-1760. The sequence goes on along the minus strand of NZ_JBITPK010000005.1, from coordinate 16,683 downwards.
GTTCAAGGTTGGAGGAGACTTTAACAACCTTTACATTTATGAATTTAACAACTTCAGCACCTTTAGCATCGCTTGCGATAATTTGGACTTTCAAATCTCCGCCGTTTGGAAGAGGATTAGTAACGGTCTTATTCACGGTTGATCCTGACAGAATCTTTTCGTTAGTTGTTACAGGATAAGATTTTCCGTTGTATATCAGATTTATTGATGTTGTTAGTTCTCGATCGTTCAAGTCGAAATCCTCAGCCTTGTAGTTAATCAGAAGATCCTGATAGGAGGGGATAAAGTTATTGTCGGCTTGATTATACTCAATTGGACTGAAGACAGTCAGTTGAGGAGCATGATTAGATCCCATAAATGCTCTATACATGGTATTGATAAACAACTTTTGTTCCCACGCTGGGAAGCCTCTATTTGTATGACCTGAACCTGAATAGGTCACATTGCCTTTGGAATACGTGTAATAATGATTCCAGCTGTCACCAGAAGTACGGACACCACCGATCATATTGTACCAAGGGATAACAGTAGCGTCCTCTAAATCAAGAGTGAAATACTGGTTGTGCGTCGTAGCGACCTGTGTGGATTCGTTTAATAAAAAAGGGTATTGCGTTAATAGTCCTTCATTTACTTTTTCTGTTGATGTAGCTTGTAGTGGATTTCCGAGTCCCATGTCTGTACGTGGGGCAATTTGTCCAGTTGTCGTTTGGAATTTATTGAGCCAGTTTTGACTTTCGCTATTATTATTCACAAAGATAGTATCATGCGTAAACATAACGCTCTGACCTGTACTTATGAACTGCTGTACAGCAGCTGTTGCGTTATTACCGATTGGTGCAAAGTTGTTGTACTCATCGACAAATCCGAATATGAGCATGTCATATTTTCCGTTTAATGTGTTGTACCCGCTGTTATTAAAATTTGTTATTGAGGTCGTATCGATCGTAATGCCATAATCATTAGTTATTAAATCTTTTGATTGTAAATTATTGTTTAGATTGCTGTCGTTTGTGTTTTTGTTCGGCAATACTTGAAGTACTTTAATATTAATTTTCTCATCTTGGAAGCGGTATACCCCAGTTTGAATATCTTTTAAAGGACTGCCGAATTCTGATAGCTCGAGTCTCCAATACTGAAGACCAGAGTATCCGGGTGGAAGCTTATACGTAAGCGTACCGCTTTTCTCTGTAACCGTTTGAGAAGTAACAAATTGTTCAGCACCAAACGGCAGAGAGCTGTCAGTTCCAATATATAAGTTTAAATTAATGTTTTTAGAAGCGACATCGCCAAGGTTATCGACTGCATACTTAAATGTGATGATCTCATCAGGAGAATACTTTTTTGTCGAAGTTGATGTGTAGCCGTCAGGCTTCTCGGTTAAGGTGAGTAATGGTCGGATATTCCCTTTATCAAGAAGATTGATTTTCGATACAAAATTAGTCTGGCTAGAAATGTCATTATTGTTCACAAAAATTACGTTGCTTTTAGTCTTTCCTGCTTGGTTATAGATGGCGAAGTTCTTTTTCAAAAGAGCTTCTTTTTTGTTATTACCGCTTCCAAGATCGTCTTGGTACAGTAATCCTTTTTTGCTTCTGTCTGTAGAATCGCTATAGAGAATAACTGGGAGTCCTTTGTCAACGAAGTTTTTAATAATCTCTGTTGCTTTTAATTGAGTAATATCATTTTGCTTGCTCGCAGTATTATGGGCACTTGACGTAGAGCTTTGAGTAGGGAGTGTGATACTATAACTACCCTTGCCAATATATATCGCGTCATAATTACCATCTAACTGTTCTCGTGATGCTACAAACTGTTTCATTTTTAACGTTTTTAATGTGATTAGGGAATTACCACCGATGATGGCGTTCAAATCAGAAGCACCTGATTCTGTAATTTCCAATACGTTTATAGTAGGGCGGAATTTTTTGGAGGGTAAAGTGAATTTTTGATTATTATTCGCATCAGAAGTAATGGGGGTTTGAACTACAAGTGTTGCGGACCCTACTTCTACGTAGCGTTGATCCAATTTGCTGTTTTTAATCGTTTTAAATGTAACAGTACCATCAGTAAGTATACTTCTTACAAATTTTTCTGTTTCGCTAGGATCATTTTTGGCAGCCAAAGTTAATTTATAGATCGTATTGGCATTGTTTGATGTGGAATAAGAAAGATATTTATTACTGCTCTTAGACTTAATAGATACAATATTATCTCCATGATCCTCGAGTTCGAATAACTCATCAAAGAAATATTGGTTTGTATTAACGCTAATTGAATCATTCTTCACGGAAACAAACTTCGAATTATTACTCAATGTAATTGTAGTGCTAGGCACTGCTGCTTTAACTAAGTAAGGCTTAACCCCGATGTATGTAAAAGTCATAGCTAGTATCGTAATAATGCAAACGATTGAAACTCTTTTCCTCAGAAATGATAGATTCATGATCCTTTCCTCCTTATAAACTAAAATCAAATGAGTCTTATTACCTAAAAATTGCGATGAAAACTGTTGTAATTTGCCATATGTAGGATATAATCAGTGTAAGCGACAACGCTAGTTGTTGCAAGATAAACTAGCGAAATACATATAAGAGTACGGATATTGTAGATTTAAAGATAGGATTCAATATTAAGTAGGTATATAGAACCAATTATATAAAACTATTTATTTGCATTGGAATAGGGATAGAGATAGGGGTTGAAGCTGTGGCGGCAATCAAAAAAAGACTAGGAGATTTGCTTGTTGAGAGCTTGCTGATTTCTGAGGAGCAGCTGCAGGAAGCGTTGCGTGAGCAGAGTAAGACCAAGCAAAAGCTGGGTGACTTGCTCATTACACAAGGTTATATTACCGAACAGCAACTAATAGAGGTTTTAGAGTTCCAACTCGGTATCCCACATGTGAGTTTATACAAATTTCAAATAGATCCGGCAATCGCTCAAATTATTCCAGAGAGCATGGCAAGACGTTACCAAGCTATCCCGATTCAAAAAGAAGGCGGAAGGCTAATGGTCGCGATGGCCGATCCGCTTGATTATTTTGCAATAGAAGAATTGCGAATGAGCACAGGTTTCCGTATCGAACCAGCCATCTCAAGCAGAGATGAATTACAACGAGCTATTGCTCGTCATTACGGTCTTCAAGATTCCATGAATCAGATGCTGGTCGATCTTTCTTCTTCGGATGATATTCAAGAAATAGAAGTGATGGATGAAGATTCGCCGGTCGTTCGCCTTGTGAATCAGATGATTCAGCAAGCCGTTCAACTAAGGGCATCGGATATTCATGTGGACCCAGGCGAGATGCAAATATCGATTCGATATCGGGTGGATGGTGTGCTTAGAACGGAGAAGACGGTTCCGAAGCAAATGCAAGGCTTCATCACAGCCAGGCTCAAAATTATGGCAAAGCTCAATATTGCCGAACGCAGACTGCCTCAGGACGGGCGCATCAAGATGCAGGTTGATTTTAAAAATGTCGATATTCGCGTATCCTCACTTCCTACAATACACGGTGAAAAAATTGTATTGCGGATTCTCGATTTAAGTACAGGTGTGAAGGCGATTGACCAGCTGGGCTTTAACGAGCATAACTTCACCTTATTTAAAGAGATGATTGACAAGCCATACGGGATTTTGCTTATAACTGGCCCTACAGGCAGCGGTAAAACAACTACTTTATATTCTGGACTTCAGCATTTGAATCAGGAAGATACGAATATTATTACGATTGAAGATCCTGTTGAGTATCAGCTGGAAGGCATCAATCAGGTGCATGTGAGTCCGAATATCGGGCTGACATTTGCAGCAGGACTGCGCTCTATTTTGCGGCAAGATCCGAACGTCGTTATGGTGGGCGAAATTCGAGACAGCGAGACGGCAGAAATTGCGATCCGTGCATCGTTGACGGGGCATTTGGTATTGTCGACTTTACATACGAATGATTCAGTTAGTACGATTACCCGTTTTAGAGATATGGGTGTTGAGCCCTATTTGATTGCTTCCTCTCTCGTAGGCGTTGTTGCACAAAGGCTTGTCCGACGCGTTTGTGCGGACTGCAAGCAGTCGCATGCCGTGACCGACCAAGAACGAATATTTTTGAGAAGTCGTTCAATTGAGATAGAGACGCTTATAAAAGGCAAAGGCTGTGGAAGCTGCAACAATACTGGATATCGCGGCCGAGTTGCTATTCACGAGGTATTGTTTGTGAATGATGAGCTGCGCGAGCTTATTAACGAAGGGGCATCCGTTCAACAATTGCGTGAAGCGGCAGCAGGGCAAGGCATGATTCAATTGATGGACGACGGCTTGGAAAAAGTAACACGTGGGATTACGACGCTGCAGGAAGTGCTGCGCGAGACGGTAGCACATTAGGCGGAGGGTGGTAACATGTCTGCAAAAGAGAAAATAATGGATCTGCTTAGGCAAGCCCATGAGCAGAAAGCATCCGATCTTCATATCTCGGTTGGTTCTGCCCCAACATTTCGGGTAAACGGCAGTTTAAAAACAAGTGGAGTCGAACCTGTTAACTCAGAGGAAGCTATGGCAATGGCGGGTTCGATGCTTAATGAGCAGCAAATGCAATTTTTTCAGGATCAAGGTGAGATTGATTTCTCCTACAGCATGACGGGCTATTCCCGTTACCGGATTAATATTTATCGGCAGCAGGGGAATGTAAGTATTGCGGCAAGATTAATACCGACGCAAATTCCTACATTGGAGCTGCTTCAGCTTCCGCAGATGATTGCGCCTCTTGCCAATAAACCTCAAGGGTTAATTCTTGTGACGGGCCCGACAGGGAGTGGGAAATCGTCAACACTGGCTGCATTTTTAGGTTATATCAATCGAACGCAGAAGAAACATATTATTACGCTGGAAGATCCGATTGAATACGTACATAAGAGCGAAGGGTCGATCATTGATCAGCGAGAGGTAGGCAGTGACACAAGAAGTTTTTCCAATGGCTTGCGTGCTGCACTCAGGCAAGATCCAGATGTCATTTTGGTAGGGGAAATGCGAGATTTGGAGACGATTGCTGCTGCCGTAACGGCTGCAGAGACAGGTCACCTCGTGCTCGCTACATTACATACTACGGATGCGCCTCAGACGATTGATCGAATTATCGATGCTTTTCCAGGTCATCAGCAGGCGCAAATTAGAGCACAGCTAGCTGCGGTTCTAGTGACAGTCATATCTCAACGTTTGTTTCCTCGAATAAACGGTCAAGGCAGAATTGCTGCGACAGAAATTCTAGTCAATACTCCGGCAGTAGCAAACTTAATTCGTACAGAGAAGGTTCATCAAATTAGAAGCGTGATGCAGACGAGTCGAGCGTTAGGGATGCATACTCTCGATATGTCTATTAAGGAATTGCTGCAAAAGGGCATGATTGATCCACTGGTAGCCAAATCTTATTTGGTGGAGGGAGGACTCTAATGCCGCAATATAACTATCAAGTCAAGGCAAACACCGGACGGCTGATTAAAGGCAAGCTCTCGAGCATGGATAAAGCTTCTGCAGTGGAGGAGCTCCGCAAACGAGGCTTAAAGGTGTTGTCGGTTCAAGAGGTTCGATATACGGTCTTATCGACCGAGCTATATATTGGGAATCCAGTAAAAGGGATTCATTTCATTATTTTTTGCAGACAGTTTGCAACGCTCATTCGTGCAGGTGTTACACTCGTCGAGTCAACCGCCATTTTGTCTGAGCAGACGGAGAGCAAACCACTGAAAAAGGCTTTAGTCGATGTGAACTCGTCCTTGCTAAGAGGGGTTTCGTTCTCACAAGCAGCGCAGGAGCATAAACGAATTTTTCCACCAATGTTCATCAGCATGGTACGTGCAGGCGAGGAAACGGGAGATTTAGAGGGCACGCTGGATCGACTTGCTGTATTTTTCGAAAAAGCACATACGACGAAGGAAAAGATCAAATCGGCGATGACCTATCCGATCGTAGTTGGCATAATGTCTCTCGCGGCGGTCGTCTACTTGCTACAAGGTGTTGTGCCGCAATTCGTCACGATGTTTGCTTCATTTGACGCTGAATTGCCAATGATTACGAAAGTCGTATTGTCATTGAGCGATAGTATATCTAATCAGTGGTATATATGGGTGCTGGCTCTAGTAGCTATCCTCACTGCCTATCAATTTGCGATACGCTCGGAGCGAGGAAGTTACTTTATTGATTATGCGAAGCTGAAGATTCCGATTTTCGGCAAGCTGCTCCAAAAGGGCGCCATCGCTCAAATGACTAGGACACTTTCTTCCCTGTATGCGAGTTCCGTGCCGGTATTGCAGTCTCTAGCTATCGTAGAGCAAGTAGTTGGCAATAAGGTAATCGGAGAAGTAATCCGCAAATCAGGAGACTCGCTAAGACAGGGTAGTCCGTTATCCGATCCGCTCAAAAAATCTTGGGTGTTCCCGCCGCTCGTAACACAAATGATAGCGGTCGGAGAGGAAACTGGGGCGCTCGATCAGATGCTCTCGAAAGTAGCTGATTTCTATGAAATGGACGTTGACAACACAGTTGACCGTCTTAAGTCGTTAATAGAGCCGCTATTAATTGTATTTCTGGCTGGCGTTGTTGGTTTGATCGTTATGGCGATCATGCTGCCGATGTTTAGCTTATATTCTACTGTTGGGTAAGCACAGGATGCGATGAGTCCGCTCATCTATCTGCTGCTATTCATAAATAAACTATTTTCAGGAGGAATTACAAATGCAAATGTTATTGAAACGTTTTAAGAAGGAAGAGAAAGGTTTTACGTTAATTGAGCTCTTGGCGGTAATCGTTATTTTGGCTGTTATCGCGGTAATCGCGGTTCCTTTGATTGGGAATATGATTAGCAATTCTAAGGAAAAATCAAATTTAGCAACAGCACGACAAATTTACGATGCAGCTCGTTTGCATGCAACTGCTACTGCTAATGGTGAGTTAACAGATGTAACGTTGTCAACACTTCAAACAGATAAATATCTAGATGCTCCATTATATTTACCGAGTACTAAAGAAGCTCTAAATGCTACAGAAACTAAGATTGATGTAAGTGAAGAGGCAGGAGCATATCTAGTGTTGGCAACAGGAACTACAACATTAGTGAAAATATCGTATACAAAAGCACAAATAATGTCTCAGTAAGCATTTAGAATTCTGTGATTCGAAAGATGGGATGATCCACTTTCGAATCACTTATTTTGATATAGAAAGTGACCTTATAAAATGAACCTTTTTATCACCATCTACATATTCATCCTCGGCCTCATCTTTGGTTCTTTCTTTAATGTAGTAGGACTACGAGTCCCAATGAAACAATCAATTGTTAATCCGCCTTCGCAGTGCCCGAATTGCGGAAACCGCTTGAAAGCTAGAGATCTTATTCCAGTATTAAGCTGGCTGTTTGCTAGAGCAAAGTGCAGACAATGCAGTGTTCCGATATCTGTTGTTTATCCGCTTGGAGAATTAACGACAGGTCTTTTGTTTTTATGGATATACCTAACTTTTGGAATTTCATGGGAAATGGTAGTTGGTCTATTGCTCGTCAGTATGGGAGTAATTATCACCGTTTCTGATTTGAAATATATGCTTATTCCGAACCGAATTTTACTTGCTTTTGCGCCGCTGTTTATCATTCTTCGTCTTATTTATCCGCTGGACTCCTTTTGGGTTCATGTGTGGGGAGCTCTGCTTGGCGGGGGTATTCTTCTGCTGGTCGTAATCGTGACTCGCGGCGGGATGGGAATGGGCGATGTGAAGCTGATTATGCTGCTCGGCTGGATTGTTGGATTTAAAAATTTAATTCCAGCTTTTATGATTGCTTGTTTTGCAGGAACTCTCGTAGGTGGGGCGCTCTTGCTGATGCGTATCGTGCAGAGAAAACAGCCTATACCCTTTGGCCCTTTTCTTGTGTTTGGCGCATTATTAGCCTTTGCTTATGGTGAGGATTGGATTTCGTTTTACTTATCGATATTTGAGTAGCAGGATGTGATGATTAATGATTACGGGATTGAACCGAATAGGTTTGACAATCGATCATACAGGTGTTCGATATGTGAAAGCGAAGAAGAAAAAGGGCTGGGAAATCGAAAAAAGCGGCTTTTTGCCTTTTGCAGCAGGATTAATTGTAGAGGATCAATTTACAGCGGTGGAGGAGCTTCGTAATCAGCTTAAGCACTGGGTAAAAGCTGAAAAGTTAACAGGGGCATTTGTTACTGTATCGATACCGACTTCTCAAGTGATTATTCGTAAGCTTATTATTGAATCGTCAAATGCAAAGGAATTAAAGCAGCTGATCGAGCTTGAAATCGAAACAGCCCTTCATTTGCCTTTTGAAAAACCAGTATACGACTATGTGATCATATCTTCAGCAAATGATAGAAGTGAAGTGCTCGTTTATGTGTCGCCGCTCAAATGGATTCAGCAATGCGTGGCACTATTAGAGGGTGCAGGTCTAAAGGTAAAGTATGCTGAATTAGCTTCTACTGCTCTAGCACGGGCTATTAAAGAGAAAAATGATACAAAGCTAGAGAGCACGATGCTTATTAATTTGGATGATTCAAATATTGAAATTTATATGTTCCATAATAGCCAGCCCGTATTTATGCGAGTCATGAATGAATATGAGCAGCTAGCGATCAAAGAGACGGGACTTGCTCCGGAATTAATAGCTAGCATCAATGCGGAAATTTCGAGACTATTAAACTTTTATCAATATAGTATTCACGAGGGCCAATCGAAAATAACCCATACGCTTGTAACAGGCAATGTAATAGGAAAAGAGCAGCTCGTTAGTGAGTTCAGCTTGCTGCAGCCGGACATGCTGGTGGAAAGCCAAAGCTTTGCTTCCTCATCACCTCAGATGAAAGGCAATGAAGCGGACGAATACCGCATGGCTTTTGGACTTGCGATTAGAGAAAACAAGGATAAGGCTATAAATCTTCTTCCAGAGAGAATCATTAACAAGAAGCAATTTTCTGCTCAGCTTGTCGTTGCAGGTGTCTTATGGTTTGCATGCCTAATCGTTATTGTGTCCTTGTATGCAGGGGCTAGCTCAAGTTTGAAAAAGCAAACGAAAGCAGCTGACGCTTTGACGCAAAGCAATGCTCTATTAGAACAAGAGCTCGCTAATCTAAACAAGCAAAGTCAGCTCGATGTTGATCCAGAGTCAGTTATTAAGAGCATTCGAGAGCATAGACAAGATGCCGTTGTTGTCCTTGATCAATTGCAAGACCATTTGCCAGCGCTCGCTGCTATTCAAACGATGGAGTACAGCAAGCCGGGCTCCATAGCACTTATCGTGAAATTTGTTGATATGAAGGATGTTGCTGATTATTTAAATGTTTTAAGGACGCTGCCTTTTTCGGGTGGTGCGCTGCTTCAAGGTTTTACAGGGACAGAAACGCAGCAAATCGCCCGCTTCGAGATGAAATGGAAGGGTCAGCTGGAAAGCGAAACACAAGAAACTACGGGAACGACAGAAGAAGGAGGAGTTGCTGCTAATGGATAACAACAAAAACCATTCGCTCATCATCCTCGCGATCATGCTGATGTTTCTCATTTTGCTAGTAAGCTATGTGACGATGCTTCAACCGGCTTATAAGAAACTTGGGGACAAAAAAGATCAGGTTGTTCAACTACAAAAAACGACCGAGCTGCTGACCAAAGCACTTAGCAACAAAAAGGAAAAAGGGAAATTGCCCGAGCAAGAGATTCAAGCAACTTTGCCGCTTTGGGACAATACGGAGCAAATGATTATCAGTTTGAAGGAGATCGGACTGAGTACACAAACAAAGCTGAGCAGTGTTTCATTTAGTGTATCGGAAACGAACCAATTGAACACTTTAATTGGAAGTAAAGAACCGATGTATCCAAGTGTAAAAGAGTTGAAGACGCAGTTAGTCATACAAGGCAGTTATGAACAGATACGAAGCTGGCTTGTTGAGGTTCAGAAACTGCCACGTTTGGTCATCGTTGATAATATCCGATATTCAATGGCGATTAGCGGATCCATTTCTGCAGAAATTTCAATTACAGCCTTTTTTGATCCTTCGTATGCGTTTATGCTTGATAATCCGGTTTTGCCAAAAGCAGCTGAATAATGCTGCTGCTAATCACGAATAAATAAAAGCGCGAGTACGATTTGGTGTTGATTTCCAAGTCTCTCGTGCTTTTTTTATTTGAACATTCATACATCCTTCATGCAACCTGCTGCTGATTGTCATACTATTGTCATAGGAAGTGGAGTGTCGGCGGTTGTTAGGTTTGCGGAAAAAGGGCATAATGGAAGCATAGGAAAATACATAGAAATGGGGAACGGGAATGTCTTATAACGACCGTTTCATACGGGCTTGCCGGAAGGAACAAGTAGATCAATTACCTGTATGGTACATGCGACAAGCGGGACGATATGATCCGGAGTATCGCAAAATAAAAGAGAAGTATTCTTTGCTTGAAATATGCAAACAGCCTGAGCTTGCGGCTGAAGTAACGATGATGCCGGTTCGTAAGCTGGGTGTCGATGCAGCTATTTTGTATTCTGATATTATGAATCCAGTAGCATCTATCGGAATTGATTTTGATATTGTAGCTAATATTGGGCCCGTAATTGCGAACCCGATTCGTTCGGCTGCTGATGTTGAGCGCTTGAAGCCGATTGATGTGGAAGGCGATCTAGGCCATGTCATTGAGACGATTCGGATACTGGACCGTGAGCTGGAAGTGCCGTTAATTACGTTCGCTGGTGCACCATTCACCATCGCCAGCTATTTAATTGAAGGAAGGCCTTCGAAAAACTATTTGCGGACGAAAGAAATGATGTACAGCGAGCCGGAGCTATGGCATGAATTGATGCGTAAGCTTGGCGACATGGTCATCACTTATTTGCGCGCGCATATCGCGGCAGGCGGTAAAGCCTTTCAATTGTTCGACAGCTGGGTAGGCGCTTTGACGCCAGCGGATTTCCGGAAATTCGTCTTGCCGACGATTGAGCGTATTTTTGCAGAATTGTCAGACTTGCCGCAGCCGAAAATTTACTTCCCAGGCGTAAGCTCGGGAGAGCTGCTTCCAGAACTATTAAATGTCAAATCAGATGTCATCGGTCTCGACTGGCGGATTTCGATTGCAGAAGGCCGTCGGAGACTGGATCATGGTTTTGCCGTGCAAGGCAATCTAGATCCTACAATTCTGACTGCACCTATTAGCGTAATTGAGTCCTATGCGAAAGAGATCATTGATAGCGGAATAGAGGAGCCAGGATTTATTTTCAACCTTGGGCATGGTTTGTTCCCTGAAGCATCACTCGAGAAGCTGGCTCAGTTAACTGCATTCGTACAATCGTATTCTAAAAAGGCAATCGCTGCACGCAGCCATAAGGAGACTAGTCATGTCTGAGCATAAAGCGAAACAAATAGGCGTACTTGTAATGTCCTACGGAACGCCGGAATCGATGGATGATGTTGAAACGTATTATACGCATATTCGCCGCGGAAATGCACCAACGCCTGAGCTGCTTGCTGAGCTTAAGGGTCGTTATGAAGCGATTGTAGGCGGGGTTTTCCCACTGCGTGAAAATACGAACGGTCAGGTTGCAGGCTTGCAGGACAAACTAGAGCAGCTGGCTCCTAATAAATTCACATGCTACCAGGGCTTGAAGCACGCAAAACCGTATATTGAAGACGGTGTTGAGCAAATGGCGAAGGACGGCATCACACAAGCGGTAGGAATCGTACTTGCGCCACATTTTTCAACGATGAGTGTGGGCAGTTATATTAAGCGTGCGGAAGAAAAGGCGAAAGAGCTAGGTATCGCGATGACTTTCGTAAAGCAATACCATATGCATCCGAAATTGCTTGAGGCGCTTACGGATCGCGTTGTAGCTGGATTAGAACGCTTGGATGCTGCTACAGATGGTGAAGAGCGTGTGAAGGTGCTTTTTAGCGCGCATAGCTTGCCTGAAAAAATTCGTGAGCTTGGTGATCCTTATGAGCAGCAGCTGCTTGAAACTTCCGCAGCGGTTGCGAAAGCAGCTAACGTGAAGGATTGGCAGTTTACTTGGCAAAGCGCAGGTCGGACAAGAGACCCTTGGCTTGGCCCTGATATTTTGGAAACATTGCCAGTGCTCGCTGAAGAGGGTGTAAAAGCAGTACTTGTTGCACCAGTTGGTTTCGTATCAGATCATTTGGAAGTGCTGTACGATCTTGATATTGAAGCACAAGCTGCTGCGAAAGAGCTGAATATGACTTTGGATAGAATTGCGATGCTGAATCGTGATCCTTTATATATGGAAACATTGGCAGAATCGGTCATCGAGGCTTTGGACAGCCAAGGGAAGGAATGAATGAGATGCGGAGAATCGGAAAACCTGATCGAATTGTCATTATTGGCGGAGGGATCAGCGGACTGAGCTCCGCTTTTTATTTGCAGCGGGAAGCGGAGCGGCAAGGCAGGGAGCTGGAGATAACCATTGTAGATGGGGCTCCTGCCTTAGGCGGAAAAATTAATACGCTGCAGCGTGACGGGTTCGTCATCGAGAAAGGGCCGGATTCTTTTTTGGCGCGCAAACTTGCCATCATTGATTTGGCGGAGGAGCTAGGCATTGCGGACGAGCTTACGACAACGAATCCAGGAGCGAAAAAAACATATATTTTGCATCAAAGAAAGCTGTTTCCGATGCCTGCGGGACTCGTGCTTGGGGTTCCGACTGAAATTGGGCCATTCGTGAAAACAGGCTTATTGTCATGGGGCGGCAAGCTGCGGGCGCTGATGGATTTGGTGCTGCCTGTTCGCAAGGAGCAAAGCGATGAGTCGCTTGGCGGTTTTTTGGAACGGCGAGTGGGCAATCAAGTGATGCGGCGCATCGCGGAGCCGCTGCTTGCAGGTATTTATGCAGGTGATTTGAAAAAGCTAAGTCTGCAAGCTACGTTTCCGCAATTTGCCGCGTCAGAGCGCAAGCATGGCAGCCTGATTCGCGGCATGCAGCATAACCGTAAAGTGAGTGCTGCTGCAGGAGCGCTTCCAGCCGTCGCAAAGGGTGGAACTTTTTTGACGTTTAAGGGTGGTTTGTCTTCGCTAGTTAACGCACTAGATAAAGCTTTGAGCAAAATGCAGCGACGACTCAGTACAAAAGTTGTGGAAATTAAACGATGTGCGGATCTAGCATTAAGCAGCGATCAAGCTGTTTCTAGTGCGTCAGAGGGAGCACGATATGAGGTTGTCCTTGATAGCGGGGAGACGCTGTGGGCGGATCAAATCGTGATGACGGCACCTGCATATAACGCGGTAGAGCTGCTTGCGCCTTTGACAGAAGTTAATGAGCTGCGCGCTATTAATTATGTATCCGTTGCGAACGTTGTACTGGCATTTGATAAAGCGACGTTTGGGCTCGATTTTGACGGATCGGGATTTGTAGTGCCTCGCTCAGAAGGTTTGCAAATTACTGCTTGCACATGGACATCAAATAAATGGCTGCATTCGAGTCCGAATGACAAGGTGCTGCTTCGCTGCTATGTCGGACGGTCGGGTGATGAAGAAAGCGTTAGACTTCCGGATGCTGAGCTTATTAAGGCTGTGCGGCGAGATATTGAAGAAACAATGGGCATAAAGGCAGAGCCTTTGTTTGTTGAAATTACGAGGTTGCCGCGCTCCATGCCGCAATATCCGGTGGGTCATGTTGAGAATATGAAACAGCTGCGAGAACGCTTCGAACAGGAGCTGCCAGGAGTTTGGATTACAGGTGCAGCATTCGATGGAGTAGGTCTTCCGGACTGCATAAGACAGGGCAAGGAAGCTGCTCAAGAACTATTAAAGTAAGCTCGCAATAATAGTTCTCCCCGCGATGGTGGATCATTGCTATAATGGAAGAGTCTAGCTATTCATAGACTTTGATTCTATTAAAGAGGAGCCATCTTCCATGCACATATCACGTTCTGAAACGCATCAGCAGGATAGGTCTAAACGTAAAAAGAGGCTTCGAAGACTCATTTTCGTTAATTTGTCGCTGCTAGGCATCATTATAATCGTATTAGGTGCCTGGCTAGCGGCTGAAAATTCAGATAAGCTCAAAGGTTTGTTAAGCTTCGCAGGTGATGGGAATAAAGGACAAAATCAAACGGTTAACACAGGTGATAAAGGTTCAGAAAAAGAGCCGGATTTAACAGAAGACGTCGATTTGTCTGGAAATGACACAGAATCCAATCTACCGAATGAAGAGGAAGTTACTTCTGCTATAACGGATCCTAACGGTGCCGGCAGCGAGGAAGAGAGAATCAGCCTTTCCTTTGTAGGGGATTTGCTCGTTGCTGATTATGTGAGCGCCATCACTGCCCGTGAAGGCTATGAGTATCTCTATCAACCTGCAATGCTGTACCTAAGCGAGCCGGATCTGACGGCTGGCAATTTGGAATTTCCAGTAACGAAGCGTGGTACTCCAGTAACAGGAACGCCGTATGTGTTTAAAGGTTCGCCTGATGTTCTTCCATCGATACGCAATGCAGGCTTTGATGTTTTGAGCTTAGCCAACAACCATGCGCTTGACCAAGGGGTTGAGGGCATGCTCGACACGATGAAATATTTGGATGAAGCAGGCCTATCGCATATGGGGGCGGGCAATAATGATACCGAGGCTTTCACTCCGGTTATCAAAGAGGTTCGGGGCATTAAAGTAGCTTATATTGGCCTCAGCAAAGTCGTGCCGTTCTCTTCATGGAAAGCGGATAAAAATGTGGCTGGATTAGCTGAAACCTACGACACTCGGCGCGCGACGGAAGCGATTGCGAAAGCAAAGAAGGAAGCCGATATCGTTGTCGTGATGGTGCACTGGGGCAAGGAACGAGTCGATCAGCCCGAGCCATATCAAAAAAATTTTGGCAAACAATATATCGATGCGGGAGCAGATCTGGTGATCGGAAGTCATCCGCATGTGCTGCAAGGCTTCGAAATGTATAAAGGCAAATGGATTGCATACAGTTTAGGAAACTTTATTTTTAGCTCATATCCCAAGGAGACAGCGGGCGAGACCGGTGTTCTTGACGCTTTATGCACAAAAAACGGGGATTGTGAGATGACGTTTCATCCGATGTTTACAGTTAATGCGCAGCCTACTCCATTAGAGGGAGAAAAAGCAAAAGCGTTACTCGATCGGCTAACATCGGTCTCCTTTGGCGTAAAGCTGAATGAGGATGGACGCATTACACCTGAAAAATGAGCCGAGTGAGAGGATGAGCGTTTAATGAAAAATCCGTGCGTAGCGCACCGAGGCTGGTCTAGCCGCGCGCCGGAAAATACGATGGCAGCTATACGATTGGCGCTTGCTGATCCACTAATTGAATGGATTGAAATTGATGTTCATCTTTCAAAGGATCATGTACCGATGGTGATTCATGATTATACGCTGCGCAGAACGACAGATGGAAAAGGCGATGTGAAAAAAAAGACGGCTGACGAGCTTGCTGAACTGGATGCAGGAAATTGGTTTTCACAAAAGTATCAAGGCGAGCATATTCCGACGCTTGCTCAGGTGCTTAAAGAATCGGTCGGACACTGCAAGCTTAACATCGAGCTGAAGACGGATGGCATCCGTTATCCGTTGATCGAGCAGAAGGTGCTTGAATGTATTCAAGCATATAAAGCGGAAAGTGAAGTGGTCATCACGTCCTTTCATGAAGGGACATTATACCGAATGAAGCGCCTATGCAGCCAAATTCGTACCGGTATTATTATAGACGGCTGGCGGAATTCGCTGCCTAAGGAGCTAAAAGAGCTTGGAGCAGATTTTTTATCGATCAGCTATTCCAAGCTAAACAAGGAACGCGTCGAGCTTTTGAAAAATGCAGGCATTCAAATTATGGCCTGGACGATCAATGAGAAACGTGCGATCCGTAAAATTGCTGCACTTGATCCGGAATTATTAATATGTACAAATTACCCGGAACGCTGGCATGAGCTGCGGGCTGAAAGTATGGAATTAGAAGTAGTGAATAGAAAAAAATGATTAAAATTAATAAATAGAGTGAAAAGAATATGATAGCAAGCATTTATGGGGTTGTGTATAAGCAGGAGGTTGCTCGCTAGATGGTAGGATGGATAGATGAATGGTGGTTGCGTCTGATTATCGGCTTAGTGGGCAGCTGCTTTATTGCGGCAGCAGCCTATCATGTGAAATCATTGTCTGCTTCAGGCGCGTGCTCGGCGATCGTAATGGGAACCGGCTTCGTAACACTAGGTGAACCGGTCTGGTTTGGATTATTGATCGGTTTTTTTGTTTCATCGAGTGTATGGTCGAAGTGGAAGAGAAAACATAGAGCGAAGGAAGCTGCTGAAGCCAAATATGCAAAGACTGGCCGCCGTGATGCCGGGCAAGTATGGGCAAATGGCGGCGTAGGACTCTTATTGTGCGCCGCTCATGCAATCTGGCCTGATGAGGGGTGGCTATTCGCGTACATCGGCGTGATGGCTGCTGTAAACGCGGATACATGGGCCACGGAGATCGGGGCCTTAAGTAAGACGGCGCCGCGATCGGTGACGAGCGGCAAGCCGGTCACGCCTGGAACGAGCGGCGGCGTCACGCCGCTCGGCAGCGCAGCAGCGCTCGCAGGCGCCGTGTTCATCGGCGCCGTTGCCGCGCTGCTGCTTGCGGCCCCGCAGCCAGCAGAGGCTGCTGCGGGTACGCTTGGCGGCGCGGCGGCGGTATATATC
>NZ_JBITPK010000004.1:0-308 GCF_050467785.1 Paenibacillus sp. NRS-1760 | reverse complement strand
CGGCCGGGGCGTTCGCCGACTCATTGCTCGGCGCAACCGGCCAGGCCATGTATCGCTGCCGGGTATGCGGCAGCGAGATCGAGCGCGCCGCGCATTGCGGCAGCGCGGCGGAGCAAGTGCGCGGCTTCGCCTGGCTGAACAACGACAGAGTGAACCTTCTGTCGTCGTTGCTTGCAGGCGTGCTAGCATGGGGGATCGGTCAAGTTTTACTATGACCGATGCGAATAGCTATTGTGAAAAGACTGATCAGGATGTGAAATCACCTGAACAGTCTTTTTTAACAAACCCGCGCAATAAGCACACATATG
>NZ_JBITPK010000003.1:0-64874 GCF_050467785.1 Paenibacillus sp. NRS-1760 | reverse complement strand
TACTTGACGGGGTGCAGTTCAAATCCATTGATCGGCAGCCTTTTTACTATTTTAGTTGCCTGGGTTGCCATCTGTTCCGCCGAATGCAAAGTGGTAGCCATCCGGGTCCTCGATGACGAACTCTTTCCATGGTCCTCCGTCTGCATAAATGATTGGTTCCACGGAAATGATAACATTTTTACTGCGGAACTCCTCGTACAGCGCATCCAATTGTGCCCATGTTTCTGTGTAAACCTGTACATCCACGGCATAACCGCCGCCAGCTGGACGCTGATTCGGCCTTACATCCGAAGGGTCGGCCGCTTGAAATAGCTTGAGTGCTACGCCATGCAAGCCGCCGCGCTCTGCCCACCAATCGGTTACATTAAAACCAAGCGAATCGCGATAAAAGCTTTGAGACTTTGCTAAATCGGATACCATTAATACGGTAAGAGAGCTAAGTTGATTAGACATTTCCGCTTCTACTCCTTTGATAGCATCGTAATCCATATTTTTATTCGCTTATTTGTTTATATTTCCTTTTTCCTTGAAGAAAATGAAGCTGGATCAAAAGGGCAAGACCATTCATTTGATGGATACGCCATCTAAAAAACACTAACATTTCTTTTAACTAAATTCTTAAATACCGAGTATTCCTTATTCGACTTAATAAAACTTAATATCTTCTCGGCACATTCTATTAGATTCATCTCTTCCGTATTTACTTCGAGGTCATATTCATCAATGCTATATACTTTGCTGAACTGTGAAGCTGCTAGTCCAATATTTCTATCTCCTCTTGCTTGCTCTCTTCTTATGAGTTCTTCCTTCGAGCATATTACACCTATAAATAATGTAGGCTGATTGAAAAATATATCAAGACACTCATTAAACCACTTGTCATTCTCGATTACAGTATCTAACGATAGAACTATCGTCTCACGTTAGCTTAATATCCAATCGGTCCAGTAATCCCATGTTTTAGAACGCAAATTTGCCCACCTTGCGTCATATGAACAATCGTTTGTATGATTTTTCATACAAAAAAAGACACTGATCTCCTATTCCAGTGTCTTTTTTGTTGATACTTTTCCACCAACAAAGAGGGTTATGATTTAAAGCAAAGCAACTACTTAATCAGCTCTTCTAGCTCTTTAGCCAATACTTTTGCAAGTACAAAATCTGTATCTTATAAAGCCAATTCTATTTTCGTTTCAACTGATTTTTTCTTTTGTTCAGTTTCTAAATAGTCTCTATCAAAATGACTAGCATAAATCATCTTTCTAAATTTATGTATACTCATTTTTCGAATCGTCTTATCGTCAATGATTAAAACATAATCCATACCATTTACCACAGAATAGAAATCATGACAATCGCACCTTTATGGTCTTCAATGGCTTTCTCCAGTGCTATTTGTGTATAGGTGTCTAAATGACTTGTCGGTTCATCAAGAAGCAATACGTTTGCTTTACTGGCGGAAACTTTAGCCAATTGAAGCATATTTTTTTCCGCCAGATAAAGATTCTATCTTTTGATTAACAATTTCCCCTTCAACCTTCAAAGCAATACTTTGAAATATATGATCTAATCTCTTCATAAGTTTTAAACCCAGCATCGATGAATTCTTCTAGCATTGTATTAGAATCATTTAGCATTTCGCCTTGAATATGAGATAAGTAAGCCACTTTAACATCAGCATTTATTTGAATTGAATCATGATTATTTTCAAAGATTTCTCGGAGCAAGCGTTTCCATAGATTCTATATTTTGACAGGTTGAATACCTGGTAAATATACCACATCATATAGTTGGGCGTTTGTCAAATTGACAATGTGTCCGAATACGATGCGGGTAAGCCGTGGGCGCACCGGATCGAAAAATAAGGAGGATTTTCATTTATGCAAAAACGATTTAGCAGAATGCTCGCGTTCCTCTGTTGCTTGGTAATGGTGGCGTCGCTAATGCCTACCAGCTATGCCGCCGACACTGACAACATCGAGAACGCAGAAGCGAATGAAACGCCGACCGCCATTTTCGGAACTCCCGAACTCGGGTCAGACGACCCACTGTGGGCCCTGACAATGGAGCATCACATCAACAAAAGCACTGTGCCCGGCGACTCCAAACCCCATGCCACGGGCACAGCCAGAATACTTTGGGACCACAACTACCTGTATGCCCGCGTAGTTGTGGAGGACAGCAATCTATATCAGGGAGCCGGCGGAGATCACCAGTACGACAGCCTGGAGTTTTATGTCGGCACCGGAACCGGAGGCGCAAACCAATGGCGCGTCAGTGCGACGGGCGTGTTTTCAGGGCAGGCCGCTCCGGGCAGAGCTGCGTGGACCCAGATCACGGAAAAAGGATATATCGTGGAGATGAGAATACCCAAAAGAACCTTGACCTTGGAGGAGGGCATGCTTACCTTTGAGGTTTATATCAATAACTCGACGAAAAAGGGCGGTGACCGCTATGAAGTCGTTTCCTGTTTCGGAGATCCGGACGCGGCTTATACCAGCGCTGCTTCATTTACAAACAGCCTGGAGCTCTCTTTAGCCAATGAAGTGGACACCAGATTCTCAATCACCGCCACGACGGGATCGGGTGGCCGAATAACGCCGAACCCACCCGGCGATGTTCTGAGAATAGATAGTGGCTCAAACAAAGAATTAACGTTTTCCCCCGATTACGGCAAAATTGTGGATACCGTAACGGTAGACGGCGAGGCCGCGACTCTATCCGCTGGCACTTATACCTTTTTAAATGTTAACGCTGACCATACAATTCACGTGACATTCAAAAACGATCCGGACGCGGAGCTGCTTCCCTTTATCGTATGGAATGACAACTTCGCCAGTGGCGAGTACACGACGGCTGTCATCATTGACTTAGGCGAGGGGAAGGCGGCGTTAGGCTCCGAGCTTAATCCGGGCTTGTTTACCTTATCGGCTAGGAACACGACCCTGAACGGTGACTCGGTGACCTTTGAAGGGACGCGCAAAATCACAAGGGTATACGCCAATGACGAACCGAAGGTGCGCGGCTATCTGGGGACGGTAAGCAATTCACCGGATTATCAGGCCGGACTGGCAAGCGGCCGTTACATCGTAGTTGAGTCTGAGTTTTATTCAGCGAGCGGCGGCAATATAACGCTGGATGGCAGCAGTAACTCGACAAAGCAGGTTTACAACATCGTCCAAAACGGCGAGATCGTACTGACAGAAGGGAGTCCGCTTCGCAACGTGGTTTTTGAACAGGAAAAAGTTGTGAATCCGATCCTTGACAAGTTTACAACACCCACGGGCAATTCGGTCAATCGCGTGCTCTACCTTCACAAGGATGAAAACGGTGAAGTGTTGCAAGGATTGCCGCTGTATGTCTATACCCACGGTATGGGACGTGGCGGCACAGTCGCTACGACAGACCAAAAAGCGGCCATGAAATCCGCCAACGGCGCGGTCGCTCTGATGAAGAAAATGGAAGAAAACCCCGGCAAATACGCCAGCCATATACTGAATATTTCCTATAATGGCACGTCTACTCCCTCCACAGACAATGTTAAGAAGGTTATAGACGACCTGATTGCTAGCGGCGCAGCAGACTCTAATCGTATATATGCAGCGGGCTTCTCATGGGGCGGCCAGTATACGAACAACTTAGTTAACGCCTACCCCGGCTTCTTCGCGGCCGCCGCACCTATGTCCCCGGTAAGCGGCTCACCGAACGCGAACGCCAACGACATTCACACCAACCTGGCCTATTGGATGTTTATAAATGCTCATAACGTTGGAATATACCAGACTAACCTCACTAGCTTCATAAACACCAATATGCCGAAAATGATCAACGCTAGGGCTTCGCGCTTTGAGAGTAATGAGGCTCTTACGTGGCCCTACAATCAATTTGATCAGCCGAATCAGAGGCCGAATCAGGCCAACACACCTGTCCTCGCTGATTATGTAGCGCACGAAGTTGAAGCGGCGGTTCTTTACAACCAGATAACTACGGGGACTTGGAGCATAGCTCCCACGGCGCAGTCCTCTAACTTGTCGGCTTGGAACAATGACTACACAGACGTCTTTGATTGGATGTTCGCGCAGAGAAAAACGGACGTGCCCGGTGCTCCGGGCGGCTTCAAGGCGACGGCGGGCGACGGACAGGTCACATTGAGCTGGACTGCTCCGGCTGACGACGGTGGCAGCGCGATATTGGGTTACAAGGTCTGGTACAGCAACGTGACGCCAGTCACACTGGGTGCGGCGGAGACCAAATATACCTTCACGGGCCTGACAAACGACCAAGGCTACACCTTCAAGGTCGTTGCGGTAAGTGCGAAGGGCGACGGCGCGGAGATCAGTGCAACGGCTACGCCGACGAAGACGACGACTCCCATTGTGCCCGATCCTTCTGGTGGCAACAGCGGCAATACGGGCACCGGGACAAACGCTGGATTGTCGAAGGCGAACTACACAGTGAATACACCTAAGGATAAGCCCGCGGTTACAGACAAAAACGGCAACACCACCCTACCCGGCGGCGGCGAGATTGCGACCAAGGGTGGGACGAAGATTAAGGTACCCGAAGGCACAACTATAGACTCAAACGGTAAGGTGACTATTCCGGCGGACAAGAGCGCCGAAGTGGCACTACCCGGCGGCAACAGCACAGTGACCATTCCGGGCGGCTCGACGATAGCGGGCGACGGTACGGTCACAGTGGGCGGTGGAGACGCGCATGTGAACCTGCCGAACGGCAACCAGGTGGATATCCACGGCGGCTCGAAGATACAGAGCGGCGGCGCGGTTGTGGTAGGACCGGGCGGCGCGAGTGTCGGCTTAGACAACGGCATGTCGCTGAACATCCATGAGGGTACGGAGCTTGTGTTCGATGAAGACACCCCGCTGGGCTTCCTCGTGATGTCGGGCAATCCTTTCAAGGATGTCAAAATGGACGACTGGTTCTACAGCTACGTAAACTTCACCTACACATACGGTCTTTTCAACGGCACAACGTCCAAGACGTTCTCACCGGGCACCTCATTGACGCGCGCGATGTTCGTGCAGGTACTGGCCAATCTTGAGAACGTAAATCGCTCCGGCTACACGAGTTCCCGCTTTAGCGACGTGACGGATGGGCAGTGGTACACGGCAGCAGTCGAGTGGGCGGCCGAAAGCGGCATAGTCAACGGTAAAAACGCAGACCTGTTTGACCCCAATTCACCGATGACGCGCGAGCAGATGCTGGTGATACTGTACAATTACATGAAGTACAAGGGCTATGAGATACCTGAAAGCCAATCTAAGTCCTTCGCGGACGAGAGTGAGATCAGCTCATGGACGTTGGAGGCCGTTCAGGCGCTGCGGGGCATCGGCATTGTATTAGGCAAGCCGGACAACCTCTTTGACCCCAAAGCCACCGCCACCCGCGCCGAAGTGGCCACTATCTTTGTAAGGTTCGTCGAATATCTGGCTAAGTAAAAGCGTAAACAGAAAAATGCGGACCCTTCCGGCTGGACAATATCCAACCGGAAGGGTCTCCTTCTATTTTACAAAGAAAATCTCCGGTCTGATGCTGCTAAACACACGACAGTAGCATAGGGCTTTGGTCTATGACTGCTTCATTATCACTTGGGTGCCGCTGTCGATGCACGCGCTATCAATGACGGTCTGTATAATAACCCCTCATTTCCCGATCGGTTTGAATCATATTCAACAAAAACTCGGCGGCTTTTTTGCCGAGTTTTTGCTTTGGATACTTGACGGAAGTCAGCGGAACCTCGCAGGTCGCGGCGAGACTGCTGTCATCGATTCCAACGAGCGAAAGGTTCTCCGGTACGCGACCAAATTCTTCACCCGTTTTCAGATTAGTTGCTTTTAATTGATCATCTTCAAATACAACTTCATAGTGTCCAGTATTAATCACGGCTCTATTAATCATTATCTCATTCCATTTTCTTCAATCCCGATATATCCTTACCACACACTCCACATGCCCCGTATGCGGGAACATAGTGTACTGGGTTGATGTTTATTAAAGTAGATTACAGCCTTAATTTCAAGGGTTTTCACATTTCTAATATGGTTGCATTTGGTTACTGTTTGCTCTGAATTAACAGCGTTCGTCCTCAATCAGTCCCCAAATAATTGTACAAACTTCACTAGTAGTTTGGTAAGTGTTCATTTTCACAATCAATGAATTTGATCGTTCTGTACCTTACTCCAAAAAATGTTTTATTGAAACATACCAATCGTATGCGCTCTACTTGGCTTCTGCACGATGATTTAAGGTACATTTCAATAATACCGCTTATCATCATCGTCCACAGTTTTTATATAATTTGCTTTTCTGGTATTCTAAGCCACTAAACGAACGTTACTCAGCTGTTTCCTAGTAAACAACTTTAAGATGTAATTCTAAGTATACTGGGAGGTTGAAGCAACATGCATTTCAAACTTAAAGACAAGAATGGCAATATCATCGGCCCCGCTATAAACGCGGATCATAAATTGATCCTTATAATGGTTGAAAAAAAGTCGGTCAAGGTTCTGTTCATTTCCTTCTATACAAGAGCATGTCATTAAAAAAGAGTTATCCCTCAAGCAGTTATTATACTGCCTAAAGGATAACCCCGTTATTTTACTTTACTTATTCTCTTGCTCCAACATATTCAGCAGTACCGTTACAGCCTCTGCTCTTGTTGCTTGGGCTTTGGGATTGAATTGGTTTGAACTAGATCCTACCATAAGGCTAAGCTTATTTAATTCCGCTACAGCCCCTTTCGCCCATGACGGAATGCTCTTATCATCTGCGAAGCTGGTAACAGTATCTGATTCGATGTTCAGCTTAAGCGCATTCGCGATCATCACGGCCATCTCCGAGCGTGTAACCTTTGCATTCGGAAGGAAGGTGCCGTCCTTATAGCCATTTATGATGCCGGCTTGTACCGCTTGCGCGACCGCTTTCTGGGCCCAGGTTCCGATCTTCACCGTATCTGTGAAAGTCAACGCCACTCCTGCTCCCTCTGGCTTCAATGCATTCATCAGCATGACTGAGAATTCCGCGCGAGTCACAGTTTGGTTCGGTTTGAACGTTCCGTCAACATAACCTTTTATGAAGCCAATGCTTACCGCTTGCTTGATTCCTGTCTCTGCCCAGTGCCCTGAGATATCGCTAAGTTTGATTTCTGTTGTAGTGTCTATTGGACCGACCTTTACTGGCACATCCCCCGTCGATGGACCGCCACCACCACTGGATGATGTATCTGCTGCTGCAGTTGCTGGGAACACTGCGGTTACAACGCCTGAATCAGCCATATTTGTTGTTGTTGCTCCTGCAACTGTAAAGAAGTCTGCATCCACACCTATTAAGGTATATCCTGCTTTTGGTGTAAGTGTAATCGTTGCTGTGTATGCTGTACCTGCCGCAAATGTTGTAGTCACCGCTGGCAACCATGTTACCGTCCCTGTGTAGTACATTGTCTCCGTTACTGTCGCTGCTGGCGTTGCCCCTATTACCGGTGCTGTTACTCCTGCTATGGCTGATGTTGCGATTGGTTCTATTGTCGTATTGATGTTCGTTATATCGACCGTCAATGTTATTGCGCTGGAAGGATCTGCAGCTACACGGACGTAGACCGTATCTCCTGCATTTACAATAATATTATCTGCATAAGTGCCCGTGATCGCGGTGTAATCAACATCATTAAGCGAATATTCCATTCCATTCGCAACTTTGATCAATTTCGTTGTTAAGTAATCCGTTCCTGGCGTCAAGGCTGTAAACGCCCATAATTGAGGATATTGCTCTGATACCAAATACCAAACTGATTCGAAATCCCAATCCGTAAATGTGCTGCTGGTTTGCATTTCTGCAGTTGTTTTACGAATACCTATTCCATTAACCAATTGTTCTGATGTAATAATGCTGTCATAGAAGCTGTTGCTTATTGTTCCAGATTTGTTATATCCTAACAAACCGCCCACTTCGGAAGACCCACTCACACTTCCTGTGGCGTAGCTGTTGCTGACCGTTCCATCATTCCAACCAACCAACCCGCCTACATTATTTAGCGTTCCACTCACACTACCAGTCGCGTAGCTGTTGCTGACCGTTCCATAATTCCTACCAACTAACCCGCCTACATTATTCGCCCCGTTCATACTTCCTGTGAAGTAGCTACCGCTGATATTGGTTTCATCATTCCAACCAACCAACCCGCCTACATCTGCCCCGCTCACACTTCCTGTGACGTAGCTGCTGCTGACTGTTCCATTATCAATGTAACCAACCAATCCGCCTACAGTATTACCAATTTCGTCGCCTATAATATTCACATTTTCAAGCTTCATATTTGATAGTACAGAATTTTCAGCATAACCGAATAACCCTACAGGTATATCGTGATTAGGCCTGTTAATCGTCAAACCCGTGATTGTATACCCGTTGCCGTCCATATTTCCTTTAAACCATGTATCCCAATCTCCTATAGGCAGCCAGCCTTCGCCGGCCTGATAACCGCTTAAATCAATATCCGCTGTCAGCTTGAAAAAAATGCCGGAATCTAAATAATACCTGACCTGATTGAGTTGATCGGCGGTGGCTATCTGGTAAGGATCACTTTCCAAACCCGTTCCTTCACCTGTATAAAAATGCAACATATTCTGAACTACTGTTGCATGAGAATAACCAGTTGCCTTTATCTTGATTGTATGACTGCCTTTTGACAGCACACCAGCGTTTATCGTGATCATCCCGGCGCTGATCGTGTAATCCGTTTCCAATAACGGATTCTCTCCGTCCTTCACTGCCGTAATCTCTCCGCGCCACGTCTCATCATCTGCAAACGTAATCTCGATGTCGTTCAAGTTATCATTGTCTGTCGTGTCCGCAGTCAAGCTCGGCGATGCATTAACAGTGTTCAGACTCATCACCGTGACTTTAGAGCTATTCCCCAAATCCTGATAGGCCACATAAGGGGTGCCATTGTCTACATACAGGGACGTGTAATGTGCCTCACCCGCTGAAAACCCAGCGTTGCCCACCGTCACCCAATCGCTGCTGACGCTGTCATACTTCTTCACCGTGGCTTTAGAGCTATTCCCCTCATCCATATAGGCCACATAAGGGGTGCCATTGTCTACATACAGGGACGTGTAATGTGCCGAACTCGCCAAAGATCCATCGCTGCCCACCGTCACCCAATCGCTACTGACGCTATCATACTTCTTCACCATGGCTTTAGGGCTAATCCCCCAATCGATATAGGCCACATAAGGGGTGCCGTCTGCAGCTACATACAGGGACGGGTAATATGCCTCCCCCTCTGAAAATCCAGCACTGCCCAAGGTCACCCAATCGCTGCTGACGCTATCATACTTCTTCACCGTGGCTTTAGAGCTACTCCCCCCATCCATATAGGCCACATAAGGGAAACAGGGACGTGTAAGCTACCGAACTCTCCGATAATCCATCTTTGCCCACCGTCACCCAATCGCTGCTGACGCTGTCATACTTCTTCACCGTGGCTTTATCGCTATTCTCCCCATCCATATAGGCCACATAAGGGGTGCCGTCTACAGCTATATACAGAGACAGGTAATCTGCCCTACCCTCTGAAAATCCTGCACTGCCCACCATCACCCAATCGCTTCTGACGTTGTCATACTTCTTCACCGTGGCTTTATCGCTATTCTCCCCATCCATATAGGCCACATAAGGGGTGCCATTGTATACATACAGGGATGTGTAATCTACCCTACCCTCTGAAAATCCAGTGTTGCCTACTTCCTGCCATACCTGTAGAGTATCCGCCGCAAACGCTTTAACTCCACCAACAAACAGCCCATTCAATCCACCTAACACCATCAACATCACTAAGGTGATGGAAACCGTTTTTTTTTAGTATAATATTCATTAATGTTCCTCCTTCAAATTTTCAACTTACTCTTAACTAAGACAAGTATAACTACTACTTCTGACAGCAATCTGACAAATTCGACGTTTCAATGCTTCTCTAGAGCTTTTCGGAAAGTACTCTTTGCAGGGTTTTGTGGAGTCTAGCCTGTTCAACCGGTTTCACGATGTAGTCATAGGCATTAACTTCGAATGCAGCCTGAGCATATTCTTTATAGGTTGTAACAAACACTAGCTTCAGCTTTCTACCGCCCTCTTTCAATCGTTTAGCAAATTCAAGACCACTCTCTCTCACATACTAATATCCAAGAATATCAAATCCACCTCATGATTCACCAAATACGAGTATGCGGCCGTGGTCTCCTGGAAGCTTCCTACGATTTCGATCTCATCCAGCTTAGCTAACATACGTTTCATAATGAAGTGCATAGCCTTCTCATCATCGATAATAACGACTTTCAGACGACTCCCCTCCTCACACGTAGCAAGAACTACAGTATAAACAATCCCACTGACAGCAAACTGACAAACTTCGACAACAAGAAAAAGCCTGCATATGCAAGGCTCTTCATCTTTCTGTATATTAGGTATCAAGCTCCGCTAGTAATTGACTGTAATAGCCAGTTACAATAGGTGAGGGGCTTATTCCAAGCTCTTGATAAAGTGTCTCTGTATAGTGAAGATCTTGCCGCATGAGTGCTAATTTATTATTCTGTAACGCTAAGGATTTCATAAACAGCTTAATCGTTTCTTCATCTAGCTCATAGTGAGCAGTCAGCTTTGTTAATAATCGAATTGCCGTTTGGGTATCCCCTCTATTTAACAAAGCTCTGCATAAGCGTTGGGTAAAAGCTGTATACATCAGCCGAAAGCGTTCTACCTCGCTCCATGCCCAATGGAAAGCGCGGTCCCCGAATAAATCTCCGGCATAGAGCTGCTCCAGCGCTAACGCCTGTTCTATATGGATATCATCCACTACAGCGATCTGCTTATATCCTTCTTCAAATTGAAGCATATCGACATCTATGTGGTTAAGCTCTAACGCATAATAGTTGCTGTCCGAATGTAAGCTTTCCTTCAGCCCATAGGTGTCCAGCAATTTACGAAGCTGATAGACTGTCGTGTATAAATTTCTTAAGTGGCATATCGTCGAACATATCTTCAATGATTCTCGCTCTGGATACAAGCCTGCCTTTATGTATTAACAAATAGCCAAAAAGCTCCGCGCTTTTGCTAGTCTTCCACTTGACTAACTCGTTCTTGGCATTACGAATCTCCATTCCGCCCAAACAATTAAATAGGACTCGTATAGAGGAAGAGTCAAGTTCTACCGAACCTTTTACTGAAGACATTTCGGAAAGCGCCCTTAGGACAGTACGATGAAGCCTTGCTTGATTGACGGGCTTTACGATGTAATCAAAGGCAAATACATCAAATGCAGGAAGCGAATATTCTTTGTGTGAGGTAACGAATACGATTTTCATTTGCCTGCTGCTCTCTCTTAATCGCCCGGCAAATTCCAGTCCGCTTTCCTTCGGCATATTAATATCCATAAATATCAAATCCACGTCTTGGTTCGTCAGAAACGAGTAGGCAGTCGATGTCTCCTGGAAGCTTCCCACGATCTCGACTTCATTAACCTTACCGAGCATTCGCTTCATAATCAGATGCATGCCCTTCTCGTTATCGATAATAACAACCTTCATATGCTTATCCTCCTTCCATCCTGAATTATAGATTGAGAGGAAGATTCGGGAGGAGCGGGGATTGAGAAATGGAAGGTGCTTCCTTGCGAAAGCGCACTGTCAAACCAAATTTCTCCTCCATTCAAACGAACAAATTCCCTGCATTAGGTGAACCCCAGCCCGACGCCTCGCTCTCCGGCTGTCCCCGATGATGAGACCGGATAGACTTCCTGTAATATAGCTTCTGCTTGTCCCGCCGAAATGCCTGATCCCGTATCGCTTACCGAGACAATTATTTCTACCATTCGCGGGATATGCTCGAGTAATAAATCGATTAGACTGTTTAAAAATAGAAACAGCGGTAGCCTTGGACTCAGATATTAAGTCCAAAACTGCCGCTGTTTATTGAACTAACGTTCTCCGTTAGCTCAATCCCGAAATCCCTCGGACGCTGAGGGGCGATAGCCCCAATGCTTGAATATGGTGGTATCTGGATACGCCATCTAGGAAACACTAACATTTTTTTTGCTTAATTTCTTAAATACCGAGTATTCCTTATCGGACTTAATAAAATTTAATATTTTTTCGGCACATTCTTTTGGGTTCATCTCTTCAGTATTTACTTCGAGGTCATATTCATCAAAGCAATATACTTTGCTAAACTGTGAAGCTGCCAGTCCAATTTTTCTATCTCCTCTTGCTTGCTCTCTTCTTATGAGTTCTTCTTTCGAGCATATTACACCTATAAATAACGTAGGCTGATCGAAAAATTGATCAAGAAACTCATTAAACCTCTTGTCATTGTCGATTACGGTATCTACTATTACATTAAAACCCAGTTCTGATAACAATTTAATTGTAGAATGGTACACTGAAAATATGGAATCATCAAGTAATTGTGAGACAACTTGATGATCTATTTCTCTTGGAGGTTCATCTGGAAATTTATTATTAATAAAATCATTGTAATTATTAAAAAAATCATCAATTGATAAATGATAAAAAGGAATCTCTTTCTGATTTATCAGTTCAGTCGATATGGAAGTCTTTCCAGAACTTGAAGTTCCATTTAGATAAACTAATATCCCTTGCTTCAATTTAATCATCCCTTCAAAAAATAATCTTTGCGTATTTTTCAGATAACGTTGTATTCACAGTTTATAAAATTATTCAACTCAAGGAATATTCTGGAAACGATTGAATTATCCTGCCCATTAGCTTAATAAAAACAAGGAGCAGCTACCGTAGTATCTGCTTCTTGTACTGTTCAACTAATGTTCCCTATTAGTTCAAGCGTATTGGAGAACCCACTCTTTTATCTGAGAGGCAACTTCGGTTACATCATTATCCGTTGTATCAATAGTAGGCATAGGTGGGTTATAGACCTCATCAGCAATTTCAAGCAATCGTTTTGCAAAGTTTTTGTGGTTTTGAATCTCTTCCTCTGACCAATTTCTTTCACGTAGACGTTTCTCGCGAGTTTCTTCATCACAATGTAGGTTTAGGTAATATACATGCTTAAAAAATGGATAGTCCGCACATTTTTCAATATCCCAAGGCATCATTGTTCCGCATATTATAGTCATGCGCCCACTTTGAGCGATATTTCGTGCAACCCTAAGCCAAATATTTCGCATTTTCTCCCAATCATGCCCAATAAATTCAACAAGATTATCAGGGTCAAAAATATCAAAATCAGGCATCAATCTCCGTAGTTCCTTTATGACATATGTTTTCCCTGACCCACTTGCACCTGTTACGATAAATAAAGGCAATTTATTTTCCATTAGTTTTACCACCTCCCATTTACTTATATTTACAATTATAACACCTCACAAATGATATAAAAGGTAGTAAACAATTATAACTAAACTGCCAGTTAGCGTAATGAAGCAGCCGATCATTGTGATCGGCTACTTCCGTTTTTTTATTGAAATATCCTTTTCCGTTACTTCAATTCCTGGAAACATTACCAAATATAATAGCCTGAGTGTTTTTTGTTATTTATTAAAATCATGGTTATTGAAACAGCACCAAATATAATATATATCCCTAGAAATACTGGTAATGAGAGGATACCCTTGTTTTCAAAAATTCCCATTATAATAAAAGTCATTCCTAATAAGATGTGTGGGAATATCAATCCTTTTTGGAATGAGGCTAGCTCATCCTCACTCAAAATATCTATTACGGATTTTCTAAGAAGAATTTTAAGTTTAAAAAAATGACAACCCCCGATTACAAGCATCCAAATACCTAGAAAAATTTGTGCATACATTCCCTTACCTCCTTTCTTAACATATCACCACTTTTTACCAACTCTTTTGTTAAGCAAATCTGCCCGTTAGCTCAATCACAAAAAACTAAGTATCATTGCATCTCTCTCCAAAATTGTTCTGGGTTCTCAATAATTTCATTATTATAATCACAAATAATTTCTTGAATCCCAATTGGTGCATCAAAATCTATCACATGCCATGGGTTCATATCCGAAGGACCAAAACTAACCTTCAATTTCTTTTCCGTTACATCAAATATCATACTTCTAAGGGTACCCATCCCACTTGAATAAAAATGGCAGCATGGACCATTTGGATACGGAGTGGACATTAAGTTCCTTATCTTTTCATCATTGATATAAGGAGCATCTCGTAATAACGAGTTCAACACGGAAGAATAGCGCATCTCAGAATGCCAAAAGTGATGTTCATCGAATTCCTTCATTTCATGACTCACATAATGATTTGTGGAAACCAATAAGCCACCAGTTGGTTTTCGCACTGAAATCCTTTTTTTATTTGATGAAAAGCTTGCCACCTCGAATACAGAAACTTGATTATCAGCATCCGCTACCAAAAAATTCGCATTCGTACACAACGGTATTTCTTCAAGCAAACATTGAGCTTCATAAACATCTTTACAGCGGTCTAAAATTGCACGAATAGCGACCCAAAACTCACATCCATCCCCACCAAGCGGTTTCAAGTAAGCCGTACTAGTCATGGAAACAACGAGTCCAAATTCGTTCATTCCATCCATTCTACCTGCATTTTGTAATGAGAAACCAATGTGTTTTGGTTTTCCTGTTACCCGGGTAATACATAAACTTCTTTCATCTCTTACAAAATATTCATAACTCCTTCCAACATAAAAATGCCCATCGCTCGTGTTGGAAGGAAGTACTCCAAATTGACAGCAATTATGAGAGTTGTGATACGAATTTGAAAAGCAAATTATTTTTTCCGGTTCTATACCTACTTCATCAGAAAATCCCTGTACTTCATCCACAAAACCAGGGCATATTTTGTCTATCAACATCATTCTCCTATGGGCAGTTGCTAATGATATATAATCCTGCCCTTCCATTGGACTAATAAAATATGGGATATCATCTGGATAGTTTTCTTTCATTGTAATCGCACGTTGTTTACCTACCTCATAACTGCTACCTTCAGCTACATGAATATCAAAAATCATAGGTTCTTTTTTTCATTTTTATCCATATCTTTTGCACCTCCATAGATTACTGGTTCATCTTGGGAGTAATCTAACATATTAAAAAAATTAGGTCTATGCGATTGATGGTTCTTCGCTATACTGCGTGGTTAAATGTACGTTTTAAAAGCTAATAGAGCGATTTGACATGGAGCCTCTATGGGCATGAGTCCTCGCGAAAAGCCGCGAATGGCAAGTCTTCGCGAAGCAAATTAGCTTATCATGCCCGCCTCTCCGTGTGAATCACACAATCTTTTGTTCCACCCAGGAATAGTGAGGAAGCCGAATGATTATCCTCTGAAGCTTATTGAACTATCCTGCTCGTTGGTTTAATAATCGCTCCTCGTTTAACACTTGTGTTTAATCGCTCGGATTGCTTTTATCTTCTCCACTTTAACAAATCAGTCTTATGTCTTGTTAGACGCAGCTTTAAATGTATCTTACTCTCATCCATATTAGAATGGACACAATCAAGCTTCCGTTAAGAGTACCGCTATTTCGTGCTGTGAATGACGCTACAATATACAAAAAGAACCTTCAAGCTGCACGATACGCGGCTGAAGGTTCTTTCGTATTTAGATATGCAAGCGATCAAGCAGCCTGAAAATCATGGCCGCGGCTTCCGCTCGGCTTGCTGCACGATCGGAACGGAACGTTTGATCGATATAGCCCGTGATAATACCTTCCGAAACCGCACGGTTGATGGAGTCCTTCGCCCATGCCGGAATAGCAGCTGCGTCTTTAAATATCATTACCGCACTTGCTGGCTGCTGCTCGTTAGCCTTTAAAGCATTCGCAATCATGACTGACATCTCAGCGCGTGTAATCGTTTGATTTGGCTTGAAAAGCATTTTCCCGTTTTGCTCGTAGCCTTTCAAAATACCCGCTTGCACAGCAGCAGCTACATCAGCTCCAGCCCATGCTGGAATGTCGCTGTTATCCGCAAAGCTTGCAGCTCCTGAAGCCGCTGGCAGTCCCAGAGCTTGCACGATCATTTTGGCAAAAGCAGCACGAGTAACCTTCTCTTCTGGATGGAATGTCCCATCCTCAAAACCTTGAATTACGTTCATGCCAAGCAAGCGATCCGCAAATGGTGCCACCCAGTGCGTTGTCGCATCGGAGAACTGCTTCGCTTCTACTTGGAAAACTGCAAATTTGGTAAAGTGGTTTACCTTTGCTGAAATTGTGCCATCTGCTTTAACAGTGCCGCCAACATAAATCCAACGCTTTTGCAGCTCGTTATAGTAATAAATGGCCGTTTTTTTGCCCGATTGGACTTGATCCTTCTTGTAGTTGAAGCTAATTTCCACCGGTTTGTTGAATTGGTTGCCTGCTGTGCTTTGGAATTCGACCACCGGACTAAGCGCCTCAAGCGTCCCAGCCGACGGTGCCTCATTCTCCCCTACAACCTTAGCGCTTATTTTTCCGTTAACAGCTGCAGCGCCTGCTGGCACATTAAAGCTAATAACATCTTTAATTGCGCCATCAATCCCTTTCGACGCATCCAAGTCTACTTCTACAGAAGTAGCTGGAGCCGGAGGAGGCGTCACGATCGGTCCTGGACCTGGATCTGTGTTGCCATCGTCTTTTGGCTCACTCGTTACAAAGATAGGATTCGAATAAAAC
The DNA here is from genome assembly GCF_050467785.1 of Paenibacillus sp. NRS-1760. Taxonomy (NCBI): domain Bacteria; kingdom Bacillati; phylum Bacillota; class Bacilli; order Caryophanales; family Paenibacillaceae; genus Paenibacillus; species Paenibacillus sp. NRS-1760. Next base: position 48,174 of record NZ_JBITPK010000003.1, on the reverse strand, counting down.
CAAAGATCCTTGTAGTTGCGATCGTTAATTTCATTAAACCGTTTCATATAACGGATATCTAGATCCGCAATCGTTGTATCGTCTTCTGTTCTGACGTCAATGAGCGGCTCGCCGTTTTCAGTTTCGCCAGCTACATTTTCGCCAAGATTAGTGCCTCTTAGTCTAAAATACTGATCTTTGTACGCTGGATCGAGATCATACGTAATGACATTGTAGCCTTCCGCGTCTGTTGTCCAGTCTTCGCTCGTGAATCTGGCAATGACCTTCGTTGAATCATTCGTATCTTTGTTGTATTCATCCGTACCAGGCTTAACCTCACCTGTAACATCACCGGCAATCAAATCTACGTGGTCAACCTTAACAGCATTTGTCACGTCACTTTGGTAAATATATTTGTCATTGATAGCAGGATTTTCACTTTTAATCACGGCGTAATTGTTTGTCTGCGGGCTTTTGAAACGAATGGTCAGCTTAAGCGCATCGCCATCCTTCACCTTCAAGTTTTGCCCCATTTCACCTTTGTTTTCACCGTTAGTAATCGTAAAATCTAGAGCATTAATCAGGTCACCTGTTGTCGAAAATGATTTGCCTGAACGCATGCCGTCCAGCACAGCTGCCATGTCGTTGCCTTCTACCCATGTATAATTTTTGGAATATTCACCCGGCGCGTAGCCACTAGAATAAAGACCTTGCGATACTTTAAAATGGGAATCAGAGTTGGTGAAATTCCAAAACCGGCGACCTTCTCCAAGCAGCGCGTCCCACACCCCGCCAACCTTAGCAATCATATAGTCGGAACCGCCGTACGTCTTGGTCTTGGGATTATTTTGATTCAAGCCGGCTCTATCTGGCTCCATCTGATTGCCTGGCATGCCCTCCATCCCAAAAAAGATGTTTGGCGCTATATTGTTAAAATCACGTATATCTGAAATTCGAAAAATCGCATTGCCATTGACAAGCTTTCTGGATGGATGGTTAATAATCATATAGCTGGAATCTGCATAATTTGTTTTCAACCACTTCACAGCATCGCGCGCTGTAGCCGCATTTAGTGCAGGTCGCGTAGGGTACAGCAATTTCCACTCCGCTACAACTGCCGGGTCAAACATGCTCTCCGGGCGATCCGTATACAAATATTCAAAAAGGCTCGTTGCCTTTAAGCTGCTTTCTTCGCTATCCGCTAATATGCCTGCTCCGACGTGATCGTAGGTTGGCATATCCCACTCAAACCCTGAAAAAATAATTTTATCCTTGTACTTTCCTGCTTCTTTTAGTTTATTTATGATGTTTACCTGATATTTATTAACAGCATCTTTAAATGATATCGGAGAAGGAAGCGAGTTTCCTTCATCATCCCGCTTCGAAGTTCTCAGATGATCAGATAAATTCATCCAGTCCATCCCATAGGTTTCAAAAGCTTGATCGAGCACCGTCTGAACTGATTGCTGCGCATCATCTGAAACGTAGGTATGGGCATGGTATTCCCCTGCCATCCATTTTCCAGTGCCTGAAGTCCCAGCCGACTGGTTGCCCGCTTCTGCGAATGTTGTTGTCAATGCTATATTTTGCCCTGCAAAGCTTGCTGTTAAAATAAAAGCTGCTGCCAGCTTGGCCCACTTATTAGATAACATGTTATAATCCTCCGTTATAATGTTATAATTGCCATCTGCCTATATCATGTTAGCTATGCCGCTAATGCTGACCTCCTATTACGATTGATTTGAACAGCTCCACCCAAATGACCACATGTCTAAAATAAGAGATTGCTCAGGCTCTGTCTATGCTTTTGGAGCAAACGATATAATTTCTTAACATTAGAGATTGGAGCAAAAAAATCTATTCACATAGGAGCTTCGTTGTAAACTGGCCCCAACTATAAAAAACAGCGGCAGTCGTGGACGAAAAAAAGTCCTAGACTGCCGCTGTATTATTGAGCTAACGTTACCCGTTCCCGTTTACCACACATGCGTTCAATCAGGATTTCCCGGAAAACGCCTGTGTCTTATTCAATCCTATCCCTCCGAACGACGCAGTGTCCCGACCAGCTCTACAAAGTGGCCCCCGCGTTCTTCAAAGTTGCTGTATTGGTCAAACGCAGTGCAGGCAGGGCTCAGCAGCACCGTGTCGCCCGGTGCGGCCAGCTTGTGCGCATGCGCCACGGCCTCGGCCAAGCCTTCGCAACGGAAAATAGGCGGGCAACTCGGCACGCTGCGCGCTGCAGCCTCGATTTGACTGGCCGCTTCGCCGATCAACAGCAACACCTTGACATGATCAGGCAGCAGCCTAGCCATCTCGTCAAACGGTACGTTCTTATCTCTCCCGCCGGCGATCAGCAGCACTCTGCCCACGTGCGCGTGCAGCGTGGCAACGGTACGGGCGGGGCTGGATCCGATTGAATTGTTGTAGTAATGCACGTCGTCCACAGTGGCTACCCATTGGTTTCGATGCTCCACGCCGGCAAATGTGCGTGCCGTCTCCAGAATTGCCTCGTCCGGCACGGTCCCCCTCACGGCGGTCATGGCAGCCATAACGTTTTCCACGTTATACCACCCGGGCAAACGAATGTCACTGATAGGTACCAGGCCGTCGATTACTCCATCGCAGACCGTGTGACCGCCGAAATACTTGGTCCGCCCCCGTCCGCGCAGTGCGGCGGTCGCCGGGTTGTCGCCGTTAAGAACGGCAAGGTCTTCTGCACTCTGAAAATCCAGCAGGCGGCGCTTGGCGGCAGTATATTCATCCATGTCGCGGTGCCAGTCGAGGTGATTGGGCGAGAGGTTGGTCATGACCGCCACGTGGGGAGAGCGCGTCATATCCATCAGCTGAAAGCTGGATAGCTCGACCGCGCACACGTCCAGCGGCGACATCTCGCCTGCACGCGTCAGCAGTGGCGTGCCAATGTTGCCTCCCAGATGAACTGTACGCCCCCCGTTTGCCAGCATGTCTGCAATTAACGACGTGGTGGTGGTCTTACCGTCCGAACCGGTCACGCCAAAAATGGGACAAGGGCACAACGCAAAAAACTCCTCCATCTCACTGGTCACACGGCTGCCGCCAGCGCGGGCCGAGTCCAGCGCCGGATGGTCTGGGCGCATGCCCGGAGTGCGGAACACGATATCGCCCCCAACGCGATCCAGGTAATTCTCCCCTAGGCGGAGCCCGACGCCTAGATCATCCCACTCCTTCCGGGGCAGGGCCGGATTGCGGTCGCGAACGATCACGCGCGCCCCTGCTGAACACAGCATGCGGATCAGCGGTGAGTTGCTGACGCCGGCGCCGATGATGGTCACGTCCTGGCCAGCCAGCGATTGGATATAGGTGTCAAAAGCAGGATTCATAAGCACCTCCGCTTAAAAAATGTCATTAAATCAAATATACCACATATTGGAACTACCCTGCCTGCCCGTTAGCCGTTCATTCAGCTCAATAATCAGTCCACCAAGGAAGAATTTTTTTCCTTCGACAATGAATGCGCCTCAAAAGCTAGAGATAAAAAAATAGGACTATAAACTAGCCCTATTCCCCTCAATATAAATTAAAAGACCCAAATAGATCAAGAAACTACACATTTGCAAGAACCATACTTTAGCAACTCAACTGGATATCTCTACTTTTGGCACCTCAACTGCTTTTGGACGAAATCCGAAACCAAGCAGCGCGAAGATGAGAAAGGCCGCACCTAAAAACAGAAAAATACTATGAACAGAAACATAACGAATCCCATAACCGCCAAGCGTCGGGCCCATGATGCTTCCAATACTAAAGTGAATTGAAGCGATAACATTCGCCGCAGGCAATATTGCCCGAGGCAGTATATCAGCTGCATAAGCGAGACCTAAAGAGTAAAACGATCCAACCACTCCGCCAGCAATAGCAAATAATACAAAGAGCAGCGCGATATTATCTCCGGCAACAGGTATGGTGAAAAACACGAGAGCCCCTACCACTGCACATCCAATCAACACCGGCTTCCTGCCGATCCGGTCACTCCAAATGCCAAGCGGCAGCTGAAGAATTAAAGCCCCGACTCCAAATGCCATGAGCAGAAGCGAAATCCAATGCTGGCTCAGGTTGATCCGCAATCCATACAACGGAAAGTTGCTATTCATAGAAGCTTCCATCAGTCCATATAAGAAGCCAGGTATAAGGACAAACCACGCGAGGCGGTAGGTTTTTACAAAGCGATTCTCAGACGCAGTTCCCCGTGCTGCTCGCTCCGGCATTTCATTCTTCATACGCAGCACAAGCATCAGTACAGTAACAAAAAATAAACTGGACACTAAGAATGGAACCGCCCTTCCAAGTGGAAGAAGATTGATGCCCAGCGGCCCTAAGCTGAAGCCGAGTCCATAAGCCATACCGTACAGCGAAATAAATTTTCCCCGTCGATCGGCTGGACTGGAGCTCACGATCCATAACTGCGTCGCATAATGAAGCGAGCTATCTCCGACACCAACCAGCAAACGCAAGACGAACCATATCGCCAACGAATGGGTAAATGGAAACAGTAGATTAGCAAGTGTAACGAATGAAATGCCGACTAAAATAACTTTTTTGTACCCAAAACGCATGACCGGCTTCTCAACGAAAAACATTGTGCAAAAAATTCCGATATACATAGCAGCTGAATTAATCCCGTTCATATCTGACGATACGCCTGAATCCTCCAGCATAATCGAAAGCAACGGCAGCAGCAGCCCTTGACTCATACCGGCTACTACAACAACTAAAAGCAATGTGGTTAAACGAACATGGAAAGAAGGCGAAGCTGAAGCTAAAGCACTTGATGACAAACCTGTTGCACTCCCTTTACTAAAACTATCATTCTGATTTTCTCCTTACACATTGTATACCTGAGAGTAGAGACTGACAACCGCTCATTCATTGGCAGCGCCTCTCGCAATCGCCTATGCTGATTCAGAATTGCTGGGTGCAACGATAAGTGATAGATTTTTCTCCCTAAACTACAGGAAAAATCCCCCTTTATTTTTACTCCTTTCCCCCTCAAAATAAAAGTTGTTTCCTCTTGAAATAGTCTCCTATTTGCCTATCAAGTTTTTTTACTCCATTGCAAGAAGAGTCGAACTCTATTGTACCTCTCGGTTTTTCGCCACACTCTAAGTTCATCCCATTTATACAGTTAGGAGGTGATGTTTTTAAGAGATTGAATGTAATCGCTTACAAAAAAGGTAGTGGTCAGAAGCTTTATATTGAGAAGGGAGATAGTTGACGATGAAAAATGATTCACGATCAACGAAACGAATGATGAAAGCTCTTTTAGCTGCCCTAGCGGCACTGCTAGTATTGACTGGATTGCCCTTAGGAACGGATAGAGTAGAGGCCGCAACAGCTCGCAACAAAATAATCGTAGGCTACTGGCATAATTTTGACAACTTCTCTACCAATATTCGTTTAAGAGATATTTCTCCGGATTACGATGTGATCCAGGTCGCTTTTGCCGAACCAACAGGTGGCGCACATACTGGCAATATGGTGTTCACGCCTTACAACGCAACCGTTAGCGAGTTTCAGTCTGATGTTGCTTTCCTTAAAGCGAGAGGACAAAAGGTGCTCATATCCATCGGCGGCGCTAACGGTGCAGTGGAGCTTATTACACCTCAGGCCAAAACAACATTTGTGAACACGATGAAGGGTATTATTAATTTATATGGATTTGACGGCCTCGATATTGACCTTGAAGGCAGCTCTCTTGCCCTTAACACAGGAGACACCAACTTCAAAGCTCCTACCACCCCAAAAATAGTAAATTTAATTTCCGCTACGCGTGAAATATTAAATAGCTATAGTCCAGATTTCCTTCTGACCATGGCTCCGGAAACGGCCTATGTTCAGGGTGGAGCAGGAAACTATACAGGACATTGGGGAGCATACCTCCCTGTCATCTATGATCTGCGAAATGAGCTGGATTACCTGCATGTACAGCATTATAATACGGGTCCCATGTTAGGCCTTGATGGTAAAGCCTATTCTCAAGGTACGCCTGACTTCCATGTGGCTATGGCTGAAATGCTCCTTGTTGGATTTCCTGTCGGAGGCAACCCGAATAATATGTTTCCAGCGCTTCGTCCAGATCAAATCGTCATTGGTTTGCCCGCTTCACCACAAGCAGCAGGCGGAGGTTATACAACACCGGCTAACGTCCAGAAAGCTCTTGATTATCTTATAAAAGGTATCCCTTTCGGCGGAACCTACGTTCTTCGAAATACTGCTGGTTATCCTGATTTAAAAGGATTGATGACCTGGTCTATCAACTGGGATAAATATACGAACAATCTTTTTTCTACTAGTCATCGTACCTATCTTGATCAATATGGTTCGGGTGGAGGTGACGTTACAGCTCCGTCAGTTCCTGCTAATCTTCAATTAACCGCCAAAACGTCCACGAGTGCGAGCTTGTCTTGGAATGCATCTACCGATGATCGAGGAGTAACGGGTTATATCGTCTCATATGGTTCAACTTCAACAACCGTTACAGGTACAAGCACAACAATCAGCGGTTTGACACCTAACACAGCGTATTCATTTACTGTAAAAGCAAGAGATGCAGCAGGCAATATTTCTGGCGCGAGCAACGTGATTAATGTAACTACTGATGCACCCGTTGTGGATGTAATAGCACCTTCTGTACCTGCTAATTTACGCACGACAAGTACAAGTGCATCCAGTGTCAACTTAGCATGGAACGCTTCCACGGATAACGTAAATGTAACCGGTTATACCGTGACTTACGGTACAACAAACGTGAATGCAACGGGTACAAGCGCAGCAATTAGCGGATTAACCCCTAACACTGCTTATACCTTTACAGTGAAGGCATATGATGCAGCAGGCAATGTGTCTGGCGCAAGTACGCCAATTACGGTTACTACAAGCCCCGCAAATGTTTGCACCGTACAGCAATGGAACACCGACACAGCCTATACAGGCGGACAGCGTGCTTCCTACAACGGCTCTGAATACGAAGCTAAATGGTGGACAAAAGGAGAGCGCCCAGATATAAGCAGCGTGTGGAAATTAATTGGTCCATGCGGCAATGCAGGACCAGCGGATACTACAGCGCCAACTGCCCCAAATAATCTTCAAGCAACAGGTGCTACAGCTTCTACCATTAATCTTTCATGGGGAGCATCAACGGATAATGTCGGCGTTACCGGTTACACCGTTTATTATGGCTCTTCCAGCCTCAATGTTGCTGGAATTACAGCTACCGTAAGCGGTCTTACAGCAAACACAGCCTACAGCTTTACAGTGAAAGCAAAGGATGCTGCAGGAAATTTGTCGGCAGCTAGCAACGTACTTCAAGCCTCAACTACAGCTAGCTCGGGCGGAACAACGACTTGGGCTGCTCAAACAAGCTATGTTGCTGGCAGTACAGTAACCTACGCGGGCCTCTCCTATGTTTGTCTCCAGCCTCATACCTCACTGGTTGGCTGGGAGCCGCCAAATGTGCAATCTTTGTGGCGGCTTCAATAATAAAGCAAGAAAATGGACTATGGGCGCAATAACCCATAGTCCATTCCTGTTTATATATCTTATATTACATTTCTAATTGAAGTTTACGTGTATTCAGCATGCCCTCCAGCCCCGTAGGATCGTTGCTCACTTTATAATGTACAAACGCTTCAGCTTTATCGGATGTACGAATGCGCAGCGGCTTCGTCTCCATATTTACTAATTGAAGCACAACATCAGCAACGGATTCAGAAGTTTGTGGAACGGAGTTTCGCTTGGAAAAGGTATTAATAATGGTGTCATACGTTTGTTTATAATCATCATCTGGAATACCGCCTGTTTTTTCAATATGTGCAAAAACAGTATTGTTGAAATGGGTCCCAATTGCTCCAGGCTCCAGCAAAGTCACATCAATATTAAATGCAGGCTTGTAGTAGGTCGCTAAGCTCTCCAACAACCCTTCAACTGCAAACTTGCTTGCGCAATAAATTTCATTTAATGGTTGTCCGACCAATCCCCCTACACTCGTCGTTGCGATCAAATGGCCTGAGTTCGACTTGCGAAGAAGTGGCAAACCCGCACGAATCGTATGCATAACCCCGTACACATTCGTATCAAAAACAGCTTGAATTTCCTCGAAAGTAGCTTGACCTAGAGCACGCAACAGCCCAAATCCTGCATTGCAAAATAAAACATCCATATAACCGTGTTTTTGCTTAATGACCTCAAATGCCTGCTCCAATGATTCCGGTTTAGTTACTTCCATTTCAATGAAATGTAGATTGGGCTGATCGCTATACTTTGCTTGATCACGTTCTGCATGCCGAGTTCCAGCGTATACGATCCATCCTTCTTCAGCAAATTTTAATGCTGTTGCAAGACCTATTCCGGATGAGGCGCCTGTAATGGCAATAATTTTATTCATGCCTGATTCTCCTTTTTTAAAAATATGGAAGCGATCTGTGCAGTATGATGCCGATTATGCCAAATGAATCGTTGAAGCGCAGCATCAAGACTCATGGCGCCGTGAGTTGGACTTGTAAACGTTCGTTGAAAATCTGATGATTGTAAAGATCGGAGAATTGCAGTAAACCGATCATGAACGGATTCCAGGAGATTCAGCGATGTTTCGAGGGGTGTTTCATAATCGCTTAATTCCGCCCATAAATCTTCTCTATATGAGCTGGCTGTGGGATTATCCTCCGTTAGCGCTCTCTTGAAACGGATAAAAGCATTCATATCGTTGTCAGCCATATGGTGAACAACCTGCCTGACGGTCCAACTGCCCGGACGGTATTGTAAAAGCAACTGCTCAGACGTTAAGTTTTGTACCGTATGCCGCAGAATCGGACATATTTGCGACACATCCTCAATCCAGCTTTGCCGAAGCTCGGTCGTTACATGCTGTATGAGTTCAAATTGCCCGACAGGATAACGTAACTCATTCATATGCTCGCCCCCCATTCTTTAATTAACCTTCAATAAACATAGGGATTTCCATATGGTTAGGATTAGAAATCCATTGTGACAATACTTCTCGTTGGTGCTCCCATAATAAAATTCAAATCATTGTCGGGATGCAAACTTAGCTGCCGTTCTAATTCTCACGTGATCACCTCACTATTTTTATCGCGTTTTCCTTTAATATTTATATTTGCTGATTGTCTTATTGCTCTTGCATTTTTTATGCTTGTCGCTTCTAATAATTTGTTCAAAATATCTACTGGAGTGTTGGCGTTTTGGGATAATGACAGCCAAACATAGGGCTCTTTTGTCTCAAAAAGGGATTGAAACTCTTCAAGTGTTAAATCATTGCAGCTCGCATATTTAGCAGTGTCTACTACAGTAAGCAATCTTTGCAATACGTCTGCATCCATATTCCTTTTTATAGCTGCTTCGAGTAATCTTCGCTTTTCAGGTGATGACGGCTGTTTATAAATCAAGCTCTCCATCATCCATTTATGATTATCGTATTTGTTAAACAGCAGCTCTATTACTTCATGGCCAAAGGATAGTTGAGTATAGACGTCTATCGCTAGTGTCAATAAAGCTTCGTCTACTATCTCTGCTAATCTCCACAAGACATCGTAGTCTTGTTTGGAATGACCTAAGTCCATAATAGCAATATTCCTATCTATAAGGGAAAAAGCGATTTGCTTCGGGAGAGGTTCATCGTATAACGAGATTAGTTTTTTCCAAACCTCCTCCTCCCCATCCGTATTTTTAGCTTCATTGTAAATTTTATATAATAGGTCTTCCGTTAATTCTATTTCCATTTGATTAGAATGTAACAATTGTTCGATAAAAGGATTCATTTTACTCCATTCCTTTCATTAAGAAACGTCACTCCATATCGTACAGATTATTAAAATATTCAATAGCTTGATCCAATAGTTGTTGATTCATATCCGAAATCGTCTCATTTGTATAATAGGCAAGATGTGGAGTACATACAACATTAGGCAGATCATATAGCTTTCGAACGTTTGCTCTAATTTATTTCGTTTCTGTGCTGTTAGATGGATTGTTTTGTCTACTGCACATTGCCATTTCTGTTTCATTTCTATCCTCTTCTCATGGATTCTATAGGTTTAATCTCATAATAATAGAGAACCTAAACCGTTTCCAATATCTAGTTTATATAGGAAAAATAGATATAGCCTATAACAAAGCACCTCAGACTTCCTAAAGTAAGTTTTAGACTGGCCTCAGAAATTGAAACAGCGACAGCCTAGGATATGAAAATAAAGTCCTAGACTGTCGCTGTTTTATGAACTTTCTATCTGCTCATTTAGCATCGCTTTGGCAATTGTCAAAAAGTCCTCCCGACTGATCTCAAAATGACCGTAGCGGAAGGAATACCCCCAATTTCGGTTCCCACGAGTGAAGCTAAGCTTTTCTAAAAGATCTCTAATCTGTACCTCGCGGCATGAAATATAGCGGATATTTCGGCGTAATGGCACAAATGATTCCGACATCTGATATTCGTAGACTTTATCATCATCCACTTCTCCAATAGCGGTGAACGCTTGGAGTGGTGCCCCGTTCCTTATTTCTGTTCGCGGGGAATAGTAGATCAACCAATCGCCTGCTCGCATCTTATGTAAAGGTGCTGACTTGCCGTGGCAGAGCTGAGCGAATCCCCCCGACTCTCCACACTTCACATGGGATGCGGACACGACACCAATCCAGAAGCGGCTTTGCTCGTTTATTTCATCCATTTGCATACCTCGAAATCCCTTCCTTTTTTAAAACATGTTTATGTCGCTTCCCGTACCAGCTCTTGCTTTAAGCGGTCCAGCTGCAGGAGATGGTGACGGTAGTGCATTTCAACAAGCAGAAACCACTCCTCCGCACACAATCCACCGAATCTCGGATGGGACACTGTATGTTTTTTGGACACTTTTTCAAGGGTAGGTTCAATGTCCTTCATTCTCTGGATGACAGTGTGTAAGCCTTGAATCAGCTGCTCTTTGCTTTCCGGCTGCTCCGGAGTATATTGTGGGGAAGGCGGAACATGAATACGAGTGGGCGGGAAGCTTCCTTGAGAAAATATAGCCACACCAACCTCGGTTTTTTCCGTTCCAGGAACCGTGGGATCTTGGCTTGGCATCAAGCATTGATCAAGATTACGAAGCTGCATATAAAGCGCCGAGCTAATGAGATGTTGAAACATCTGACCGATTGACCATTCGTTTTCACTTTGCTTTTGCCTCAGCTGCTCCAGACTGAATTGATCCAGTTCATGAATATAATGTGCCGCAGTTTCCTCAAATCGTTGTAATGCTACCTTTGTTGTAATCATCGTCTATCATCGCCTCTAATCATCTTTTTTCTAAGTATACAAAAACGCTACTGACACCATTATGTCAGTAGCGTTTTAACGTTTTTTTCAGTTCGTTTCTAACCCGATGTCGGAAGGATTCCGGCTCCAGCACAACCACTCCGCCTCCCCAGCTGAGCACCCAATGCAGCAATTCCTCAGGCTGCCGAACACGTAAGGTCACCAGCAACCCTTCGGTATGATCCTCTATGGTTTCTATATAGAAGTTGTTCGATTCCCTTACCTTATCGGCAATGTCAGGTTGGACACATATGCGCACACGAACGTTGCGATCGTCTGGAGGTTGGTATACATCTAAATTGAAATCTGCTGGCAGCATAAATCTATCTTCCAGCTCGATAAGCTCCGACATCCGGGACAAACGAAAATGACGGATGTTTTGACGCAATTCGCACTGTGCAACGAGTACCCATGACCCTTGAAGAAGAACAAGTCCATAAGGAGCAACCGTACGAACACTTTGGCGGTTCCCATCAGCCTCGGCAATTCTTTTGGAATAGCGGAATCTTATTTTTCTTTCCTCCAGAATCGCTCTACGAATCGCTTCCAAGTATGCCTTCTCTTGTATTCGTGCTATATCTTCAACGGAAGCAAGCAAACGAAAGCTCTTGCGAATCCGGGATGCCCTACTACGGATCGGTTCCGGCAGGATGGCTTCAATCTTTCCTCTTGAAGTTCGAGACTTACTGCCATAGTGAACATCAAACCATTGCTCGATAAAATCTGTCCCGATGAGTAACGTCACTGCTTCTTCTACCGTGAAACTGACTGGCGGTAGGAAATACCCCTCCATTAGGGAGTATCCCTGCCCTGGCGCTCCTATCACGGCTACGCCAGCTTCACTCAAAGCCTGAATATCCCTGTAGATGGTTCTCACGCTTGTTTCAAATGTAGCGGCTAAATCCTCGGCTCGTAACACTTCGTTACGCTGCAGCTCAAGCACTATAGCTAACAAACGATCCGTTTTGTTCATGCACTGCACCCTTTTCCGAGAGATTGTTTATACCAGAGTTCCTCCACTGAAAGTATATCACTAAGGTATCCTGCCCGTTAACTTAATGAAGCAACGTCAGTCTACAACTTTATTTTCTTCTGACAACATATAATTTATAGAGAAATGAAGTCAAATAAGGTTGGTTAGGTTCGTTACAAACGATAAAATCCCCTACCAGCGGCTTGTACTCTGGATAGATACTTGTTATGAATCATATCATGGTGAAGAACTCATGATTCGCTATGGGGTGCACATGTCTCTGGCTGGTCTAGACGACCAGTCTCAAATTAAGGTTCGTCAAGCACTAATACTTAAACTGCGTGTGCTGGTGCCCACTATCTTTTTTCCAGCAGCCGTGTCGGGAGTTGCGGTGCTAGTACTGAGCGGCTCCGAGCTAGTTATGCAAATTGAAAAGATGACTATTCTCATAAGTGAATCCAGTAATTGCATTTCCCATCTTCATTTGCTTCTAGTACACCATTATTTAACTCAATGACTCTTCTAGAAGCGATATTACTTTCCACACAAGTCAGCATAACATCCTTAATTCCCATGCTTTCTGCGTTTTTTAGGAGTTCATTTAACATGACCGTACCGTAGCCTTTTCCGCGTTTGCTTGGTCTGATCGTATACCCTATATGCCCGCCTGATATTTTTAAATTATCATTCAAATAATGCCTCAGCTTTCCGTAGCCTACGGGATATGAATCAACGAATAACCAGAAAACAGTCTGGGGAACGTGCTGGGGTAAGAGATCAATACCTTGCGAGATCGCTATGTTTTTTCGAATAAATGAAGGAAATTGACTATAATCGATATCATACGAACTATTCACAAACCCATTTTCTCCTGGGCCTATTTCTACTAACATGTCAAAAATATCACGTCCATCATCTACGCTTGCTGCTTTTAGTTCAATCATCTTCTTTAGGCCTCCTATTTATATATTCCGCATCCACTAGTCTCTTAATCTATTATTATTTCCCTCGTTATAAATGGGCCAATTCCAATACTTCTCACCCTGACATATGATAAAACGATCAAACCATTGCTCAAAATTCATATGCAGCGGCCTCGCATCATAAAAATGTTCAATATGGCCTTTGACCATTAAGTAATGGTCTGAGCCTTCGTTAAAAGCTTTTAAATGAATAACAATGTCATCCTGATAAATGTAAGCTACTTTCAAATAACCTTCATTAGGCTCCTCGTACGTTACTCCAAATGTATCTTGCCACCCGTATAAGTAGGCCTCTCCTCCGTACTCCGGATGGTCAAAGAGCGAGCAGCCATTCGTTATTCTAAGGAAATTCAAATAATCCTGAGGAAGTTTACAACCCAGTTTTTCCTGAAAAAGCATTAAATCTTCTTCCCGTACAGGGGATCTAAATGTACATTTGGCCTCGTATAGTTCACCTTCACGCAGCTGTAAGGTTAATAACCCGTTGCCCGCCTCTAATCTTTGTTTTAAGGAAGTGATGGTTTTCTTAATGATACCGCCTTGAATCATCGAGCACCTCCATAACTGCGAAGCAGATCATATGCCATATTTCCAAACTTTCTAATGTCGTATAAGTAATCATACCCGCTCGAATCCTGCAGCTGGTTATACATGCGAACCACTACGGCATCGCAGCTCGGAATGACCAGACAGGCGCAGCCTGTAATTCCAAGAACTTGATAAGCGTCGCTCGGCAGATGCTCGCCAATTTGATTCAAGGGAGTATCACTTTGCAGCCACCATATAAAACCATTTCGAGGCAGGTGAGAGGGAACAGTGAGCGGCGTATGCAGCGTAGTAGCTCTTGCAAAAACAGTTTGCGGCAGCAACTGTTTTCCATTTACATTGCCGTTTTTAAGATGCATATGTCCCCACATCGCTAGATCGCGCGCACTAACGAACAAATTGCTTTGATCACCCGCATCACTATCGTTTGGCCCCACCCACGTATCTTCATCATCGTAATAATTATATATAAGCTGCTCAGCTGCTTTTGTTCTCCAGTCCGTTTCCTTTAACCCATATTGATTAAATACATGACTCGCCATAAAAGAACTTAAGTTTTGCCCCGTTATATGCCTAACTATTTGAAAAAGCATGCCAATTCCCGTATTGCGGTATGCCCATCCATATCCAGCTGGGAACTCTCTTGCTATCTTCCCGTTCTCTTCGATTAATCCATGGGTATGCGTAAGCAAGTCCCTCAACGTTACCCCTCGCGCTGCATCTTTATAATCATTGAGATACTGCCCGATTTCATCATCCACGCTGCCTATTTTCCCTTGCTCTATTAATAAGCTGACAGCAAGCGCTAGATACGTTTTACGGATTGATGCTACGTTGAACTGCGTTTTTTCATCCACGAGTCTCGATGCATCTGATGCTTCATGTGTACCGGAATACCACTCGTTTACAACAACATCGTTCTGAATGATATAAGTTGCGGCAGCTGTGGCGCCGATACTTTGTTGAATAACATAGACATACTCATTCAGGCTTTGAAAATGATTCGTTTCCATTCTCTGCACATAATCCTCTCCTGCTTCAGAGTTGATTGACCAATTCTGATTAACAATAATCCGCTGCTCTTACATTGTCAAATAAACCCAACAAAGCGATTTCCAACAGTAATAAACAATTATAGCTATTGTTTCTATCCCCTTCGGTTCACGATTGCTATAGGATAAATAGATAATGGGAAAGACATTGAAAGGATGATTGTGACATGCTGCATATTCCTGCCGTACATACTGTATTTCATAAGGAAACGCTTTTTGAAGCCATGGCCTTATTATATGATATCGGTACACCGCTAAAGAGCCAATTCGTGTCCAATGGCTTGAATGATACCTATTCGGTGGATACGAATACCGGAAAATTTATATTGCGAATTTATAAGCATTTGTGGCGAGCAGAATCCGATATCCGTTTTGAGCTGGATTTGTTAACCTATCTTAAAAACTGCACTTTGCCGGTTTCCTATCCAATCCAAAGACGAGATGGCGAATGGTTAACTGAGCTCGACGCACCGGAAGGCACTCGATATGCTGTGCTATTCTCTTATGCGGATGGTGCCGGGAAACTTAATGTCGATACAAGCCAAGTTTACGGCAGCGCTATAGCACAGCTTCATCATGCCATGGATTTCTATGAGCAAAAGCATGAACGGTTTGAGCTTGATGCTGCCCATTTGCTCGACGAGCCTCTTCGTGCGATGCTTCCGTTTTTACAGCATCGTCCGAACGATGTAGCATTTGTACAAGAAACAGCCGGCAGGCTGAAAGCTCGCCTTGCAGAAGCCGCGAATGGTGCATATGACTGGGGAGTATGCCACGGGGATCTGCATGGCTGGAACGTCTTTCATTCGGATGACGGCAGCATGACACACTTTGACTTTGACTGCTGCGGCGTAGGCTGGCGCTCGTATGATCTATCCGTTTATTTATGGGATCGCGTCCATGGCAGATCGGATAGTGAGAGCTTTGAGGATGAATGCTGGGATGCTTTTCTGGAAGCCTATACGAAGGAACGTCCTTTAAGCGAGCAGGATCTTGCGATGATTCCCGTATTCGTAGCCGTTAGACAGCTTTGGTTGATCGGACTTCATACAGGCGGAAGCGCCGTTTGGGGATCCTGGCAAGATGATGGTTACTTTGACGGGAAGCTAAAATTTTTGGCAACTTGGATAAAGGCGCATAACCTATAATGCGATGAAAGAAAAGGAGCTGCTTTCGGCTCCTTTCTTCTTTTATACGATTACGGAAATGCTTGTTGTAAAACAAAATGAATGCTTGCCTGTTTACATTCGAATATCGATATGCTATCTTATTTCTACAAATATAGAAATAACGACTGCAAGAAAGGTGAAGCCACAATGACAGAAGATCATGCGGACGTACGTCAAGCTGTAAAAGTATATAAGGCGCTCGGCGAGCCTACCCGTCTAAAAATAGCTCTGCTGCTTACTGAGGAGAAAAATTTATGCTGCTCCGATATTGGCACAAAGCTGGAATCTGTAGCCGGCTCTACCCTCTCACATCACTTGAAGCAATTGACGGAAAGCGGGTTGCTAGATCTCCGCAAGGACGGTACGTATATCTACTACAGTGTGAACCGCGAAATGGCTCGCAAGTATGCGCCATATTTGTTGGAGTAATTTTTTTAGGTTATATTTCTATAGATTTAGAAATATAAAAACAGTGGAGTGGAGAGAGGAGTATTTTTTATATGTCTAACGCGTGGAAAATTTACATGCTGGCTATAATTAGCTTTTTGGTTGGAACGTCAGAATTTATTATTGCGGGTATTTTGGATAAGGTCGCCGACGACATAGGTGTATCCGTATCTGCAGCAGGCCAGCTGATTACCGTTTTCTCGCTAGCTTACGCTATTGGCACGCCGATTCTTATGGCAGTTACGGCGCGTGTTGAGCGGCGTCAGCTGCTCCTCTACTCATTAGGTGTATTCGCGATCGGCAATCTTATTGCCGTTGCTTTGCCTGGATTTGAGTTTTTGATCGTGTCCCGAATTGTTCTAGCGCTCAGCACAGGCGTGTTTGTCGTTACCGCTTTGACCGTCGCTTCTAAGCTTGCACCCGTTGATAAACAGGGCAGTGCCATTGCGACGCTCGTTATGGGCTTTAGCACAGCATTAATCGTTGGTGTCCCTCTAGGCAGGGTGGTCGCATCTGTATACGACTGGCATCTCATCTTCGGAGCAATCGGACTGCTGGGCCTGCTTGCAATGCTCCTCATTTTATCCAGCATTCCAAAAACAGATGGTGAAGAGCCCGTTCCACTTCGCAGCCAGCTTGCTCTCTTGAAGCAGCCGAAAATTGTAACGGCACTGACGGTCACCTTCTTGTGGATCGGCGGTTATTCCATCGTTTACACTTATATTTCACCATTCCTGCTTAGCGTAACGAAGCTGAGTGAACAGGGCGTGAGCATCGGACTATTTGCATTCGGTATCGCCAGCCTGATCGGGTCTAAATTTGGCGGCTACAGCACCGATAAATGGGGAGCGCCTCGAACATTAGTCAGCGGCATGCTGTTCCATACGATAGCACTTGTTCTACTCTCGTTGGCTGGACAGTCTCCGGTTATCGTATTTCCTCTGCTTATGATCTGGGCCTTTACTGCTTGGTCATCCGGTCCAACTCAGCAGTATCATCTGATGTCACTAGCTCCAGAAGCTTCGGGTATTATGCTAAGCTTGAACAGCTCTGTACTTCAGCTGGGCATGGCTGCAGGAGCCGGGCTTGGCGGGGTTGTCGTTGAGCAAGTATCGCTCACCTCTATCAGCTGGATTGGAGCTACAGGCGTCATTCTCGCCGCTGCTACAGCCGCAACCTCCTTCGGGTTCTCCCGCCGCGCAAGATCCCGCCGGAAGATAGCCGAGGGCAGCTTGGCAAAGACGAGTGCTTAAACTTTAGCAGCCCTTTTTATAAAAGCTAACCATAAAAACCCAGACTTCCATTAACGGAAGTCTGGGTTTTTGTCCTATTCAGAAACTAACCATAAAGCAATTTCCGAATCATTCGGCCCCCACTTTTCACGTAATATGCTGGCAAAAAAGATTCTTCAGATTCACTTTCAAAGTGGTTTTGAAGGTTCTTTTGCACATACTATGGGATTCTCTCACACAGGTTTCCCCTTTTGGGATATCCCCTTTTCTAATCCGGCAAATATGCACTTCTACATTGTTCTTAATTATTTTCTATAATGCATATTCGCAGGATAGCGGTATCTTTCTCACACTTACGTGCAGCTATACTGTATTCCCTACAATATAAGCGCACTTAAAGTGCTAAAATGACAGATCATATAGCAAGTTATTTCATAAATACAACATAAGACTCCAACACAACTAAAATTGGGCGAGGTTCCTGCAATTGTGCAGGATAGCTGGACGTTGATCGCGGAAATTGGTGTTGGAGACTTCTCAAAATAGTATCAAAACAATGAAAAGTGTACACTCGATTTCCTAAAGTAGATATAACATTCAAAAAAAACCAGACTTCCAATAGTGGAAGTCTGATTTTTTTGTCCTATTCAAATCGAATCAAGAAGTAATTTTTTTTGCCGCGGCGCAGCACGACAAATTTGTCATAGAGCTTTTGCTCCGAACCGATGATGGATTCTACATCCGTGTTTTTCGTGCCATTAATTGAAATCGAGCCGCTCGTAATATCTTGTTTCGCTTGGCGGCGAGATGGTGCAGCTCCAGATTCGATTAGAAGATCCATAAGCGCAATCTCTTCTCTATTCGTAAGCACCGTTGTAGGCATGTCCTGCAAAGCTTCAATCAGCTCCGCTTCACTCAGTTGATTTACATCGCCGGAGAAAAATGCCTGCGTAATTTTCTCTGCGCTGTCGAGCGCTTCTTGTCCATGAACAAGGCGAGTAATTTCACGCGCCAACTCACGCTGCGCCACCCGCTTCTCTGGGTGCGACTGAAGCTCTGTCTCCAAAGCTTCGATTTCTGCACGAGAGAGGAATGTGAAATATTTCAAAAATTTAATCGTATCGTTATCTTCAGTATTGATCCAGAACTGATAGAACTGGTACGCCGATGTCTTCGAGCGATCCAGCCAAATCGCGCCAGATTCGGATTTCCCGAATTTCTTGCCGTCGCTTTTGGTAACAAGAGGCATCGTCATGCCGTAAGCGTCGCCACCGCCCATTTTGCCAATCAGATCAAGGCCTGCTGTAATATTGCCCCATTGATCGCTGCCGCCAATTTGCAATGAACAGCCGTGCTCTTGATGCAGCTTATGGAAGTCGTAGGCTTGCAAAATCATATAGCTGAACTCGGTAAACGAGATGCCTGATGAAAGACGGGAATCGACCGAATCCTTCGCCAGCATGTAGTTTACAGTAAAGTTTTTGCCTACATCGCGTAAAAAAGTAATGACATCCAGCGGCGCAATCCAGTCGTAGTTGCTTACTAGCTTAGCCGCATGATCCGCAGCATCGAAGTCAAGAAAGCGGGAAAGCTGACGCTTCAAGCTCTCTGTCCACTCGGATACCGTATCCGCTGTATTGAGCGAGCGTTCCGTCGAGCGGCCGCTTGGATCGCCAATTAAGCCTGTTCCGCCGCCAACTAGCGCAAGTGGAATATGGCCAGCCTGTTGGAAACGACGCAAGCACAAAATCGGAAGCAAGCTGCCGATGTGCAGGCTGTCCGCTGTAGGGTCGAATCCGCAATAAAGCACAACGCGTTCACTCGTAAGCTTCTTATGTAATTCCTCGCGGTTAGTAAATTGCTGTACTAGCCCTCGGTATTCTAGATCAGCCAATAGATCTTCATGATTAATGGTTAATGCTTCGTTTGTCATTTAACTCTCTCTCCTCTAATGTTTCCTACAGTTTACGTTGATTTCGAGTTTTTTAAAAGATGTGGACGGACGATTACATGGTTTTGGTCATTTCTCTACGTCTACGAATCGTTCTTCTAATTAAAATATCACAAATAAGCAGCCCTACGCCAACAACAAAGTCGACAAACCCTACAAAAATAGCGTTAAACGGATAACCGCCCATTTTCGAGATATAATATACCGTAAAAGCAAAAATCCCAAATGCACTGATCGTAAATAGCAAACTTTTTCTAAAAAACAGCGCAAGCGCTGCAGCAATTACCGTTACTGCGGCGACTGTTCCGAGTATCAAGTGATTATGGTCCTTCTCGATATTCGTTGGATACAACAATCTTTTGGGGTACGTGTAAGAAAAATACCAGTCCTTGCTGGGCAGTTCATTAAAAACAGCTTTGAATGTTTTGGAGTCCGTTTGTTCCATTGCTAAATTCGAATGAAGCTTAGCGCCGGGCGCACTTAGTCGTATTTCCAGCTCGACATGCGGCTCGCCCTCCCAGAAAGCTGCTGGGGTCAAATAATAAAGATGGGAAAAAATCGTCGTAATCACACCTTTATTATACATCCCTCCATTTTCAATATAGGTGATGACAATATTTTTCGTTTCGTTCGGCTTAAAAGATAAAGGGAACCTCGCTCCTTGTGCTGGCCCAATTTCCGCTGAGTAATTGGATAAACGCAGCTCCTTGCCGCTTACTGGATCAATGACCGTATTTTTCAATAGGGTATTCTGCCAATTAACCGTCTTTACATTCGGATCCATGATCACATGAATCTCTTTATTTCCCTCTGAAACCATAAAAGCCTCACTTGCAGGCGTTACAAATAAAACCTCCAAGTCCTTGGCGGAATCGGACGTATTGTGAAGCTCATACTGAACCGTTACTTCCGCATGGCTTTTGTACCGTTCGATATCACGGAAGGTAAACGCAACCTTCTCGCGAACCAAACTCACTTGCGATTGATCATCCAGCTCCAGCCTGCCATAACCCTCCGCAGGATAATGCAGCGGTCCCCCGTTGGCACTTGCTGCTTCTGGTAAAAGCATACATAATAGGACAGCAGTCAGAATTAATGGTCGAAGCTTATGCAGGAACACTCCATCACCTCGTTCTCCGATTGTAGAGCCTCTCAAAAAAGAAGCCTCCATATGTATTATTTTACCACATGAGAGGCTTCATCTTGTTATCGCTCTATTTTTTCTTCCACGTATCCTTAAGCGGTACGATGCGATTGAAGACTAGCTTCGTATCCGTTGTATGTTTTTTGTCCACGCAAAAATAACCATGCCGAACGAATTGGAACTTATCCTCTGGCTGCGGAAGAGCCTCAAAAGGCTCAATCCTACAATCTTTCACGATTTGCAATGAGCTCGGATTAATGACGCTGTCCCAAGCTATAACGGTATCCTTCGGGATTTCATTACCCCGCAGCAGACTATCATAAAGGTGGACATCCACCTTAGACGCGTGACTCTCCGAAACCCAGTGGACCGTCCCCTTCACCTTCCGGTCGGTAAAGCCCGTTCCGCTTTTCGTTTCGGGATCGTAAGTGCAGCGAAGCTCAATGATCTCACCTGTGGCTTCATCTTTAATGACTTCCTCACATCTAATGAAGTAGGCACCGATCAGCCGAACTTCAGCTCCGGGTGCTAATCTGTGAAATCCTTTGGACGGCTGCTCCATAAAATCATCTTTCTCTATAAATAGCGTTCTAGAGAAGGTGACCTTGCGTTTGCCAAGCGTGTCGTTCTCGCTATTGTTATCAATGGACAACAGCTCGGTTTGGCCCTCCGGATAATTAGTAATAACCACTTTCAGTGGATGGATGACGGCCATTACGCCTTTGACCTTCGCCTTCAAATCCTGTCTTGCCGCATGCTCCAGCATCGCGATATCAACGGAATTTTGGGCTCTAATCATGCCGATCTCATCGATAAAATTTCTAATGCTCTCGGGCGTAAAGCCTCTTCGCCTGAGTCCACGGATCGTTGGCAGCCTTGGATCATCCCAGCCGTCGACAAAGCCGCCCTCAACGAGCTGTCTCAAATACCGCTTGCTCGTCACGACACCCGTTAGATTCAGCCTTCCGAATTCCCTTTGCCTTGGCGGCTGAGCAAATTCCAGCTCCTTCAATACCCATTCGTACAAAGGACGATGGTCTTTGAACTCAATGGAGCATAACGAGTAGGTAATGCCCTCGATGGCATCTTGAATCGGATGCGCAAAATCGTACATCGGATAAATGCACCACTTATTTCCCGTCCGGTAATGCTCAGCATGGATTATGCGATAAATAACGGGATCTCTTAAATTAATATTAGGCGCACTCATATCGATTTTGGCACGCAACACTTTGGAAGCGGCCTTAAAATCACCGTTTTTCATTTTCGCAAACTGCTCTAAATTATCATCAATGGAGCGATTTCGGTAAGGGCTATCCTTGCCCGGCTCCGTAAGCGTCCCCCGATATTCCGTTACTTCCTCTGGCGATAATTCACAAACATAAGCCTTTCCTTTGCTTATGAGCGCAACTGCAGCGTCATATATCGCATCCGAATAATCCGAACCATAATAAATATGGCTGCCTGGACGATAACCAAGCCAATTGATATCTTCGATAATGGCATTCACATATTCGATATCCTCCTTCAGAGGATTCGTGTCGTCAAATCGCAAATGAAACCTCCCATTATACTTTTGCGCAATCGTATAGTTTGTATGGATGGCATAGGCGCTTCCGATATGAAGGTATCCATTAGGCTCAGGCGGAAACCGCGTGCACATTTCTCGTGTAAACACGCCTGCTTGAAGATCCTCATTAATAATTTTATATAAAAAATGATCCGTGATCGGCTCTAATTCGCTGCTCATTGTAAAACCTCCAATTTAGGGTTGCTATCGATACCTTGATTTTTCATGTCCCAAAAAACAAAAAAAAAATTCCACCCCCAAGACTTCGCGTCTTGGGGACGAAATTTTTCGCGGTACCACCCCAGATTCGTTAATATGTCGCCATATCAACCTCTTCAAGTACGGCACCAAAGGATGCTTATACTCTAGCTCTATAACAGGAGCTCCTGTCACAGCATCCCCTTGCTCAGGTTCCGATGTGATGCTCAGAGACTTGTTTCGATAAACCATTCCTTGCCCCTTTTCAGCTGCCGGGGCTCTCTGCGAAAGAATGTGTTTATGTACTCTTCTCGTCATCGCCTTTTTCAATATTTCATATATGTTAACAAATCGTTCCCTGAATTGTAAATGGTTATTCTACACAGCAAGCTAGAAAATACTAATGCCTTGGCGCCCACAGTATAACTGAAACACCGACCAAGCAAATTGCAGCACCTATCCAGTCGTATAAATCAGGTGTTTTTTTATCGACCAGCCAGCCCCACAATACGGCCATCACTATAAAAACGCCCCCGTACGCCGCATAGACTCTTCCGAACGAGGGGAAGGATTGAAATGTAGCAATAACACCATATAGTGCCAAAGCTACACCTCCGACCATTCCCCAATACATCGGCTTGCCTTCACGCAGCCATAACCAAATCAGGTAACCTCCACCTATTTCAGCTAACCCAGCTAATAAAAATACCAATATTCCTGTAATCATCTCTATCACATCCGATAACCCAAGCTGATTGAATACTTATTTCTAAGCCTGAGGCAAATTTTCAAAAGCTTGTACATATTTATCGTATTTCATTTTCCATACGTCCTTGCGAGAGGCAATTGTTTTTCCATCCAGCAATGCCTCGATAACATCCAAACATACATCCCAGCCGGCAATATCTCTAGGGGTATGCGCTGTAATTTGGGCAAGCTTCTCGATTAAAACCAAGCGGCAGCCCTCTGGCTCTGCATATAATTCAAAACGAACGATATCCTCAGCCCACGTAAACTCCAAAACCGATAACGCTTTGAGCTCAATGATGGCCATCTCTTCAAAATGTCCATTTTGCATATCAAATTTTATTAATCCGCCTTCACGCAAGTCCGCGACACTCAGTTCGGGGAACCACTGGGCGAGCTTCTCGTTGTCAGTCAGCATCGACCAGACACTCTCCACAGCATGCTTCAAATTGCGCTCGAAACGGACCGAATATCCATTCTCAGCTTGGGTAATGGATGCCAACATGTCTACTCACCTCGTCCTTATTTATTCCTGATTGTATTTTTTCTCAAAAACAGACCATCGAATCAAAGAAAGAGTAACACCCACGACAAATGAAATAAAAATAATAGGCGCCATTTCGATTTGATCTACACTTTTACGACCGAGTACAATGAGTACTCCCTGAATAATTAAAACGTAAATCAATATATAAAGCACCCATCTAATAGCATACGACAGCTTGCCCTTTGTTCTTATCTTGCTCCATTTCTCGCGATTGAATTTGTTGAAGTCATTCACAGGTTATCCCTCACCCAATTACATATTTCTAGTGATACATACTCCCGAAATAGGATTCAGCACCTTATTTAATATGGCGATTATAACATAAGTATAATCAAAAATAGGCTGCAGCAAGAAGAATAATCCTTCTTCACTACAGCCTTGCACGTCAACCGACTATTCATTTTTTGTTATATGAAGCTACGAAAACAACAAAGAATCGCTAATTGCAGGTACATCCATCCACTGTCTCGACTCGGCAGAACGCTCAACAGCTTCAATAACGAGCTGATTTCTATAGCCGTCCTCGAAGTTCGGAGCAGGATTAATCCCGCTGTGCAGCCCTTCCATGAACGTCGCCATCATAATAATAAAGGTATGCTCGTAGCCGATAATATGACCATCAATCAGCTTCTTAGCTAGCTGTATCGCAAGCGCAAAACGATAATTATGGCAAATCATATGCATAACGCCTGCTTTTTTTACCGCCTGCAGCATCTCCGCTGCTTGGCTTGCACTGACCGCGAGCGGCTTCTCGCAAATGACATGCTAGCCCGCTTCTGCCGCATAGTATGACTGAAATTTGATTAAGGTGTTGATTTCATACTTTTGTTTGTTGTCCGTTCTCTCCCGTTACAACTAAATTCCAATACCTAATAGAATAGAGCCTCCAAGCCTGCACCTGAGCAGGCCTGAAAGCTCTATTGGTTAACCAACCTTCAATGGCTGATGTCAGGGCAGCAGCAATTTGACTAATAGATCAAGCTTTCGGCTCAGCATAACAAATTGCCTTTATTTGCTCGCTGCTAGATCATCCAATATATATTGAATGATAGCAACGACTTCAGCTCGAGTTGCCGATTCAGCCGGAACAAATAGATTCTTTCCCCGACCCTTCAGGATGCCACGGTCTTTAGCTGTCTTCACAGCATATTTGGCCCAATTTGAAATAAGACGATCATCAGCAAACCCAGTCTCTGGCGCAAGCGCGCCTCCCTCAGGTTCGCCAAGTGCTCTCATAGCTATTACGGCTAACTCCTGACGATTAATTACCCCCTTTGGTTGGAGGCTTCCATCCACATAGCCAATAAATAAACCATGCTGGTAACCAAGTGCGATCGCATTCGCTGCATAAGGGGCGATTTGCTCCCCATCACTAAAGCTCGGTTCACTCCCTTGTGCTGGACCAGACCAACCTAATGCCTTAACCAGCATGACGATAAAATCCTGCCTTGATACTTTCTCGTTAGGCCTAAAGGTCCCATCAGGGTACCCCGAAATCCAGCCCTGCTGAACTGCTGACTGTATGATCGGCTCTGCCCATGACCCCGAAATATCGTTAAATGAAATGGGCTTGACGGGACCAACAGGAGTCTCCGTAGTTGGAGTCGGAGATGGCGGAGTATACGGAACAAAAGCTCGGTTTACCCTAATTGTGTATAGCAGCTCTTCACCGCTCTGCGAGACGACTTTAATATGAATATCATTGTTCCCTTGACTCAACAGTAGATCTACGCTGTCGCTAGCACTTGCAACTGGGACGTAGGTCGAGTCATTTACTGATACGCTTACTAAAGCATGACTCTCTGCTGCAACTGGTTTTACCGTTATCGCATAAACCGAATAACCAACGGATGCTTCGTAGTTTACTGTTTCAGGATGAAACAAAGGTGTAAGTGTTCCTGCTGACAAACTCAAATCGCTCAGTGTAGCATTGTGGCTTGGCCGCAAGACTTGTACGGTGTAGATTTGCTCATTTCCCTCCTCGGCCGTTACGCGTATGGCAATCGTATTTAGGCCTGCCTCCAGCGGCAGGGGAGCGCTTGCCGAACCGTTGGTCAAGCTTTGATATGAACCTCCATTGACACTTACCGCTATAGACGCATTCGTTCCCGCTGCCGAAGGCGTCAGCGTAATCTCACTCTGATAACTCCCCACTTCGGCTGAATAGCTATAAATTCCAGCATCGAATAATGGGCTGAGCGTACCAGAAGAGAGAGATAAGCCGCTTAAATTCGCATCGTTGCTCTGCCTATAAACTGTCAGCACATATTGATTCACCGTCGCTCTGTCCTCTGCCGTTACGCGTATGGCAATCGTATTCAGGCCTGCCTCCAACGGCAGGGGAGCGCTTGCCGAACCGCTGAATATGCTAGTGTATGTTCCCCCATTAGCACTGTAGGCGATTAAAGCATTCGCTTCTGATGCTGTAGGCGTTACCATGATGGAATCTTGACTATTTGCTACAACAGCCTCATAGCTGAAGCGTCCGCTGGCGAAATCCGGCTGCAGCAAAGCACTTCCGGATAAGCTTAGCTGCTCTAAAGTTGCATTCGTGCTAGGCTCAGCTCGAATAACTTCGATTGTATATTTTCTAGTTTGGGAGCCATCCGCAGAAATCGTTTCAACCGGAATGGCAGTGCTGCCCACCCCAAGCGGGATAGCGGAGCTAGCTTCGCCATCTGCTCCCCCTATCCCATTTATGGACAAGCTACCATCGGCATCGTTTAAAGTAGGAGTGACCATTGTAGAGACTGTTGAATAAGGAACGTAAACGGTGTAATTAAGCGTATTCGCGTCGAATGCAATCGTCCCAGCTGAAGTTTCCAGCTTCTTTAGAGCAGCATCATTGGCCAACGGCCGATGCACATGGAAATTAATCAGTCGAGTGACTGTGCCATCGGAAGAAGTAATTTTTATTTCTACGAGGTTATTTGCCGGATTTAGAGGAAGATGGCCTGTCGAAGTCCATTGCCCAAGATTTTTCCAACTATCTCCATTCATTTGATATTGTATCGTTGCATTTTCATCGACGGTCTTGATTGCGAAATAGTACGTTAAAATCGAACTTCTGGGAATGTAGACATCATAATCGTTAATCGTGTTCGAAAGAGATGGGGTATGCGGATATGTAAATTCAACCCTGTCCACATCCACATTATTGCTCCCAGCCGCCCTAACATAATGACTCAAAGATGCTGGAAGCAGTATGCTAACTACTAACAAGATTAGGCCTATTTTTCTTAACATTAAATGAATTCCCCTTTGCTATTCACTTATTTTTCCCTAACGAAAACCACATCTAGCAAACTATGTTTATTATATCATATAGACATGACTTATGTAGTTCGATGAATTAAGTGGGAATTGTGAGAATCTATGCTTGAATAAACCGGCCACCTGGTTACGCATAGGCTACTAATGCCTCCGTAGCGAACACGAATTCCATATGCGCATGCTGATATGCCTCCGAAGTGGGATGGTATTTCCCGAAAGCAAGGTCTTGCTTGGCCATACGAAAAAACACTTCAATGCGCCACTTTTTCCCATAGACTTCGAACGCCTTTTCGGGCACATCGTGGCGGTTGCTAATGATGAGATAGGCTCCCTTGTACGTTGCAGGGCTGTAGTCATAGTCCTCTATGCCAACACTCGATTCTTCATCTTCTTTCAAGCGAACAGTGACGACCGCGGCAATAGGGACACGCTTATCTTTCGAGATCGCTTGCCCTTTCTTGAAGGACAACCAGATTCATACACCAGCGATACGTTTTGGATGAAGAGTCGAACAACCAGCATAAGAAAGGCAATTTTTTGGCGTAGGGATGGGCAATAAGCGTATCATCCAAGTTTATGACGTCACCTGGTTTTAGTGCCGTAACGCTAACTTCTTGAAGCCTTGCCGCACGTTTATGACCAAACGTTCTCCATGCAAACGAAGTTGTGAAAAATCGACTAAGTGTATACTGCGCAAGCTTATAGGGTTTGAACATGGTCGCAAGTAGAGCGTCCTTACTGGTTAACAAAGCCATTTGGTTCACAGACGAGTGGTTTTCCATCTGTTGGTATGAACTGCATAAGTCATGTGATTTTTTTCTACAGGATCTTTCTATACCGTTCATCAAATTAACCACCTGCTCTGAACATTTAATAAAAATGATCAAAGAGCCGCAACCATTAAAGAAAGCCGAGCGAAATCAGTTTATGGTTAACTGAAGATCGTCGGCTTAGCAGTAAGCTTATTAAGGTGATAAGATAGCTGAAAGTGAGTCCACACCTTTTAGATTTGCACACTACGTTAATACAATGAAGTCGTTCCCTCTGTCTCTTCTATCCTTTAGTCGCGCCTGCCGTCAGACCGTCAACAAAGTGCCTCTGCAAATACATGAACAGCAGCGTAATCATCGTTAGGCAGAATCAGCCCGGCGCTTGCCGCCTTGCCCAGATGGTCCTGGGAAGTCGTAATGACGTCTGCCGAAAGGCCAGCTGGACCGTCCAGCTCGAATTTTCCGATTTGATCCATCGTTCCAAGCTCCTGCATCTTCACTTCGACGCCGTATAGTTCCGTAAATTCCTTGATGATGGCATCCACAAAAGGCCGGGCTTCTTTGCTCTCCCATACCAGCAAGCTCGCGCCGGTCTCCGGTACAAGCTCCGTATCGAGCTTCTCAAACGCCAGATCGAACTAGCTTTGTACAGGAGTTACGCCCGCTCCAGACTCGGTTGTTCCGTTGGAGCACGCGGCTGCGGCGAGCAGCGATAGCGTTAAGAAAGACAATGGTAGTTTTTTTACGACGCGAGTCAGTGTTTTACCCCGTATTCATATCGATTGACTTAGCATCCAACTTTGGACTTCATAACGCAACGTCTTGTTGCCGTCGGCGACGAACCGCCGCTTCGGGACGTCCGCCCCCTCCGGGCCTGCTTCCCTTAGACCAGAATGCTCTGAGACGTGAAAAGCAAATCCCGTATTTCTCGGCAGGAAAAGCCGCCTTCGGTAGGAGCGAGGTCCGGACTTCTCCAGTTCCGCCCCCGCATATACTCTCGCCGTTGCCGAGGTATCGTCTGGTACGACAACTTCCAACTCCACTTCGACCTTTTCGGATAATTCCGGCACGATCCTGATTATTGTCAATGCGTTCAGCCCATGTCCGCTGTATGCGATCTCACAATCCCCCGTCTTGACTGCCCGGATCAAGCCTGTCGGATCGACCGCCGCTGCGCCTTCGGGCGTTACGCGAAAGCTTGCGTCCAGGTCGACCGAAACTAAACCGCTTTCATATGTGACAAGCGGGTATACCCATGCCTCGGCTCCCTCGATCCCGGCAATAGGATCACCGGTCAACTCGGCTGAGACGGGCGATCCTTTGTCTCCGAAGAAGAAGACAAGCGGCGCGTATACCCTCTGCTCCCAAGCTGCCTCGTTATGCTCTGCCATCGGTTCGTAGCAGAACACGAGGTCGTCTCCAGACCGGTAGCCTAGCTTCAAGAAATGCTCCACCATGTGCCTGACGTGATCGACACGCACAGTCATGCCTTCCATGCCGCCAGCATCTATCCATAATTGAAACGGTCCTTTTCCATCGAAAGTCTGAACGATGGGCAGATGCGTCATCGTCTCCTCATTGTATTGGGCAAAATAAGGCGAAACCATGGCCAGCTTGCCAAAAACGTCGGAACGGCGGAACCCGATATGGTAAGTCGCGAGCCCGCCTCTGGACGAACCCATCAGTGCGGTGTGGCGGCTCTCATGCTTCGTCCGGTAAGTACGGTCGATGTAGGGTTTAACTTCCTCCGTCAGGAAACGTTCATAGAACTCTCCCCGGCAAGGGTAGTCGAGCTCCTCCGCGAACGAGCCTTGATGCGCGAACTCGCTGTTTCGCTCCAGCCCCATATTCGAAACCGCCACGACGATCAATTTTTCGATGCGTCCTTCCGCAATCAGACGGTCGCATACGCGGTGCAGGTTCCATGACTGCCCGTTAAATGCTTCATGGAATACGTTCTGCCCGTCATGGACGTAAAGTACCGGATACGTCCTGTCCGCTTCCTGCCCGTAGCCGGGCGGCAAATAAACGAAAATGTCCCTTTCGTTGCGCATAATTTCCGATCGGAAATTCGCGATGGATTCCACTCGCGAAGGCTGCGTCATTCAAATCTCCTCCTCTCTTCCCATATCGGGCCTTATGTCTATCCAATTATGAACCGTGTAAACGACTCTTTTGTCCTCGTCCGTGACAAGCCTTCTGTAAGGCATCCGCCCGAAATCCCGATCGACCTCTTCCTTATCGTAGCCCCGGGTGATGAGAAAATCGAACGTTAATCCTCTAGGCAAACTGACCGTTCCGCCATACAATCCTTTGCCGAGCTTCGGAACGCCGAACGTCGCATAAATCTCGGCATCTTCCGGCGTTGTATCCGGCACGAGAATTTCAAGCTCGACGACGACGGTCTCAGATAGCCGTTCCACGACAGTATACATTCTGGCCGCTTCTTGGCCACCATAGCGGCAGACGATCGTCGCAGTGCCGGGTTTCCGTGGAAGCAGCCTTCCGTCTGGCGAAATCCCGAGGACATCCGGATTATCCGTCTGGTAATCGGCTCTGAGCAAACTGAAGCGTATGCCGTTGTGAAGAGCGGCAACCGCATTAACGACCACTAAAGGCCCGTCGACACCGACGATACCGTCCCCTTCAAGCGCGAGAACCGACACATCGGCGGCTTCGCCAAAGAAGTGCAGCAGCGGCATGTGCGCCCGGCGGCTCCAGTCCCATTCGGAATGCGCGGCTTCCATGTCCAGATAATAATAAAGCTCCTCACCTTGCTTCCAGCCAGCTTGCTGCATATTCTCCGCGACGCTCCGCACGTGGGATGGCATGAAGAACCCCTCCGCCCCACCTATGTCCATCCATATTTTCTGCCCATCGTTATAAGGATACAGCCGATACTGCGGCGTTTCCTCCAGCGTGCCGGGATCTACCTGGACGAAAAAAGGCGACAGGATGCCAAGCATTCCGAATACGTCCGGACGGCGAAGCCCGATGTTGTACGTTGCAATGCCGGCCGCCGAGGAGCCCATTAACGCCGTATGATCCGCATCCGGCAGTGTCCTGAATGCGCGATCTACAATTGGCTTCAGCTCTTCGATTAGAAAATGCTCGTAAAGCTCGCCGACGCAGCGAATAGGATACGCGCACAGGTCGTGGAAATATTCACTGGTTCCGTCCTCGTACTTATGTTCGACCGCTACGATAATAATTGGCCGAATCAGCCCTTCCGCCAATAGTCGGTCCGCTACGCGGTGCATACCCCAGGACTCTCCAGAAGGCTTGCTCGGCTCGAATACGTGCTGGCCCACGTGCATGTACAACACGGGATACCTTACGGACGGATCATCGTCATAGCCCACAGGCAAATAAATGTAGATGTCTCTTTCATTTCCCAGCCGGGATGCGTGCACCCCGGGTAATACGATTAGCTTCGATTGAGCCGAATTTTCCATATTGCATAGCCCCTTCTGAGAACTTCATTCTTCAAGTTTCAACTTAACCGGTTAAGTGGCTTCAGTATAGGGCGTTTCCCGTGGCTTGTCAACGGCAAGTTTGACATCCTTCCAAGTTCGGACTTATGATTATCTAAACTTTTGATCCTAACGAGGCGGTTACTGATACGATGAAAAAAACGACACTTCGCGACGTAGCCAAAGAAGCCGGCGTCTCCGTCGCCACCGTAAGCTATGTCCTTAATTACGTGAGCACCCAGACGATTCCAGAAGAGACGCGGCAGCGGGTCTTTACGGCAGCGAGCAAGCTTCATTACGTTCAAAATTTGACGGCGAAGTCGCTCTCACTGGGTAAAACCAACGTCCTCGGCGTGCTGTTCGTCAGCACCGGAGACGCCCGCATTCCAAAGCCGGTCAGCTACGGAGCTTTCCTTGACGGATTAGAGCGCCGATGCCGGGAGAAGAGCTATCATCTCCTTGTATCCCAAATTGATCCGGCCAAACCCAATTTCGAGATCATTGCCGAGCGCAAGCTGGATGGCGTCTTTCTGATTGACGCTATGGCCCAATCCTTCCATGCGATATCGAGGAATCTGCAATACGGCTCGCCGTTGGTTATCGTGGACAGCTTGATCGACGATTCCTTGTTCCGGCAAGTCAATCCTGATTTCCAACGATTGTTCAGTGATCTGAACTCGTCATTGCCGGCCGGACAGCCTTATGCACTCATTCACGAACACATGTCGAACGAGCGGTATCACGAAATCATTCGATCCGCCTCGGGATTGGACGAATCGCTCGTATTTGCGGCCACCAGCGACGAAGAGTCGCTCAAGCAATTTATCCAGCAGCACGAGAACAAGCCTCTCGTCGTCTTCAACGAATTTTTGGCCTTGCAGGTACTGAAGTACCTGAGCCCGGAGAACCTTGTCGTCGTCTGCACCTCGGAATGCCCGGAACTCCTTCCCGAGCAGGTCACAAAGTTCGTTTTCACTCGTTCCAAGTCCGAGGTCGCTTTCGGCTTGATGAGCGCGCTACTGCACACTCCTTTCGGCACTTCCGAGGATCAGTACATCTCTCTGAGCAAGAAGGATTAAACGGCTGGGGCTCGTCATGAACCTATGAGACATAGAGGATGAACAGATCCATAGAACGAGTAGCTCGCTGTATCTTTAAGACGGATTTCGCTAACCATGCGCATTTCCTCGCGGAAGAACAGTTTGACATCGAACCCCATGATTACGTCCATTGGTTCAATTTCCATAAACCACGGGACACTAGATTATTTTATTAAATGACATGGTTATCTTTAATACGTTTGCAGATGATGAATTCTAATATGTTGTGACATGAAGTTAATCCACCAGTTGAACATATACATTTTTTAATTAGACTTATAATTGAAAAATAGAGTTGCACCTAGTCAATTTACAGGAATTCTAAAGGTACCTTAATTAAATAATCTAAAAGAAATGCTCGCCTTTGAATTAGGCGAGCATTTCTTTCTTTAAAAAAAGCTTAGTAATATTCAGAATTTCTTCAGAAAGTTCCTAGTCAGTAACTAAGCATTCTTCTCTATACTGATATTGTCGGGCGACCTCTACACTATTTATGTCTGCCTTTTTCAATTGTTGCTAGCCTCTTTCATGAACGCATGTTTATGCCATTATCACATACATTTCATAAATTGGCTGTCATTCCCTTTGCAGCAACAAAATTTTATTTTTTCAAAGTGCTCATTCTTATCAAAAGATTGATCTTGTATAAACACGTGTTTATGTTATACTTTGCTCAACATAAGTTATTCCTGCCAGCGAGAAAATATTCGAACAAAGGACGGGGTTTCGATGAGGCTTGGAGGTCAGGTTTTTCTAGAAAATAAAAATCCTGAAAGTTGGTCAAATGCACTTATACAAGCGGGCTTCCGCGCAACAACCTGCCCCATAGACGGCAATGAAGATATTAGCGAGCTGGATGATTACTTAGCCGCAGCAGCAAAACATGATATTCTGATTTCCGAGGTCGGCGCATGGAGCAACCCCATTAGCCGAAATGAGGAAACAAGGCGCAAAGCGATTGCATACTGCATGCAGCGTCTGGAACTTGCAGAACGGATGGCTGCGCAGTGCTGCGTAAACATTGCCGGGTCACGCGGCGAACAATGGGACGGACCCGATCTAGACAATTTCAGCGATGAAACCTTTGAGCTCATTGTAGAGACGACACGTGAAATTATCGATGCGGTTAAACCAGAAAGAACCGTATTTGCCTTGGAAATGATGCCGTGGGTATTCCCAGATTCGGCTGACTCCTATCTTTCCTTGATCAAAGCGATCGATCGCAAAGGCTTTGGCGTACACTTCGATCCCGTCAATATCATTAGCAGCCCTCGGGCCTATTACCAAAATGGCGAGATCATCCGTGATTTTTTTGCAAAGCTTGGGCCATATATTCGGAATTGCCATGCGAAGGATATTTTGCTGCGCGGCCAATTGACCGTTCATATGGATGAGGTCATCCCAGGTCAAGGTGTGCTTGATTACCGGACATTTCTTACCGAGCTGAACAAGCTGCACCCGGATACGACGCTCATTATCGAGCACCTATCCACCAATGAGCAGTATCAGCAAGCTCGGGAGTACATATGCAAGACGGCTTCAGAGCTTAATATATCGCTGTAAAGGAGATCGGCATAATGAATCACGAACAACTCCTAGAGGAATTGAAGCGCGAGGAAGAGGAGCTGCAATTCGACTCCTTCACGAACGAAACCGCGCTGCAAGTCGGACTTGGGCTCATTGAGCAGGCCAAATCGGAGAACAAGCCGGTAACGATTGATATTCGAAAAGGCGAACAACTGCTGTTTCACTATGCTTTTCCGGGCACCTCGGCAGACAATGATGACTGGGTCACGCGAAAAGCACGCGTCGTCAATCGTTTTGGAGTCAGCTCCTATCGTATGGAAATCGAGTTGCGCGCTGCCGGTACAACGCTTGCCGAGCGTTTTTCGTTATCCCCTTCGCTCTATGCTCCTTATAACGGAGCGTATCCCATCTACGCTCGAGGGTTCGGGGTAATCGGAACCATTGCTGTATCCGGATTGCCGGATGATCAAGATCATAAGCTGATCACTTCTGTGCTCCGAAATATACTTAAACGAGCCTAAATGTAGGTTCCAATAGAAAAAAGGCAGCAGCGAAAGGATTTCTCCTCTAGCTGCTGCCTTTTCCATCGTATCCAAGCATGAATGATTATGCGTTATAAAATGCTTCTAATTCGCTAACGACCGCTGCAAGCGATCCGTCTACGCGAGTCTGACGCTGTTCTTTGTTGAACAGTGAAGCGATTTGCTCAGGGAATTGCTGCTCGATGCCGCAAAGCTCGATGGCTTCGTTGAACTTAGCCGGATGAGCCGTCGCAAGCGAGATCGTGATTCCTTGTTCATTGCTGTATTTATCAGCCGCAGCGACGCCGCAAGCTGAATGCGGATCAAGCAGGTAGCCGTTTTCCGCTTCATATTTCTTAATCGTGCTCAGGCACTCTTGGCCTTGTACGCCATGCGCGCCAAACTCGGCTTGCACTCTGCTCAGCGCATCGCCGGAAATGACGATTTGTCCTTCGGCTTTGAACTGATCCATCAGACTGCGAATTTGAGCAGCATCCTCGCCAAGCACATAATACAAGTAACGCTCAAAGTTGCTGGCTACTTGAATGTCCATCGATGGGCTGTACGTGCTGCGGAAGTCGCCCGGCTTGTACACGCCCTCAAGAATAAAGCGCTCCAAAATATTGTTCTCATTCGTAGCTAGAATGAGCTTGCCTACAGGAAGTCCCATACGCTTCGCTAGGTAACCTGCAAAAATATCACCGAAGTTGCCTGTCGGTACGCTAAAGTTAACCTGCTTCGCATCCGTCTGCTTCGCCACTTGGAAGTAGGCATAGAAATAGTAAACCGTCTGTGCCAAGATTCGAACAAAGTTGATGGAGTTGATCGCCGCAAGCTGATTGTTAGCTTTAAAATCAAGGTCAGCGAACAAATCCTTAATCATGCGCTGGCAATCGTCGAAGTTGCCATCTACAGATAGATTCAGTACATTGTCGTCCTGAACCGTCGTCATTTGCAGCTCTTGTACTTTACTTACTTTGCCATGTGGATGTAGAATACAAATCTTGATGCCGTCTTTGCCTTTAACGCCCTCGATTGCTGAAGCTCCTGTATCGCCGGAAGTAGCACCGAGTATATGAATTTTTTTATTTTGCTTCGCTGCAACATACGTATAAAGCTGGCCCATGAACTGAAGCGCGATATCTTTAAATGCAAAGGTAGGACCGTGGAACAGCTCCAGCAAATAAAGATCATCCTTCAGCTTGCGGACAGGCGTTACTTCCGGGTCACGGAAAGCAGCATAGCTCGCGTACACCATATCCTTCAAATCCTGTGCTGGAATCTCATCATTCGTAAAATGCGAGAATATAGCAAGTACAAGCTCTTGATAGCTAAGATTCTGCCATTCCTTTAATGTTTCAGCTGAAATAACTGGAATTTCGCTCGGAACAAGCAGTCCTCCATCGTTGCCTAAGCCCATCATAAACGCATCGATAAACCCTATTTTGCCAACATTTCCTCTTGTACTAATGTACTCCATCTGTAAATAGCCTCCTACATGCGCACAATTATCGTCAAATTTCGTTATCTAAATCATATCATCGTTTTCCATAATAATCGATTGTTTTCACAACAGTATATCATTTTTATCGTCTAACAAGCTAAAACGCATTCGGCGTTCTTTAGAAAAAAATATACTGCCTTATATTTAAATAAACGAAAGACATCCCTTATTTTGGGATGTCTCGCGTTAAACCTGCTATTTGACGAAGTTTGCTACAATCGATGCAATCTCGGCGCGTGTAATCTTTTCCTTTGGCCTGATTGAACCATCCTCATAACCTTTAATGATACCCGCTTCCGTTAATGCTGCTATCGCTTCTTTGGCCCAGTTGGACACGCTGGGCTCATCCGCAAAGGATGGTTTTGCCGCTCCGGAGGCAACGATCATTTGGCCTTTAACCGCTCTATACAAAATAACGAATGCTTCCTCTCTCGTCATTTCCTGATTCGGCTTGAAGCTGCCATCATCGAAACCAGTTATAATTCCAGCGGCATACAAGCCATTCACATATTTACTATACCAAGCCGTCGGCGTAATATCTCCGAAGCCAGATTCACTGCTTTCTGCTTTGAGGCCTAACAATCTGTAAATAACAGCTGAAAATTCCGCTCTGCTCATTTCCTGATTAGGCTTAAAGCTGCCATCTGGAAAACCGCCCAAAATGTTTTGGTCT
Source organism: Paenibacillus sp. NRS-1760 (assembly GCF_050467785.1). Lineage (NCBI taxonomy): Bacteria > Bacillati > Bacillota > Bacilli > Caryophanales > Paenibacillaceae > Paenibacillus > Paenibacillus sp. NRS-1760. The sequence continues at coordinate 11,457 of NZ_JBITPK010000003.1, read as the reverse complement.
GACAGCTTGTTAATCGATGCTGCTGCCCAGTGCCCTGCTGTATCTTTGAAATGCGGCTCTGGATCTGGGCTCGGTGTTGGAGCCGGACTTGGTGTTGGGTTCGTTCCAGGGTTTGGCGTCGGACTAGGCGTTGGATCTGGACTCGGACTTGGTGTAGGGTCCGGGCTAGGGCTTGGTGTTGGATCTGGAGTTGGGCTAGGCTCTACGCCAGTGTCCTTCTTTTTCTCCACCGTTACGACAACCTTAGCTGTAAATCCGCCGTCTACCGTCACAACCGTAAGGGTAGCTGTTCCTTCTTTTAGAGCTGTAACAATGCCGTTTGTATCGACTGATGCAATGGCTGCTGCATCGCTGGACCATAACACGGCTTTATTATCCGCATTCAGCGGTGCAACTTCTGCATTCAGTTGCAGCTGCTCTTCTTCCTTCAGCGTAACCACATCCTTGTTCACCGTAACTCCTGTTACATGAACAGCCGTATCCAGCTGCTTCAACACAGTGAACGTGAACGTTCTTGATACAGTCGATTTTCCATCTGATAGAACAGCGGTCAGTGTTACAATTTCATCTCCATTTTCAAAAACAGGCCGTGCAACAGTACCGCTATTACTAATGATTGACTCATTATCTGATTGCCATGTAATGGTTGCTCCATGCAATCCAGTCGTTGGCAGCTCAAGATCCGTCAGCACTGCATCCTTGCTGCTATTCTCCCCAAGGAAGCTCAGGTCATCTAATTGATCGGCAGCATGTTGTAGCAGCAGCACCTCCATGCTTGACAGCTTCTCATTTGCCGCCACATGAAGCTCGCTCACTTCAGAGGCAGGAAGTGCGCCATTATAGATTTGGAAGTCTGCGATCATACCGCCAAAATAAGCATCTCCCGCATAAAAGGATTTTCCAATAATACCGCTGATGCCGTTTTTATTGTTAATTTGATCGAGAGTAAAGCCGCCAGCATTACCAGATGAGACTAGCTGGCCGTCTACATACAGCGACAGCTTGTTTTCTGTACCCGACATTACTGCCGTAACGAGCTTCCAATCATCTGATTGGAGCAGCGGCGCTTTCGTCGCCACTTCATTGCGCCAGCCATTCGTTGCGATACCGAGCCGCGCCGTGCTGTCTGCATTATATTTTGGCGTCACATACAAATAATGTGTATCGCCTTGTCCAAGCGCAAACAGCCATTCTGCACTGTTCTTGCCTTTCCAATTGACAAGGGCAGATACCGTGACATCCGTCAGCCCATCCAAAATACCCTGCGGCATTTCAATATAAGAGCTTGTATTGCCGCCTGCAAAGCTGATGGCTCCGGCTGCATCTGTCTTAATCCACTCCGCGTTGGCAGGGTTAATCCATGTGCCATTGTATTTGCCAGTCTGGTCAATGACCGAAGTACCTTCCAGCTTGCTCATGTCATAATGGACAATCAGCTCTGCAGGAGTCTCAACAACATCGCCTTTGCTATCCGTTATCATAATCCAGCTAATTTGCGGATCGGAACTGGTTGCACCTGCATTCGCCGCTCGATGCACCGTCAGCTCCAGCTTTCCGTTATCAACGGCTACATTGCCATAGCTAAGCACATCTTTTGCTGAGGAGAAAACATACCCGCTTGTTTTCACCGTTCCGTTCAGCAAAATATCAGCAATCCGTTTGCCGTTTGAATACTGGGACCACGGGTCGTACAAGCCTACATAAACATCGTAGCTTCCATTATCGATGTCGAAACGGTACGAGAGATCATTGCCAGCATTGCTTTTCAAATAACGCAATCCATCAAAAATATTGCCGCTGTTCGTACCGGATGTCAGCGTATTGTCTCCGATATAACCCCAAGTTTGATTGTTCGCCGGATCGTATTTCTGATCGATAACGTTTCCGTTTAGCAAATGCTCTTCGCCAATCAATTGAGTAATATCTTTATAATCTGACGTTTCCGCACCGCCTGCATGAACAAAATAAGCGCTGCCCTCTGGAATGACATACATCTGATGTTCGATTATTTTATTGGAGAGCTCAGTCAGCTTGCCGCTGACGCGCACCGTCCCCGGAATTTTAAATGACGCTTCATTTATGCTCCAGCTCATCGGCGTATCCTTCACCGTTCCATCCGATAAGGTCACTTGTACAGTAGTCGGAAGTGCTGGCGCTTTGCCAATTGTTGTACTTGCAGGAAGCGGAGTATTTAATGTCACCTTCCCCATGCTGTCGAGCAAATCAAGCGACCACTCATCATGCCATTGAAGGGCAATTTCATCATTTTGACCAAATTCAATCGGCAGCCAAATATAGCGGGAATTCGCAAGATCGTTTTGATTCCAGCGGTCACCCATATAGATGAATTTCCCCGCAGCCGCGTCTACTGTAATCACTTGAGTGCTCTGCGAGCCATAGGTCGTTGAGCTTCCAGGCGCAACATCGCGCATCGTTTTCCACGGTCCCATCATGCTGTCGGCAACCGTATATTTGCCCACGTTCGGAGCCCAGCCCGTCGCACCGGATGAAATCATGTAATATTTCCCTTGGTACTTAAATAGTGCTGGTGCCTCGCGCTGAGCTAGCGGGAATACGCGCACATAGTCCTCGCCATGCACTCCCTTGTACTCCGTATCTCGCTCCTCGTTGCCGTCTTTATGCCAACCAACAACATCTGTATACGAATCATTGAGCTTGGAGATGTACATCGTTAAATTTTCTTCACTCGAATAAATCAAATAACCGGTGCCGTCGTCATCCTTGAATAACGTCATATCCCGAGCCATGCCTGGCTGGTTTGGCTGGCCGTTATCCGTTGCTCCCTTAGGCGCTTGGTCCATGCGGTGGCTCTCCTGATAGACAAAAGGACCGAGCGGAGAGTCACTAAGCGCATAACCGGCTTCTGCTTTCGCATAGTTGGCTGTCGATGTCGCACTTGGGCCATCCGTGTGCATCCACATCACATATTTTTTTGTGTGATCGTTATAAATGACTTTAGGACGCTCAATGATGCGGTCCGTACCGATGTCGTTCAAAATATCAGCTTGATCTGTCCGACCAGCATATAGCTCTGAAATAAGCGGATCATTCTCAAAGTCATCTATGGAACCGATCGCTGTCAGGGCGAGTCCATGATCCTCCCAGTTGTACAAATCCTTGGACGCGTAAACCCTTACCCCTCTGGCAGGCAAATAACCATAGGTTTTATCCTCGCCGTACCAGTAATAGGTTTGTGTATTCTCATCAAACATCATGCCAGCGCCGTGCGCTTGAATGAGCGCTCCGTTCGTATCTCTCCAAACCGCACCGGGTTTAAAAGAATTGTATGTCTCTTTAACTGCCAGCTCTGATATCGCCTTTGATAATGCTGCGATAGCCGAAATAATCTGCTCCTGAATTGCGAGATCCGTAATATCCGCACCGCTGCCCACTAGCGATTGCAGAATGGAATCACTCTCTTGAATGACCTCGTTCAGTACTGCGAGACTGAATGGCGTATATTTCGTGTTTGCTGCTTCAGCTCTTGCTGCTGCAATCTTGTCATCTAAATCAGAAAGTGGAACCGTTCTGTTCTGTCTAATGATGAGATAATTAACGAGTGGATCGTTATAGTTTGAGAGCGCAGCTGTTGCCGGCCCTTGTATCCTTACGTTTAACATCCCATCGGTAACGCTGATTTTGCGATAAGTAACCGATTTTTCAGCCCCTTCACCGCCAATTGCAAAATCACCGCCAGAAACGTTATTCCCTTCCAGCAGCAAGTTCACGCTTCTTCCGCTCCACGGATTATTAAAGCCAAAGGTCACGTCATATTCGCCTGTTGGCAGCTCAAAGTCATAAGCCAGTGCCTTATCTCTAACCTGCGTACCGTTATAATATCTTAACGATCCGGATTTGGTCGTTGCATCCCAGACGTTTGTGCCGCTCGTTGTCGTCACCAAGCCCCATGATTTAGACGTTAGGGGATCAATTCCATATACCTGCTCCGTAATCGAGCTATACAAGCCCAGCTTGTCGTTCCCTTCAACCGTCTTCGGGGTTGAATCACCTGCATTAACGAAATATAAAATATAATCGTTATCCTTCAGCTCCTGCTCTGTAAAATCGTCGGTGACAGCTAAAGCTTCCTCTAGCCCTTCACTTGCTGCGTTTACAGGGGCAAGCGAGGTTAGAAAACTTGCTAATAGAGAGAAGCATAGCGCCAAAGACAGCCATTTCTTTCTTTTCAACAATTGAATTCCTCCTTTAGTTTGGGTATCCGCTCTTTATGTATGCGTTTGCAGATCATGCTGCTTAGAACGTCTCCATGAATGTTAGCCTAGGTGTACCGTCTCTTCAACTGAACAATTTAGACAGCAATGAACTTCCATTAGACCGCCTAATTCTTCCGAAAATGAAGCGTTTATGTTCACTCAGGTTTGATTTTTTCACCTGCTCAAAACGGTGTGCACACATGTGAAAAAAGAAAAGAGACTGCCCGTGGGCAGCCTCTACTTCTGTGCTATTTATGCAAATCTCGTCTCTTGATAAGCCTTCGATTATTGGAAACGATACGAATAATACCATAAACAAACAACCCAACAACGATCATATACAAACCTAAAATGATTAATGACCATGGGTTGAACATTTGTAACGGAAAAATGTTAATCAGTATAATGGGAAACTGTGCGAATAATACGACTGAAAGCAGAGACAAAATTCTTTTGTTGCGATCAATTAGAGAGTCCAGATCGGAGTAGATTTCAGGCCGCACCTCACTGTAGGGCATTCGCCAAATAAACCAGCCTGTGCCGGAATATACGAGCTCCCAGCCTGCTTCTTTAAACAGCTGCACATAGTTTGGGTCGTTGTTCATCTGATAGTCGAGGCAATATCTTAGCTTTCTAGTCTCACCCTTCTGGAAATGGAAACGAACGACATTGCCGCTTACTTTCCTCAGATGCCATCCTTCAGCCTCCTCTTGCTCAAGCCATCTCTCTATTTTTTCCGAATCCCAGCTTACCCACCATTTCGTCACCCGTTTCTCGTTATTCATGAAGTTTCCCCTCCACTTTTAAACTATTATGATACAGCTCTCCGATCCGGTTCATTTCTAGTTTGAGCAAGGTTTTACCGTCATCCGTGATGCGATAAAATTTACGCCTATCCTCTTCAAGCACAACTTCAATTAAGCTGTCTTTTTCCATGCGCGACAGGCTTCCGTACAAAGTCCCGGCCCCTAAATGAATTCTATTGTTCGTTAGTTCATCTACATGCTGCATGATCCCGTAACCATGACGAGTCTCTATAAGCGACAGCAAAATATAAAAAGCCGTTTCCGACATTGGCAAATAATTGCGAAGTAATTTCTCCATTGTGACTCGGCTCCTTTTGTGTGGAACTACCGAAAGTGTATATCACCCTATGCTATATCGCATCTCGATATAGCATAACGCGATTATATCACGTCACGATATATAAGTAAATCATTTCCATGCAAAAAAAGACCACTGCTCGTACGCAGTGGTCTTCTTTGTTACCATTTAGGCGTTGGTATACTGCTTGCCATTATGTTCCATCATTCACAACAAGCCCAAAAATCGTCGCCATTGTAATCGCCTGTGCAGGCGAGATGATGCAGCGCCGCAAATCCTCAAGCGAAGCGCCTAAGCTGTTAAATTCACAGCTGCTAATATCGATGCCGCCAAGCTTCGTCTGTGAAAGCTGCGCTTGATCGATATTTGTTTCATGCAGAAAGAAATTAGCTAATGTCATATTGGACATGTCCGCTTTGGCTAACGAGCTTTTTTCGAATTTAACGCCTTTGGCATTGGTGAAGCGCAGTACCGCATAATCCGCCACACATTGCTCGAACCTTACGTTGCGCAGCATCGAGCCTGTCAAATCCATGCCAAGCAGCTTGCAATTAAGGAATGAGACTCGATGAAATACCGCTTCACTTAGATCGATATTTGATAAATCGCAGTTGTCAAAACGAACATCGGTAAATTCCGCTTTTCGCAGGCTTGTCGCCCGAAACGATACGTTATTAAACACCACTCGATCAAAACAAGGCTTATAAGCCGATTGATTATGAACACCGCTGTCTTGAATGATGCTGTCGCTAATCTCAATCTCATCCGCCCATTCGTAATCAGGAACGTCTAAAGATTGCAATTCGCTTGATATTTTAGGAGCTTCAATTTTCTCTTTTTTGCTGGACATAAGTATGAGGACCTGCCTTTATTATGAAATAAAATCTATACAACCTCAGCTTCTTTATATTATACACCTTCAAATCCTGATAGGACGAATTCGTTTTTTAAGCAACAAATCTTAAGGAGGCGGATTGAACATTATGAAAAAACGGGTAATGAGTTGTATTGTTTGGCATCGCTAATGACTTCTTGTGCTCCCCCATCTATAATGTGATTAAATAAAGTATGCAATAAAGGGGGACTTCACTCCCTTTTTAGACGGAATAGAGGTGTGTTATGAAATACGAGATGTCGCTGGAGCAGCGCGATAACATAATGGGAACGCTCACGGAGGAGCAGCGTCATTTTTTGCACCATGAGCTCGTTAGAGGCAGAAGAACGTTGTTCGCACGACAGCTTGCCCGAAAAAAATGCCAGTTCATTCCCGAGGACGCTGAATTCGAGGATATTGAATCGTTTATTGAGGAATGGGACTATATCGGGTTCACCGATAGCGGCGAAGTGTCTCCTCATACAAAATGTGAATGCGGCCGATCCTTGCGCTACCAGCATCAGGTGCTTCATCTCCCTACCAATACGATTCGCTACTTCGGTATCGAGCATTTACAGCTGCATACCGGAATTGATGCGAAAGCCATATCGGATATTATGAAAGGCTTCGACATCCTCGATGGCGAGATGAATGAAATGTTATGCAAATATAGAGATGGCTGGCAGCTCGATCAGCATCTTTTTTTGCCGCTGCCATCTGAGCTTGAAGTACCTGCCGACATTCAAGCACATATCGATGCCAATCTTCCGCTGCTGGAGAGACAGCTGTCTCGGATTCGCAGAAGACTGCATGAGCTCGACCTTGCAAGCAGGAAGAAGCGTATAGCAGCCGCTTTAACCTTCTATGATCAATCGTCTTCAGAAGACGATGAACAGCAAATACCGGAGACCCCGAACCTGCATAGCGACTACCGTTCCGACAAGGACATCATGGAGAACAGCAATCAGCCTGTTGACCCACCAAACCATTCGCAAGGCTCCTTCGATTTTGGAGATAACGATGTAACACAAGGCGTACTCAGCTTTGACAATTCCAATGATGGCCAAGGTGCATTTGTATTTGATGAAATCGAAAACAGTCAAGGCGCATTCGTCTTTGATGAGATTGAGGAGAGCCAAGGCGCGTTTGTGTTCGATGAGCCTCCGGTGAACCAAGATGCGTTTGCATTCGAGGAGGCTGGCAAAAAATTAGGTGCTGCCGCAATGCGAGAATCTGAGCTAAGCAGCTCGAATGCCAAAACTTCAAGTCCCTTTTATTTGTCACAGCCGGCTCAGCGTGTCGTTGATGATGCTCTCAAGTACGGACGTATCAGCACATTAGCAATCTCTAACTTCTTAATTGAACAGAAGCTTGTACAAGATACACGAATGTCTACCGGCAAGCCTGGCATCTACATTGCTGTGGCAGCGTATTTGGACAAGCTTTCAGCAGCAGGCCAATGCGAGCTCGTGCTCGGCAATTCCGAGGATCGCGTTTATTCGAATTCGAAGACTCCGTAATTGCTTTTTGTGCCGAGCGTTCACCCAGCATTCATTCCAAGTTGAATTTCTATTTTTCGAGCCCACTCTGTCCACCTCGTTTTTTGTGAGAGCTTGACCATCGATACATCAAAAAGCATTGCTGCTTCATGGTCAAGCCTCTCCTCTATGGCAAAAACTCCGCGTAATCACTCATTTTTCTCGTAAATTAAATAATCATAATCTTATGAATTATTAACGTTATTTTTTACCATAATAATTAAACCTGCAACATAAACTTAATATTTTCCGTTTTTAAACTTGATAACAAAAATGACACCGAGGAGATTGATTACGATGAAAAAAAGATATTTTGCATTTATGCTTGTCATTGCTTTAGGTTTGGTGCTGACGGCATGCTCAGGTTCGAACTCAAATTCAGGAGCTAATTCTAATACATCAGGCAACAAAGAAGAGCAATTCGTAACAACAAAAACGACAAAAGAGATGGTTGACGGCATGTTGGCCAAAATTGAACAACCCGCGCTAGCAGAAATGACAGGCGACATGGTGAAACAAATGTATTACTTCGATCCATCTATTCTGGAAGAATATACAATTATGTCACCATTAATGAATGTTAAAACAAATGAAATAGCTGTTTTCAAAGTGAAGGATGCTAAAGATATTGCTGCTGTTGAGGACGGAATCAAGAAACGTGCTGCGGATGTTCAAAAATCGTTTGAAACTTATTTGCCAGATCAGTACGAAAACGCCAAAAACTACAAGCTTGTAGCGAAAGGCAATCACGTCTTTTTCGTCATTTCTGAACAAGCGGATAAATTTGTAACTGAATTCGATTCCTTCTTCGCTAAAAAATAAGCAATATGGTATTCAGCAGTCTACTTTTCCTATTTCTATTTCTCCCTGCTGTATTGCTGCTGTATTTCGTGTCTCCGTGGCGAATTAAAAACTTTGTTTTGTTCGCCACAAGCCTCATATTCTACGCATGGGGCGAGCCCGTTTACATTGCAATTATGCTGCTCTCGACGGTTACTGACTACAGCTTCGGACTTGCTCTTAGCAACCCGAAGCGGAGCAACCTGCAGCGGAAATGGATTGTCGTCGCCTCTGTCGTCGTAAACTTAACCTTGCTTGGTTATTTTAAATACGCTGATTTTCTCATTAACAATGTGAATGCACTATTAGGTACACAAATACCATTAACTGAACTGGCGTTGCCAATCGGTATCTCCTTTTATACTTTTCAATCGATGTCCTACATTATTGATGTTTATAGAGGTACAGCAAAGGCACAGCGCAACTGGATTGATTTCGGTACGTTTGTCGCTTTGTTCCCTCAATTGGTCGCAGGACCAATCGTACAATATTCTACAATTGCGGAGCAATTGCGCCATCGCACAGTGAACATCGAGCTGTTCGCTGAAGGCGTTAGACGATTTATTATCGGTTTAGCAAAAAAGGTACTGCTCGCAAACAATATCGGACTGTTATGGAATACGATATCAAGCACAGGAGCAGATACGATGCCTGCCTTGACCGCTTGGCTCGGCATTATCGCCTTTGCCTTCCAAATTTATTTTGATTTCAGTGGTTACTCCGATATGGCCATAGGGCTTGGCATGATGTTTGGCTTTCGGTTTAACGAAAACTTTAAACGTCCTTATACGGCGCAAAGCATTACTGATTTTTGGCGCCGCTGGCATATATCGCTCAGCACCTGGTTCCGGGACTACGTGTACATACCGCTTGGCGGCAACCGCAAAGGTCCATGGATACAGCTTCGCAACATTATGATCGTATGGCTGCTGACCGGTATTTGGCATGGAGCCAGCTGGAACTTTTTACTTTGGGGCTTATACTTCGGCGTTGTTCTTGTGTTCGAGAAATGGTTTGGACTAAAGCTGCTGCAGCGAATGCCAGCTTGGGTTAGGCATGTGTATGCGCTGCTGCTTATTTTGATCGGCTGGGTATTCTTTGCCTTTGACGATTTAGGTAATATGGGTACTTACTTTGCTGCGATGTTTGGCGCCAATGACCAGCCATTATGGAATAATGAAACTTTATATTTATTGTATACAAATGCGATTTTACTCGTATTATTAGTGCTCGCATCCTTGCCTAAGCGCAAGCTCAAGGAAAACAGAAGTACGCGACCCGTTTTACAGCTTGGCTGGCATGCTTTATTGTTCTTTATGTCCGTTGCTTACTTGGTTGATGCGACGTTTAACCCATTTCTTTACTTCCGTTTTTAATGTAAAAGGAGGCTGGCGGTTTTGAGCAAGAAGACGGACCACGTTTTTGTGTGGGGCTTCGTCGGTGTCCTATTTGCTATGTCGTTATTATTTTTTTTACTGCCCGTACAAGCATTCTCGGACGTTGAGAATCGCACGCTCCAGAAGTCACCTGAGCTGACTTGGGATAATCTTTGGTCTAAGAAGTTTGCCGATGATACGGAAAACTACGTAACCGATCATTTTCCTTTCCGAACCAACTGGGTATGGACGAAGTCTGTATTTGAGCAGCTTCGCCTGCAGCAGGAAAATAACGGCATCTACAAAGGCTCTGACGGCTATTTGTTCGAGAAATTTAATGAACCGAACTATAAAGATATAGATGAATACACTGCTGCGGTGAACAAGTTTGTACAAAACCATCCTAACGCCAACATCACCTTTATGCTTGCTCCGACCTCCATAGGCCTGTATCCAGAACGGCTGCCATGGCTGGCTGATGCTTACCCGCAAACGAAGGTAAACAGCTTTATTGCCGATCAGGTTAAAGGGAGCTTGTCCTTTATCGACGGATTCGAATTTCTAGAGCCTGAAGCCGGCAGCAGCAGACCGCTTTATTACAAAACAGACCACCACTGGACGACTTATGGCGCCTATCTAGCCTATGTTACTTACGCGGAGAAGATGGGCTGGACGCCAATGGCCGAGAAGGATTTCGACATCGAGACCGTTACCAGCTCTTTTTTAGGCAGCTATCATACTCGCGGTCAGTTCAGCGGTTTAACACCTGATTCCATTGAAGCCTACAAAGCTAAAAACGGTATTAAAACAGACATGTATGTCGCTGATACGGACAAAACCTTGACGACCATGTTTGATTCGAGCTATTTGGAAAAGAAGGATAAATACTCGTATTTTCTTGGCGGCGTGCACGCTTTAATGACGCTTCACAGCGAGCTTCCTCCGAAGCAAGCCGATATGAAGAAGCTGCTCGTCATTAAAGATTCATATGCGCACAGCTTCCTCCCTTTCCTGACGCAACATGTGGAGGATATCCATGTGATCGACATTCGTTATTATAACGGCAACATTAGTGACTACATGGAGGCCAACGGGATTGAGGATGTCCTGTTGCTGTTTAATACAACAACCTTCATTGCGGAACGCAATTTATTGAAGCTGAAGTATTAATGGTGGGTGTAAGTTCAAATAATAGATTCGCAAAACAAAGGAGCAGCCGCGGTGGCTGCTCCTTTGTTTTTTGGCGTTCCTCTATGAGGCAATTTGGCAGCTGCTGAGCCGTTTAACAGGAAATACTCCCTTTAATTAAAACGATCGCTTTCTCTCAAAGCCACTAGATGGAAAAACTCCTGTTATTTTCAGCATATCCTCATCAAATGGGCCTATTTGACGAATATAGCAGGAGAATCGGTTTAACCCCCTAAATTTGGACACATTCGCTCTCATTCTTATTCAGTCGCATCATACTGCAATTTTTTGAGGCTTTAGTT
>NZ_JBITPK010000002.1:0-64657 GCF_050467785.1 Paenibacillus sp. NRS-1760 | reverse complement strand
CAACAGGAGCTGAAGGTGCAACAGGTGCGACAGGGGTAGCAGGAGCAACAGGTGTAACGGGCTCCACAGGAGCAACAGGAGCTGAAGGCGTAACAGGTGCGACAGGAGTAGCAGGAGCAACGGGAGCTGAAGGTGCAACAGGTGCGACAGGGGTAGCAGGAGCAACGGGTGTAACGGGCTCTACAGGTGCGACAGGTGTAACGGGCTCCACAGGTGCAACAGGAGCTGAAGGTGTAACAGGTGCGACAGGAGCAACAGGAGCTGAAGGTGTAACAGGTGCGACAGGGGTAGCAGGAGCAACGGGTGTAACGGGCTCCACAGGAGCAACAGGAGCCGATGGTGTAACAGGTGTAACGGGCTCTACAGGAGCAACAGGAGCTGAAGGTGTAACAGGTGCGACAGGAGTGGCAGGAGCAACAGGAGCCACTGGAACGAATGGTGCCACAGGAGCAACAGGAGCCACCGGTGCTGAACCTACGGCTGATTCTAGTTATGCTGGCAATACGACAGGTGCAATTATCGCTGTTGTGCTCGGAGGAACGAATGTACCTCTCCCGAGCTCACAAAACCTTAGCCCTAATATTACCGTCAATGGACTTAATGATACCTTCACAGTTGTTAATGCAGGCAGATATTATATCACTTATCAGATCAATATCACGGCTGCCTTACTTCTTAGCACTCGTCTGGTGATTAATGGTACAGCGAATCTTGCTTCTACCGTGGCTCCAGTTCTAAGCGTATCAAGCTTTAATAATGATGTCATTGTTACTTTGACAGCAGGCAGTACCATAACGCTTCAAATGTTTGGATTATTAGGAGCAGCAACGCTGTTAGGCGGCGGAGCGGGTGCGGCTTTGACCATCATTCGGGTTAGTTAATAAAGCAGAAGTAACAGGACAATGGCATGAGAATATGATGTATCAATCTAATCGACTCGTGGGAGTGTGGTTTCGTTGATTTCCATCAGCTTGTGCCTCATTGTCAAAAATGAAGAGAAAACGCTCGGTCGATGTCTAGCTTCCATGAAAGATATCGCTGATGAGATTATTATTGTGGATACGGGTTCTACGGATTTAACGAAGCAGGTTGCGAGCGAGTTTACCGATCGCATCGAGCATTTTACATGGATCGATGATTTTGCGGCAGCTCGCAACTATGCTTTTTCTTTAGCAACCAAATCCCATATTATGTGGCTGGATGCAGATGATATTTTGAAGGAAATCGATCAGCAGAAACTGCTGGCGTTAAAGCAAAATGTAGATCCTGCCGTCGACTCCATATCTATGGAATACCACTTGGCGTTTGATGAATTCGGTAATGTAACTTCAAAGCTAAGACGAAACCGAATTGTAAAAAAATCGCGGGCTTTCAAATGGATTGGTCCTGTTCATGAGTACCTTGAAGTTTACGGGGATATATTGAGCAGTGATATCGCTGTAACCCATAGCAGTATACATCATGACAGTGATCGCAATTTGAACATTTATGAGAAACGACTGGCTAAAGGGGAAATCTTTTCTCCGCGCGATTTATTCTATTATGCCAATGAGCTTAAGGACCATGGGAAATATGAGGCTGCTATAAGGTATTACGAAAAATTTCTTGCGACGGGCAAAGGATGGATTGAGGATAACATTGCTTCCTGCGGCAGGCTTGCGGATTGCTACAGCGAGCTTAATGAAGTACGCAATGTGGTCGATTCGATCTTCCGCTCATTTCATTACGACAAGCCTCGTCCGGAATTTTGTTGCCGCCTCGGTTATTATTTCTTACAGCGTCAAGAGTATAAGCTGGCAATTTATTGGTATAAATTAGCGCTCAGCACAGAGAAGCCGGAACAGAACTGGGGCTTTGAGAATTTAGCTTGTTCTACATGGCTGCCGCAGCTTCAGCTATGCGTTTGTTACGATGGCATAGGTGATTACGAAGCTGCGTACGATCATAATGAAAAAGCAGCACAATTTAGGCCGATGGATGATCGCATTTTGGCAAATCGTGATTATTTGAACAAACGCTTAGGAAAGAAAACAATTGAGATTAGTCTAGAACCCACAACTTAATGTGTAACAGAGCGAATTTCTAAGATCGGATGAGGATTCCTATTTCAACTGAATATAATTAAACAATAAGATTTCTTCCCGTTAATTTGGGAGGAAATCTTTTTTTGTTAGTTCAGCATATTTCTCTTCGCACTATTGACATCGCCTATGAGCGAGTGTATATTATGTTCTATCAAATTAAATTGTATAAAATACAATTTCTTCACTGCACCAAATTGTATGAGGAGAATAGAGAAGGCTCTCTTTGGCAATAAGAAAACAAGATGTTATTTCAAGTAACGGAGGTTAAATACAAGGCCATTGTCGATAAGGTGCTTTTTCATGAGGAGCTTCAAGGTCTAAAGCTTGCAAAGTAACGTTTAAACTAAAATAAAAACCTAAACGGAGGAATTAATGATGCAAAACTTATATACAGCTACGGTAACGGCAACAGGTGGAAGAGATGGCAAGCTTGTTTCAAGCGATAATATTTTGAATGTAGATGTGAGAGCCCCTAAAGAGCTTGGAGGAGTCGGTGGTGCAACGAACCCAGAGCAATTGTTTGCAGGAGGTTACGCAGCTTGCTTCGAGAGTGCTCTTAACGTTGTGTGCCGGATGAAGAAAATTAAAGTGGAGAAAACCGAAGTAACCGCTCATGTTACGCTTGGTAAGGATGCAGATGGCGGATATGAGCTGGCTGTGAAGCTGGATATTGCGCTTGAGGGCGTTGAAGCAGACGTAGCGAAGGAATTGGTCGAAGCCGCTCATCAGGTATGTCCGTATTCTAGAGCAACTAGAGGCAACATTAATGTAGAACTCAATCTTCTTTAATCTAAAATAGTACAAGCCCAAAGCACAAAAAAATCCAGAGAATGATCTCCGGATTTTTTGTAATGCTCTTATTTCGCGATGGTTTGTTTGCCCGACAGCTCAATAGATCTTTGTACAAGCACCGTCATTGCATCTACACAAAAGGCTGCGACGTCTTTTTGGATCGGTATGCAGGATAATTCCGTGCATGCGATGATCACACACTGGCACTCATCCTGCACGAGCAAGTGGTTAATGATGCCTTCAAACTCAGAAGGCTCAACAGGCAAATTACGTTTGACCTTGTTGTAGATAATGTCCATCACATGCTCCTGAATGGCTTCTTCAGGCTCGTGAAGGTGCATATTATACTGATTGCAGCCATGACGATACACGCCGCTGCTAACCGTTCCATTTGTAGCTAGAATACCAATCTTGCAGTGTTCTCCAAAGGTGTCATGGATCTTTTTCAGCGTCTCATCCACCATGTTAATTATATTTATGCTTGTCATTTGCTGCATATCATTATAGAAATAATGCGACGTATTGCAAGGAATCGCAATATTAGATACGCCTGCTGCCTCAAGGATTTTGAAATCTTTAGCAACCGCTTTGAGAAACAACTCGCCTTTGTTTTCTAATATGACACCTGTTCGATCTGGCAAAGTGGCATGATTGAGAATGACGATATCAATATGCTCTTGATCACGGTCTGCTGCCGTTTGCTCGATAATCATATCGAAAAATACGGATGTTGCTTTTGGGCCCATCCCGCCTATGATGCCTAAGCTTTTAGCTTCCATTGCCTCAACCTACTTTTAATGAAGTGTTTAATTGAAATGATTTAGTTATTCAACGATCATAGCATGGCTTCCCATTGCGTCATAGCTGTTAAAAAAAGTGTCTGCATCGTAAGTAACTTGTCCTTTTAACGGATTCATTACATGTACTTTACCATCTTCATATCCATTTAGGACAACAACGTGCAAATTAATAGGAGCTGAATAATATTCACCAGTATCACTGAAATACCAAGCGTAATTCATTTTTGGCGGCGTGAGATCAAGCGTAATCCAAGTTACGACAGGAATCCCTTTATTAAGCTGCTCGATGATTTCCTCTCGCGTGCTGCCGCTAATATCTGAAGTACTGTTGCTGCGCCCTGCGACATCAAAATACAAGTTAGCCGCCTCCACGATAGGAGGTGCAAAGCTGAAAAATCCGCCTTTTAACGACCTAGGTTCGCCAGCGTATGATTTATAGGGATCAGGCCCATACAATTTATTGTTTTTGGTGATAAAAGCTTGCTTCGGCAAATAATTATCCGACATTTCTGTTTTGGTAACGTCATATCCGTAATAATTGAGTACCGCGGTTAATGAAGTAATTTCACAGCCGTTAGGCAGCTCAGGCTTCTGCATAATGGTATCGACATCGATATAAACCTTCTTAATGTTAACGGAGCCATCAGCTGCCCGCTCATAATCCTTCACATATTCAAACGTTTTGTTGGTGGTTGTCAGCTCTTGTGCAGGGCCGTTAACCGCTATTTGATGCTCTTCCTCCGACAGCTGATAAGGCCTGCCGACCTTCTGTTGTTTTATCTTATAGCTGGTACCGTAATCGAGCAGAATAGATGTTGTTTTACCCATTTCGTCTGTTGTCATGGTGCCGATAACCGATCCGCTATTAGCAGCGGTTATTGTAAATACAGCATCTTTAATTGGCTGCTGCGTTGCTTCGTCTTTGCTTATTACTGTAATTGTTCCTTGCTCTATTTCTGGAGTAGGGGCAGTCGTTGGTGTAGAATCGACTTTCTCATTGAATACAGGTTTTGCATCTTCTTTCGTAAACAATGTATAAATAAAAAATATAATACCCAATAACACCAGGAGCTTGATCATTCTTTTCATGTTGGTGGCTCCTTTACTTTATAGCCGTAATAGTTATGCGACAGTGTGTAACGAGCAGGCAGCCGGTGGCTGCCCTATGCCTGTTACGCTTGCTCGAAGAACGTCTTATGCCATATAAGGAACACATACACTGTCCAAATGTATCTAGCGTAGTTCTGCTTGCCTGAATAATGCGAATCCAGATATTTCATCAGCTCATCGGTATGAAAGAACAGCTTCGCTCGGTCCGAGAGAAACATGTCCTTAACGAGCTTATAATATTTCTCCTGTCTTAGCCAGTGCCTAATAGGTACAGGAAAACCAACCTTTGGTCGATTCGCCCATTCATCGGGAAGTACTTCCTTCGCAGCTGTACGCAGCGCATACTTCGTATTGCTTGGATGTACACGAAGATCAGTAGGCAGCTTTGAAGCCAGATCCATAACCACTTTGTCTAAAAATGGAACTCTCAGCTCAATGGAATGGGCGAGGCTCATTTTGTCTGCCTTAAGAAGAATATCTCCCGGAAGCCAAAGCTTCAGATCGAGATATTGCATTTTGGTTATATCATCTTTGCCCCGCACTTGATCATATACAGTCTTCGTAATGCTTTGTACGGATGGTCCTTGCTTATATTCGTCCTTCAATAGGGCTAAGGCATCAGCTTCTTCAAACACATGCGCTTGACCGATAAAACGTTCCTCAACCCGCTGTCCGCCTTTTACGACAAAGGAGGTGATTCTGTTTTTGGACAGCTTGCCGCTTAATAATGATAACGGCCGCCTGATTGCAAACGGAAGCTTCTTGTATTTTTTCATCGCTGGTGTCGTATCGTACCAATCATAACCGCCGAAAATTTCGTCTGCGCCTTCTCCAGAGAGCACCACGGTCACATGCTTGCTCGCAAGCTCTGCTAGGAAATAGAGAGGCACGGAGGAAGGGTTGGACTGCGGTTCGTCCATATGATACTGAATCGTTGGCAGCATCTTGAAGCACTCATCCGCTGAAACCAGTCGTTTATAGTTTTCGATGTTTAAAATTTCTGACAAATCCTCTGCGAGGTTCGTCTCATTAAAGTTGCCTTCATAATCCTCAAAGCCGACGGAAAATGTTTTGTTTGGTTTTAGCAAAGCGGTAATATAACTGGAATCAATGCCTCCGGACAAAAAAGACCCGACCGGCACATCGCTGATTTGGTGATAGGCGACTGATTCTTTTACTGTGCTTTTAATTTGGTTGACGTAATGGGACAGGCTGTTCGGTTCTTCTGCAAAGTTAACGTCCCAATAAGGCTTCACTTCCAGCTTGCCTTGTTTGTAAAGCATATAGTGACCAGGCTTCAGCTTGTACACGCCTTTAAAAAACGTTTCATCAAGCACGGAGTATTGAAAGGTCAGGTAAGGCTTGAGCGCATCCTTGTTCAGCTCTTTGCGGAAGGCAGGCTGCTTTAAGAAAGCTTTGATTTCAGAGCTGAATAAGAAGGAATTATCCGTTGTGTTTTGTGTATAATACAACGGCTTTATGCCAAAGAAATCCCTGGCGAGAAACATCGTTTCCGTATTCGTATCCCATATCGCAAAAGCAAACATGCCTCGTAACTTCTGAAGCAGCGAGGTTCCATACTCTTCATAAGCATGAATGATAACCTCGCTGTCCGTATGGCTAACAAAGGTATGCCCGCACTGAATCAACTCTTCGCGCAGCTCTTGATAATTGTAGATTTCTCCATTAAATACAAGAACACAGCTTTTATCCTCGTTGTAAATCGGTTGGCTGGCTTCTTCAGACATATCTATAATTTTGAGGCGTCTAAATCCTAAAGTTACTTCCTCATCTGAATAGATACCGCCACTATCGGGACCTCTATGAACGATCATATCCATCATATCTTTAATAATGGCTACTTGATCAACGTCGGGACGACTATCTGCAAAACCTACAAAACCGCACATGTGGAATACCTTTCATTAACTTTATTGTTTTAAGCGCAGTCACATCGTTTTTAATTTGATTTCCCTGACGATTTCCGATTCATTAAATGGGATTTCCGTTTTCCCAATAATTTGCGATGTTTCATGACCTTTGCCGGCAATGAGAATGACATCGTCTTTTCTACTGATATCAATGGCAAAAGCAATAGCGTCTCTCCGGTCGATAACGGCCTCATAAGCTCCGTTATAAGCTTCGACTCCTTCAATAATTTCCCTAATAATCAGGTTATTATCCTGCTCCTTGGGATTATCAGAGGTGATTACGGAAAAATCAGCAAATGTAGCGGCTACCTTAGCCATCGCTCTACGTTTCTCTGTGCCTGATTCCCCATCAGATGCGTAAACGCCGAACACG
Organism: Paenibacillus sp. NRS-1760; assembly: GCF_050467785.1. Taxonomy (NCBI): domain Bacteria; kingdom Bacillati; phylum Bacillota; class Bacilli; order Caryophanales; family Paenibacillaceae; genus Paenibacillus; species Paenibacillus sp. NRS-1760. The sequence continues at coordinate 57,567 of NZ_JBITPK010000002.1, read as the reverse complement.
AGAATGATTTTGCCTTTGGTAAAAGGCCGGATTGTTTTTAATGCCTTCTCTAGGCTGTCCTCGGTATGAGCAAAATCGACGATGATCTTCGTATCCTCATCTTGATAGACAACTTCCAGCCGGCCTTTAATACCCTCAACAGCCAAAATGCCGTCTGCGATTTGCTGTAGCGTAAATTGATTGCAATAAGCCGTTGCAATAGCGGCTAGACTATTATATACGTAGATCGTCCCAGGCAGGTTTACTTTAATTGCGATGCTGCCCTTTGGCGTATTTACATTATAAGTCGTATAGTCGGCATAATAAGTAATATCCGTCGCGTAAATGTCAGCTTCCTGCTCAATGCCATAAGTAACCAGCTTTGGGCCTTTATGCTGCAATCGGTCAATGAGGATACGGCCAAATTTATCATCTGCATTAATAATGTTAAAGTCCGTCGTCATGTCGAACAGCAAAGCCTTCGCTTCGAAATATTCCTCCATCGTATGGTGAAGCTCCAAATGATCCGGCGTTAGATTTGTGAAAATGCCAGTTTTGAAGCTGGAATGAGCAACGCGTTTCAAATTGAGCGCATGCGAAGAAACCTCCATGACGCAATGCTTCATATGTGATTCAATCATATCGACGAAGATTCGTTGCAAATACAGCGATTCCGGCGTCGTATTTTTGTTTTGAATCAGCTTGTCGCCGATAACTGTGCCGATCGTGCCGATAATTCCGAGGGCTGTCCCCGTTTGCTCGAATATAGATTTTAGAAAATATGTGGTCGATGTCTTCCCGTTTGTTCCAGTGATGCCGAGAAGATTCATTTGCTCAGTCGGGCGATGATAGAAGTTTGCAGATACCAGGGCGAGCGCCTCACGCGTGTCGTTAACTTGCAGTACCGTTATTCCTGCTGGCACATGAACATCCTTCTCCACAATAACGACGGTCGCACCAAGTGCGATTGCTTTTTCGATGAAATGGTGTCCATCAACCGAAAAGCCCGTTATAGCGACAAATACGCCATTGGCTGAAGCTTCCCTCGAATCAAAGGCAATGGAGCTTACTTCAATATGCAAATCGCCTTTCACGAGCGTGTAATCCAGATCTTTCAGTAAGGAGGTCAATAACATACGATCAGCTCCATTCTATTACCTATTACTATTTTCGCAGGCTATCTTCTTAGAAGCTTTTTCGTAAGCTTGCCACCGATGATAGCCGCATAGGAAAAGGCTGGTTTCGGGTCCTTCCAATCCCAGATCGCATAAGCTTTCGGTTTAAACAAGGATACGAATACTTGCTTCCAAGTCAATTGACCCGTCTTGATGTAATCGCGAACAGCAAGCATGTCCTCATATCCGTACCAGAAAACACGGTTCGTATTCTCTTTGACGGCTTTGGGAGGCACAAGGTTGCCGCCAGTTAACTCTTGGTAAGTAATCCATGGAATATTTACCCCAACTCGGTACAGCAGGTTGTTCAGGTTGGTAATCCGGCAATTGACTTCGATTAAATAAAAACGGCCAGTTTCGGCGTCTTTTTTGAATTCAATCTCCGCGAAGCCTTTCCATTTCATCTTCTCTAGAAAAGGAGCTCCGATATCGAACAGCTCTTGTACGTATCTCTGTCCTGTATACACGGATGCGCCGAAGTTGATCGGATATTGGCGGAATTTTTGACAAGTGACCCAGTGAGTGACCTTTGAATCTTGGTTTAAATACGCGTCGAACGTATACATATGATCGTCGAAACCTGGGATGATACGCTGTACGATGACTTCCAAGCTCGCTTCCTTCGCTTTGGCCAGCGCTTGTTCGAGCTCAGCGCGGCTATGTACCTTAAAGAGCTTGCGTCTAAACTTGGCAACGAAGGATGGAGAATCTGTTGGTTTGACGATACAAGGATATTTAATGATTTCGTCGATCTTCTCAAAAAAACGATCTTCGTCTACACGGACCGTTTCGGGAACAGCTACGCCATTTTCTAGAGAAAGGCGCTGCAGCACTTCTTTATTCATCATATCCGAGTATATGCCCGGAATGTCTTGTGGTATGAGATAGTGTTCTCTAAGCTCTTCCAAATGCTCATCGATAACCTCAAGATAAGAATCGTGGCATGGAATAAGGACAGGAGGAGCGCTTTGCTTGCGGGCATATTCCTTCAAGAAACGAATGAACGCTGCCGTGTCTTCTTTATAATGAGGAGAGATTAGTCTCTCAGACGTATATTTTGAATCGGCGCCATAGGTATCTTTAGTCGAATAATCTACGGCAACCGTATGTACACCGTTAATGCCTAGGCAACGAATGGTGCTTAAACCTATATAATAATTACAACCCAAAATTACTGCTTTATTATTCACAAAGGCACATCCCGACATCCTAATTTATGTTCATTTCCCTGTATTACGACTAATGTTTTAAATAATTTTACTTCATACTTTCTTATAATACAAATGGATTTATCCTCATAATAGCTACAAAGATGTGGAGGATTTGGACCAAATCCGAGGCGCATGCTGCCGCTTAAAACAGCTTCTTTAACAGCCGTTTTTTCTGGCATTCGACACCATTACCCGTAAATCGCTGAAACCATTTATCGGATTTTTTAACATTAAAGCACTTGATGAGCGTTATTAGCATATTTGTGATTTTATTAACATTTTTCAATTATTCATATATATGTATATTTTACTATTCTATATTTAACGCAAGTAACTTTTTCCATATATTGATCGATTTTACTAGTTAAAAAGAACTAGAAATTGGATAAAATAACTTCATTTTGTCGAATAATGCCCGAAAATTGTCTACGTTCGTCGACAAGTTTTTACAAACTCCTTATTGCTCTACGAGTATAATAGAAGCATTACCACACGAGTGCTAGATAAGGAGCGTGCCCCGAAGCGAGCTATGGACAAAAAACACTTGCTTAAACAATTGCAGTCGTTGCGGCTAAAGCTTCATGAAATAGCCGAAGCGCGCGGCAGTCTGACAGATCCGGATGTTCTAGCGATTAGCGAAGAGGCCGATCAACTAATTGTTGCGTTACAGCATATACAAAGAAACGAGCTAACACATATTACGATACGCCGCGACGATATGTAGAGAATATTATCTCTCTCGAAGCCGTCGGAAAAATTGAGTCAACAGGTTTGAGCATTCAGGCTGTAAAATACCACTAGTGAGCTCCGTTTCATGGTTGAAACGGGGCTCTTGCAGTAAATTCATGAGTGTCCCAGCACATCCAGCCTTCGGGTCGGTTGTTCCATAAACGACACGTTTAACCCGAGATTGAACAATGGCGCCGGCGCACATTGGACAAGGCTCCAACGTGACATACAATGTACAATCTAATAATCTCCATGCGCCGATGCGATCGCAGGCGTCACGAATAGCTACCATTTCGGCATGAGCGGTTGGATCAAACCTCGTCTCACGCAAATTGTAGCCTCTTCCGATGATTTCATTGTTTCTGACGATAACAGCCCCGATAGGAACCTCTCCAATTTGCTCGGCTTTTTTGGCTTCTTCAATAGCTTCCAGCATCCATTTCTGATCTTCTTGCTCTCTTGTCATATACAATAACTCCTTTACTATTTATTCATTATACAACGAACAAATATTCCGTTGTTAACATGTCGTGGATAACATTGTGGATAACTATCATGATATACACATAAATACTCACAATTTATTCAGAGCTGTGCACAGTAATTGTGGATATTGTGTATAAGTTGTTAATAAAAACGTTTTTGTGTAAAAGGATGTGTCATTCATTGTCAATAAAGATGAAATTTTCAGTCTTGATCACGCTTATCGTTCTGACGTTTTTTATATTCCAGCACATGCTTAGTGAGTATTCGATGATTCAAAGCATGCGTGAGCAAGCAAAACGAGCGATGCACGATACTTCCATGCATGTGGCGAACACATTTTCCTCTTACGAGAAGAAGTCAGGTTCAGGCTATATCTTTCCGGAGAAGGATCGCTCAGGCCCTGGGCATATCTTTGATATCGTAAAAACATTAAATCCAAATATAAATGAAATTACAGTATTTGAGCAAGATACGTTGGCTGTTCGTTACGGTACTTACACGTATTTGGATTCGAATAGCGATCAATCTATTATAACCGATGTAAAGAAAACAGGTTTTGAGCTTCGAAAGATGGAGATCAATGGAAAATGCTATTTTAGAAGTTATTATTATACGAAGCAGATGGGCAACTACATTATAAGTGTCGTTTATGACAGTAAGGGAATTAATGATCTTATCGCGCAGAAGCGAAATGATTCATTTATTTATACGGGCATATCGATGGTGCTCGTCCTCTTTATTAGCTATTGGCTGGTAGGAGTAATGATTAGACCTTTAAAAGATATATTATGGAAGGTTAACGAGGTTTCATCTGCAAGGTTTCAACAGCCGATTCGAATTAAACGCAAGGATGAATTCGGCTTGCTGGCTCTTAAGGTCAATGCGATGTCGCAAAATCTAAGTATATATATGAACAAGCTGCGCAGAGCGTTTGAGGAAAACCGCCGGATGAAGGAGCATTTGGAGTCATTTATTAACCACACGAGCGATGCGATTCATCTTATTGATTTGGATGGTAAGGTTATTCAAGTAAACCGTGCTTTCGAGCTGCTCTTTGGTTATGAGGAAGAAGAAGCAATTGGTCTCATTAATCCTATTCTTCCCGACTCTCATCATGCAGAGATGAGGGATATGTTAAACCAGATCTTGTCGGGCAAAGTACTGCCAGCTCAGGAAACGATACGAATGACGAAGCTTGGAGAGCTGATACCTGTAAGTGTAACCATATCGCCAATTCGTGATTCGGACGGAACGATTCGTGCCTTTGCCAGCATTTCAAGAGACATGAGGAGCCGTAACAAAATGGAAGAGCTGCTGCGCAGGTCGGAGAAGCTGACGACAGTAGGGCAGCTAGCAGCAGGCGTAGCCCATGAAATTCGCAACCCGCTGACGACGCTGCGCGGTTTCCTGCAGCTCCAGCAGGAGAGTAAGAAGCTGGCGCTTTCCCACGTAACGCTTATGTTATCGGAGCTTGACCGGATCAATCTCATTGTTGGCGAGTTTCTCATTCTAGCGAAGCCGCAAGCGACGAGGTTTGTCACCAAGGACATACGGGATGTACTGCAAGATGTTATTGCGTTAATGAACAGTGAGGCACTTCTTCATAATATCGAGTTTTGTGTTACTCTAACCGATGATTCTTGCTTAATTTCATGTGAAGAAAATCAATTGAAGCAAGTTTTTATTAATTTGCTGAAAAATGCGATTGAAGCGATGCCAAATGGTGGACGAATCCATATTCATATTAACCATAAACGGGAATACATTTCGATCACGATAACGGATGAAGGAATGGGCATCCCGGACGATATGATACCGAAAATTGGAGATCCCTTTTTTACAGCGAAGGAAACGGGCACAGGGCTCGGCATTATGGTTAGTCAGCGTATTATTAACAGCCACCGCGGAACGATGGATATTAAAAGCCAGGTTAATGTCGGAACAACGATACATTTGCTGCTGCCAGCTTTGAAAGAAACACGGGAGAGCGGTATACTGGAAGCATAAGCACAGATCGGGCTTCTAACGGAAATGTAAGAGGAGGGATTCTCGTTGAAGCAGGAATCTTCTGTAGATGGTTCATGGCAAAAAGAGAACGTGCTTCATGATGCTTCAGGCTACAGCGCCTTACTCGTAGGAGCCACTGGTTTGATCGGAGCAGCTTTGCTCCGTCAGCTGCTTCGTGATCCGCTGGTGACGATGGTAACCGTTATTGTAAGGCGGCCGCTAGAGACGAAAACTTTGGGCAGAGCAAATGAGCTCTCCAAACTGAATATGATCGTTATCTCCTTTGAGGATTTGGATCAAACGCTGGAGCAGGTACATGCAGACGTCGTATTTTGTACGCTTGGCACGACGATCAGGGTGGCGAAGACGCAAGAAGCCTTCCGCAAAGTAGATTACGAATATCCGCTCACGCTTGCCAGGTTTGCAGAACGAACGAATGCTTCTTTATTTTCTATCGTGACGGCTATGGGGGCTTCCTCCAGCTCGAAAATATTTTACAGCAGAGTGAAAGGGGAACTGCAGGATGCGATTGCTAAGCTGAGCATTCCGCTAGTTCAAGTGTTCCAACCCTCGCTTCTGCTAGGCGAAAGACCGCAGGCTCGACCTGGTGAAGCGTTTGGAGCTGTCGTTTCGAAAGGGCTGCAATTTGTGATGGTTGGTCCGCTGCGCAAGTATCGGCCGATTAAGGGCGAGGATGTAGCTTTGGCAATGAGAAGAGCGGCGGGACAAGCTGGACAAATGAAGGCAGCAAGCAAGTCATCGATGATTCAATATTATTCATCGGACAAAATTGCCGACTTGGCATTACATACAACGGGGTGAAGCAGCTTTGAGAATCAATAAGTTTATTAGTGAAACAGGTTATTGCTCCAGACGTGAGGCGGATAAGCTCGTAGACAGCGGACGTGTTACGATCAATGGAGAAAAGGCACAGCTCGGCAGCCAAGCTGAAATAGGTGACGATGTACGTGTTGATGGCCGCAAAATTGGCGAGCAAAAAAATCATGTTTATATTGCGCTTAATAAGCCGGTAGGCATTACCTGTACAACCGAGCTTCATATTAAAGGCAATATTGTTGATTTTGTTGGTCATGAGGAGCGTATCTTCCCGATCGGGAGGCTGGACAAGGATTCGGAGGGATTAATTCTTCTCACGAATGACGGTGATATCGTCAATCCGATTCTACGCTCAGAAGGCAAGCATGAGAAAGAATATTTGGTCACAGTAGATAAACCGATGACAGAAGCGTTCTTAAAAGGAATGGCAAGCGGAGTTCATATTCTCGGCAGCATGACACTGCCATGTGTTGTAACAAGAGTGACGGACCGCGTATTCCGCATTATTTTAACGGAAGGCCGCAATCGTCAAATTCGTAGAATGTGCGAAGCATTCGGTTATCATGTTCGGAGACTGCAGCGTCAGCGTATTATGAACATCCAGCTCGGCGGTCTTCATGTTGGCAAATGGCGTGATTTGAGCGAAGCCGAGAAGGCGACTTTGTTCGAAACATTAAGCTATGAGCCGGTCTAAGCAGGAAACATTCATTCGTATAACGACAAAAAAACCTGAATCACACGCTTAGGGCGAGTTGATTCAGGTTTTTTTATTATGGTTTTTTCACATTTAATTGCTGGGCATTTGTGACATCGGCGTACGTATGAATGATCGAAACCTCTACACGACGGTTTTTGGATTTGCCTGCAACCGTCTCGTTGTCGGCAACAGGGCGATACTCTCCGTAACCGATAGCGCTAAAGCGCTCAGGTTTCAGTTGTTTATTTTCGAGCAAGACGTCCAAGAAACGAATCGCCCTCATAGAGCTCAAATCCCAGTTTGATTTAAATTGGTAAGTCGAGATCGGCGTTGTATCGGTATGACCGGAAACGATGACCTCGTAATCAGGATACTGCTGCAGCATTTTGCTGATCGCAACGGCAAGCTCCTTCGATTCAGGCTTAACGGTTGCTTGTGCCGGTGCAAATAATGCGTTGTCGCTAATCGTAATCATCAGCTGTGAGAGATTTAGCTTCGTCTCAAGATCAGATGTCAGGCCGTTCTTCTGAATATAGGCATCTACTTTTTTCTTTAGATCCTCGAGATCCTTCTGCTCCTGCTTAATAAGTTCCTCGCGAGCTTTCTCTTCAGCAGATTGATTTTTGTTGACATCCTTGTCGGGAAGCTTGCCGCCTTCTTCTTTTTGCTTCTTCCCGTCATCCTCGCCGCTTTTCACAGCGGACGTTTCGGTTAGAATACCGCTGCCAGTGCTGAGTGCTAAACTAAATGCTTTCGACATTTCTTCAAACTTCTTTACGTCGACGGAGTTCATGGAGTACAACACGATAAAGAGTGCTAGCAGCAGGGTGAGCAAATCGGCGTAAGGAATGAGCCATGATTCATCCACATGCTCCTCGTGTTCTTCATGTCTATGCTTTCTGCTCAACGGCGCCTTCCTCCTTTTCCCTCATCTTCAATCTTTCTGTAGGTGTAAGGAAAACAGATAGCTTCTGATTAATAGCGATCGTTGATACGCCGGATTGAATAGAAAGAAGGCCTTCCACCATCATAAGACGGATTTGAATTTCTTTCTTAGACATGCGCTTCAGTTTATTAGCAATAGGATGCCATAATACATAACCTGTAAAGATACCAAGAAGTGTTGCGATAAAAGCTCCTGCGATGGCATGTGCTAGTTTTCCCATATCGCTCATATCAGCAAGTGCGGCAACGAGGCCGACAACTGCTCCGAGTACCCCAAGTGTAGGGGCATATGTGCCTGCTTGCGTAAAAATAAGTGCCCCCGCTTTGTGGCGGTCTTCTGTTGCGGCAATATCCTCAAGTAAAACATCGCGTACAAAATCTTGGTCATTTCCGTCAATAATCATACGCATGCCGTTACGAAGAAATGTATCTTCAATCTCGTCAACTTTTGCTTCAAGAGCGAGCAAACCCTCGCGACGTGTAATGGAAGCCCATTCCATGAAGCGCTGAATCAGCTCATCACGCATAGGCAGCTTTTGCTCAGTGAACACCATTTTGAATAGTTTACCGACTTTGGATAGCTCGGACATCGGGAAGGCGATCATGACGGAGGCTATAGTTCCCAAAATAATAATCATAAAAGCAGCTGGATTTGCAAGAGAGGACAGGTGTGCTCCCTTTAAAACCATGCCTCCAAGTACAGCGACTAATCCTAGCACCAAACCAATAATTGTTGAATTTTTCATCATACACCCCGTCCAATACATTTTCGACATTTCTCTACTTCTTATATTATCGACAAATGGGTATTCTGAAGTTAGAGTATATGGAATGATTTAAGGCGAATGCGTTAAAAAATGATAAAATGCGGTAGAATAGTAGAGAGATATGTACAAAAAATGACGATAGCAAAGGTGGTATACGCAAATGGGCGTAAGACATGCAAGAGAATATTCAGATATATTGAAGGATTTTACAGCAGCTGTGGCTGAAATTGAGAATAGCTATACTTTTTTTGAAATGGAGCCTGATGAATGGGCTCAGCTGCCTGTAAGCGATCGGCATGAAGTGATGGAGGCTTTGGCGGATGATGTTTTCTTTGGGCTAGGAGAGAATCCGGTCATTGAGGTAGGCAGCGGTGTCATTACGTATAATAGCAAACATCACATCATAGAGGTTTCACAAGACGATAAGGTGACCCAAATCATTAGATTGATATAAGCATTCGACATAAAACTTCATATAAGTAGTGCTCCTGTCGGATCTTTACATTTTATGTCGACTCTATTACAATGTTATTCAATACAACATGACATATAATTTGACATTGATCTAACATAGAGGAGAACGACATGAATGAGTGCTCATCATCGTTGCTGTTGCCGAAAGCGCTTGAATTGGATGGTGAAACATTAGCTGCATTTTATCAGCCCATTATAGCGATGGATACAAGACGCATTATGGGTTACGAGGTGCTTGCTCGAGCTGTAAAGGGTGATTCCGTGAGGAGTCTTGGACCTTTCTTCTGCAATGAGCAAATTCCAGAAGAGGACCACATTATTGTGGACCGGGTACTGCGGGAGCAAGCATTCTCGAAGCTGGCTTCAATGGAAGAACAGCAGCCGATGTTATTCATTAATTTGAAGCCGTCTTGGATTTATCGGTATGAGGAGATTGGCGAGCTCTACACGTTGTCGCTGCTTGATAAGTACGGAATAGACCCGAAACGAATTGTCATCGAGATAACGGAGGAAAGCTTCCAAGGTTCCATGGATAGGCTTCGTTCTGTTGTCGACATATACCGGGCAAGGGGTTGTTTAATTGCAATCGATGATGTAGGCAGTGGTTTTAGCAATACGGATCGGATTGCTCACATTCAGCCTAACCTGCTCAAAATCGATATTCATATGATTAAGAAAAGCGCGACTCATGACGGTTATTTCGGCGTGCTGCGATCCTTCTCTGATTTAGCAGAGCAAATTGGAGCTTCGCTCCTCGTCGAGGGAGTGGAGACAAGGGAGGACTTAGCTCGCGCAATTCAGGCAGGCGCCCGTTACGTCCAAGGCTATATGTTTGCAAGGGCAGAGCCGGAGTTTCGTGAGCCTGCTTGTTTTGCATCTCTAATTGAAGCGGAGCTTGATCAGCATCTGCTGCATTTCGTTGGAACTGAACGCTATTGGCAGCGGCAATCGGAGAAGCTGGCAGAGCAGTGGGTTGCGCTTGTTCAGGAGACGCGTTACCTGGATCATGAGGATGATTGGATAGAGGGGCTGCTTCCCGAGCTTTACGACCATTGCATTCGGGTTTATTTGTGCAATGAGAGCGGTATTCAGCTCTCATCCAACTATTATCGCGATGCGGACAAGGCTTGGAGGCGAGAGGAGCAATACCGCGGTGCCAACTGGTGTTGGCGTCCCTATTTTGTTCCTAATCTCGTCCAGCTCAATGAGCATCGACGTGCAATCGTTTCGCGCGCCTATACTGATCTCGATTCTCACGCATGGATTAGAACCGTATCTGTTCTAGCAGCGCCTGGTCTTATTTTACTTATGGATTTGAGGGATTCTGAGCGCGGAGCCCAGCGTCGTTAACGTGCGGCTGCTGGCTCATAAACCATACAATGGCATTCGGCAAAGCCAGTGGGAGTAGACCGTGCATAGGTGTCTGTTATATGGAAACCGGCTTGTTCATAAACGCGCATCGCACGAATATTCCAAGTAAGCACCTCCAAATCAATTTCGTTTTGAGGGGTGCGCCTTATTGCCTCTGCGACAATGAGACGTGTGAAGGCAAGGCCGAGGCCTTTACCGCAAAGATCAGGCCGCAATCCGAGACCGAGCCGCGTTACGCCTGTTAAAGGAAAAAACTGCGCGAACCCAATGAGCGCAGACTGAGCGTCTAGGACAGCCATATATTGGGCAGCACGAAGGACGGAATCGCCAAATTCGATTTCGTCTTTTTTCATTTGCTCCCAATCCGGCCAGTTATAAACATCAAATGGAGCCTCGTAGCGCCAGCCGCATAGTTGCTGTGCATGGACGGTTTCGAGCGGGCATATGGTCATATCGCCTTCATCTCGATTATAATGAATAGAGCTTTGATGGCTTGTCATTTGTTTTTACCTCCGCTTGAAATAAAGTAGCTGAATAGAGCGAATGTCGAATGAAATAGGTTTATTATAACAGATAGGCGTGCGTTGATCGCGCGTAAATAAGGAGAAGCATCAAAATGAAGAAGTTGATCTGGCTAGGCTGCTTGTCATATTTAGTCATCGGAGTTGCCCATGTTGTGGGCGGATCTATCTTGGAACAGCTCATTGCTCATTATGGTTTAACCTATAAAGATGGCGGGCAATGGATTATGAATCAATTCCTCGGGTTCCTGGTGGGTGTTCTGTTAGCGCCATCTATTACTTCGAGAGTTGGAAAAAGAGGCGCAGTACTGATTGCGATGGGCGTACTGACGCTCAGTGAGGCGGCATACAGTTTGCTGCTGCCATGGGGCTGGATGCTCGCGATTGCTCCGCTTGCGGGTCTTGGCTTTGGGATGACGGAAGCGGTCGTCGGCGCAATGATTATTGATATGGCAAAAAACGGCAAGGCATCGGCAATGAGCCGATTGGAAACCTTTTTTGGCGTTGGCGCATTGTTGATTCCAATTGCAGCGGCTTATCTGATTCAGCATAGCATATGGCAGGTTTCCTTTCCGATTCTGGCAGCGATGTCAGGCATCACCTTTGTTCTCTGGCTGACGATGTCCTTTGGAGAGCTGGATGATGAGCTTGGTATAGTTGCTCGAACACCGGAAGTGAAGGAAGGCCATTCGAATGAGTTGGAAGGATTGCAATCCACTCGCGGATCTGTCTTTTTTGGCTATCCGCGCAAAGCACTTCCATTTCTCTTGTTATCGGCTTTATTTTTTATGCTTTATGTAGGAATGGAAATGAGCTTCTCCAACTATCTGCCTTCTATTCTCATCGTTCGTTCAGGCGTAGGAGAATCCAGTGCGGCAGCGGTGCTCAGCTTGTTCTGGGGAACGATGGTGCTAGGGCGTCTATTTGCGGGGCTGCTGGCTGATCGAATGGGTTATTCGCGTTATTTGCTTATTGCTACAGCAGGCGCCTCGGTCGTTTTTGTTTTAATGGCTGTTATGGGTCAGCTTAGCTGGATGCTTGCCTTTGTCGCACTTAGCGGATTGTTCTTCTCGGGTATATTCGGTATCGCTCTTGTTTATGCCAATGAGCTCATTCCAGGTATGACGGAGAGGACAACGAGTTTGCTTGTAGCATTCGGCGGGCTTGGAGGAGCGATTTTTCCGCGTTTGACTGGCTGGATAATGGATCAGTACAACGTGCAATCTACGTTATGGTATATAAGCAGCTTAGTTATACTGATGCTGCTTCTGCTAGCGGCGATGCTCCTGCTCGGAAGAAAACAAGTTCACAGCGTACGATCCAAGGCTTAAATGAACTACAAATTATAAAAAACCTCCACATTCGCTGTTTCAAAGCGGGTGTGGAGGTTTATTTATTATTAAACGTGTTATTCTAAATGTTTTCAGCTATTTAAGAATGGTTTTGTATACCTCTATGGCGCGCGCGCGTGATGCTTTCAAGTCGACGATGGCACCGCTTTGCGGCTGATGAATCTCTTTGTCTGTCAAATGATTCAAATGAGGCAGCCAGCGCCTAATATAGCTGCCGCTAGGATCATGCGTCTGTGACTGAGTTGCGGGATTCATGATGCGGAAGTAAGGCGCTGCGTCATACCCGAGTGAAGAGCACCACAGCCAACCGCCGCGATTAAGCGTGTTGTCATAATCGCTTAAGTGAAGGCGGAAATATTGTTCGCCAAGCGTGAAGGGACATAGCAGATTTTTAGTTAAAAACATAGCTGTTACCATTCGCAAGCGGTTGGGCAGCTCACCTGTACGATTGAGCTGCGTCATGGCCGCATCAATGATTGGAATGCCGGTGGCAGCTGCAGCCCATGCTTCTAGATGAGCATCTGAGAGCTTGGACATATCAGCGAGCTGCTCGTAACGAAAAAAATCATCATGATACATCGCTTGATATAAATAAAAATCACGCCATGCCAGCTGCCTTACCCATGATTCAGACCCCGGAAGCCCTTGGGTCATTTCGTAGGCTTGGCGGGCGGAGATGGCGCCCGTATTAAGGAAACGTGCAAGCTGGCTTGTATGATCGTCGGCATAAGCGTCCCTGCTCTCCGAATAAGAGGCAAGGCGTTCTCGTACGAACCGTTCCAGCTTGGATAATCCTTTGGACGATCCTTGCACGTTTGTGCCGCCTAGGGCGCATGAAACGGATTCGGGCAAAGCGAAGGACAACGCAACCTTGGCATTAATTTCGCTTAAGGTAGCAAGCTCATGAATCGTCGTTTCACTCATTGGGCTATAGCACTCCAGCATAAAGCTGCTCCACTTGCGATAAAAGGGTGTGAAAACCTTGTATGGCTCCATTTTTCGAGCAAATGCCGGGAAAGCATCTAGATCAGCAAGAGGTGAATCGGCAATAGACATCCAGCGGCGGCCAAGGCTGCGTGTGATTAGCCCAAGCTGCTCATCTCGCTGCCGTGAGTAAGGCGTATAGTCTGTATGAACAATAACCTCATCAATAGGATGCTCATGCAGCAGTGCTTCGGTGATCGCAGCAGGATTACCATAAAGCACATGCAGTTCCTTTCCTGCATTAGAATAGCTGTGCAGAAGCGAGGCGGCTTGCGCCATGAAATTTCGACCGCTATGACTAGTTAAACGGCCATCTCCTGTAATAACGGGATCTATGATTAGCAAATGAATGCCTTGTTTCTCTTTTTTCTTCAAATAATCAAAAGCGCGCAAATCTGCAATACGCAAATCCTTGCGGTGAATAAACAAATACATCAGTGATAGCTCCTTCCATAAGCGCAACAGTGAACGGCCGCATTCCAGCTGGAATGAAACAGCAAAGCCGCAAGTCATTTGTCGTCAGAGGACAAAAAACTGCGGCTTTGCTAGATGAGTCTACCCGTTCAATCCTCAAGAAGAGGGATTAGGTTGCTCTATTTTACGTCAACGTTGGCTTGGTATGAATCAGCATCCATGATACGACGAGCAGTTACATATCGTCCCTCATAGTACTCGGAGTTAAGTTTGTCAGTTACAACGCCTCTGCTCGAGGATGAATGTACAAACTTTCCATCTCCAATGTAAATGCCAACATGGGATACGGCGCTATTATTGCCGCCAACTGTGTCGAAGAACACAAGATCTCCCGCAATGAGGTCAGCCTTAGCGACCTTTGTACCTTCTTTTGCTTGCGAACCAGAAGTACGTGAAAGCTCAATGCCCATTTTCTCGAACACATAGCTCGTGAAGCCGGAGCAATCAAAACCTTTCGACGACGTTCCGCCGCTTTTGTACGGAGTGCCAATAAGATCATTAACAATTCCGTTCAATTTTGAGTCAGCGAAAGCGCTTCCCGCTTGAAAAGCGAGCACGAGAACGAGACCCAGGATTAATGCGGTAATCTTCTTCAATTGTGAAACTCCTTCCAATGCCGACGAGGTTAGCTGTGGGGTTCGGTTGAAGGCTCCCTATGATTCCTCGGGCGTTTGAAAAAAACTCAAACGTCGGAATCAATTCACCCAAAGTGGTTCCCCCGTATCCCAATAGGGAATTAGGCAGTTTTTTTATTGCTTTGAGAAATATTCGATTATTTTCAATGATCTCCTGCCTTTAGTGGCAATTTCTAATAATTCTCATGTAACCTTTTGACAATTTGCTTCGTTAAACCGTTCTTTCTGTAATATAAACACGCCATAGTAGTGCTTTCTAACTAAATACATGGAGTCAATTTCATTAATTATGTGGATGTTGTGTAAAATATACCTATTTGTCCTTTAGGTGCTATATCGCAAGGACTAGCTTAAAGTGCCGTAAACGGCGGTATTTCACTATTTTGCTCCTAATAAATTAGAAAAATCTCATCTATATCACTCGTGAATAAGCGTAGATTCAGACAGCCTAGCTGCTGCTCCAGATAGAGCGGCAGAAATAGACAAAGGAGGCTGTTCATGAGAACAGCCCCCTTTGGGCAATCGAAAAAAAGTTTTATTTTGCAGTAACGATTTTTTCAGAAATGAGCTGTGGATCGTTGTTTTTTTGCTGCATCCAAAACTGTACCTTGTATTTTCCAGCATTTTTAAAATCGTAGGAAACGAGCTTGGAGCTGAACCAAAAGGTGTCTTTTTCGACGAACTCTTTAAAATCATCATCATCCTGGCTGCGGCTGTCGATTGTCGTTTCCTTATCATTAGGATCAACGATGGTCACTTTGAACTCTGAAATCGCCATATTCAAATTATCGATTTGCGCTTGCACTAAAAATTTCTGAACACTGCCTTTATCAACCTGTCCGAACATAGCTCGCTTCTCGTTCATTAGAAACATATGCACATTGGGCTTTTGAATAATGAGCTTCTTATCACTGCTCTTCCATTGGACGAAGGCTTGGAGGCTGTCGCTTAAAGAACGAATACTAATATAAACCTTATCATCCACAACGACAGCATCGTCAGTGGATTGCTTATTATTATAAAGGAGCGTTACCTTCTGAAATAGTTTGTCTGCTGCAACCAATGAACCGCCCGATAAGAGCAATACCATGGATATAATAACTAGTTTTTTACGCATCATTTGTGAATATCCCCCATTTTTGATTTTCTTTCAGTTATTTATACAGAACTGCCATCATTTAGTTGCGGTTAGTTGTAAAAAAAACCTCCACACCACAGCAAAGCGTGGAATGAAGGTTTATTTTTGCTTCAGCATCTAGAGGACGCTGAAGGCTTTTTTGGTTTGCTACATTCTTTTCGTTTCCAAAAAGTCATATTGCGCGGCAATCGTCCAAACCTTCATCAGTGTTTGAATGAGATAATAGCCTTGATGCAGGATAAGTGCAATTAGCCCGGCCCAAAGCATGGAGAGACTTGTCACCACAAGCCCAGCAGCCGCTCCAATCCCCCACATGATGAGCGACACAGCTGCATAGGTGAGGAAATTTTGGAGAGCGTGCCATAAGGAACGGAATATGCTTCCTCCTGATGCAGCGCTGAATTGCATGGCTAGAAACAGCAGATGCAGTACTGTGCCCCATAGGAGCCATAGAAGGGCTCCAGGGAGCACCGTTTGCAGTAGCTCTGGAATAGAGCCGCTCTCTAGCAGAGCATCCAGTGAGCGCGGCAGCACATACCAAGCAGGAGCCACAGATAAAATAACCTCGATCCAGTAAAGCAGAACTACAGGCTTCCAAGCTTTGCGAATGCCTTCTAGAAATCGTGTCCCTCCATTCGATCTGGACTGATTTAACGAATAGAATAGACCGGCATTGAATAAGGGAGTGATCAGCATTCGGGCAACAAGGAGACCGCCCAGCGTCCAGACGTAAGGATTAATGAGATCGGTCTTGAACAGCTGGAATTGTGCTTCGGTCATGAATAGCTGAACGGCTGCTTCTGAAGGAGCGGAGCTTGGATATCGCCGCAGCAGCGGAGCTACGACCGAATCAATGAAGCGGTAAAGGAAGAACCCCCAGATCAGCTGATAAAGAAATAATAAAACAACAATGTAAAAATGTTTCACCGCTAACCGCCAGCCTTGCTTCAAATGTATTTTCATCGTTTATCGCTCCTTGAACGCAATTACTTACCAGCTCAGCGACCCGAGCAGTCCTTCAATTAGTTGGACAACGCCGAGGCTCCATCTCGTGCGTTTATCCTCTGGCAGCTGAGCCTGCATGTAGTTGTTAATGAGCTTATTATCAAGCACATTGCTGTTGTTTGGGTCAACGACCGCCCATTCAAGCGGAGCGGAATGCAGCTGTTTATATTGCATATGGGATTCCTGAGTATCCCAAAGCTTTGTTATTTTGGTGCCGTCAGTAAACTTCATCAACACTTTTATCTCGCCATTGCTGCCGCCGTTTTTCTTAATGAGTACAACAGATTCATACATCTCAGCACCATCTTGGGTGACTGGGCGTACATGAATCGATTCGATCGAAAAGTCGGCCATTTTGTTGCCGTAGACATATTGGCTGAAATAATCATTCCATTTCGTTTTTGTTACCTGTTCGACAACACGCTGGAAGTCTGCTGTCGATGGATGCTTGAACTTATACTTTTGGAAATAGGTTCGCAATATTTTTTGCATCGTTCTGGAGCCGACCTGATTCTCGATACCAATGAGCACCAGCTTTGCCCTCAGATATACATTCTCGGCATATTGCGAGTGGCTGGCGTATGACCAAGATTGCTGCTTGAGCGGAGCAGGGTTGGTCATATAGCTCGCTTCCATGCGCAAATTCGGCTCCAAGCCGTATGCCGTCTCCATTACTTTATCCTCGGCATAGGACGTAAACCCCTCGTCCAGCCATGCCTCCTCGAATTCATTAGAGGCGACCATTCCGTACCAATATTGATGGCCAATCTCATGAACGACCGTACGTTCAAGATCGTAGCCTGGGTTATCATTTTCTGCAGCGAAAGCGGTTATGAGTGTTGGATACTCCATGCCGCCAGCTCCGTTCGCTCCTTTGGGCGGAACGACGATCGACAGCGTACTGTAAGGATATTCACCATACCACTTGGCGTAGCTTGAGAGTGCGGACTTGGCTGCATGCATGTAGCGATCCTTAAGGTCAGCATGCGCAGGATCAAGATACAGCTTAATGCGCACACCGGGAATGCCGGTATCTGAATAAGCAGTCTCTTCATAAACGAAGTCTGGTGAGGCCGACCAAGCAAAATCATGAATATCATCAGCATAAAACTGGTAAATCTTTGTTGCTTCCTTGATCTCGATAGGCTTTGTTTGGAAGCCCGTTGCAGCGACGGTGTAGTTCTCAGGCACATTAATCCGAACGCTGTATATGCCGAAGTCGCTGTAGAACTCAGAATTGCCATGATACTGATGGACATTCCAGCCCTCAGCTGTACGTCCGCGCATGCCGGCTGTCTCATATACAGCGAGCTTTGGAAACCACTGCCCAGCCATCACGAAGTTGCCGGAATAGCCCATTCTTGCGAATACCTCTGGGAGCTTCACCTCGTAGCTCATTCGCAGCGTTACGGAGGTGCCGGGAGCGATAGGCTCCGGCAAGCGGATTTTGGCCAAAGTAAAATCATTGGCATTGCCATCGTCAGGTTGTACATATTGAAGACGTGGCAGAAGGCTCTCACCGTTCAGCGTTTCTAGCGTAAGCAGGTTCATATAGCCTTGGCTATTGGTTGTTGCTTTGTCCTGGCGCAGCTTGCCGCCGGATTCTTTCATAAACGTGGTTTTGCCCGATTGAAACGCGTTCGGGTACAGATGGAAATAGAGCTCGGACACTGTTTTTTTGCCAGGGTTAGTCCAAGTTACGGTTTGCTCACCGTTCAGCTGCTTTGCATCATTCGTTAAATGCACGTTGATATGGTACTCAACGACACGTTTGCTTAGCTCTTGCGGTTTAGGTGTGATGACCGTATTCGGCTCCTGCACGGCAGGCGGCTTGACCGACTTTTGGGCAGGCGCTAGTGCTTGCTTGGCGTTAGCGGCGGGGGCGAAAGCATAAGTATATTGGGATTGCCAAGCAGTCCCGAAGTCATGCTGCATCGATATACCGAGCAGCGCGACTGCGAGTATTACGAGTAAAATTCGTTTGAAATAGCGTGGAGTCATTGAACGTTTCCCTCCCGTTGACAAGCATCTACAGCATGTATATGTTTGCTTTTCGATGATTATTAGCTAAAATGGAATTATTGTATCGGGGAAGGTGTGAATACGCATGACGGAAGAACAAGGACAACCGGCTGAGCCGGTAAAGAAAGAAAAGAAATCACTGTCGCTCAACGTAGTGAGCAGCAAACAACATAAAGGTTTTGGAGCAGGAACGATCGATTTGAGCGCGGTATCCTGTGTTATTATTGATGATGGCGTTGCTTATATTGATGTTGGCGCTATGCATGCAAAGAGTAAAGTAGAGCGTGGCATTAAGTTTACGCCTAACAAAGAGGATACTCCGAACGGTCGTCAATGCTGGATCGTATGGGTAGCGGTTGACCGCAATGAAGAAGGTTCCTATTACGCGGGCGCTACGGCATGCGAGATGCTGATTGATTCCGAGGCGCGTCGCGGGTGGAAGCTTCTCCCGGATCACGTGAACAAGCTGGATCAATCACTCAAACGCCGCTATAACTTGTCCGAGCTTGGCGATGTCGATAAATCGGCGCTTCGCAAGCTGCTTGTGGAGCATAATCTTGAGTGGTGGGATCGCTCCCCAGATGAGCTTAAGCAAGCTTTGAACGTATAACAGCTGGCGTTATTAGCAGCAGATTGAGTTTATTGTGAATTTTGGATGAGAACCTCATCGTTCGTAGGCTAGTCCTATCGAATGATGAGGTTTTCCGCGTTGATAGAGGCTGATAAAGCATTAGAAATTTTTTTTTGGCAGCAAGTGCAGGGTATGCGGGACAAGCTGGCGTCTATTAGATTGGGAAGGAGGGGAGCGACATTCAAGACGAGGATTGGATCAGAGAGGTACAGAAGGGCGGGCCCGAGCATTTTGGTCCTTTTGTACAGGCATATGGTCCTTATATATATAGAACAGTCTTCGCAGTGCTTCGTTCACCGCATGATGCGGAGGATATTACACAGGAAGTGCTGCTGCAAATTTATCGCTCCCTTCCGGATTGTCGATTGGATGGGCTCAAAACATGGATTACCCGTATTGCCGTCAATCGAGCGATCGATTTCAAACGCAGCCGTGCACGAAAGCCAGAGGAGCTAATGGATAGCGAAGCGATGTCTGAAAAAGTACATGAAGAACTTGTGTCTGCTCCTGCTGCAGAAACATTAGCCATCGAACAGGCGGATAGGCAGCAGATACGAGAGCGAGTTGATGAAATGCCGGAAAACTATCGTGAAGTCATAACCGCTTATTATATGGAAGACAAGTCATATGAACAAATCGCAGCCGAAACTGGACTAGAACGCAAAAGCGTAGAGTCCAGGCTGTACCGTGCAAGAGGCTGGATGAAGCGCCATTTTCGGAAGGAGGACTTCGAATGATGATTGAGCATATCTCTTCTGATCAAATGTCCCGTTACGTAAACGACAGACTGGTTGAGGCTGAGCGTATACCGGTTGAGCAGCATTTGGCTGCTTGCGACTTCTGCTTGCAGCTGTTCGTCATAGCGATTGAAACAGCTGAGGGCGAGATGCAGCGGGCAGATTCTCATTTAACGACGCCGCTGCCTAACATGGAGCAAATAGAGAAGCGTGTCGTGGAGCAATTGATGATGGAGCAGGAACATGATCATAGAGAAGTCGGGCCACATGTTGTGACGAGTACTATACAAGAGAAGCCTCGCCGCCTGCGGACATGGCTTCAGCATCCGGTAACACACTACACCATTGCAGCTTCGATTACGCTGCTGCTGCTTGCCAGCGGGACTTTTGCCTCCTTCTCACAGAAGCTGGCTCAGCTTGATATGAATGAGAATAAACAGCAGGATATAAGGCCGAATCCGCCAGTGGCGACAGGTGGACATTCCGAATCTTGGTCAGACAGAATGGTTGATCAAACGGGGTCGTGGCTCGATGGCTTAAAAGCATCTCGATTTAGATAAATGAAAAACGATGATAGAAGGGAATGAATCAATGATGAATAAAAGCCCGTTAGCGGCGTTCTTTCTTTCTTTTTTACCTGGCGTAGGACATGCCTATGCAGGTCGCCCAGTACGTGCGGTTTTGTACGGGGGAGCTTTCTTTGGTTCGATAGGATTGTGTATTCTATTTGGATTAATGGGCGGGTATATGGAGGATACAGTTTATATCTTTTTGTTTTTTATAGCGGCGATGGCGGGAATCATTAATATGATTGATATGGTCATCTTCCTGTTGCTAGGCAAGGGATTGCCGTCAGGCGCTGCTAACCAGCATCCATTCGCGCATCCTGCTGATCATTTCTCGCCAGGCTTTGTTCCTTTGGAGCAGGAGCGCCAGCGCGAGAAATCGCGTACCATCATGTTCTCTCTGATTCCGGGTCTAGGGCATATGAATATGGGGCTTATGCAGCGGGGCATTACCTTTCTCATTTCCTTCATTGGCTGGTTTGCGATTATCGTCTTCTTAGGCACGATAACGCACAGGGCAGAGCTGCTCGTGTTTCTTTTGGCGCTTCCCGTTATTTGGATATACAGCATGTTTGACGCAATCAGCCAGCTGCATGCCAAGCAGCGCGGGGAGCATGTGGCGGACCGTGCAATATTTGAGGATATGGAATCGTACATCGCCTCTGGGCGTAAAAGCAAAGTGCTGGCTATCGCGTTAGCTATTTTTCCAGGTGCAGGACATCTGTATCTAGGTTTGCAAAAACGCGGACTGCAGCTAATGGGCGGTTTTCTTCTCGCCGTCTATATTATGGACAATTTGCGCTTGTCGCTGTTTTTTTTCCTGCTTCCGCTGTTCTGGTGCTTTGCTTTCTTCGATGCGCTGCAGCAGACGTCTCGTTATGAGCGTCAGGAGCTTACCGATGAACCGGTATTGACGCAGCTTGTCCCTTATCAGCGCTGGTTTGGTTTTGGGCTGCTGGGATTCGGCGTTTATTACTTGCTCGATCGTGTAGCTGTAGAGGTTACTTCTCATTTCTCAAGGGAGCTTTATTCCCAATACATGCAAATTAAATATATGATACCAACGGCTGTTGTCGCATTTATTATGATTATTGTAGGCATGCGTCTAGCTTTCGGAAGCAAGGCATCTCCGGTAATGAGCAAAGGTAAACCGCCAGAGCTTCATAAGCCGGTGCCAAGAAAGTACGAGGAGGATTCGCATTGAACACCAACACGGTAAATATGGCTGAACCGTCTGTCAATCAACCATCAGGCGTTCGCACTTGGCGCGTCGGCTCATTATCCATGGGCGTGACACTGATTCTCGTGGGGACAGCATTAGCTGTCTCTCTATGGCAGGACATGGAGGCTTACGAGGTGCTCGTGTGGGTCGCACCCGTCGTTTTCATTATGCTTGGAGCGGAGCTGCTGCTTTACTTGAAGTTTTCTAGCAGTGCGCGTACTATCGTTCGTTATGACTGGATGAGTGTCTTTTTTGTAGGAATGGTTGGAACAGCCAGTCTCGGGCTTGCACTGCTCATGTCAACGGGCTTGTTCGATGAGCTGCAGCGAGGGCTGCAAATGTCGCAGCGATCGGCATTCGTGGAAACGAAGAAAATAGGGGTGCCTGCTGATATTAAGAAGATTGTTGTGCATACCTTGGATGGCGTGACGCTTGAGCATACGGAAACACGTGAGCTTAAGCTGTTTGGCCAAATTCGTTATTGGTCATCCGAGAAGTATGAGCGATTGGACAATAAAATGCTGAAAACCGATGTTGTTGGCTCAACGATGTATGTCATGATTGGTTCCGTCGATCACCGGGACGGCGGCCTCATCTCAGACACGGTCAGCCAGGAGCTGACATTAATTGTACCGAAGGATGTAGAGGTTTTGGAACAGGGGCGTTAGTAGCGGAATTGGAAAAGCAGCTTGAAGCGGGATGTTCTCGCTTCAAGTTGCTTTTTTTAAGAGAGGGGATATGAGGAGATGTCGTTCATTGCTGTACTTCGATGGGCAACTTACTCAACACCTCTTGAAGAGGAGCTAGGACACGATAAGAGCCGCGAAGAGGTATATAACCTAACTTGCGATTAATGCTGAGAATAGGTGCATTTGTTGAGTCATTATCTGTACGGATATATGCGGCTTGATGCTGCTGAGCAAGCTCAATCGCTTTGAGCTTTAAAGCAAAAGCAATCTTCCTGCCGCGATAAGCTCTGCTTACACCGGTATATTCATGATACATCCCGTTTGTTTGTGGATTAAGCAGGACATTAGTAACCCCCACGAAGCGGTTGCCGTCAGCCGCGATAATCACTTGCTCAGGCGCATAGCCGTCTACTTTCAAATACCATTTGCGCCATTCGACGAAATCAGGGACTTCACCAAGATAACCGGGAATGTCCACCAGCGTTTCTTTATAGATCTCATACAGCTTCTGTTCGCTTTCTTCACCGGGTTCATCGGCAAGCGTTAGGAAGCGCAGCGCCCCAAGGTCTGGCATGCTTGGAAATTGTGGTTGTTGCGCTCCATCATGTTCGCCAAGTGTAAGGACGGACTGGAAGGCATGGCGTTCAATTACAAAAGCATGTCGCTTTGCAAACTGAATCGCATCCTCATTATCGTCCCATACTTCAGTAATGAGCGTAGAAGCGCCGATTTTCAAAGCCCATTTTCCAATGTGAGCTAAAAGCAATTGGCCGATTCCCTGCTTGCGATAAGGCTCTGATACGACAAGCGTATTGCATAAGTAGCCAGGCTCTGTCCAAGGCGCCCGCCAGGTCCAGGCGTAGCCAACAATATCGCCTTGCTCGTTTACTGCAACCTGCCGCTCACGATCGTATCCGGCAAGCAGTCCGTTCTCATCCATCCATGTATGTCCAATCTCATAAAGCTTCTTATCTGCATCATGCAGGTTCTCAGCAGTCGTCGGTTCTGACCACACTTGATTAAGCAATTGTGCAAGCTGCTCGTAGTCCTCTGGCAGCTGCAAGGGGCGTAGTGTAATGGACATGGCGTCCCACCTCATCTTTCGTTTCGGTATTCATATAAGATGATTATGGCACGGATGAAGCAGCCCTAGATAGGGAGAGTTTGACTATAAGCATTAAATAACAAACGAAAAAAAGCTGTGCCAAAGTCAGAGAGACTTTGGCACAGCTTTATATTTATTCATATTGCCGATTATGAAGCGACGGCAACGGCATTGTAAGTCATAATCCATACAGAACCTGCGACGATCGTCAGCAAAATAACGAGGCCGAATATAAGCGCCATCAGGTTGAAGCGAGGTTTCTCCTCATCCCTTATGTGCATAAAGAAGATAAGCTGAACAGCAAATTGCAGAACTGCCGTCACAAGGATGAGCAGCGTTGCAGCTTTTTTGCTGAGTAGGTCATTCATTACTACGACAAGCGGAATGATAGTCAGAATGATGGAGAATAGGAAGCCGATCACATAAGACTTCATCGATCCGCCATGGGACCCGTGTGCGTCCTGCGAATGTGTGTTATGGTTTTCCATCCTACATCACCCCCATCAAATAAACGATTGAGAATACGAAAATCCATACGACGTCCAAGAAATGCCAGTACAAGCTGATGATGCCTACTTTGCGCTTCGTAACGGGTGTAATGCCGCGGCGTCTAATCTGAAGAATTAGTGCAATCATCCAGACTAAGCCGAGCGATACGTGAAGTCCGTGTGTGCCGACGAGAACGAAGAAGGCCGACCAGTAGGCACTTGTTCCGATATTAGCGCCTTCGTGCACCAAATGCATGAACTCATTTACTTCAAGATAGATAAATGAAGCGCCGAGCACTGCTGTAATGGCGAGCCAAAGAATAAGGCCGCGCTTGTTGCCTTTGTTCATTTCAAGAACGGCTATACCACTTGTAAAGCTGCTTGTCAGTAGAATGAAGGTCGAAATGATAATACCGTTCATCTCAAGCAACTCGGCACCAGTCGGTCCGCCGTCAGTGTTGAGACGGAGGACGACATAGGTTGCAAATAACGTACCGAACAAAATAACGTCGGTTATAAGAAACAGCCAGAAGCCGAACATTTTCATCGATTCTTGATCGTGATGATCGTCATGGTGACCGCCGCCGTGTCCAGCGCCGTGTCCGCCATGCGCTCCTGCTGGAGTGGAAACTGCATGTGCCATTATTTTGTCCCCCTTAACGCTGCTTCCGTACGTTCAATCTCATCCACCGGAATGTAATAATCGGTATCGTAAGAGAACGAACGAACAAGCATACATACGGCTACGCCGACTAGACCTGGTATGGCCATCCATAGCCAATCCCATACGAAGCCGAAGCCTGCAATAAACCAGCAGATCGACATAATGAATGGAATACCTGAATTTTTTGGCATATGAATCGGTTCAAGCGGCGCAAGTGGTTTAGCAGGCTGACCATTCGCAATGCGCTGCTTTTCTTCCCACCACTCGTCTTGGCTAGTAACCTGTGGCAAGCGAGCAAAGTTATAGAGCGGCGCAGGTGATGGAATCGACCATTCGAGCGTACGGCCATCCCATGCATCGCCATCCTTTTCTTTCTTGAAAAACTTGATGCTGTGAGCGATTTGCCATACTTGGAAAATAAACGCGATACCCATCAAGAATGCTCCAACAGTAGAGACGACGTTCAAAGGCTGCCAGCCCATATCGAAGTCATATTCGTTGAAACGACGCGTCATACCCATTAAGCCAAGCGCGTATTGCGGCATGAAACAAACATAGAAGCCGATGTTCCAGAACCAGAATGCCCATTTGCCTAGACCTTCATGCAAACGGAAGCCGAACATTTTTGGCCACCAGTAGTAAAGGCCTGCGAAGTAACCGAACACAACGCCGCCGATAAGCACCTGATGGAAATGCGCGATCAGGAAGTAACTGTTGTGGAACTGGAAGTCAGCAGGTGCGACAGACAAGAGCACCCCGGTCATCCCACCGACAACGAAGCAGGGAATAAATGCTACCGTCCACATCATCGGAGTTGTAAACCTAATTCGGCCTCGATACATCGTAAACAGCCAGTTGAATATTTTAACCCCGGTCGGTATTGCGATAATCATCGTCGTCAAAGCGAAGAAAGCATTGACGTTGGCGCCTGAACCCATTGTGAAGAAGTGATGCGCCCATGTAAAGAAGGAGAAGAAGCTGATCGACATAAGTGCGAATACCATTGACTTATAACCGAACAATTTTTTCTTCGAGAAAGCCGAAACAATTTCAGAGAAAATACCAAAAGCAGGCAAGATAACAATATATACCTCAGGATGTCCCCACATCCAGATGAGGTTGATATACATCATCGGGTTGCCCCCGCCGTCGAGCGTAAAGAAGTGAGCGCCCAGATAACGGTCGATGAACAATAGGAACAAGGTAACAGTCAAAATTGGGAATGCGAAGATAATAGTTACACATGACGACAAAACAGACCATACGAACATCGGCATTTGCATGAGCTTCATGCCTGGTGCGCGCATTTTTAGAATCGTAACGATAAAGTTAATACCTGTAGCCAATGAACCGATACCTGAGATTTGAATACCCCATATATAGAAGTCCTGTCCGAGTCCCGGACTTCCTGACAGCTCAGAGAGCGGCGGATAAGCGAGCCATCCAGCATCAGGTGAACCGCCGATAATGAAGGAAACGTTAAACAGCATGGCACCGAAGAAGAACATCCAGAAGCTAAGGGAGTTCAAGAACGGGAATGCAACGTCGCGGGCACCAATTTGCAGTGGGACGACGATATTGAATAAACCGAACATAAGCGGCATCGCCATGAACAAAATCATGATTACGCCGTGCGTCGTAAAGATTTGGTTATAGTGATCCGGCTGCAAAAACTCCACTTCAGGAGCTGCGAGCTGAACACGCATGAGCAGCGCATCAACTCCGCCGCGGAACAACATAAGAATAGATGCGATGATATACATAATACCGATCTTCTTATGATCGACGCTGGTCAGCCATTCCGTCCAAAGCCAGCGCCATTTTTTGAAAAAGGTAAGCGTGAATATAATCGCCACAACCGACAGGCCGATGGATACTTGAGCCCCTAAAATAAGCGGATCGCCTGTGACGAAAAATTCGGACGCGAAATCTTTAATTTTGTCTAACATGAGGGGTCCTCCTAAAAGTTTGTGGCACAAACTCGCCTCTTAAGCATTTGCTTGAAAGCGGGTTAATGACCCGCATGAATATGAGCATTTAAATCTGGTTTGCTTTTCGTTTCTTTTTGCGTCTCAGACGTATCCGCTGTAATGGATTCTTTATCCGTTCCTGCGGCGGGCTCTGTTGCGGCTCCACCATGATGCTGGTGAGCGCTGCCGTCGCCTTTTACATATTGCGTTACAATTTTATTGAACAATCCTTCAGGGAAGCTGGAGAACAACTGCACATTAGAAGGACCTGGTTCAGTAAGCTTCTCGAACCCTTCCATTGTCAGTTCAGGCGATGATGCTTTAACCTCGCTTACCCAAGCTTTATAGTCCTCTTCGGACGTAGCATCCACCTTGAATGTCATTTTGGCAAAATCTTTTCCTGTGAAGTTAGCACCGGAGCCATAATAGCTGCCTTGCTCATCAGCCTGTAGGAATAAGGTCATTGCCATCCCTGACATGGAATAAATTTGTCCGCCGAGTTGTGGAACCCAGAAGGAGTTCATCGCCGTATCCGATGTTAACTGGAATCTAATCGGCGTATCTTCAGGAATCTTCAAATAGTTGACGGTCGCAATATCCTCTTCTGGATATTTAAACAACCATTTCCAATCAAGTGAAGTAACCTGAATCGTAATTGGCGCCTTAGCCGACTCAATCGGTTTGGAAGGCTCGAGCGCATACGTGTATTTGACGGTGACTATAGCAAGAACAAGGATCGCTACAATCGGAATACTCCACCAGGTAATCTCTAGCTTCGTGCTGTGCTCCCAGTTAGGCTTATAGGAAGCTTTACTGCCGGGCTTATCACGGTACCGCCAGACGATAACAGCTGTCAGGATAAGTACGGGCACGATAATTACCGCACACAGAATGGTTGAAAAATAAATCAAATCTTTCTGAGACTCGCCGATTGGCCCTTTCGGATCGAGCACGATGAATTGCTCGCCGCAGCCGGAAAGCATAACGGCCATTAGCATAATCAGTGCGGGTGTCAGCATACGAAGAAACGGTCTCATCATCAGTTCAACTCCTCAAAATTACTGCTTACGACTACAATAGCAGATCCACAAGGTAATAACTGCGGGGTTAACAATTACGTCAATAATTCGTCTTTATTCTGTAATAGAAAGTTCACGGCTTAGACAACTGTTAGATTTAGGAGCGTTCAGACAGTGAATTGTTCTTACATATAGTAACTTTACCCAAATAAAATTGTTTTGTCCCAGTAAAAGCAAATAGACAGTCGCATCTGGTCATTGACCGAATGTGACTGTCTATTGGTTAAGAGTGATGAAGTTAATTTTAATTATTGAGGCTCGTTAAAATCCTTTGACGACTGCTCTTGGTTAAGGCGTGCATGAACAAGTCCGATCGCTGTGCCAATAACATAAATATGAACGCTGCCGATTAGGAATCCGATGCCGACCATAAGTCCAACATTTTTATCGCTGAAATGGCTTAAGTTAATGAGGCTGAGTAGAACGCCAATAGATAAAACGATCCAAGAGATGGCAGTCATTGCCTTTACGAGGCACTTGACATCTGATTTAGAAGGCTGAATGTTGCTGATTGTTGCGGTTTTTGTTGTCATATTTAACACTCCCGATCAATTGTAAGTGTTTTCTTATCCATACTATACCACAACTTTGTGGTTTTGTTCAAAGAAAATTCACTTTTTGATCATAAGTTGGACAAAAATGCGCAAAGATCACGGTTGGTTCAATATTGGAAGGAACAAGAGCCCTCCTCATTAAAGGAAGGCTGCTGTTTGTTTAGTCTGTCCACCAGCGTTTCAAGTCATTCCACCAAGAGCGTCGTCCTGCTGTACCAGATCCATTTTGAGTGGCGTCACTGTCGTTATTTCCTGCACCCGCAGGCTCGCCGCATACATCAGTCGGCTCCGTTCCGCTGATGAAGGTTTCTAATCGTCTGTGCGGACAGCTGCTTTCTGCAAGCTTGCCGCTTGTCGGATCGATATACACGTTCACGATACCTTCCGGAATCGGGAAAATCTTCGGCGGTATGGCAGACAGCGCTTGCTCCGTAAATTTCGCGAAAATGGGAGCAGCTCGGTAAGCTTCGGCAACGGTTAATTTGCGATCCTTATCGTATCCTACCCACACTGCTGTCGCTAGTTCAGGCGTATACCCAACGAGCCATGCATCTGTTGGGGTCGTACCTGTCTTGCCTGCTATCGGCCGCTTAATAATAGAAGATACGCGGAAAGCTGTTCCGCCTTCTTCAAATACACTCTCCATTAAACTGGTCATGACATAGGCTTCGGCTGGGGTGATGGCTTGCACTGATTTTTGTTTCGCTTCATATAATACCTGTCCCTTGCGGTCCTCAATGCGGAGAATCGCAATCGGCTCCATGTGGATGCCGCCGTTTGCGAAAGTGCCAAATGCAGAAGCCATTTCGAATGGGCTGACTGGAAAGGTGCCAAGCGCAAGTGAAGGGACCGGCTTCATCGGACTTTCAATTCCCAGCTTCTTTGCCGTTTCAATAACTTTATCAGCGCCGACGGTCATGATGGTGTTAACCGCATAAATATTATCCGAGCTGGCCAGCGCCTGTCTCATATCAATCAGCTCATTCAAATACTTGTCACCGTAGTTGCGTGGTTCATACGTCTTCCGTCCCTCATCATATGTGAATACAGTTGGTTCACTTTTATAACGGGTAACAGGTGACATAAAACCACTTTGCAAGGCGGTTAAATATAAGAAAGGCTTAAAGGAGGAGCCGGGTTGGCGCGTCTTTGCAAACACTCGATTATATTGGTTGTTCTTATAATTTCTTCCGCCAACCATCGCTTTGATATATCCGGTGCGCGGGTCTATAGCAATGAGCGCCGCCTGCTGCTCAGAGTTTTCGGGAAAGCCCTTTGCAATGACCTCTTCAGCCGTTGCTTGCGCGGACGGATCAAGCGTTGTATAGATGGTAATTCCGCCCTCATTCAGCAAATGTTCATTAATACCTAGCTTGTCGACAGCAATATACCTGATATAATCGCGAAAATAAGGCGCAAACCCTTCCTGGTCGCCAGAGCCAAGTGTCTGGAAGCTCAGCATTTCCTTATAAGCGGCATCGGCCTGCTCGGATGTAATTGAGCCGCCTTCAAGCATCGCCTGCAAAATAGTAAGCTGGCGGTCCTTTGCATTCTTCATGTTAAGGTACGGCGAATAATACTTAGGGCCCTTCGGAATGCCGGCAAGCATCGCGCTTTCTGCAAGCGTGAGCTCGGAAGCGTGTTTATTGAAGTACATCATCGCCGCTGCTTCAATACCATAGGAGCCGTGGCCATAATAAATTTGATTCAAATACATGCCCAGAATTTCGTCCTTGGAGTAATTCATTTCAAGCTGAACCGTGTACATCGCTTCCTTCAGCTTGCGCTGCCAGGTTCGCTCATGCGTCAAATATAGATTACGTGCGAGCTGCTGAGTAAGCGTGCTTGCGCCTTGGCGTGCCGAGAAGCTTTGGACGTTAACCATAACGGCTCGCGCCATTCCCTTCATATCGAAGCCGCGATGATCATAGAAGCGGCGATCCTCAATAGCTAAGGTTGCTTCAATTACATAATGCGAAATGTCGGATAGCTGTACAGAACGGCGGTTCTCTCCAGCATGAAACGTATCGATGACATTGCCATGCAAATCAAGCATTTGAGATGTTTGGCTAATCGCAGTGACTGGCAGCGATTGCGTACGTAAGAAGATAAGTGTACCGGCCAAGATGAGTATGAAAAGGGTGAATGCGGCAGCTGCCCATCTCAACCATTTCTTCATTTTCAGAAATTGGGGAAGGAACCTCTCGGTTATAAATGGAAAAGCAGGCCTGCGGCGCAGCTTACCCTGCTGGTTGGAATTTTTTTTCATGGAGCAGGCTCCCTTCAATGCAAAACTTCGCTTTTCCTTAGTATGGAAAAACGAAGAACACCCTATTCACGAAGAGGAGCGTAATCGTAAATATTTGTAGAAGGGGATTAGATAGTTTTCATTATATAGATTGATATTCGGACTTTATTCAGTAGCGTGGCAAAAGAATGAGCAGCCTGCAGTACAAAAATAATAGGCTTGAAATTAGGATGTTGACGATAAGGAAAACGCATGATAATCTCTGATTAAAGGTTTAACCACGAATGACGAGCGTTATTTGGTTAAACGTTTAATTGGTTATCATAATCGTAAAATAAGGCATGGTATTATGCAAAGATCCATGAACCTTCCTTATTATGCTGCCAAGGGTTCAAAAATTGTTCTATTGAAAGGTGGTGTTGCCTGACATAGTGGATGACGATTTATGAATGCGTTTACATTATAATCGCACTTATTCAAATCAACGCAGGTAAATGAGCTTCTATTATATGAAAAGGATCGTGATGATTAATGACGAATAGCCTTAAGAAACGTCTATCCGTACTCATTATTATGAGTATGGTGCTCACATTCTTCGCGCAGGCACAGACTAGCTATGCAGCTTCTTACGAAGCGGAGTCGGCTTTACTCTTAGGGGGAGCTGTATACGCGAAT
Organism: Paenibacillus sp. NRS-1760; assembly: GCF_050467785.1. Taxonomy (NCBI): domain Bacteria; kingdom Bacillati; phylum Bacillota; class Bacilli; order Caryophanales; family Paenibacillaceae; genus Paenibacillus; species Paenibacillus sp. NRS-1760. The sequence goes on along the minus strand of NZ_JBITPK010000002.1, from coordinate 26,130 downwards.
GATCATACGGGTTATTCCGGTTCTGGCTTCGTTGGCGGTTTTATAGATGGCAATAAGGGAAATGCAGCTGCTCAGTTTACGGTAAGCGCGGCAGCAGCTGGGGTTCATAACGTAACCGTGCGGTATGCGAATGGAAATGGCAGTGCGAAGACGTTGAGCCTATACGTAAATGGCGTCAAAATGAAGCAAACGACGCTGAATGCAACCGCGAATTGGGACAGCTGGACGACCAGCACGGAAGCATTGACGCTCGCAGCAGGCAGCAATACGATCCGCTACAAATTCGACACGACAGACACAGGAAACGTAAACTTAGACAAAATTGATGTTGAAGCAGTGCCAGCTGGGCCAAACACCCTTGAAGCAGAAGCGGCGACTCTTACGGGAGGAACAACTATAGCTAACGATCATACGGGCTATACGGGAACCGGATTTGTCGGAGGCTTCACAGATGGCAACAAAGGAAGCGCGGCGGTACAATTTGCAGTTACGCCAGCCGCAGCCGGAAGCCGTGAGCTGACGTTCCGATATTCAAATGGAACAGGCAGCGATAAAACATTAAGCCTTTATCTGAATGGAACAAAGCTTCGTCAGGTTACGCTTCAAGCTACATCGAATTGGGACACATGGGGCACCAAGCTGGAAGTCGTTACTCTGAATGCAGGCAGCAATGCCGTTCGGCTTCAATTTGATACGACGGATTCTGGAAATATCAATTTGGATAACCTCGTTGTAGGTGCTCTTACAACAACGCCGACACCAACCCCTACAGCAGCTCCAACACCAACCGTGACACCAACGCCTACGCCTACTGTAACACCAACACCAACGCCGGGCACGGGGTTTGTGTATCAAGCGGAAGATCAATTTTTCTCAGGTGGAGTAACCAAAGCATCGACCTATTTGCAAAACTTTACAAGCGTCGGTGCGAGAGCAATTTGCACCGTTAACCGGACTGCGGAGGGGAACTCGGCTGTTGAGCTTCGCTACGCAAATGGAACAGGGGCGAGCAAGACGATAAATATTTACGTGAATGGCGTGTTTGTTAAAACAACAACACTCTCAGCAACTGGAGGAGCAACCACTTGGGGCAGTCAAAGCGAGACGCTGAGCCTCCGCAAAGGTTTAAATACGATTACGTATCAATATGACAGCGGAAATAGCGGCGGAATAGCGATCGATTACATTTCCGCAGCAGGTGGAATCAGCTTGGCGGCGCGGGGAGCAACCGTACCTTATCAAGAGCTGGAAGCGGAGAGCGGCACGACGAACGCTCAGGTGCTTACAGCAAACCGTACTTATTTAACTGTTGAATCAGAATCGTCGGGAAGACGCGCTGTAAAGCTGACATCTACTGGGCATTATGTGCAGTGGACAGCGCCACAAGCAGCTAACTCTGTTGTTGTCAGGTATAGTATGCCTGATTCGGCTGGGGGCGGCGGTACGAATGGAACACTTAGCCTTTATGTGAACGGAGCTAAAACACAGACACTCAGCCTAACGTCACGTTATGCATGGACGTATGGCGCTTATCCGTACAATGACAATGCTGCGAACGGCGAAGGACATCGATTTTATGATGAGAGCCGCTTCCTTGTCGGAAACATTCCTGCGGGGGCTACGGTGAAGCTGCAGAAGGATTCTGGCGATACAGCTTCTTACTATACGATTGATCTTATTAACTTGGAACAAGTAGATGCCGCCTACACAATGCCTGCTAATTTCGTGAGCATTACCTCCTTCGGAGCTGTTGCGAGCGATGCAGGTGATGATACGCAAGCGATTCGCGACGCTATTGCTAATGCGAAGTCGACAGGCAAAGCAGGCGTGTGGATTCCATTAGGCACCTTCCGAATGAATGACCGTGTGAATGTGGACGGTATCCATATTCGCGGCGCTGGCATGTGGTACTCTAATTTGCAAGGCACTAACGGGAAAGGCGGCTTTTATGGCGTAGGCGGTAATGTAACGATTACCGATCTTGCGATTACGGGAGATTCGCTGTATCGGAACGACGGTGCGGACCACGCTGCTTTCGAAGGAAACTTTGGAATAGGCTCGCTTATTCAAAATGTATGGATCGAGCATACGAAGGTGGGCTTCTGGCTGCAGTCTGGAACGGACGGTTTATATGTAGTCGGAGGTAAGATTCGCAATACATGGGCGGATGGAGTAAACCTTCATGGCGGTGTCAAAAATACAACGATCAGCCATTTAAGTGTACGCAATACAGGAGACGACGCCTTCGCGATGTGGTCGGACGGCTCACCGAATGAGAACAGCATGTTCCGCTATAATATCGCCCAGGTCCCTGTTCTTGCAAATACGTACGCCCTTTACGGCGGCAAGGACAACAAGATATGGGATAACATCGGTGCAGACACGGTGACGGCTTCTGCAGGCATCGTGGTCAGTACAAGGTTCAATGCCATTGCATTTAGCGGCACGACTGAAGTGAAACGAAATACGCTGAACCGTACAGGCGGCTGGGAGCGCAACTGGAACACGAGCTTCGGCGGTTTATGGATCTATGCAGAAAACCAGAGCATTTCGGCTCCAATCGTTGTCGATAATGTTCAAATTAATGACAGCACCTATGAAGCTGTGAAATTCAGCTACAATCAATCGATAACAAACGTGAGCTTTAATCAAGTGAATATCAGCGGCGCCGGCACCTATGGGATATTGTTCGATTCCGTTACTGGATCAGGGACGTTTAGCAATGTAACGGTCACAGGGGCTGCATCGGGAGGGCTATCGAATCCGAATAATCAGTTTGTAATAACTAGAGGTGCAGGCAACAGCGGCTGGTAGTATGCAGTATAGGGGAAGCAGGCGGCTCGCTTGAGCCGGTTTGCTTCTTCTTTTTTTATATTTTCGGAGTACAAATTTTAGTGCCTCCACAAATAAGCTATACTATGATAAAACGTTTAACTCAAGGAGCCGGATGGGCTTTGAGACGAAAGAGAGCGATAAGAGGATGAAAAATGAAGTAAGCATCGTAGACGTTGCCAAGATAGCTGGTGTATCGATTGCGACGGTCTCTAATGTTATTAACGGCAAGGGAAGGGTATCGGGCACAACGAAAGAAAATATCGAGCGGGTAATTATCGAGCTTGGCTACACGCCCAATCTGCCTGCTAGAAATCTAAAGACTCGGCGTACGCATCTTGTTGGACTGGTCGTACCGATGATGCAGCCTGGGAGGCTGCAGGACAACCCATTTTATTGGGACCTGCTTACAGGTGTAGAAGAAGGGGCTCGTGATCGCCAATTTCATATTATTTTATCGGGTATTGATGAGAGCACAGAAACATTCACATTCGCCAAGGAGCGTCGATTGGATGGATTAATCGTGATGGGGACGAATGAGGGCTCGCAGGCAGTTGATCGCATTGTAAACTTAGGCATGCCTGCCGTCTTTATTGATAGCTACTTGAAGCGGGAGGATCTATATCAAGTTAATTTAGAGGACAGAAAAGGAAGCTATCGCGCGATTCGTTATTTAATCGACCAAGGACATCGACGAATTGCGCTTTTAATTGGAGATATTCCGCTTGAGCGCATCACATATTACGGTGTTTTGCATGAGCGATGGTTAGGCTATAAGGATGCGCTGGCAGAAGCGGGTATTCCATACGACCAAACCTTAATGATCAGGCTCCCGACATCGCTAGAAGGTGGCTATTGCGCTGCGGATCAGCTCATCAAGCTTGCGGACGTGACGGCGATCTTCTCGTTTTCGGATGTAAGTGCGATGGGCTTGCTTAAGCGGCTGCGAGAACTCGGCAAAAAGGTGCCGGAGGACTATTCGGTAATTGGCTTTGACAATTTGTCCATCTCTAGTTTTACTTCGCCTGCGCTAACGACCGTCTCTCAAAATATTTTGGAGAAAGGGCAGGAAGCGATCCGCATGCTGCTCGATCAGATTGATGGCAACCCTGTTCAGGAGAGGTGCAAGGCATTGCCGGTAGAGCTGATCATACGTGAGACGACAGGCTGCGTGAAGCTGGCAAATGATTGAGAAGGACGTTATATAAAAGAACAGGTATGACCTTCTCAAGATGAACAAAGGCTGTCCCATGTTATGTGGAGCAGCCTTTGTTGTGAAACAGCATCTACATATCGTACGGAAAATCAGGATATTATACTTAATAAAATCTTTGAAAAACGTTAATACACGGATTGTCTAGAGTACTTGTAGTGATTTAATAATTTTACTATAATACAGGTTGAACGATTGAAGGAAAGAAGGGATTTAACACCATGGAATTGTGGTATACGGAAAAACAAACAGATAGCTTCGGCATAACGGCGAAGATCACTAAGACTTACGTTAATGAACAAACAGATTTTCAACAGCTTGATATGATCGAAACGGAAGAGTTTGGAACGATGCTTGTTCTCGACGGTATGGTTATGACCACGGTTAAGGATGAGTTCGTTTACCACGAAATGGTTGCGCATCCTGTACTTTTCACGCATCCGAATCCGGAGTACGTGCTTGTTGTTGGCGGCGGAGACGGCGGCGTTATTCGTGAAGTAATGAAACATCCGAAGGTGAAGAAGGCAGTTCTTGTCGACATCGACGGTAAAGTAATCGAGTACTCCAAAAAATACTTGCCATCCATCGCTGGCGAGCTCGACAACCCGCGTGTTGAAGTGCTTGTAAACGACGGCTTTATGCATATTCATGATCATAAAAACACCTATGACGTTATTATGGTTGATTCCACTGAACCGGTTGGCCCTGCGGCAAACCTATTTACGAAGGGCTTCTACCAAGGCATCTACGAAGCATTGAAAGAAGACGGTATCTTCGTTGCTCAAACGGACAACCCTTGGTTTAAAGCGGACCTGATCCAAAGCGTAAACAAAGACGTGAAGGAAGTATTCCCGATCGTTCGTGTATATGGCGCGAACATTCCTACTTACCCAAGCGGTCTGTGGACGTTCACAATGGGCAGCAAAAAACACGATCCTCTTGCTGTTGATGAGACAGCAATTCCAGAAATTGATACAAAATATTACACGCCTCGTCTTCACAAAGCAGCATTCGTGCTTCCTAAATTTGTTGAAGATCTTGTGAAGTAACAAGCGGCTACGCTTCAGGAAAGAGAGGGACATACCTCATGAAATTGGATCAAAAATATTCAGGCAATGTCTTCATTTTGAGCTCTGACAACTACGAAGCTTCCAAAGCGGTTATCTACGGCATGCCGATGGATTTCACGGTTAGCTTCCGTCCAGGCTCCCGTTTCGGCCCTCCTCGCATTCGCGAAGTGTCGATTGGACTTGAAGAATACAGCCCTTACCTAGATCGCAGCCTCGAGGATATTGAATATTTCGATGCTGGTGATTTGCTGCTTCCTTTCGGAAACGCAGCGCGCAGTCTGGAAATCATCGGCGAATTCGTTCGCGGTGTGCTAGACGACGGTAAAATTCCTGTTGGTCTCGGCGGCGAACATCTTGTTTCTTGGCCGATCTTCCAAGAGGTGTACAAAAAGTACCCTGATCTTGCGATCATTCACTTCGACGCTCACGCTGATTTGCGCGAGTCGTATGAAGGCGAGCCATTGTCTCACTCTACGCCGCTGCGCAAAGCAGCTGGTCTTATGGGTGGACAGAACATTTACCAGTTCGGTATTCGTTCAGGATCGCGCGAAGAGTGGCAATATGCACGCGAGAACATCAACTTCCATCCGTTCGAGGTTTTGGAGCCGCTTAAGAAGGTGCTTCCTGAGCTCGAAGGACGTCCAGTTTATTTAACGATCGACATCGATGTGCTTGATCCATCTGCAGCACCAGGTACAGGTACAGCGGAAGCGGGCGGCATTACATCGAAGGAGCTTATTGAATCCGTTCATGCCATTGCACGTTCCGGCGTGAACATTGTGGGCTTCGATCTCGTTGAGGTTGCTCCAGCTTATGATCCGACGGAGCAAACGCAAATTGTTGCGGCGAAGGTTATTCGCGAGATGCTTCTAGGCTTTTTGAAATAGTCATTAAATATAGTGAAGGCTTCACTGCCAGCGGTCATTTATCCGCGTGGCGTGAAGCCTTTTTTTTATTGTAAAAGGGCACTTTGGATTAACAAAATAAATAAATGACAATTCAGAATATTTAAATTAATATATTGTAGGAAAACATTATTTCATCTTGTGCTTGCAGCAGAGCATCTTATTAATAGAAAAAGAATGAAGGAGGCGTTTTTGTTGGTTAACAAATCGGTGTGGAAGGGTGCTTTAGCTGCTGCTATTACCGTTAGTCTAGGGGCTATGCCGTTCACGGCAATGGCTGATGCGGGTGCAGGCAATACAGTGCAACTGCGAATTATGGAAACGTCGGACCTGCACGTGAACATGATGAACTATGACTATTTTGCGGACAAGCCTACTGATGAATATGGGTTCGCGAAGACGGCTACGCTCATCAAGAAAGCGCGGGAGGAAGCTCCGAACAGTCTATTATTTGATAATGGCGATTTGATACAAGGAAATCCCCTAGGTGATTATGTCGCTACGGTTGATAAGCTGAAGCAGGGCGAGACGCATCCGGTGTACAAAGCTATGAATTTGCTTAATTACGATGCAGGCAACTTAGGCAATCATGAATTCAATTATGGCTTATCGTTTCTGGACACCTCGCTCGCGGGTGCAGACTTTCCTTATGTAAATGCAAACATTTATAAAGTAGATGGAGACAAGGATGAGACGAATGATGTTAATTTGTTTAAGCCTTATCTCATTATTGATAAAGAGGTAACAGACAGCAAGGGCGCGAAGCATAAGCTGAAGGTTGGCGTGATTGGATTTGTGCCTCCGCAAATTACAACATGGGACAAAGCTCATCTAGAAGGCAAGGTTATCGTTAAGGATATTGTCAAAACGGCAGAAAAGTTTGTACCGGAAATGAAAGCGAAGGGAGCGGATATCATTGTTGCGATTCCGCACTCGGGCTTTGAAGATATCCCGCAATCAGAGCTCATGGAAAATTCGGTGCTCTATTTAAGCAAAGTTGCTGGCATTAATGCGATTTTGTTCGGACATGCGCATAAAGTATTCCCTGACAAATCGTTTGAAGGAAAAACGGGTGTCGATCTCGCCAAAGGAACGATTAACGGAGTGCCTGCGGTTGAACCGGGCTTCTGGGGAAATAATCTTGGGATTATTGATTTAACACTGGAGAACAAGGATGGGAAATGGGCCGTTGTTGATTCGAAAAGCACGGTTAAGCCTATCTTTGATTCGGTAAATAAGGTACCTCTTGTAGAAGCTGACAAAGCTGTTGTCGATGCGGTGAAAGAGGATCATGAGCATACGCTGGCGTATGTGCGAGGGCCTGTCGGCAAGACGACAGCGTCAATCAACAGCTGGTTTGCTCTTGTTCAAGATGATCCATCCATTCAAATCGTTACGAATGCACAAAAATGGTATGTAGAGAAGCAGCTGCAGGGAACGGAATATGAAGGGCTTCCTGTTCTTTCGGCAGGAGCGCCGTTTAAGGCTGGCGGCCGCCAAGGACCGAACTATTATACCAATATTCAGGCGGGCGATATTGCAATCAAGAATGTTGCCGATTTGTATTTGTACTCGAATACTGTGAATGCTGTACTCGTCACAGGAGCGGAGATTAAAGAATGGCTCGAGTGGTCAGCTGGTCAATTCAAGCAGATCGATGCAGCGAGCACAGAGAAGCAAGAGCTGATCAATTATGATTTTCCAACGTACAACTTCGATGTCATTGACGGTGTGACCTATCAGATCGATGTTGCACAACCGACGAAGTATGAAGCTGGCGGCGCGCTCAAGAACGAAAGCGCGAAGCGGATCGTTAATTTGCAGTTTGAAGGAAAACCAATTAAGGCGGATCAGAAATTCGTTGTTGCAACGAACAACTACCGTGCATCTTCTAGCAAATTCGCTAACCCGGACGGCAAACGTATTATCCTTGCGTCCCCGGATGAGAACCGCCAGGTTGTCATTGACTACATTCGCTCCTTCAAGACGATTGATCCGGCAGCGGATGGCAACTGGTCGCTAGCGGCAATTAATGACACCGTGAACGTGACAATCAAGACATCACCGGAAGCAAAGAGTGCAGCGGAAGCGAATAAGTTGACTTCCTACACGGGTGATACAGCTGACGGTTATGCAGAGTTTAAGCTTAATCTAAGTGCGAAGTCAGTAGTGTTGCCGGTAGAACCAACAAAACCGACAACACCAACAACACCAACGAAGCCGACAGAGCCAGCTAAACCTGAGAAGCCAACGACTTCTGTTCCAACGACTCCTCAAGCTTCGGTTTATACGGTTAAAGCAGGGGATACTCTTTATGCAATAGCTTTGGAACACGGAACGACGTGGCAGAAATTAGCCAGCTATAATAAGCTAAAGAACCCAAATAGAATCTATCCGGGTCAAAGCATAAAGATTCCGGCCAAATAATCGATTCGCATTGATAAAAAGACGTTTTCCGCGTAATCTTAGCGGGAAGCGTCTTTTTCTAATACAAACAGAAAATGCGATCGTATGATCAAGGCTAGAATGGGCTTATAATAAGACGTTATTGCTGCTTTTAAAAATAGATTAGGGGGCTATACGACATGCGCATTTATTCGTTTCCGCCTGTTATCGATGAGCGATCACGCGTGCTGATTCTTGGGACAGCACCAAGCGTTAAATCGCTTGAGCATAAGCAATTTTATGGACACCCGCAAAACTTTATGTGGAAAATTATATATCGTTTATTTAATGAGTCAGACCCAGACCCTGTGTATGACAACCGTCTCGCATTCTTAAAGGAGCATCGCTTAGCGCTATGGGATGTTATCGAATCTTGCGAGCGCGAAGGCAGCTTGGATGTGAACATACGTGGAATCGTACCGCAGAAGCTGCCGGAGCTTGTAGCCAAATATCCAGAGCTGCGCTGCTTTGCATTTAACGGAAGCAAGGCATACGATACCTTTCAGAAATTTTATAAAGGGCATGAAAGCTTTCGAAGCATCACGTTACTCAAGCTGCCTTCCTCCAGTCCGATTCCAACTCCGCGTATGCGAACGCTCGAGGATCGTGTGGAGGCATGGCGTGAAATCGTACCGTTTGCAACAAGTTAACAGGGCTCTAGCGTTGAAATTCGGAGCCTACCTGTATATAGTAGTTACATAAGATTAGACTGATAACAGGAGCAAGATGATGGCAGACAGCAGGAAAGTGCGAATTACATTGGAGAGTGTGCAGGATGGAAGCTCGCATACTCATGCTTACAAAGGGGATTGGTTCCGCAAGGAGAAATCCATATTTATCCGCTACATCGAGCCGGCAGTGGAAGGCGATACAGAAGCTGGTGAAATACGGACGCTTATTCGATTCCGGCCGGAAGAAATGTCAGTTGTGCGGCGCGGCGCTATAGAATCGGAGCAGCTTTTTGTTCCTGGTCATAGGAGAGCTGGCAGCTATCAATCACAAATGACATCTTTATCACTTGAAGCAGAAACGCTGCAGCTGCGGCTTCATGCGCCGGGTGAAGATGGTGTAATGAAAGTGATGGACACATTGCCCGATCAGCTTCCTTTTACACTTGAATGGGAGTATGAATTGTACGTTGGTGATCAAATGTCGGGTCGGTTTCATATCCGGCTCCATATACAGGAGGAACAAAATTAATGAATGCAAATGTATTAGAGAAGATGTATGAACAAGTCAAAGCAGCGATCGCAGATGCAGCGGTAGCGGCTGGTTTGGCAGCGCGGGAAGAGCTTCCGGCGTTTGTGCTTGAAGTTCCTAAGGATAAATCGCACGGAGATTTGGCAACAAATGCAGCGATGCAGCTGACGAAGCTGGCGAAGAAGAACCCTCGTCAAATCGCTGAGGCGATTATTGCGCATTTGGATACGAAGCAAGCTTCTATTCAAGCAGCGGAAATTGCAGGCCCGGGCTTTATTAACTTCCGTATGGATAACAGCTATCTCTATCCGGTTGTGGCTGCAGCGCTTGAAGCGGGAGAAAACTATGGACGTACTTCGGATGGTTCCGGCAAAAGTGTACAGGTAGAGTTCGTGAGCGCGAATCCTACGGGCAGCCTGCATCTTGGACATGCTCGCGGTGCCGCAGTTGGCGATGCATTGTGCAATGTACTTGATTATGCGGGATATGATGTTACGCGCGAATATTATATTAATGATGCGGGCAAGCAGGTGGAGAACCTAGCTGTATCCATTGAAGCTCGTTACCGTCAAGCGCTTGGTCAAGCGGCGGAAATGCCGGAGGATGGTTATTATGGCGAGGACATCATTGGTTTTGCAAAACTTCTTGTCGAGCAAGAAGGCGATAAGCTGCTGGAATTGCCGGATCAAGAACGTTTTACGTTTTTCCGCCAGTTTGGCCTTGAGCGGGAGCTAGACAAAATTAAACGCGATCTCGGAAGATTCCGCGTCGGTTTTGACGTTTGGTACAGTGAAACAGCATTATACGAGAGCGGACAAGTGGAGCAAGGTCTTGCAACGCTGAAGGCGACAGGGCATGTCTATGAAGAAGAAGGAGCGACATGGCTGTCTACCATGACTTTTGGCGACGACAAAAACCGCGTGCTCGTGAAAAATGACGGCTCATATACCTATTTGACGCCGGATATCGCATATCATATGGATAAATACGGACGCGGCTTCGATCAGATGATCAACATTTGGGGTGCCGATCACCATGGCTACATTCCGCGTGTGAAAGCAGCGATGGAGGCACTAGGCAACGATCCGAAGAAACTGACCGTGTTAATTGCACAGATGGTCAGCTTGTTCCAGAACGGCGAGAAAATGAAAATGTCGAAGCGTACGGGCAAAGCGGTTACCATGCAAGATTTAATGGATGAAGTGGGCATCGATGCGATTCGTTACTTCTTCTCCATGCGGAGCATGGATTCGCATCTTGATTTCGATATGGATTTAGCGATCTCTACTTCAAATGAGAACCCTGTGTTCTATGTTCAATATGCGCACGCTCGGATTTGCAGTATTTTCAGACAAGCGGAGGAACAAGGCATTGTTCTTAAATCCACAGACTCTATCGATTTCAGCAAGCTGACTGCCGAGGGCGAGTTCGATCTTCTTCGTAAAGTTGGTGAGCTGCCGCAGGAGATCTCTGAGGCTGCAGCACAATATGCGCCTCATCGTCTTATTCGTTATGTATACGAGCTGGCTTCCCAGTTCCACAGCTATTATAGAGCGGAGCGCGTCATCACAGAAGATGCTGAGCAATCGCAAGCGCGCTTAGCCTTGCTTGGAGCCGTACGTATCGCTATTGCGAACGTGCTTCGTTTGGTCGGCGTTTCTGCTCCAGAACGCATGTAAGCTTTGTTTCATAAAAACAAACCGTGGACTCATACCTTATCCACGGTTTGCATCATACGCATCACGTCAAGCTCGCCGATCGTTCGGCGGGCTTTACTGCCTCTAAGGGGCTGAACGGATCGTTTAATAATTGTCTTGATCTCGGTAGGCGTAAGTCCCGGCTTATGTGCGAGCAGAAGCGCGATTGCTCCGCTGACATGCGAGGTGGCCATGGAGGTTCCACTCATTTCATTGTATTTGCCGCGCAGCCATGCGGATACGATTTTGTCGCCAGGTGCGTAAACGTCAATATAGGAGCCTCGATTGCTGAAAGGTGCAACGCGGCGGAGTTTATTCGTAGCGCCAACAGCAATCGTTTGAGGGTAGCGTGCCGGATAATCAACGGAACGGCGCTTCCCGTCATTGCCGGAGGAAGCAACGATAATGACACCTGCATTGTGAGCGTTAATGACAGCTCCAAGCAGCGCTTTGCTTTTTGTCTTCATACCGAAGCTCATGTTGATGACGTTCATGCGATTGCGGATACACCATTCAATACCGAGAATAATGTCGGATACGAAGGCGCTCCCATTATGGTCAAAAGCTTTGACAGGCGAGATTAACGCCCGCGGGGCTACGCCAATCATGCCCTGTAATTGATTTGCTGCGGCGATGGTACCTGCAATATGTGTACCATGACCGTTATCATCATGAGGGAGCATGCTGCGATTGAGAAGGTTGATGCCCCTAGAGAGTGATTGGCGAAGATCTGGATGGCTGAAATCAGCTCCTGTATCGATGACGCCGACTTTGACCCGGTGACCGGTTGTCGTGCTCCAAGCCAGCGGGGCTTTAATCTGGTTTACACCCCAGGGGATGCCCTTATCTACAATAATCGACTTTTGTGGAGAAGAATGCACGCTGATTTTACAATCTTTCTCAATCCAAACACGCCCGGCGAATCGCTCTAATGATTCCTCGGCCGGCAATGTGCAGGCTATTCCAAGAATGCTGGGCATTTGTCTAATGCTTTTTTGCGGTAAAGATGATGAAGTGACTTTAGGCAATTGCTGTAGGAAGTATCGGTAGTCGCTCGCACGCTGAAAGCGAATGATACGCTTAACAGTCGTTGTGTCCGTGCGAGCCATCGTATCCTGCAACATACGGATAAAAGCGACGGTGTCCAAACTTGGCTTCCCCTCCCGACGGACCATGCTGAACTATTGTATGAACGAGCGCTCTATAACGCATGAGCAACTTGCCTTTTTTCACATAATTAGGCTGAAAACCGTGTCAAAAATCGACTGGGGACATACGATGAACAAAGAGTTCTCAGGGACTCTTACGACCAAGGTGCGTTGCCTCGTGTCATGGCCGGATGGATACAGTCAAAGCGGAAGGACTATCCTTTCGCTTTTTGCATAGAAGTCCAAGCTATACCGCAGCAGCGTGGTCCGCTTGCTTTTTTGCAGGAAATAGGTTTTACTATACTGTGACTAGCGTAAACGACGGGTGCGAGCCTCTGGCAGTTACCGATCGTTTTGCGATTAAATGTGAGCGGTGTATAAGAGAATAACGTACACGATCCTTGCATTTTATAGGTAAGAACGAGTACATAAATTGAATGGCAAGAGAGGATGTGTCCATATGAGCAGCAGCAATTTCACGTTAAAGCTGGATCCTGAACGTATGAAGGAAATGCCTATGGTCGATTTGGCCTTTGAAGTGCTGAAAGCGGCTAATACGCCTTACTACTATCGCGATCTAATGATGGAGATCGCTAAAATACGCGGTCTTTCCGCAGACGGAATCAACCAGTTCATCGCCCAAGTGTATACAGAAATCAACATTGATGGACGTTTCGCTTGCGTTGGCAGCAACATGTGGGGACTGAAACGCTGGTATCCAGTTGAGCGTTCTGAAGATCCTGTAGGTAATGCGAAGCGTACGCGTATCATTAACGATGATGATGATCTCGAAGATGATGATGTATTTGCGGACGAAGAAGAGGATACTTACGCAGAGGCTGAAGAAGACTATGATGTATTCGACGAGGACCGCGAGGACTTCGAAGAGGCAGAAGAGGAAGCTGAAGTCGATGAGGAAGTTGGAATCGACGACGAGGAGCTGGACGAGGAAGAAGTCGACGGTGAACTCGATGCGGATGATGATGAGTCGGATGATGAGGAATTTGAAGACGACGACGAGTCTGACAAGTAAATGTTTGCTGAAAGTATAAGGAGGTTTAAGCACCCAGCTTATCCTCCTTCTTATACTTTTCTGCGGTACGAGCTCTGCTCTATACAGATGGCTTAGTCGTTTGAACTGGCGTGAGGAATATCCAGTCAGTTTCGCTTGACAGTTGCTAGGAGCGCAGAGTAAACTATCTCATGGGCTTAAGATTCGGTTAACAAATAACGCATACAAGCGCAAACGACTCGTTTTCGTCTTTTGACGAGAAGGTCAAGTTTCGCGGTGAAATAGAAGTGGAGCATAACGCATTGCTGATGCTTGCTTGTATTTTTATATATGCCAAAAAAGGAAAAGTGCCCCGTTGCTACGGGTGTCACTTTTTTTGTTTGTGAGGGATGGGTCTGTAGGATGCATTCCCACAAATTGGATGGATAGGCGGAGTGTATCCGCATCCATGTTTATCGAGTAAATGGGCAAACCTAAACATTAACCATAGGGCTTGGAGGGTATCATCACAGTGACCAAATATATTTTTGTAACCGGCGGCGTAGTGTCGTCCTTGGGCAAAGGGATAACAGCAGCCTCGCTTGGCCGATTGCTGAAGAACAGGGGCCTCAAAGTAACGATTCAGAAGTTTGATCCATACATCAACGTCGACCCAGGAACGATGAGTCCATATCAGCACGGAGAAGTATTCGTTACCGATGATGGTGCAGAAACAGATTTGGATCTTGGTCACTATGAACGGTTTATCGACATTAATCTGTCGAAGAACAACAATGTGACGTCCGGCAAAATCTATTCCAACGTAATTACCAAAGAGCGCCGCGGCGACTACTTGGGTGGAACTGTTCAGGTAATCCCGCATATTACGAACGAAATTAAAGACCGTGTATTCCGTGCGGGCAAAGAAGCGGGTTCTGATGTTGTTATTACAGAAATCGGCGGTACGGTTGGTGATATCGAAAGCTTGCCTTTCCTTGAAGCTATTCGTCAAATCAAAAGTGATATCGGGCGCGACAATGTAATGTATATCCACGTAACGCTTATTCCTTACATCAAAGCGGCAGGTGAAGTGAAAACAAAACCGACGCAGCATAGTGTTAAGGAATTGCGCAGCATCGGTATTCAACCGAACGTAATCGTATGCCGTACAGAGCATCCGCTTGCTGAAGATTTGAAACGTAAAATTGGCTTGTTCTGCGATATCGATGCGAATGCAGTCGTGGAATGCCGCGATGCGTCCACTTTGTATGAAGTGCCATTGATGCTTCGTGAGGAAGGCCTCGACGAGATCGTTGTTAATCATCTGAAGCTTAAGACAGAACAGCCAGATATGCGCGAATGGGAAAGCCTTGTTCAGCGTGTAAAGTCGCTTCATAAGAAGACGGAAATTGCAATTGTTGGTAAATATGTCTCGTTGCATGATGCGTACCTCAGTATTGTAGAGTCGCTAGAGCATGCGGGTATTGCTTCCGACTCAGAAGTGAAAATTCGTTGGCTGCATGCAGATGAGCTTACGGAAGAGAACGTCCACCAGCAGCTTAAAGGCGTTAATGGTATTCTTGTGCCAGGCGGCTTTGGCGATCGCGGTATTGAAGGCAAGATTACAGCGATTAAATACGCACGTGAAAACAAAATTCCGTTCTTCGGTATTTGCCTTGGCATGCAGGTAGCTGTCATTGAATATGCTCGAAATGTGGCGGGACTAGCTGGTGCGAATAGCTCTGAAATTAATTCATCCACTCCATATCCGGTTATTGACTTGCTGCCGGATCAGAAGGATGTTGAAGATATGGGTGGCACGATGCGTCTTGGTCTGTACCCTTGTAAACTTAAGCCAGGTACGCTTGCTGAGCGTGAATATGGCGATGAGCTCGTTTATGAGCGTCATCGTCACCGGTATGAATTTAACAATGAGTACCGTGAAGCAATTGAATCTGCTGGTCTTACTATTTCTGGAACTTCTCCAGACGGCCGTCTTGTTGAGGTTGTGGAAATGGCTGATCATCCTTGGTTCTTGGCTGTTCAATTCCACCCGGAATTCAAGTCTAGACCGAACCGTCCGCAGCCGTTGTTCCGCGGATTTGTACAAGCAGCGCTTAACCATTCCGAGTAATATATTGCATTTTTGATCAATGGCAGATTCTTTAACAACAACAGATAAGTTTTTCTCTTAACGAGAAGGATTATATACCCACTTTAGCGAATATATTAACGATTATGGAAGAGTTGGCCATTTTCTGGGTAAACTCATTTGCGGGGGGATTTGGAGTTGGATAAGAAGAAAGTGTTGATCGTTGATGATCAGAACGGTATTCGCGTATTGCTTATGGAAGTTTTCAGCAGCGAGGGCTATAATACGTTCCAAGCGTCTAATGGCAAGCTGGCTTTGGAAATCGTCAAGAACGATGCTCCTGATCTTGTTCTGTTGGATATGAAAATTCCCGGCATGGATGGTTTGGAAATTTTAAAGCATGTGAAAGCTATCGACCGAAACATTAAAGTCATCATGATGACCGCATATGGTGAATTGGATATGATTAAAGAAGCGACGGATCTCGGGGCATTAATGCACTTTACGAAACCTTTCGACATCGATGAGATGCGAATTGCGGTTAATATGCAGCTGCGAGGCGGCAACTCCACAAGTCGTTTTGCAATAGGCTCCTGATTTAGCAAATAAACGGTATCGTCTCTTACTTGATGGCGATGCCGTTTTTTTATTTATTGGCAATAGCAAAACAAGCTTTACTATTCCAAGGCTCATTATGTTATAATGTCTCAGAATGACAAGTCGGACCGAGCTGGAGGAAGAAAGATAACATTTACGAGGAAGACAGCGATCTTGTTAGTTCCTATGAATGAATTTTGCCAGGCGCTTATAGCAAGCGAGAAACAGTAGTCCAGTTCAACACAGACATCAGGGTAATTACACAAACGATTGTTGAAGCTGCTAAGGAAGAAAAATCACCGTTTATTTGCAAGGTCAGCGAAAGCGCCTTGAAATATATGGGCATTCAATTCACTGCTGCAATGGCGTGTGCCGGGGCCAAAAAAAATCTAGTCTTCCAATCGATTTGATTTTGATCATGATTTCAGTTTCAGTATCCCTTTGAGAGAAACATGTTGCTTTTACAAATACAATTTCAAGAAAACAAATAGCTAACGCTGATTCGTTGGAACTACGCCAATACTTGACAGCTGTGCGAATTGAGAAGCTGGCTGTTACTAACAAAAATCCGTTTGTTCGGAAGTAACAACTATGTGTAATAACAGGAGCAAAGGAATAAACCGCCTCATAACGGCAAGTGGGTTTAACACTCGCTTGCTTTGGCGGTTTTTCCTTTATTCTCTTCCAATCTACGGGAGGAACTATAATTAGATGGAGAAATTGATGATACGCGGTGGACGGCCGCTTCGCGGTACCGTTCAAATCAGCGGAGCCAAGAACAGCGCGGTGGCTCTTGTACCTGCTGCTATTTTAGCAGAATCAGAAGTTGTGTTGGATAATTTGCCTATTATAAGTGATGTAGCTGTATATAGTGAAATTTTGCAGGAGCTTGGTGCTGTCGTAAAGCGTGACGGCGATATGATGCGCATTGATCCTTCCGCGCTTGTCTCCAAACCGATGCCAAACGGCAAAGTGAAATTGCTGCGCGCATCCTATTATTTGATGGGGGCAATGCTTGGTAGGTTTGGTGAAGCGACAATCGGAATGCCAGGGGGCTGCAACTTTGAGCCTAGACCAATTGATCAGCATATTAAAGGGTTTGAAGCACTTGGTGCCACGGTAACTAATGATCATGGATCTATTCGAATTCATGCTGAGCAATTACGAGGCGCAAAGATTTACCTTGACGTTTCAAGTGTTGGAGCAACGATTAATATCATGCTAGCTGCCTCGCGGGCCAAAGGAATAACGATTATTGAAAATGCGGCAAAAGAGCCTGAAATTATAGATGTAGCTACTCTCCTTAATGCCATGGGCGCAAAAATCAAAGGTGCCGGGACTGAGACGATTCGTATTGAAGGCGTCGATCAGATGCATGGCTGCCGCCATTCCATTATTCCTGATCGAATTCAAGCCGGTACGTATATGATTGCAGCTGCAGCAACGCGCGGCGATGTCCTTATTGATAATGTTATTCCGAAGCACTTGGAAGCGATGAGCGCTAAGCTTGAAGAGATGGGTGTTCAAGTTATTGAGATGGATGAATCCATCCGAATTATTGGCGGACCTAATTATTCGTCCATTGATGTAAAGGCACTTGTGTACCCTGGTTTTCCTACGGACTTACAATCTCCAATGACAACCTTGCTTACACAAGCGAATGGAGTCAGTATTTTAACTGATTATGTATACGGTACTAGATTTAAGCATGTTCCTGAGCTCACTCGCATGGGAGCGGATATTCGTGTTGAGGGCCGTTCAGCTGTTATTGAAGGCGGCAAGCTGAGTGCTGCAAAAGTTAAGGCTGCTGATTTACGCGCAGGGGCTGCACTTGTTGTCGCTGCTTTGACTGTTGAAGAAGGCGTTACTGAAATTTCGGGCGTCGAATATATTGACCGAGGTTATGATAATTTAGTAGAAAACTTATGCCGCCTGGGTGCGGAAGTATGGCGTGAAACGGAAGCCACTTCATAAGGAATAGGACGATGCAGACGCTGTGGAATAGACGGCGTCTAATTCGGCAATGATGGATAATCAATCCTATGATTTTACTAGATATACAAAATCATAATGAAAATTAAATAAAGTGGTGAGAACATGACAGACCTTCAGATCGCAGATCTAGAAGAGATGAAATTGACCGACCTTTATAAATTGGCGAAGCAATTTCAGGTTCCCTATTACGGAACACTTAAGAAGAAGGAATTAATTTTTGCAATTCTTCGAGCGCAAGCAGAGAAGAGCGGCCTTATGTTCATGGAAGGCGTCCTCGATATTTTGTCAGAAGGCTTCGGATTTTTACGGCCTATTAACTATTTGCCGAGCAAGGAAGATATTTATATTTCAGCATCACAAATTCGCAGATTTGATTTGAGAAGCGGCGATCTTGTTTCAGGTAAATGCCGTCCACCGAAAGAGAATGAGCGTTATTTTGGTCTATTGCAAGTAAATGCTGTTAACGGCGAGAATCCGGAAACGGCTTCCGAACGATTGCACTTTCCTGCGCTTACTCCTCTTTATCCAGAAAAGAAGCTAGTGCTTGAGACGACACAGTCGAAGCTTTCCACTCGAATGATGGATTTGCTTGCTCCTGTAGGACTTGGCCAACGCGGTCTAATTGTTGCTCCTCCGAAGACAGGTAAAACCTTGCTTCTTAAAGAAATCGCCCACAGCATTTCCGAAAATCGTCCCGATATCAAATTGTTCGTTCTGCTTATTGATGAGCGTCCAGAGGAAGTTACTGATATGCAGCGCTCCGTGAAGGGTGAAGTTATCGCCTCCACATTTGATGAGCTGCCCGAGAACCATATCAAAGTAGCAGAGCTTGTACTTGAGCGAGCGCTTCGTCTTGTTGAGCATAAGAAGGACGTTGTCATCTTGATGGATAGTATCACCCGTCTTGCTAGGGCGTATAACTTGGTTATTCCTCCATCTGGTCGTACGCTTAGCGGCGGTATTGATCCAGCGGCGTTCCACCGTCCAAAACGGTTTTTTGGTTCGGCTCGAAACGTGGAAGAGGGCGGAAGCTTGACTATACTTGCGACTGCGCTGATCGAAACAGGCTCGCGTATGGATGACATCATTTATGAAGAATTTAAAGGTACGGGCAATATGGAGCTCCATCTAGACCGTAAGCTTTCTGAGCGTCGTATTTTCCCTGCGCTTGATTTGCGCAGATCTGGAACTAGACGTGAGGAAATGTTGCTTACGAAGGAAGAGCTGGAGAAGGTTTGGGCCATCCGCAGAGGTATGACGGATACGCCTGATTATGTAGATAATTTCTTGAAGAAACTTAAAGATAGTGAGAACAACGAACAGTTCCTCATGTCTCTTGATACAACAATTGAAGCGAAGCCGGAGCGGTCCGGTATAAAGAGCAGTACTACAGCGACCAGCAGGCGTCCAACGCCTAGAACTACGCACGGATCGTAAGACCGCAGGAGGGAGAACAACATGAATCTCGTATATGCGGATAAAAACGGAAATGTATTTGACCATCCCGACTTTATAGCTTTGGGAAGAAGCGGCGATATGATTGTCGAAATCATGGAGGAGGAATTAATTCCACTTCCTAATGGAGCAACTCTTGTTAGCCTGCCTTTCACTAGACCCATTGGTCTTAATCCGAGCACGGGCGAGATGCAGGCATTGCAAGGCGGAGCTCAAGCAGTCGGCGCATTACTTCCGCAAGGCTTTACTCGTCTATGCTTGCCGGGCTATGTGAAAGCGGACAAGAACGAGAAGCTGCCATTGTTCGGTTATACAGCTGTCGTATGGAAAGACGGTAACTTTTATGTAACGGCTGAGCAAAGTGACGATCCTGAAAGATGGGATCCACTTAATTGCGACCGTGGCGAACTAGGTATTCAAGTAGAGCGTATTCTTGCTAAATATCCGGATAATCGTCTTTATAAGCATCTGTCGAACTGTGCTCTAGGTTATGAGTGCTTAACCTCTTCCAACACATTTCTAGGAAGATGGGAGGGTGCTGTTCCGGTATCGTATTCTTGCAATGCAGGCTGCTTCGGATGTATCTCTGAACAACCTGATGATAGCGGCTTTGTTGCTCCGCAGACTCGGATGAATTTTAAGCCGACTGTTGATGAGATCGTTGAAATTATGCTTGAGCATTTGCGCGAGCCGGAATCCATCATTAGCTTTGGTCAAGGCTGTGAAGGGGAACCTTCAACACAAGCTAAAATCATCGTTGAGGCTATGAAGCGTGTTCGCAGTCAAACTTCGCTTGGATACATTAACATTAATACGAACGCGGGATTGACTGATTTCATGCGCGCGATTGTTGATGCAGGCCTTAATCTAATGCGCGTAAGTACGATTAGTGCACTTGATGATCATTATAATGCTTACTATAAGCCTCGCGGCTACAACTTAAAAAATGTTGAGAAGTCTTTGAAATATGCTTCTGACAATGGTGTATATACGTCGATCAACTATTTGATTTTCCCAGGGGTCACTGACCGTGAGGAAGAAATAGAAGCGATGATTGGATTCGTTAAGCGTACTGGACTAAAACTCATTCAAATGCGCAACCTGAATATCGATCCTGAAAGCTACTTAGCGATTATTCCTAAGGCACAAGGTGAAATATACGGGATGAAGCAAATGCTTGAAATTTTCCGTGAAGAGCTGCCGGGTGTAGTTATTGGCTCTTATACACATGTTCCACCAGCGGCATTACGTCGATAAGTACCTATTAGGTAGTAAATTCGGCTAATATTAACCATATCACTGATTATTCATTGCAACAGCAAATAAGTTCATGCTATAATCCGAGATGTGCGATTTAACTCTGAGTCCGCATGCGATTCAGGGCAGAAAGAGGTGAACGAGATGAAACAAGCTATTCATCCGACATACCACATCATTACAGCAACTTGCGCTTGTGGAAATTCCTTCGAGACTGGTTCGGTTAAACCGAGTCTTCGCGTAGAGGTTTGTTCCCAATGCCACCCATTCTACACGGGTAAGCAAAAGTTCCTGGATGCTGGCGGCCGCGTCGATCGTTTCAAGAAGAAATACGGTATTTAATCCTACAAATCGTTCCGCCTTTATTTGGCAGAATACAAGAGCCTCCCTCAGCCATCCTATTGGATAGAAGGGAGGTTTTTTGATTGAATAAACAAACATTCGGTTTGAGTAAACGATTTGGTTTATTTCAAATGGCAGCCTTGCTGGCTTGCTTATTTCTGTTGGCCATGACGCTCTCAGGATGTGGGAATGGAAGAAGTAAGCAAGAAAACAGGCTGAAAACCTACGGACATGATGGATACATGGGCTATTCCAACAGCAATCCCAATTTACCGAATCGTTATCAGTATCTTAATTATAATGCAGATGGAAAATTCATTGAGCAGGTGTTGAAGCCGATTTCCGGCATCGAGCATACGCAAATTTATTTTAACGGTACCGATCTTCATGTGAATGTAAAAGCAAATAAAGCACTGTCCGACGTTCAAGTCGAAGAGCTGCGAGCAAAGGCCCAGTCGGTCGTTCAATACAATATGCCTCGGTATAAGGTTCATGTAGAAGCCAAAAGGTAGCCCTGTCATTCGTCCAATTTCAACCGCGAGTTGCGCTTTAGGACGGAATCGGCTATACTTATTTTTGCCGTGCTAGATGGGGAGGTAGCGGTGCCCTGTAACTCGCAATCCGCTGTAGCGAGGTTGAATTCCTACTTGAGGTTATACTGATGTAGGGTCTTGGCACTTGCGAGCAGTGTTGACAGTTGGGTCCTCCGCAATGGACGTTTATGAACTTGGTCAGGTCCGGAAGGAAGCAGCCATAAGTAAATTAGTTCATGTGCCGGGGGAGTGCCTGACTCGAGCTGTAGTGCAAGGATGTCGCCTGGGTCGTATTTATCAGGAGTAGGTGCACGGTACTAAAATTTTCTAATATGATTTGCTAATAGCAAAAGTAGCACCTGTGATCGCTGTTCGATGTTTTTGTCGGAATTAGCGAATGCAGGTGTTTTTGTTTTTAAATGTTGTTTTAATAGGGTAAAGTCTTAGCAAAAGAAAGTTTTGCTTGCTACACAGTTGTTGTATAATAGGGGAGTAGCAATTGTTTAAAATATAAGAAAGTAAATTATTTTCTATTGCTACACTTATATTTCGCAATGCAAAGCAATTTCAGCGTCTATAAGACCGAACGTGCTTTTGCTTATTGTAAATGAAAAGGCAACTTGAAAGGAAAGGTCTGCGTGTCACATATCGCTTTATACCGTGCCTGGCGTCCGCAGACGTTTCAGGACATGGTTGGACAACAGCATATTATTCAAACGCTGCAAAATTCTATACGTGAGCAGCGTGTATCTCATGCTTATCTTTTTAATGGGCCGCGAGGAACCGGAAAGACAAGCGCTGCGAAAATATTAGCCAAAGCGGTTAACTGTGAACGTGGTCCGGCTGAAGAGCCATGTAATGAATGTGATGCTTGCATAGGGATTACCGCGGGACATATTATGGATGTAATTGAGATTGATGCTGCATCTAATCGCGGTATTGATGAAATTCGTGATATTCGTGATAAAGTGCGATATGCACCTTCAGAAGTGCGGTTCAAAGTTTATATTATAGATGAAGTACATATGCTTACGGCCGAGGCATTCAATGCCTTGCTCAAAACATTGGAGGAGCCGCCGGGGCATGTTATCTTTATCTTGGCGACGACCGAACCGCATAAGCTGCCTGCTACGATTATCTCCCGCTGTCAGCGGTTTGATTTCAGGCAGGTATCGCTTGAAGAGCAGACGCAGCACTTGCTTAAGATTTGCCGTGAAGAGAGCATACAGGCCGACGAAGATGCGCTTGCTTATATTGCAAGATTGTCAGAAGGCGGAATGCGCGATGCGATTAGCTTGCTGGAGCAGGTTTCAGCTTTTGCAGGTGATCGCATTACTCTCGACGCGGCAGTAGATGTGACAGGCGGCATGGCCGCTGATCATTTCTACCAGCTGGCGGAGGCTGTAAAGGATCGTCATGTAGCAGCAGTTATGCCGCTCGTGGAAAGCTTGATGCAAGCCGGCAAAAGTGCGGACAAATGCATGGAAAACTTAATTTATTATTTCCGTGATTTGCTTGTTATGAAGCTTGCTCCGCAGGGAGGCGCAGTAACAGAGAGGATCGTTGATCCTGAACGCTTCAAAATGATGGCCGAGGCCTTCACTCCAGAGCGATTGTTCGCTATGATTGATACGTTGAACCGTTATCAAGTGGAGCTTAAACATGCCTCGCAGCCTCAAACCTTGTTTGAAGTAGCGCTTATGAAGCTTTGCACGTTAAATGACGAGCAATCGTCAGGCGGAGCGGCTTCTGCAAGTGCAGCTGCTTCAGCATCAAGCGGCGGACAATCAGCTGAAGTAGGACGTTTGCGTCAGCAGATTGAGGCATTGGAGCGTAAACTAGAGCAAGCGATCCAAAACGGAGTGGGCAGCGGGAATAACGCTTCTTCGGCTGACAGCTCGGCCAGCAAGCAAGCAGCGCGTACTAATGCGGTTCGCAGTTCATTCGGCGGCTCAGGCGGCATAGTACGGTCCGCAGTCAAGCTTGATCCTTATCTGGCAACAGCAGGCAGTCCAGAATTCAATCAGTTCAGAATGAAGTGGAACGATGTGCTGCAAGGTGTGAAGGACGCTAAGATTACGGTCCATGCTTGGCTGAAAGACGGTGAGCCGGTTGCTTCCGCTGACGATGCCATACTCGTCGCATTCAAGAATACGATGCACCGAGAAACGACCGAGAAGCCCGCCAATCGCGAGATTATTGAGAAAGTCATGCATGATGTGCTCGGCGGTTCATTCCGTATTGTTACGGTTATGATGAAGGACTGGCAGGCGGCAGCGGCACAAGGCGCTAGTACGCAGAAGAGCGAGACGCTTCAGCTTGAGCCCGAATCTTCTGCATCACCACAAGCTGCAAGTCGGCCGGTATGGGTGGAAGAGGCCGTCAAACTTTTTGGTGAAGATTTAGTAGTAGTGAAGGATAAAGATTAAATTCTAATGATGAGGTGAATGGTAATGAACAATATGAACCAAATGATGAAGCAAGTGAAAAAGATGCAAGATCAAATGATGAAGGCTCAAGAAGAGTTGGAAACAAAGACAGTTGAAGGAACAGCGGGCGGCGGAGTAGTAACTGTATCTGCGAACGGCCATAAGAAGCTTCTTAGCATTACGATTAAACCTGAGGCTGTAGATCCGGAAGATGTCGAAATGCTGCAAGACCTTGTCCTTACAGCTGTTAACGATGCGCTAACTAAAGTGGATGATCTAGCGAATAAGGATATGGGTAAATTCACAGGCGGAATGAAAATTCCAGGATTGTTCTAAGAAGCAGTATTGCTTCTGTTTGAAATAAAAGAAAGTATATTACGTGTATACTTATCTTTTATTTTTCCGCCAAAGCTGCTTCAGTGTCCAGGGGACACTGAAGGCGTTTTTTGCTTGAAAGGAGCTGTACTCAGTTTTGTATTACCCAGAACCGATAGCGAAGTTAATTGATGCTTTTACGCGATTACCGGGTATTGGACCCAAAACGGCCGCCCGTCTGGCGTTTCATGTTCTTCGAATGAAGGAAGACGACGTCATTGATTTTGCGAAGGCGCTAGTAAGCGTTAAGCGCAATTTGTTCTATTGCTCGGTTTGCTGCAATATAACCGATACAGATCCATGTAGAATCTGTCAGGATAAATCACGTGACAACTCCATCATATGTGTTGTTCAAGAATCTAAGGATCTTGTTGCGATTGAGCGTATGAAGGACTTCCAAGGACATTATCATGTGCTTCAAGGCGCAATCTCGCCTATGGAGGGCATCGGTCCAGACGAAATTCGTATCGCTGAGCTGTTAAGAAGGCTGAGCGACGAACGCGTTCAGGAGCTTATACTGGCCACTAACCCGAATATTGAAGGCGAAGCCACAGCAATGTATCTATCCCGGCTGATCAAGCCATTTGGTATTCGAGTTACGCGTATCGCGCATGGCTTGCCTGTTGGCGGTGATCTTGAATATGCGGATGAGGTTACTTTATCCAAAGCATTAGAAGGTCGAAGAGAAATAAACTAGTCATAATAAATATAGAAAACGGCAGGTCGAGAAATTACTCGATCTGCCGTTTTTGTCGTCTTGAAAAGGTGCTCCGTTTAATATCTCGTTCTATTCTAATGTCCAAGCTTATACATATAGTAATGAACATGATGTAGTGAGGACAAGCGGGAGGGATAGATATGAGCAATACAGGCCAGCTCGAATTGAAAAAAGGGATGAACCAAATGGATGACATCCGAGCCGAAATTGTTGAGGCACACCGTGAGTGGGAAAATGCGAATCGTTTCTTTAATTACGCAGTCGGCAAGGATCAAGTGGATTACGCGATATATTGTATGATCACAGCAGAAAAGCGATATGAGATGCTGCTTCGATTGGCAAAGCGTACTAGCAAGAACTGGCCAGCATGGAGAGGGGTGAGAGTGTGAAGACAATATGGTTATCGATTTTTATTGGATCTTCTCTCCTGTTAGCAGTCGTACTGCTTAAGAACAGGTTATCGTGGGGATGGCTGCGCAGTTTCTCGCTTCATCTTGTTCTGGCGGCTGGTTTGCTGTACTTGTTAAACTATTCAGGTCTTGTTCCAGGGATGTATATCCCGCTGAATCCCATAACGATAGGAACTGTACTTACATTAGGTGTACCTGGAGTAGCCTTAATCGTTGGGCTCCAGTGGGTGGTGGTTTAGCAAATTTGAAAAAAGGTTTAAGGAAAAGGTTGACTCTGTATTCAATTATGTGCTACATTAGTTCTCGCCCCAAGAGTAAGTAAACAAGCTTCGAAAAAAGAATTTAAAAAAAAGCTTGCATTAACTTGGGCGAATGTGATATATTATAAAAGTCGCCGATACGAAATACGCGGTTGACACGAAAGAA
>NZ_JBITPK010000001.1:0-2992 GCF_050467785.1 Paenibacillus sp. NRS-1760 | reverse complement strand
GAGCATTTGGTTAAGCTAGTAAGAGCGCACGGAGGATGCCTAGGCACCAGGAGCCGAAGAAGGACGTGGCGAACAACGATACCGCCCCGGGGAGCCGTAAGCAGGCATTGATCCGAGGATTTCCGAATGGGGAAACCCAGCTGTCGTAATGGACAGTTACTCTCAACTGAATACATAGGTTGGGTAGAGGCATACCAGGGGAACTGAAACATCTAAGTACCCTGAGGAAGAGAAAACAATAGTGATTCCGTCAGTAGCGGCGAGCGAACGCGGATTAGCCCAAACCAAGGAGCTTGCTCCTTGGGGTTGTAGGACGTCTCACATGGAGTTACAAAAGTGTTTGGTAGGCGAAGAGGTCTGGAAAGGCCCGCCAGAGCAGGTAAAAGCCCTGTAACCGAAAGCAAGCACTCTCCGAGACGGATCCTGAGTACGGCGGGACACGAGAAACCCCGTCGGAATCCGGCAGGACCATCTGCCAAGGCTAAATACTCCCTGGTGACCGATAGTGAAGCAGTACCGTGAGGGAAAGGTGAAAAGCACCGCGGAAGCGGAGTGAAAAAGAACCTGAAACCGTGCGCTTACAAAAAGTCAGAGCCCGTTAAATGGGTGATGGCGTGCCTTTTGTAGAATGAACCGGCGAGTTACGATCACGTGCAAGGTTAAGTCGGGAAGACGGAGCCGTAGCGAAAGCGAGTCTGAATAGGGCGAATAAGTACGTGGTCGTAGACCCGAAACCGTGTGATCTACCCCTGTCCAGGGTGAAGGTGCGGTAACACGCACTGGAGGCCCGAACCCACGCATGTTGAAAAATGCGGGGATGAGGTGGGGGTAGCGGAGAAATTCCAATCGAACTCGGAGATAGCTGGTTCTCCCCGAAATAGCTTTAGGGCTAGCCTCGAGGAATGAGCGTCGTGGAGGTAGAGCACTGATTGGGTGCGGGGCCCGCCAAGGGTTACCAAGTCCAGTCAAACTCCGAATGCCATAGACGTGCTACTCGGGAGTCAGACAGTGAGTGCTAAGATCCATTGTCAAGAGGGAAACAGCCCAGATCATCAGCTAAGGTCCCCAAGTGTGTGTTAAGTGGGAAAGGATGTGGAGTTGCAAAGACAACCAGGATGTTGGCTTAGAAGCAGCCATCATTTAAAGAGTGCGTAATAGCTCACTGGTCGAGTGACTCTGCGCCGAAAATGTAACGGGGCTAAACACACCACCGAAGCTATGACATGTACCATTAGGTACTTGGGTAGGGGAGCGTTGAATACGGATTGAAGTTGGACCGTGAGGACTGGTGGACTGTATTCAAGTGAGAATGCCGGTATGAGTAACGAAAAGACAAGTGAGAATCTTGTCCGCCGAAAGCCTAAGGGTTCCTGAGGAAGGCTCGTCCTCTCAGGGTAAGTCGGGACCTAACGCGAGGCCGAAAGGCGTAGTGGATGGAC
The DNA here is from genome assembly GCF_050467785.1 of Paenibacillus sp. NRS-1760. Classification (NCBI taxonomy): domain Bacteria; kingdom Bacillati; phylum Bacillota; class Bacilli; order Caryophanales; family Paenibacillaceae; genus Paenibacillus; species Paenibacillus sp. NRS-1760. Next base: position 1,553 of record NZ_JBITPK010000001.1, on the reverse strand, counting down.
AACAGGTTGAAATTCCTGTACCACCGAAGATCGTTTGAGCAATGGGGTGACACAGAAGGGCAGTGACGCGGACTGATGGAATAGTCCGTCCAAGCAGTGAGGCTGATCGATAGGCAAATCCGTCGATCATTAAGGCTGGGCTGTGATGGGGAGCGAAAATTGCAGTAGCGAAGGTCATGTACTCCGGCTGTCAAGAAAAGCCTCTAGTGAGATCTAGGTGCCCGTACCGCAAACCGACACAGGTAGGCGAGCAGAGCATGCTAAGGCGCGCGGAAGAACTCTCGTTAAGGAACTCGGCAAAATGACCCCGTAACTTCGGGAGAAGGGGTGCCTCGGTAGGGTGAATAGCCCGAGGGGGCCGCAGTGAAAAGGCCCAAGCGACTGTTTAGCAAAAACACAGGTCTGTGCGAAGCCGTAAGGCGAAGTATACGGGCTGACGCCTGCCCGGTGCTGGAAGGTTAAGGGGAGCGGTTAGGGGTAACCCGAAGCTGTGAACCGAAGCCCCAGTAAACGGCGGCCGTAACTATAACGGTCCTAAGGTAGCGAAATTCCTTGTCAGGTAAATTCTGACCCGCACGAATGGCGTAACGACTTGGGCGCTGTCTCAACGAGAGATCCGGTGAAATTTTAATACCTGTGAAGATGCAGGTTACCCGCGACAAGACGGAAAGACCCCATGGAGCTTTACTGTAACTTGATATTGAACTTTGGTACGATCTGTACAGGATAGGTGGGAGCCTTTGAAGCATGAGCGCCAGCTTGTGTGGAGGCAACGTTGGGATACCACCCTGATCGTATCGGAGTTCTAACCTAGAACCGTGAAACCGGTTCGGGGACCGTGTCAGGTGGACAGTTTGACTGGGGCGGTCGCCTCCTAAAATGTAACGGAGGCGCCCAAAGGTTCCCTCAGAATGGTTGGAAATCATTCGAAGAGTGCAAAGGCATAAGGGAGCTTGACTGCGAGACCTACAAGTCGAGCAGGTACGAAAGTAGGGCTTAGTGATCCGGTGGTACCGAATGGAAGGGCCATCGCTCAACGGATAAAAGCTACCCTGGGGATAACAGGCTTATCTCCCCCAAGAGTCCACATCGACGGGGAGGTTTGGCACCTCGATGTCGGCTCATCGCATCCTGGGGCTGAAGTAGGTCCCAAGGGTTGGGCTGTTCGCCCATTAAAGCGGTACGCGAGCTGGGTTCAGAACGTCGTGAGACAGTTCGGTCCCTATCTGTCGCGGGCGCAGGAAATTTGAGAGGAGCTGTCCTTAGTACGAGAGGACCGGGATGGACGTACCGCTGGTGTACCAGTTGTTCCGCCAGGAGCACCGCTGGGTAGCCAAGTACGGACGGGATAAGCGCTGAAAGCATCTAAGCGTGAAGCCCCCCTCAAGATGAGATTTCCCAGTATGTAAGACCCCTTGAAGACGACGAGGTTGATAGGTTCGGGGTGGAAGCACAGCAATGTGTGTAGCTGACGAATACTAATCGGTCGAGGGCTTATCCTAAACACGTTTACTGTGACCCATACATCCAGTAGACAGCAGCATAAAAGGCTT